>JBDLSG010000029.1:0-25377 GCA_039799645.1 Pseudomonadota bacterium | reverse complement strand
GATGCGGCTCATTTGCTCGCCCTGTGCCAAAAGCGACTCGGTAATTTTCCAGCGGCCATCACGGCGTTCCAAAGCGCTCAACGTCTAGATCCGCTCAACGCGACGATCGCCGGTAACTTGGCGAATCTGCTCTCGCAGATGGGCGATCGACAACGCTCGGTAGACACCTATCTCCGTGCCCTCGAGTTGAATCCGGACTCACCGGAGCTACTGCTGAATCTCGGTCTGACCTTACTCGAGCAAGGCAAATCCGTAGAAGCCATCGATGCGTTTACGGCCGCCATCAAAAAAAACAACACCGTGGCGGCGCTATGGCATGGTCTTGGCGTGGCCCTGCGTATGCAGGGCGATCTAGAGCAAGCCTCCGCTGCGCTTGAGCGCGCGATCAAACTCGACCCTAAGAATGGCAAGACATGGACTGCGCTCGGCGTCATCGCTCGTTTGCGCGGCAACCCCTCCTTAGCACTGCAATGCTATGAACAAGCACGTCGTGCTGGCTTCGCCGCAGTCGAGCTGCTCGATGCCGAGGCCAGTGCGCATTTCGATCTCGGCGATATCAGTCAGGCCATCGGCAAAGTCGACGAGCTGCTATCACAGTCACCCGAATACGTTCCCGCTCATGCGATGCGCTATGAAATGCTCTTCGAGCAGGGAAGCGCCATCGACGAAGCGCTGGCTCCCTTCCGACAAGCGATCGAAGACTTCCCCGAGAATTCCGCCTTACAGACTGCCTTTGCGTCGGCCCTGTTTTCGTCAGGGCGACTCGACGAGACTGTGCGTGTGCTTGATCACTTGCGATCCCGCAGCGACGAGCCGGCACTCGCAGCATTGCACGCGCAAACATTATTGAAACTGAGACTGCCTGACGAGGCCCTAAAGGCACTGGCTCGATCCCCCAAGGCCTGGCTCGAACAGCCACGACTCGCTGAAGCCTTGGCGAAGGCTCTGATCGCTCACCAAGACCCCGCCAAAGCGAGCGCGGTACTAGATGATGCCCTGCTCAAAACGCCGCTCGATCAAGCACTGCTCGCGACACAAAGCATCGCCTGGCGTCTGCTTGATGACCCACGTGAACACTGGCTCTGCGACTACGAACAGCTCATCTGGCGAATCAAGCTACGCGACGATCATCTCGCTGCGCTCGAGCAGTATCTACGCTCGATACATTTGTCACATCGCGAACCATTGCGACAAAGCCTCAGAAATGGCACACAAACTTCCGGTAACTTGCTCGGAAGAAATATCGACGTTCTCAATCAAACCCGTGCAGCGATCATCACGGCACTCGCCACCTATCTCGATGCACTGCCAAAAAACGATCGTCATCCTTTCCTTGCCAGACGCAGCGAGGCGATTCGTTTCGCAGGATCGTGGTCGGTGCTACTCAAAAACGGCGGCAAGCACGTCAATCACTTCCATCAAGAAGGTTGGATCAGCTCGGCTTACTATATTTCCCTACCGACGAAATCGGCGAGTGATCCAACGGCCGGTTGCCTACAATTTGGCCAACCGAGCGATGAATACGGCGTGACGTTAGCGCCGCGAAAGGTCATCGAGCCCGTCGCGGGAGAGCTTGTCCTGTTTCCATCCTATATCTGGCACGGCACAGTGCCCTTTCACGGTCGAGATTCGCGGCTCACCATCGCCTTCGACGCCGTCCCGGGTCGTTAAGCCTCCACCAAAAAAAACGGCGCGAGGTTGCCCTCGCGCCGCTTTCTCAGCTCAATGCTCTGACGATCAGAGACGCAGATCGACGCTCACGAAGGCGCGACGACCGAGCACGTCGTACAACGACGGATCGGTGTTGGCCTGCACGTTCGGCGTATAGATGCGCGGCTCTTGGTTGGTCAGGTTGTTGATACCGGCGCGGAGGGTCAAACCACCGGCCAGCTCGTAACGACCCGTCAAGTCAAAGTACCACGTGGCCGGCACACCGGTGTTCGAGGTCGGCGAACCACCGGTCACGGTGTTCGCATGAACCATCGAATCGATGTAGCGGGAGGTCAGCTGCAGCTGCACCGGACCGCGGGTGTAGGTCGTGCCGATCGACATCTTCCACTCAGGAGTGGAGCTGCCGGTACCCGAACCGATCGTGCCGACAAAGTCGTTGACCGGATCGACGTTCGTGGTCTGGCTCTCGTACTTCTCGATCCAGGTCGTCACGACGTTGAAGTCGAGCGTGCCGCCCGTACCGCCAAGCTCCGAACCCCAAGCGAACGTCAGATCGACGCCGCTCGTGTTGGTGAACGACTGGTTACGCGAGAGCTGCAACAGATCGATAACGCCACCGAGGTTCGGGTCGCGCTTGAAGAGTTTGCACCACTCGTTGTTCACATCGTACGTCGGGTTCGCATTGTCGCGGTTGAAGCAACGCTGCACGATCGTCGAAGCGCCCACCGCGCTGATCACATCCTCGAGCTCGATCGACCAGTAGTCGAGGGTCACGAAGCTGCGCTGCAACCAGTCCGCTTCGAATTTGTTCGCAACGAAGCCCAAGGTGAACGAGTCAGCCAACTCCGGTGCGAGGTTCGGGTTGCCGCCGGTGATACCGGTAGCCTGACCCGAGGGCTGCACGTAGGTAGCCGTACCAGCCACAGCTGATTGAGCCGTGCAAAGCGCGCGGACCTGCGCACCGTTCGGACCATTGCGATACGTCGCCGCAATGGCGCCCGTCGTGTTGCAAGGATCTTGGTTGGTGAAGGTCGGGAAGTTGTTCAGCTGCGGTGAGAACAACTCACCGATGCTGGGCGCACGCACGGCATGTTGCACGCCACCACGGAAGCGTAGTGAATCGTTCACTGCCCAATCCAAGGTGGCCTTCCAAGTGGTGTCATCACCCGAGCGGTTGTTCTCGGTCAGACGCCAGCCAGCGAAGAGATCCTTGAAGTTCAAGAAGCCCGTCACCGGGAGCTGCTGGTTGAAGCCCGCGACCAGACCCGGCTGCAAGCCACCATCGGGCTTGAAGTCGAAGTCGAGTTCACGGTAGCTCGCGCCCACGGCCGCCTGCACGGTGCCCGCCGAGATCTCGAAGAGATCACCGGTCGCCGTTGCTTCGACCACAGCCTGCTCGATCACCGTCAGGTTCTTAGCCTCGAGGCTGATGTAATCGCGGCAAGCCTGGCTGATCTCAGCATTGCCGAAGAGGTTCAAGCCGCCAGCACAGAGCGAACGACCGCCATCGGCGGCATCCAGCAATTGCTGCGTGCGATCGCGACGAACGTTTCCGCCCTGAATTTCCGCGTTGACCGAGCGGCCGTAGGTTGCGTAGACGTCGTAGTTCCACGAGCCGGCGATATCGCCCGACGCGCCCGAGACCAGCTGCCACACGTCGTGGGTGTTGAAACCCGTGCGACCGCCGAGCGTATTGAAACGCTTGGAGAAAGCAATCGGGGCAGTCGGCGCAGCGCGCGATGCCAAGAGCGGCTTCAGGGAAGCCGGGATGAACGGGTTGGTCACCGGAACAGTGAACCCCGTCGTGCCACCGGCGGGCGTCGGCGCGGCGCGCGTACGGCTTGAACTTGTCGTTGATCTCAAGCTCGATGTTGGAGTACAGGCTCCAGCGCTCCATCGGCAACACGAGAATGTTCGCCGGCTCGAAGTTGTACGAAAAGAAATCCGGGAAAAACGATGTCGCGATGTCGCTCTCGGGACCGGTATAGCCAACCACGTTGCGGGTTGAGTTTCCACCAACACCAGTGCAGAACAGCGAGCCATCCGGGTTGAAACCAAAGCCTGAGGAGCCACCGTTGGTGTTGCACTTGTTGGGGCCGAAGAGCGCGTCGACCGCTGCCTGTGACGGCGTCGCCGTACCAGGGTTCCAAGAGCCGCCCGGGAAAATGGAGGTCGAGCTGCTCGCCTGAGCGGCGAAACCACGCGCACCCTTATAGATGGCATCACGGCTGAAGTAGCTGGCATTGAATACCGCGCTGCCGCGACCATCGGCGAACTTGCCGCCCATCGTGATGTCCGAGCCCCACTCCTGACCATCCTCTTCTTCCGTCAGGCGGTACTGCGAGTTGATCGCGAGGCCATCAAAGTCCTTCTTCATGATGAAGTTGACGACACCCGACACGGCGTCCGGGCCGTAGGTCGCAGCCGCGCCACCGGTGATGATCTCGACGCGCTCGATGAGAGCAGCCGGGATCGTGTTGATGTCCACCGTGCCGGCGCTGGTCGAACCCATCGCGCGACGACCGTCGACGAGCACGAGGTTACGACCCGAACCGAGGCCACGCAGGTCGATGACCGCACGGCCGCCGTTGCTCGGGTTATTCGACTGCGAGCTCGAGCTCGGGACGATCTGCGGCAGCGTGTTCAGGTACTGTTCAACCGTCGTGTAACCGCTCTCGACGATCGCATCCTGATCGACCGACAGAATCGGGCTCTCGGCGACAGCATCGCGCTTGGCGATACGCGAACCGGTGACGACGACCTCATCGAGAGCCGCATCGGCCTCTTGGGCTTGGACGGGCGCAGTGGCAGTGATCGCCATGGCGCCAATGGCGCTCGTCAGGATGGCCTGACGAACCGCCGAAGAAACGTGCAATTGCTGAGACATGAAGTCCCCTCCGCAAGTGATTGGAACAAACCGAACCCCGGATTATGCGCAACTGGAACCGAGAATCAACGAAATTGTTGCAGCGAGGGCATCGATGTTGCTTGAGCGCAACAATCGAACGCTAAGTCGATATCCAACCCGTGGTTCGCGCACCAATCCTTAGGTGGTCCTTGCCAAGTCGCCTGCTAGTTTCGAGCGGTCTATCCCGACTGACCACCCGGAGCCTGCCTGTGACCCAGAAGACTCGTCGCGAATTCATGACCTCCACCATGGGAGCCGGTGCCGCAGGCATCGCGGCCGGCGTCTCGCTCGTCGGCAGCGCCTCGGCGGCTCACCCGGCCAAGCGTGGCTATCGTCTCTCCACCGATGAACTGAAAGCTCGATTCAACGATCCGATCTGGAATCGCGAAACGTCGGCCAAGATCGAGGGCGACACCGCGCCCGGCAAGTATGTGAATGGCTATGTCACCGGCACCGTCATGGGCGTGCGCGATAACGAAGCGGTCCGCGCTCTGTTCGGCTTCGAGGTGTTCTCGTCGATCCGGGTTCTGAAGCAAGAGAATGGCGACTACCAACGCCTCTGCCGCGAACTGATCTTCTATCGAGATTTAAATACCGGTGAGTTGATGGATTCTTGGCTCAACCCCTACACCAATGAAGAGGTGGCGGTGGTCGATGTTGCCAATGACCCTTTCAACTACGTCATCTCCGACCACTTTCCGGATCCGCCGAGCTATGGCGGCCTCAACACGGCCAAGCCGCCGCGCCGTCCGCTTATTCGTAACTGGACCTTGCTCAACGACGATACGGTTGTGCTCACGAGCGACATCCATCTCTACTACCGCAACAAGCTCGATCCGGCCATTTGGGTACGTGAGTCAGCTGGCCCCATGAATCGCGTGTCGGAACTCTTCCGCTACTCGATTCGACGCGAGGACATCGAGAACGATGCGCTCACCCATATGCCGCATACGGGTGTCTGGAACCGAATCACGCCTTGGTTGCCATGGATGCTAATGGGTACGGCGCCCGGGCACATCGTCTACGCCGGCACGTTCAGCTCCGTGCCGAGCGTCGATTCAGTACCGGCCCCCGTTGCGAAACGCGTTCGCGAACGTTTCCCGCAATACACGGTGGCGCCCGAAAAATGGGTTGACCCGAGTTACTCGAGCCTCGAGAACTACGCGCGCACCCAGAAGCCAGCGAAACCCAAATAAAAGGCCAGCGCTGCGCCGACATTGACGCCGAAGTCGGCCACGCTCTAACTCAGGGCGTGGCCGCTTCCATATAGGCCTCTAAGATTTTTGCAAACCGCTCGGGCGATTCGAGGGGCGGATAGTGACCCACATCCGGCATCACCATCATCGATACATCCGTTCCACTGAGATACCCGGCAAGCGCTTTCCCGGCAGGCACCGGCAATAACAAGTCTTTGGCCCCCCAGATCAATAGGGTTGGGGCCTTGACGGCTTTCATCGCCGCTTTGGCTTTTTCCTGGTCAGCGACCTTCGCTACAAGGCCGATCAGATGCGGCTCGAGGGCGCGCCGATTGAAGTCGTAATACTGCTCACGGATATCGGCCGAGAGCCTCGTCGGATCGCCACTAAAATAATCAAGAAATGCGCTCCAATAATTTCGATTTCGCAGCCCGGTTTCTTTGGCGATGCGCTGCTGCTCTTGAAACTCCTCTGACGGCGGTAGGTGCCCGGTCGTCACCGTATCGGCGGGCGCGTTTGACAAGACTAGGCGCTCGACCATCTCGGGTCGCTTTGCAGCCAAATACACGCCGAGTGTTCCTCCGCTGGAAACCCCAACGAAAGTCACCTTGTCCACCCCGAGCTGTGCGAGCAAACCCTCGGCGATATCGACAGGCTGTAGTCGGCGCATGTGTTCATCCGTCACCGTCCCGGAGAGCCCCTGCGCCGGAACGTCGTAGCGAATCACTCGATATCGATCCGTAAGTCGAGGCGCGATGAAGTCCCAAGTCTTCAACGTGCTTTGCGAGCCGTGCACCATCAAGATGGCGGGTCCCGCACCTTCGTCCTTGTAGTAGACCTCGACACCGCCGATCACGGCGATCTTCCCGACCGGATCGGCATATTTCGCGCGTAACTCGGCCAAGGTCAATGGCTCACCCTCTGCGGCGAAGGCCGATGTACCCATCAACAGCAACAAACAACAGACCATCGAGAACGAACGCATACGATCTCCAGACTAAAGTTATTTCCGAGTGAGTCTCACGGCGCCTTCCGAGGCGAGCCTTTTCCCCAATTCAGATCGCGCGGTTAACGCAGTTGAACCATCGCCAGAGGCATGGGCTGCAAGAAAGAGCTCGATGATCTCCACTGTGCTCAACAACATGGAGAGCTGTGGCGGCACAGGCAGTTCCGGCCGACAAATCGCACTACCAAAATAATGGTCAACACCCTCAAGCACGAGCGCATATCGCGATCCATTCGCGCTCGCCGCATCATAGGCAACCAGATGATCCTGCCAGCGTGCGCCCGCCAGACCTAGCGGAATATCACGATCTCCGGTCTGAATCAGCGCAGGCACATCGAGCGATGAATACGCAGCAGAGTCGACGAATCCCGTAATGGGTCCGGGCGGCGATAGAGCCACGACTGCACTTACACGCAAATCTCTTAGCTGTCCCGCTAATTCTATTGGCGCGGACGGCCTCGCCCCACCTAACGTCAAAGAAATCAGCGCGCCGTAGCTATGACCCATCGCGATATAACGAGAATCTATCGTCAAAGACAGTGCGTGCATATCCTGCAAACGCGCCGCCCAACTGGCCATGCCTTTGAATTGAGTCGTTAACGGATGCTCGGTGGAGTCAACGTGGAGCGGAGCCCAGATTTCGTAACCTAAATCACAGAGGGGCTCGAGCAGCCTCGAGTACTTCCAAGGCGAGGACGCCGCGCCGTGAGAAAAGTGAATACGCCCGATTACTTTTCCGCTCGGGCGCCAGATATCGACCTGAATCGAGCGGCCATCGACTGCGTGTAACGTCTCGCGCGATAACTGCCGAGCTTGCGACAACCCACTCGAGATGGCGCCAGCCAGCATCAAGAAAACACCTTGGCGTCGATCGATCCTCACCCATACCCTCCGTCAAACTCATCGCCTGCATAGGCACGCAGCTCCTTCCGATAACGCTGCAATAAACGTTCGGCGAAAGCGGCAATCTCTTGCTCCCGACTGCGTAACTCGGGGACATGCATACCGACCGCGATCACACCATGTCGCTGCTGATCAGCACTCATAGGAACGGGCCAGGCGATGATGCCCCAACCATCCGAGCGGAGGTTGAAACCGACCGCATAGCCGCGCTTTGAAACCTGCTGTACCGCGCTCGTGATATCGCGCATGGTTCGAAATCGTCGTCCCAACTGCACACCGCGCCGACGCGCCGCTTGGGTCAAGTGACTCAGTTGCTCTCGCGAGTAGGTCGTAGCCATCGCGAGCCCGGGTGTCGAAAACGGCTCAACTAATTCCCCGAGCGTATTGGTACTGGTGCCCGGCACACGACCGAGCAAAATCGCCGAGAGGCGCATATGCACCCCCGCCGGCAACCAGATGCTGACCGTGCCACCCGTGTGCGCACGGAGTGCCGACATTGTCGTTCTCAAGGGCGGTAGATAGCCGCCAATATCGGCAAGGCGTCGACCGAGCCCACTGAGCGTCGGGCTGATGGCGTAGCTCGCCGAATCAGCGTCGATGTCGAGAAAGCCGAGTTGAGTCAACTTTTGCAGTAGCCGATGCATGCTCGAGGCGGGCACACGCAAACGCGCGGCAATCTCCCCGTTCGTAAGCGGATGCGGCGACACACTGAATTGCTCGAGCACTTGCAGAACCCTGCCCACCGTTCTCGATGACCCCTGCATCAACCTACCCCCGAGTCGTGTCCAAAGAGAAGATGTAGCACCTTTTGAATTCCAATATTGGAATAACCGGTCACTTTGCCAATCCTCGGCCAAGTGAGGTCTGCCGGGCGGATGGTAGTTTCACGGCACTGTCATCTCTACGCGGGGGTCGAGAGACAGTGTGATTCTAAAAACTGGAGGAACGGGCGATATGCGTATTAGAAAAATCTCCTGCTCGACACTGGCGGCAACCGCCCTGTGTCTCGGCGGAATGGGCACTTCGGTAGCCCAAGACTCGGCCTCGATGGCCGGACTCGAAGAAATCATCGTCACGGCACGTAAGCGAGCCGAAACGCTGATCGAAACGCCTGTGGCGGTTTCGGTGCTGACGAGCGAAGACATCGAAGCTAAAGGCGTACGCGACCTATATGACGTCGCGCTGTTCACACCGGGCCTCACCTACTTCGATGCCATCCAGAACCAGCTCGGTACTCCGGTCATCCGCGGTATCTCGCAAACCAACCTGAACAGCCCCGATCGAAACGTCGCCATCTTTTACGGCGGTGTTTACCTATCGAATACGAGCGCCTCGAACCTCGAAATCCTGGACCTCGATCGCATCGAAGTCGTCAAAGGTCCGCAATCGGCGCTTTATGGTCGCAATGCCTTTAATGGCGCGATCAACTTTGTGCCCGCGGCGCCGACTCGCGAATTCAAAGCCAAGATCACGGGAACACTGGGAACCGACGCACGTCGTGAAATGCGCGTCATGCTCTCAGGCCCGCTCGGCGAAACGCTGCGTGGCCGTATCGCAGCCAGCACCAACTCTTTTGACGGCAGCTGGGACAACAAGGCAGAACCCAGCGCAGGTCTCGGTGGCTACGACACCAAGAACCTCTCCGGCTCTTTGGAGTTCACTCCGAACGACCAGTTCACCGCACGCGCGTTCGCGTACTACACAGACGACGTTCGTGATTCCACCGCGATGTACATCGTCCCGGCGCTCAATTGCGGCCCTGCGGGTCGACCGTTGTCAGCCTATTGCGGTGACGTTCCGGTCAAAAATGATCTTGCCGCGAACCCGGATTCACTCGCTTTCGCCCGTGAAGTGACCTTGGCTGCACTCGATCTCGAGTACGATTTCGGTGGCGTAAAGCTCACCAGCCAAACCTCAATTTACGACGCTGAAAACGACAACGCGTCGGACAACTCCTTGGGCGCTAATAACGGCCAAGGCAACATCTTCAACATCGTGAGGTCAACGGCGCCGACCGTGGTACTGCGACAGCAGGCACTGCCGGTCTTCACCGGCTCCGGAAAGGGTTCGACCGAGACGCTGACCGAAGAGCTTCGTCTCGAAGGCAAGGTCGGCGAAAGCCTCAATTGGGGCATCGGCGGCTTCTACAGCAAAAACGAGTTCGTCTCTCGTGGCCGTCTTTCGTATGACGCACGAGGCCTCGCACCGGGCGAGCGCCCGCAGTCGGACAACTTCTTCTTCATCGCCTCGAATCCGGTTGCCGCTCTATCGCAAAACCCCACCGTCGACATGGTCGATTTGTCGCGCTTCATCGGCGAAGACAAGCAAACTGCGTTCTTCGGTCTCGTCGAATACAAGATCAACAACGCCTGGACCGTCGGGGCGGAACTGCGACGCGACAAGGAAGACCGTCAGCGCTACAACCAAGTCATCGGTCTAAATACCTTGCAAAAGGGTGAGTTCAGCTACACGACGTGGCGCGCCCATGCCGACTTCACGCTGAGCGAAGATCAACACTTCTACGCGTCTGCGGCGAAGGGCGTGATCTCCGGTTACTTTAATGGTCAAACCGACGCGGTTGCCGGCAATGCTGCGGTTCCCGTCCAACTGCAGACCTATGATCCCGCCGAGAACAAGACCTACGAGCTCGGTTGGAAAGCCCAGTGGCTCGAGCGTCGCTTGAGCTCTGAAGTCGTGTTGTTCTTCATCGACTACACCGGTATCCAGATCCCGGCGACTCCGCCAGCCCCACTCATCACTAACCTCGTGCAGAACGTGGGTGACGCGACGGCCAAAGGCGTTGAGCTCTCGCTCAACTACCGTGCTTCCGAGAAGTGGCAGTTAGGCATGACTTATTCGTACACGCCAACCGAGTTTGCCAAAGGCACAGTCGATGCGGGTGTGCTGCGCTATTGCGGTGGTTCATCCACGGCGATCCCGGCGGCCGCGGTCGGCTTCTGTCCGAGCCTCGAGTTCCGCGGCAGACTCCTGCCTGACGTTTCGGGCAAGCCGCTGCCACGCTCGCCCAACAGACTCGCGAGCATTTACGCAGCATATGACACGCCGATCACGGGTGATTGGTCGTTCTACGCTCGTGCAGATGGTAGCTACACGGCTGCAACGAACATCCTGACTATCGGCTTGACGACGATCCCGTCGCGCACGCTCTTCAACGCACGCGTGGGTCTGCGTCACGGCCCGCTCGATGTCGCGCTCTGGGGCCGCAATATTTTCGACGAGAAGTACGTCACCACGGCGATCAACCAGCCGCCCATGGTCGCAGGTCCTTCCGTCTTTTCCCCGAACGCATCGCAAGGCGACCGCGCGATGTTTGGTCTGACGGCGACCTACTCCTTCGGCGACAAGTAATCGCCGAACGACACCCCCCCTCCGATGTTTCGACATCGGAGGGGGAGCGGCTCCGAGCCCTCTCGGATGACCCCGCCCGGACGGTCTGGTAACGTCCCCGTCCGATATGCTCACAACGCCCGCCAACGGTGTACTGCTCCTCTCGAGCCTCTCGTTCCTGACAATCGGCATCGTCGGATGGCTATCGGTGTCGAATCCCGACCGTTCCGCTCGAATCTGGTTGTTCGCGTTCGTGATTGCCGGCATCACTCCGCTACTCGGCGCCGGTCAACCAATGGATGCACGGGCGTTCGTGCTGGGCTCGACAGCCATGGCACTTTCGTTCGCCCTGTTTGGGCTCAGCCTCAAAGCGCTCTACAACGAAAGGCTCGCCCTACGCGACTATATGGTGGCACTGGCCGTGCTTTCTTTGGTGTTCATGGCTCTGCTCGGCTACCTGTTCAGCAACGCCTCGATCGCAGCACAAGCGACGGCCTTTGCTTTTGGTAATGGCGCCGCGGCGACGTGGGCAACCGTCGAAGCGATGAATCTCGCCAAAAGAACGCGATCGAGATTCGCGTCCCATCTTGCCGTGATTTTTGGCATCCAAGCTGCCGTGCTAGCGCTGCGTATCCCACAGGTTTGGATGGGCGAGGAAGCTCGTCTCTCCGATAACGATCCGTTGGCTTTGTCGATCGTGCTCGCACTCTCGCTGTGCGGCATCGTCAAAGCCATTTCCTACTTCGCTCTACGACTCGAAGAGGTGCGTAATCAAGTCCAGCGCGATGCAGAACTGGTTCAGGAGCAAGCAAAACGCCTTGCACAGAAAAACAGCGAGCTCGTCTCTGCCATGCATGCCGTGCCAGTGGCCTGCGTGGTCACTGATCCTGCGCTACGCGTGATTTACCTGAATGCCGAGGCGCGACGTCTGATTGGATCGGCCTTTGACGCCGACTCGAGTCCTCGGCTGTCGGATTGGCTGATCGGATTACACGATGCCCAGCCAGTTGCCATCACCTCGGCGCGCCACGCCTTTCTGAAAACTCCAGACAGCGCAAGCGCGCTGGCAATCGAGATCTCCGTCAGTGGCGTCGATAGCGAAACGCCGGGCGCTCAGTGGGTATTCCTGCTCAAGCCCACGGAGCACTCGCAATCGATACTCGAATCCATCTGGACGAGTTTTACCAGACGCGAAGATAGGACGGCCCTGATCATCGATGATGCCGGTCGCGCCGTCAGCGCTCAGGCTGGGTGGGGCGAAGTGCTGGGCCCTTACGCCGTATTCGACTTGCCCGAACTGCGTTTCGGCGGTATCACCGAATCACGTGACGCCGCGGGCCTTGACCTCTGGGCTACCTTGGCCAAATTTACGGTTGATCACTCACAGATCGATCGCGCGCGTAGCGAGCAGAAAAACGGGCGCGGCTCCTCGCTGCTGCTCAGAGACGAAAAGGGCCATCAAATCACCTGCAGCTTCGTGCCAATCAAGTCTCGTACATCCACGGAACAACGCTGGCTGGTTGAAATTGGCTGGAAAGCGTCGAGACCAGCCGCTGCCGAAATCAAACCGCGGCCGTCGCGTGAGCCACAACCGGAACCGATACGATCGATCAAGACAGTCGATGTGCCGGAGTTTCTGAAGAAACGCCCGCAAACAGACTGACGGTACATAACACTTTATGGAGCATTACAGCGATGGCTGAACGGAGTTGGCTCGCGCGTAGCCTGGATGTCGTCGAGCGCGCTGGAAATCGCTTGCCGGATCCGGCAGTGCTATTTTTGATTCTGATGGTGACCGCCTGGGTGGTCAGCAATGTGCTTGCGCGCTTCAGTTTCGTCGAAATCGACCCTCGCAGCGGCCAACCGATTGAAATTCGTGATCTGCTCGCAGGCCAATCTTTGACCGCCTTCATGGCAACCATGGTGAGCACCTTCACGAGCTTTCCGCCACTCGGTGTTGTTCTGGTTGCGATGCTTGGGCTTGGCGTCGCCGAACACTCGGGGTTTATCAATGCCACGCTGCGCGCTGCAATGGCGGTCACGCCGCGCCAACTTTTGACGCCCGCCCTGATTGCCGTCGGTATTTTGAGTCACGTGGCAGTCGACGCCGGTTATG
Source organism: Pseudomonadota bacterium (assembly GCA_039799645.1). GTDB lineage: Bacteria > Pseudomonadota > Gammaproteobacteria > Steroidobacterales > Steroidobacteraceae > UBA964. The sequence goes on along the minus strand of JBDLSG010000029.1, from coordinate 12,229 downwards.
TCCTGGTCATACCGCTTGGCGCAGTGATTTTCTATGCGGCAGGGCGTCACCCACTGGCGGGTATCGCGGCGGCTTTTGCAGGCGTGTCTGGCGGATTCAGTGCAACCATGGGGGTTCCGTCGAGCCTCGATCCGCTGCTAGCCGGCTTAACTCAGACGGCGGCGCACTTGGTCGACCCCAGCATCGTCATCAATCCGCTCAACAATTTTTATTTCACGACGGCCTCAGCGATTTTCATCGTGCTACTTGGCTGGGCGCTCACCGATCTTGTCATTGAACCGCGTTTGCGATCGACTGCCGTGGATGGCGACCCCGCCAACCTGCCGACTCAAGAGCCCCTGACAGATGCAGAACGGCGTGGTCTGCGAGTAGCACTCCTCACAGCCGTCGCGGCAGGAGCGCTCTTTGCTTTGACCTTGATGGGTGATGATACCCCTTGGGCAGCCGCACCCAACGCAGAGGGTGAGCGTCTATTGCTCACATCGAACGCCCCCTTGATGCAATCCATCGTTCCGATCATCTTCATCGGATTTCTTTTGCCGGGCATCGCCTATGGCATATCTGCCGGCACTATCAAAGAACACCGCGATGTCATCGCAGGCATGACCAAAGCTATGTCGGGCATGGGCTATTACATAGTCATGGCTTTCTTCTGCGCTCAGTTCATCTACGCTTTCGGCCAATCCAACCTAGGCGCGCTGTTGGCGCTGAAGGGAGCGAACGCCCTGCGTGAGGCTGCTTTGCCTATGGGAGTGACGCTGGCGGGTATCGTCCTGCTTACCGCAACCGTCAACTTATTGATCGGATCAGCCTCCGCCAAATGGGCACTCATAGGCGCGATCATGGTACCGATGCTGATGCAGCTTGGCGTATCACCCGATCTCACCCAAGCGGCTTATCGCGTGGGCGATAGCTCCACCAACATCATCACACCGCTGCTTCCTTACTTCCCGCTGATCGTGGTGTTTTGTCGTCGTTACGTGCAATCAACCGGCATCGGAACCCTGGTGGCGCTGATGCTCCCGTATTCCATCAGCTTCATCGTCGGCTGGACCGGATTTCTTCTGCTCTTCTGGGCACTGGGAATTCCCCTCGGAGTGGGCGCGACGTACGACTACGTACCCTGAAGTATGAAAGTCGTGCTAGTTTTCATACGTGTTTCGAGTCCTTCTCATTTTGGCGTTGTCGTTGCCGCAATTGGCTCACGCACACGGATTGAATCTATCGCTGACCGACGGTAGCGATGCGATCACGGGCAATGTGACCTACGCCGACGGCGCGCCGCTCAGCGGCGCCTCGATTGCCTTGCAACGAACTGCGGACAACAGTGCGGCAGCCGAACCTGCAGTGACCCGCACCGATGCAGAGGGACGCTACGCCTTCCCCGCTCCGAGACACACCGGCGAATATCGAGTGATCGCCGATGACGGCCTAGGTCATCGTGTCGAAGTGGTTTTTGTCGCCCGTGGAGACCAACGAAAGCTGGGTACGACAAACGCACAATCGGCTTGGTCTCGATGGTTGAGTGGGCTCGGCTATCTCGCTGGTTTGTTCGGCGTCACAGCTTGGTGGCTATCGCGACGCAACAGACCGCGCATCGAGACCTTGTGATATGCATATCGCAGAGGGCGTGCTCGATACTCCAACTTTGCTTGCGGCAGCAGGTTGCACCGCGTTCGGACTTACGATCGGTTTGCGTAGACTGACGCCTCGAACGCTACCGACCGCTGCCTTGTTTGCTGCCGTGTTCTTCCTGGTCGGAACAATCCACATACCGATCGGCGTGGCTAGCGTACATCTCATCCTGAACGGTTTGATTGGCCTGTTACTAGGATGGCTGGCTTTTCCGGTGATCTTCGTCGCGTTGGCATTGCAGGCGTTGCTGTTCTCCTTCGGTGGTTTCACCTCACTCGGCGCCAACACGCTGCTGATGGCGTTACCGGCTGTCATCGCCGGCTTGACCTTACGCCCATTACTACAACAGCCGTCATCGAGACCCAAATTATTGATCGTAGGCGCATCCGCCGCGACGATCGGCATACTCGGTGCGACGCTCTTGGCAGCGATCATGCTGTGGTCTACTGGTGGTGCCACGCTCAGCAGCCTCATCAGCTTGTTCGTCGCAGCACAGGCTCCGGTTTGGTTGATTGAAGCGATCGTCACCGCTTTGACAGTCGGCATGCTTGGGAAAGCGCGGCCGACAGCGTTCACTCTCGGAACGTAGCGCAGCCTATGAGTCACGTTCACCAACCTGATGGCCGATTGCGTCTTGCCGCCGTGCTACTCGTTAGTGTTGCTACAGCACTGACTCAAGCACTTTCGTCGCTTTGCGCCATGCTATTCATTGCATTACTGACGATGATGATCATCGCAGCCGCCGATAAAACGCTGATCGAGAATGTCGGAAGACGCTTACTTCGCGTCAATGCGTTTCTTGTCATCGTTTGGATAACCTCATCCGTGAACTGGCGCTATCTGGCAATCGATGAAGTAGGCACGCTGCTTGCCACACAGATGAGTCTGCGCGTCAATATCGTCACGCTCGCAGCCAGTCTGTTGCTGGTGCGAATGACCGGGGTAGATTTAGGTCGTGCGGCGGTCGGCTTGGGACTGCCGAGTGCGCTCGGCGCCCTACTCGCACAGGTGGCCCGTCAGGTGTCGTTACTATCAGAAACCAAGATGCGCCTCGATCGCGCAATGAGAGCACGAGCCTATCGATCGGCTTTCGGATTCCGGTCACTGCACGTGAGTGCACAGATGGTGGCGTGGCTGATCATCCATGCTCTGGCGAGATCCGAACGAATTTCCTTGGGCCTACGGGCGCGCGGTATGAGCCCGACCCGGTGGCTGGTTCGAGAATCCACTGCATGGCGAGCTCTGCCCAAGACCGATTGGTCGATTCTTGGCTCAGTCATCGTCATCATCGGCCTCTGCTTATTATTGCCGACGCTGGAATTTCAATCATGACGACACTACTGCGGATGCAGAAAGTCGCGGTAACACGCTCGGCTCGTCCCGTGCTGTATAGCGCAACTCTGGCGCTACACGATGGCGAACGCCTCGTGGTTCGTGGAGGTATTGGCGCGGGCAAAAGCACGCTGCTGCTCGCCGCTCTCGGCCTGCTGGAGCACCAGTCGGGCAGCATTGAACTGCTGGGACAGCCCTGCAGAGTTGAGGACGATTTCGCACCGTTGCGCGGCAAAGTGGGTCTCCTATTTCAAGACCCCGATGATCAGCTGATCGGCCCGACGGTCCTTGAGGATGTCGAATTTGGCCCGCTCAATTTGGGGTGGGATGCGCATCGTGCTCACCATGCCGCCGACGACGCCCTCGACCAAGTCGGGCTCCTCCATCTATCGGAACGTCCTGTTCATGAACTCTCTGGCGGCGAGAAGCGCCTCGTGTCGCTCGCTGGATTGCTCGCGATGAAGCCGAATGTGCTGCTATTGGATGAGCCCACGGTCTCGTTGGATAACGAAACGACCGAGCGCATTCTCGAAATATTGCTTGCGAGCAAGCTTTCGATGTTGATTGCGACTCATGATCCGCTCTGTATCGATCGATTAGCCACGCGCAGCGTACTACTCGAGCACGGCACCATCACCGACTAATCAGAAGCCGTACACCAGATTTAAAGTCGTCAAGGTATCGGTCTTATCACGACCTGATGGTGGGTCCGTGTTGTGACGAACGCCCAATCCAGCAGCTAAAGAGAATCGCGCATTGATTTTGACTTGTACTGCTAGCTCATTCGACAAAAAGGTGTTGGCTTCGCCAGCTTCAATAATCAACTTATTCTTCAAGCTCGTCGTGTCAGTGAGCTTCTGTTCGTAGCGCAGCTCGCCTGAAAAAATGACATTGTCTTCGGTCAAACCGGTCAGCGCAGTTTCGAGACGGCGAAAACCGAGACCGGCCTGTCCAAACAACTTGAAGTCTTCCTCATCAAAAAACCGGTGACCTAATCCAGTCACCAAGCTCGCTTGATAATCGAACCCACTAAATCGATCGTCCTCATAGCGCGCGCCACCGTACCAATAACTGCGCGGACTAAAGCGATAATCGGTTTGCCACGATGCTGCATATCGCTCGGCGTTACGATCGCCTTCGCTGGAGGCGCGTAGCGCAGCGACACCAAACGCGTTTTTCCAAGTAGCGGTCTCTCTGGCCATCTCGAGCTTGGCGTTGACCGTATCCGCATCGGAGTTACCCCGAGCGAGCACGAATCCAAGCTGCCCTTCTCCACCCCATAATTCCGCCGAGAAAGCCGGAGTCGTTCCCAATACCTTGATGCCGACTATCATCCAGCCAAGCAGGTTGTTCTTCACGGCGTACATCCACTCTGAAAATATCGAAAAGCCATGATAAAACAATCTCCATCGCTAAACTTCGGCCTGATCAAAAACAAGTTTTGATTTCATTTTGGTGGAGACTTATTTATGGGGATCATCAAAGAGTTTCGTGAATTTGCTGTACGCGGAAACGTCATTGACCTCGCTATAGGTGTCGTCATCGGCACGGCTTTTGGCCGTATCGTCTCGTCGCTAGTGGGTGATGTGATCAGCCCGCTAATCGGTCGCTTGGCAGGTGGTGTCTCTTTCGTTGAGTGGCAAGTTTCACTCGGTCGAACACCAGATGGCGAAACAGAGCTCTGGTTGCGATTCGGATCGTTTCTTCAGACGATTTTCGACTTTACGATCATTGCAATCGCGCTATTCGTAGCCATCAAAGGGCTCAATCGATTGCGAGCGATCGGTGAGGCGGGCAATGCCGATGGCCAGACGGCGGCACTGCCTGCTCCAACTCCACCAAACGCTGAAGCGGCGGAAACCCTAAGGCTGCTGAGCGAGATTCGTGACTTGCTCAAAAATCAATCGCGGAACGCGTGATATTGATCAGTCAGTGACGCTCAATGTACGGTGGCCCATCGTTTTTGGTAAAGCTCGGTCAAGACATCGAGCTTGTCACTGAGCATCCCGGACCGAACGTCGTCGTTCACTCCAAACACCATCCATTGGTCTTGATTGATACAACAGGTCGCCCATGACGTAAGTTCAGGTACGCCTGGGCGGCCAGATCGCGCAAATTCTACCCAGTAGCGACGTAACCGCTCACTCGTTCTGCGAGTCGATTCATTGATGATTCGGTCACTGCCAAACAACATCAGCTGATCAAAAGCATGCGGAGTGCCGACCATTCCGGGCAAAAGCTGTTCGGGAGCAAGATCAACGTAGTAGAGCCACGCGGGTGCGTCCACCGTTCTCATGGCCGTCGCCAGCATTCGAGCCGAAACTAGATATCGTGTGTCACCGAAGGCCCGCTGAATACCGATGTCGCGGCTGATCGCAAAGTCACTGGCATATAGGCTCTCGATGGTAGAGAGCGACTCGCCGAGCATACGCGCGAATCGATCCACACTGATCCCCGACTGTGGCATCACCGAGCCCTCGAAGCTGTTGCCGCCCGTCATAAACGGCACTTTTGCTTGCTTGCCTCGAAGGAATAGTCGCGCGGGCTCTTCAGGCAGACTCGAGCCATCGACAATCGGCAACTGAAACCCCTCGACCGCATCGACCAACCTCTGTCCCTCGACTTCGCGCAACGGCGGCAATGATGTCGCGTTTGGATATGCGCGCGACAGCACGTGCATGCTGATTGATTCGGCACTGTCGGCTTTTCTCATATCGGCACTTAAGGGCGCGGGCTTCGGCGCGTCAGATGTACGCGGCAACGCCCAGGTCGAGTAGCCCGACTGCGCGATGGCTCGATGAAATTTTCCTGCGGCTTGCGGGTTGACCATCAACATATTGACGGCCTGTCCGCCGGCAGATACGCCAAACAGCGTCACATTGTTTGGATCTCCGCCAAATACGGCGATGTTTTCTTGAACCCAATCTAACGCGGCGACCAAATCGAGCAAGCCAAAGTTAGCTATATTCGACTTCAACGTCTCATGCGCCATGAATCCGAGTGGGCCCAAGCGGTAATTCATCGAGACGACAACGACACCATGGGTCGCTAAAACCTCCCCTGAAATACGGCCATCACCCGTGAGAAAACCGCCACCGTGAATCCAAACCATGACAGGCAAGCGTTCGCGTGTCGCCGAAGCCGGCGTCCATACATTGAGGAATAGACAGTCTTCGTCTGTTCGCAAAGCGGTCGAGGCAGCGCGCTTAGGCTGAAGACAGGCCGGCCCATAATCCATCGCGGAAGTCATGCCCGAGAGTTTCTTTACTGGACGTGGCGGCTGCCATCGATGCCCCCCAGCAGGCGATTCCGCATAGCGAATACCGCGAAAGCTCCGTACACCCGTAGCATCGATCACACCGTGGTAATGACCAACACTCGTCATGACCTGCGATTCGTCCGCCGATGCGGCCGCAAGCTCGCTACTTAAAGCACTCGTCAACAGCATCCATAAGCACATCCGGTACATCGAATTAACTCCGATAGGGACAGACATAAACTAAACGTAATTTATCCGGTATTTCAGATCACGGTTGCCACCGTTAGACTGGCATACATGAAAATATCGTTTTTTACATCGACGCTCCGTATGCGTACTTTGATCTGGGGCGGCGCTGCTCTTATCTTGCTAACCCTTTGGTCGGTCATGCGGTTAACAGGGCAAGGTAACTGGACAGCGTTCGATTTTGTTGTCGCCGCTTTACTACTCGCCTCAGTCTGCACTGGACTCGAACTTGCCATGCGCTTATCCGCGACTTGGACCTATAGACTTGCTGCGATCATGACCGTGGGCGGTGGCTTTCTGATGGTGTGGGCTAATCTCGCCGTTGGCATCATCGGCAACGAAGGGAACCCACAAAATCTGATTTTCTATTCTGTCCTGCTAATTGGACTGGCCGGAGCTATCTACACGCGCTTCGACCCCAAGGGTCTGAAGTGGACCCTGCGTACGATGGCAGCAGCGCAACTGGCCGTGTTTTTACTCGCAACGTCTCTCGGCTGGGCTTTGTTGCCGGTCTTTACCATCTTCTACTTTGCGCTGTGGCTCATCGCCGGTGAGCTATTCGGTAAATCAGCGACTGCGCCTCATGGGAGCGCTCGGAAGGATTGATCTTGCTGGTCGCGTCCATTCGCGGTAAACGTAGATTACCGCGAAATGCCGGGGGGACATATGACGGCGATCAAAAGCGAATGGCCGAGAAAATGGCTTGCTCCGGCTTTCGTTTTTCTGCTGTCGGCTTGTGGTGGAGGTGGCGATTCAACTCCAGCGTCTAATCCAACATCGCCAACCGCCTCTACGCCAGTACCGACGCCCTCCACCCCACCAATCGAAGCCAGTCAAGGGACGCTACTGCAGAATCCGGTATTGCAGTGCGGTACTTCCGTCGACACGCTGACAGCAGACTCCGCAGTGAATAGCGTTACGGTTTTCGAAAGTGGTCCGGTACGTCCACTTGCGCTTTCCGCGGATGGCCAACGGTTGTACGTAGTCAACGGGCCCGCTGGCTGCCTAGAAATATACGCACTCAACGGCGATGCACTCAGCTTAGTCAGCAGCGTCAGTGTAGGTCTCGAGCCGGTTTCGATAGCGGAACGAACTTCCAATGAACTATGGGTCGTTAATCATCTTTCGGACTCTGTGAGCGTGGTACGCCTGGATGGCACACCGCGAGTGCTACGGACACTACAAGTTGGCGATGAGCCAAGAGATATTGTTTTTGCTGGCAACAATCGTGATCGAGCCTTCATAACTGCCGCAAACCGGGGACAAAATCGCCCCGGCTTCACATCCGCCTCACTGACGACACCAGGAAGCGGTCGCGCCGACGTCTGGATATTCGATGCTGCCCAGCTTGAAGATTCCTTGAACGGGAAGCCTTTGAGTATTGTCACTCTTCCCGCTGATGTTCCGCGTGCATTGGCTGTTAGTAGCGATGGTCGAACCGTTTATGCCGCTGCATTCATGTCGGGAAATCGGACAACCGTCCTCCATCGCGATGCGATCAACACACCAAAGCCCGGTTTGACAACGAGCGCTGACGGCGTACAAGCCCCTGCTACCGGCTTGATTGTTCGCTACGAAGGGACTACTTGGCGCGATGAAGCACGAACCGACTGGTCAAGCCAAGTTAAATTGACGCTGTCAGATGAAGATGTGTTTGCCATAAATGCGAGCGCGACGATTCCTTCAATCACCGACCGCTTCGTCGGTGTAGGTACGACGCTTTTCAATATGGCGGTAGCGGCAGATGGACGCATATTCGTCAGCAACACCGAAGCGTTTAATGAAGTCAGATTTGAGGGCTCGGGCCGACGGGGTAATAGCACTGTCAGAGGTCGTATCGCAGAAAGTCGCATATCGATGATTTCACCAACATCGGGAGCGGTAACTGCGGTCCATTTGAACCGTCACATCGACTTCAATCTGCCACAAGGTACGACTGTATCTGCAGCTGACAAGGCTCGTTCGCTTTCGCAGCCAACCGCAATGGTCTTGAATAGCAGCGGCGATACGCTCTTCACTGCCGCATTCGGATCAGCCAAAGTCGCTGCGCTACCCACGACAGCGTTGATATCCGGCTCCTATACATCTGACGTAACACGACTCATCGATGTCCCGGCTGGCCCCGCAGGGCTGGCAATCAATAGCGCTGGCTCACGTCTTTTCGTGTACTCGCGTATTGCACACGCCATCAGCGTAATCGACGTTCCTAATCGAACACTCTTGTCGACTCGCTCTCTGTTTTCACCCGAAAGCATCGCTATCAAAGAAGGACGCCGATTTCTGTACGACGCGACTTTAAGCTCTGCGAACGGCACGGTCTCGTGTGCAAGTTGCCATGTATTTGGTGATCTCGATCATCTGGCTTGGGACCTCGGCAATCCCGACGATCGCATGCAGACCAATCCAAACGCATATCTTCCACTGAGTCCTCGAACAACGCCGCGCTTTCATCCTCTCAAAGGACCGATGACAACCCAAACATTAAGAGGCATGAAGGGCAACGGCCCGATGCATTGGCGAGGTGATCGAACGGGGACTTCGCGAGCCGTTGTCCGTGGGACGACTGAATCACTTGAAGAAGCCGCCTTCAAGGAGTTCAACAGCGCTTTCGTGGCGCTACTAGGGCGCGAAACTGCACTTCCAGCAGATCAGATGCAAGCCTTCACCGATTTCGTAATGCAGCTCGCCATGCCACCCAATCCCGTCAGGGCACTCGATAACTCACTAACTGAGCAAGAATCGGCGGGTCGCAATTTCTATATGAACTTCCCTTCGACGCTTTTAGGGTCATGCGACAACTGTCATCGTCTTCGACCTCTCGAAGGACAATTTGGCACCAATGGATTAATGACCTTCGAGGGTGGCCGCATCACCGAGAACTTTAAGATCCCACAACTGCGCAATATGTATACCAAGGTTGGCATGTTCGGCTTCAGTGGCGACAACAGCGCGGCAACCGGACTCCAAATCCGGGGTTTTGGATTTAGTCACGACGGCGCGGTCGATACGCTCGAAAACTTTCTTCGTGATCCGGTTTTTATTTTTCCTCCACCGGCGGATGTGACACGCCGACAGGTCGCGGCGTTTGTCTTAGCTTTCGATACCAATTTGTTGCCGATCGTCGGCCAGCAAGTGACGTGGCGCCCAGGTACAAGTAGCGCAATTGAAGATCGACTCTCACTTCTACGCAACCAAGCGCTCATCAGAACCCCGCGACCGTCTTGTGATTTGATCGCACGGATTACCGCGAATGGCGTCGCCCACAGTGCGTTGCTGCAGCTCGACGGTAACTGGGCATTTAAAGACGGCAGCATCCGTAACGAGGCCCAATTAAAGGAATTGGCGAGTGTAGCGCAGCCAATCACGTTCACGTGTGTGCCGCCCGGCACTGGGCAACGTGTCGCGCTCAATCGAACCTAATAGTGAGTGTCGAGAATGTTCGACTCCACTAAGCGCCATACCTAACGCGTAGCCGGTACCGTAGAGCGCTCCCAAGCCAAGACAACTGGCTTTTTGATCGAGACAGTGACCGCGAGCTGTGCTTACACTCGGCGCCATGAACACTCAGCTCTCCGCGATCGTTGAGGCCTGCCGCGAGGCAGGGTTGGCCCTGGAAGGGGCGGTTCCCGAACACTGCGAGGTGACCGGCATCGCCGCAGTCCAAGATTGTGGCCCAGGCGATTTAGTGTTCGCCGATAAACCGGCTCTGCTGAACTACGTGCTGGAGCGACGCCCAAGGGTGCTGGTCGTGGCTCGCCGTCTGCGCGACCAACTACCTATCTCGGGCCCCACGACCGTGGTGTTGTCGACAAGCCAAGTATCGCTTGCACATGCCTTCATCAAGCAGCGTTACGCTGCGCGTGATTTTGACGCGGCAGGCTGGGAGGGTCCCGTACACCTGTCGGCCGTAGTGCATCCCTCAGCGACCCTTGGCACAGATACATTCGTAGAGCCGCGCGCCGTGGTGGGTCGTAACGTGGTGATCGGCGCACGTTGTCGCATCATGTCGGGTGCTGTTGTTGAACATGATGCGGTGATCGGGGACGACAGCATCGTGCATCCCAACGCCGTGATCGGTTACGGATGTCGCCTCGGCAAAGAGGTGGTAGTCGGCGCCGGCAGCGTGATCGGTTCCGAGGGCTTTGGTTTCGCCCAAGACTCAAACCGACGCAGTCACCCCATTCCGCAAACTGGGATTGTGGTCATCGGCGATCGCGTGCGTATCGGCGCTAATAATACGATTGACCGCGCAACCTACGCAGAAACCCGTATCGGTAGCGGCACCAAGTTTGACAACCTCTGTCATGTTGCGCACAACGTCGAGATCGGCGAGGACTGTCTTCTGACGGCCATGTTCTGCATCGCCGGATCGAGCCGCATTGGCAAACGGGTAATTGCAAGTGGACAGACCGGCGTCATCGATCATGTGAGTGTGGGTGACGATGTGGTGCTGGTGCATCGCGCAGGTGTAGTCAAAGATATCGAAAAGCCTGGAGTTTATGCATCACTCCCAACGCAACCGATGGATGAATATCTTCGCAATATGGCAGCCACGCGCAAGGGAGCAGAATTACGCCGCCGAGTCGCAGATCTGGAAAAGACGCGAGCCGACGACTGACCAGCCCCTATTCAACGCGAATCCGCTCGGTACCGGCTGATTCCGACTGGACTCGCGTGGACGCAGATCTGTAGACGGCTAAATTTCGCTCGGCGAGCCAGCTCTCACGACCACACACTAATCTCGACTTCTTCCCGCTTGCGCCGAGCTCTAAACAGTAGGAAAACGCGCTTTCCATTCGCGAAAGCGCTTCGCGGGCAGTCGACGGAATACTCTCAGCGATTCGAAACGAAAACACACCAACACAGAACCAGAAGTCAACAGAAGTAGAAAGCCCTTCCGCTTCAGTTTCAATTAATTCCAGTCCCGCCGAAAACTCTCGGGTCTCAGAAAATATTTCCAGCGCAAGACAAATGACATCCTCACGCCAGCTTAGCGTTGTATTTTTCGCGTGTAAACTTCGTATGATGTCACACAATACAAACGACGCCTCTTGGAATCTAGAAAATCGCTTCAGTTCTTTTACATATTTGAGTGCGAGGTAAGAATCGAGCGACTTCCTCTCAAACAATTGTTGTAGCAGCAACAGGTTTCGATTGCCCTTTCTCGATAGATTGTGCGGCTCGTAGCCATCGTGCGCTAAAACTACAGGAATAGACACAACTGATAATTGATGCCTCGGTTGCTCGTGAATTTCACCAACATAAGACACGCCCTTTGGCAGTAATCGTGAAACTCGGTCTCGAGACTCAAATTTCTCGCCCGGATAATCAAGATCTGTAAAGCTACTGACAATTTCGAGCTGCCCTACAAAGTCTGGCGCTCGTTGCTTAATTTCGGACAGTACCTCCGCACCACTCAAAAACCACTCATCTGCATCAAGAATTAATCGCCACGGGCACTTTGTTAACGTCAACGCAAAGTTACGCGCGTTTGAAAAGTTATCGTCCCAAGCGTAGTGGCTGACCGACGCGCCGACCGCTCTAGCGATCTCGACTGTCTCATCAGTAGAACCTGTATCGACAACGATCATTTCGTCGACTATCGATTCAACACTCTGCAACATACGCTGTATACAAGCGGCTTCGTTAAGAGCGATAGTTACAAGAGCAAGGGTCATTTATTAGACTCCTGATAGTTAGCGTATCGAACATAGCTTTAGGCAATTGATCATGAAACGCCAGCCTACTCTCCAGGAT
>JBDLSG010000028.1:0-22646 GCA_039799645.1 Pseudomonadota bacterium | reverse complement strand
CGAAGGAAAGGGCGCGATGCCACTCGTTGCTGCGACGAAAAGAGCGCACAACGGCGCTGCTATCAATAATTCGACGCCGCGGATCGTGAGGTAGACGAGTAATGCCAATCCGAGCGTTAGGCCCAACAAACTGAGCATAGATTTCCCCCGCCGCGATAATGCGGCACCGAGTTAGGCGACGGCCGTAGCGAATTCCTTGCGCAGTTCTCGTTTGAGGATCTTGCCATTCGGGTTTCGCGGCAAGCTATCAACCAAACGCAGTCCCGACACTCGTTGCTGCTTACCCACTCGCTGGTTGACCCAATCGCGTAATTCACTGGTGAGCGCTACCGGGTCGCTCGGCGTGGTCCGCGGGACCACCACTGCGAATGGAGACTCACCCCATCGTTCGCTAGGAATGCCGATCACGGCAACTTCAGCGACGAGCGGATGTTCAAGCACCACGCTTTCGATGTCGGTCGGATAGATGTTCTGTCCACCCGAGATGATCATGTCTTTCTTGCGATCGACGATATAGAGGAATCCCTCGTTATCGAAGCGGCCAACATCGCCGGTGCGCAGCCAGCGCTGATTGCTCGGGTCGGTCCATGTGGATTCAGCCGACGCTTCGGGGCGGTTGTAGTAGCCCGTCATGGTGATGTGTCCGCGGGAGACGATTTCGCCTGGCTCGCCGATGGGGGCCTCTTGGTCGGTGTCGTCGATGATGCGCAACATCGTCCCGGCGAGGGGGCGCCCAACCGACGCTTCACGCCCAGCGGCATCCTCTGGGTCGAGCGTGGTGATGACGCCTTCGGTGAGGCCATACAACTCAATGAAGTCGCCCCCGAATTCACGCAGAGCACGTTTTTTCAGTTCAATGGGTAAAGGAGAGCCACAGCACATGATGGCGCGCAGCGAGTCGAGTTTGGCGGTTGGCATTCGACCGCTTTCGAGAAGACGTTGAACGATCACCGGTACCAATGACATGTGTGTGATGCGTTCGTGTGCGATCGTCGCCAGTGTTTGGTCAATCTCGAAGCCGGGCTCGACGACGATGCACCCGCCAACCACCAGCGTACACAACATCGTCACCCAGCTGATGTTCGAGTAGAGACCGATCGGACACAGTCCGATCGCACGGCTGTCGTAACGCAAAGCGAGCGCCAGACTGCGCGCCCACGACGCGCGGCGGCCGTGATCATGCACGATGCCTTTGGGAATACCCGTCGTTCCCGAGCTGTAGATGATATTCGCGACATCATCCGGCGAGACGCGCGGTAACGTCTGTTGCGGATCGGCTGCCGATCGCCATGCGTCGTAGCTCAACCAAGGTTGTGGCAAGGCCTGCGAACGGCCCGTGGCGATACGCACACGGACCGTTGGCAGACGCATCGCTGTGACCCGAGCAAGATGATCGGGTGAGACGACCAAGGCTGCAGCCCCGCAGTCGTTGATCATTGCTTCGATCGCCGTATCGGCGACCGAGGTGTTGAGCGGAACGACGCAGACTCCGGCCCGCAGACATCCGAACAACACCTCGACCATTTCGACCGAGTTACTCATCAAGACGGCCACTCGATCACCGCGCACGAGTCCTGCGCTCGCGATCGCGGTTGCCGTGCGGCGGATCGTGACGCCGAACTCGCCCCAGTTCAGGCGTCGATCATCACAGACTAGTGCTGGTCGTTGTGCTTGCCAAACCGCATGTCCCTCGATGATCTCGGGGAGCAGCGGCTCGGGTGCGTCGAAATGAGTCACGATGTCCGCTCGACTGTTTTAACGGAAGCGATACTCGATGGTCGCAGAGACCGTGCGAGGTGCACCGTAAAAGACACTGACGTTATTTTCAATGCCGAGTGCCGACGGACAGCCCGTGCTCGCAACGCCGAAGCAGTATCCTGCTGTTTTGACATCTTCGTCAGACAGGTTCTTGCCGTGCAAGCCGAGCGACAGCTGACCGGAGGCCGAAGTCCAGTAGAGACTGGCGTTCAGCAAGGTCACAGAGTCTTGATCGATCAGCGGGTTCGGCACTTCGAACTGCACGACCGAGCCACGATGAGAGGCGTTCGCACTGGCATTGAGTACGCCGCCGGCGAGCGGAGTCGTGTAGTTCAATGCAACGAAGGCCATCGATTCAGGCGTGTTCTGCACTTTGCGCTGCGACGAGACGTTGATGTTGTTGACCAACCATTCGTCGATCTTGGCATCGAGCAGGCTAGTCGCGAACTGCAGTGACCAAGCATCGTTCAACAAAATGTTGCCTTCGATCTCGACACCTTGGATCGTTGATTGAGCAGCGTTAGTGACCGTTCCGACGAAGCTGTCGTTGACGCCGTCCTTGTTTGTATCGACGCCCACCGAGCCCGGGATCTGCATGTCCTGGTAGTCGCTGTAGAAGAGCGAGACGTTGGTGACCGCGCGACCATCCATCCACGTGGACTTGAGACCAGCCTCGTAGGAGTTCAAGTTTTCCGGACCGAAGCCTTTGCTGACCTCAGGAGTTGCGAAGTTCGCTCCTCGTGGGTCGAAACTGCCAGCCTTGAAGCCTTGGCTGTAACTCACGTATGCGTTGGTGTCTTCGTTGATGCGATAGCTCAAGTTGATACGCGGCGAGAAGTCGGTGTAGGTACGCTTCGCTTCGAAATCGCTACCGACCGCGATTCGGATCGCACCCGTTGCACCGAAGAACGGGGAGGCCAAACCAAGGTAGTTCGCACGGAAGATATCCGCACTACGCTCATCATTCGTGTAGCGACCGCCCGCGGAGACGGCCCATGCATCGTTAATTTGGTAGGTCACGTCGGCAAACGCGGACCACGCCTTGGTATTCACTTCACCACCCGTGTAAGCGGTGATACCTCCAGCTACTTGTCCGAGTACGACGTCAAAGTCGTTTGCGGCACGTGCATCGAGGTAGTACGCACCCACGACGGCGTTCCACGCTCCGCTTCCATAGATCAACTGCAGTTCCTGACTGAATTGCTCGTTGTCGTATTTGACCGGTGCATCAAAGTCCATCACTGAGAGCGAGTCGAAGTCGATGACGGACTCCGAGTAATCCTCGCGGTCCGCGGTGATCGAGCGCAGCGTGAGTGCGTCCGAGACCCGCCAATCGATCGAGAGTTTTACGCCTTCAGCGGTGACTTGGTTGTTGCCGTTGATGCCCTTAGTGGAGGGTCGAATGGCAGCTCCCGCTAGCGTATCGCGCTTGTCAGCGAGCACAGGCTCTTTGCTGACGGCGCCTGCGAATGGGCGCCAGCCAGCGACCGGGGCCGATTTGTCGTCAGTCTTGTCGTAGCCGAAACGAATCGAGAAGGACTCGGATGGGTCGAACTCGGCGCTGATGCGGTAGGCGAGGACATCCTTATCGTAATTGCCTTTGCCCGTCGTCAGGTTCTTGCCGTAACCGTCACGGTTCAACGACGCGGCTGCGGCGCCTAGTCGAAATGTGTCAGAGAGCGGCAGCGTGCCGGTCAGCACGAAGTCCCGCTGACCGTAGTTACCGATCGTCGCGCGAGTGCGCAGCTCCGCCTCGGTGCCAAGCCGACGGGTTACATATTTGATAGCACCGCCGACGGCGTTACGTCCATACAGCGTGCCCTGCGGTCCACGCAGCACCTCTACGCGCTCAACATCGTAGATATCGAGCAACGCACCTTGGGGGCGAGCGATGTAGACGTCGTCAACGTACAGAGCCACGCCTTGCTCGAAGCCGGCGAGCGGGTCTTGTTGGCCAACACCGCGGATAAACGCGGTCAATGTGGAGTTCGTGGCACGAGAGGGTTCGAGCGTCACGCTCGGTACCACCTGCGCAAGTTCACCGATATCGGCTGTTCCCAAACGATCGAGCGCCGCGCCGGTGATAGCGGTGACGGCGATGGGTACGTCTTGGATCGATTCCTCGCGGCGCCGTGCGGTCACCGTGATTTCCTGCAGCGAGCCAGCAGCGGGGGCGTCCTGCGCGACCGCGGTCGGGTGGCAGAGGGCCGCTACGCACGCTGCGATCGAGGCAACACCGGCTGTAGCCGGGCGAGAAATGAAGGCTAAGCCGATATGTTCGCTGGTCCGTCGAGTCATTGTTTTGATCCCCTGTTTAGTTTCAACGGTCGATGAACATTAGTACAACGTTTGTTGAACAGCAACTATCGGGCGTTTCCGCCGGTTCGCCGACGACGTGCGTACGGCTTAGATGCGCTCTAAAATGGGCTATGGTTACGAAAAATGGCGGTTCCCGCCGGACGGCACCGGCCGCCAAAAAGAAACAGTCGATACGGTCACCTCGCTCGGCCTCGACTCGCGAGCGGATACTCGATGCCGCTGAACTGCTCTTTGCGGAGAAGGGTTTCCATGCGGTCTCCGTTCGAGATATCACTCGGGCAGCGGGGGTCGACGTCGCGTTGGTCAACTACCACTTCGGCGGAAAGCAACTGCTGTTCGAGTCGGTGTTCATGCGTCGCGCCGAGATTCTCAACCTCGAGCGGTTGCGAAAACTGGAAGTGGTGATCGATCGGGCCCATCCTCGTGCGCCCTCGGTCGAAAGTATCATCGATGCTTTCACGCATCCGCTGCTAGACCGATCGAGTCGGGGTAGTGCGGGTTGGAAGGCTTGGTTCGCGATCATCGCTCAGGTCAACAACTCCAAAGATCTCGGCGGACTGATCATGACCCGTTACTTCGATCCGGTCGTGCAAGCTTTCATCCGAGCGCTGCAACAGGCGATGCCGGAATGCGATAAACGCGACATCTACTGGAGTTACCACTTTCTCTCCGGAGCGCTGACGCTGACCTTTGCCGAGACGGGACGCATCGACAATCTGTCGCAAGGCGTATGCCGCTCGAGCGATCTCGCGAGCGTCCATGAGCGGTTGGTGCCGTTCATCTCCGCCGGGTTCCGCGCTGTCTGTGGTCCTCGCCGTCGACGCCCGATCAAGGCGACTCGATGAACTGACGTATTTTGTCGGCTGCCTGCAAGATTTCGAAAAGTCCGTCGAGATGGCCGCCACCCCCTTTGAGGGTGAAAACTTCCGCGCGACCGCCCGTGCGGGTGAAGCGCGCGGCAGCTTGTTCGCTGAACTCCGGCGGGAAAATGAGATCGCTCTCCGCGGGGACAAATAGGATTTTGGCTTTGATGCCATCGATCTCGGCATCACTCAACTGGTAGAGCGAGGCGGCACGCGACATGTAGATCATGTTGTTCGCATCGACGGCGCCAGAGCGCATGTCGCCCAGGATGTCGAAGGCGTCGACGATTTGGAATTGCCCGCTGATGGACTTGTCAGGATTTGGCAGTCTCGCGCTGTGCTTATAGCCGAAAGTATCGCGAGACCAGCGCCAATGGCGTGCCGTCAGCGTGAGGATTTTGAGCGACTTTGCGACGCCCACCCGAGGGCCGGCTCCGCCGTAGTAGTCGCCGTCGTTCCAGGCGGGGTCCATTCTGATGGGTGTGGTCCAAGTGTCGACGAGAGCAATTGTCCATGGATGCACCTCGAAGCCCGGCCCGATGACATGCACCACTCGCTGAACGAACTGCGGGTAGATCGCTGCCCATTCCATCGACTGTATGGCGCCGCCCGAGGCGCCAACGACGGCGACGAGACGCTTGATGCCGAGCTGGTCGAGTAGTGCTTTGTGTGCTCTAACCGAGTCGCGCAGGCTGACGACGGGGAAACGCATTCCATAATGTTTGCCGGTCCTCGCGTCGATCGACGAGGGACCGGTGGTAACCACGTTGGGATCCGTCGCGCTGAGGTTCGCGAACGTATCGGCGCTGACGACGAAGTATTTATCGGTATCGATTGCTTTACCGGGTCCGATGATTGCGTCCCAGTACCCGGGAACGGGATCGCTGTCCTTGTATTTTCCGGCGGCGTGAGAAGTGCCCGAGTAGAAATGAGCGATGAAGATCGCGTTATCACCGCGTTCGTTGAGCTTGCCGTAGGTTTCGTAACCGAGCCGCACATCGGGAATCGTCTCCCCCGCCACGGTGACGAAGCTCGGCAGCGCAAATACTTGCTTTTGGACGAGCGGTAACGCTCCCGTCGCCGCAGTGGCTGCGCCCGCGAAGAGTGCGAATGCAAAGATTGCAATGAGGGTCGATAAGAGTCGCGTCATCGTTAGCGTTCCTCAGTTCGAGTTCGGCGCTATCGCCTAGGAGCGCTAACATTTACAACGACCGTTGAAAAACGGCAAGCCCAAGCAGGCTAGTCGCTCAGATTCGACGTATTCCGCGCTGTCCGTCGTCGATGACGAATTTCGCTAGCGTCGTGGGGCTCGCTTCGTTTTCGCGTACCGATGCAAAGCCGATCATTTCGGCGTTGAGGCGCTCAGCGCTAACCTCCAGACGCAGATAACCCCGATAGTCGCGTTCGGCATAGTGCACCCCAATCGCATCGCTGCGGTTATAGGCTTCGATGACTTTCTTCGGTGGTGGTCCGGAGGTGACCGAAGTGGTCACGAACTCGCTGGTGACGATCGGTGATTTAGGATCGCGCGGATCGATTCTTTGATCGCCGGCGATGAAGGCGTGGATATCACCACCTAAGATCACCGGATTGCTAGCGCCGCTGGTTGAAATTGTCTCCAGCATTCGGCGCCGTGCAGCCGGATATCCCGCCCAGCTGTCATTCCAATTGAGGGTCTTCGGGCCCGGATCCTCATCGATCCAAGTGAAGACCACGCCCTGCCCAAGCAGATTCCAGCGTGTTTTGGAGGTCGCCAGTTGCTCTGCCAACCACTGTTCCTGCGCAGACCCAAGAATCGTGCGATCGGGATCGCGCCAGTCAGCACATTGCTCGACAATCACGCGCGTGCCGCCGCGACGGGGCGGTTGTGGGCAAGCCTGAGGCGATCGGTATTGACGCTCATCGAGCATATGAATCGCCAGCAGATCGCCGAATTGGCGCGACATATAAAGCGCCATGTCAGGGCCTTGCGGTTTGGCCGACAGCGGCAGCGGCATGTTCTCCCAATAGGCTTGATAGGCCACGGCTCGACGGGCGGCAAACTCCGCCTGTTCTGCAGGGTTCTCCGACTGCAGATCCGCATAGTCATTGTCGAGTTCGTGATCGTCATGGGTGACGAGCCACGGACAGTGTGCGTGCGCCTCTTGTAGCAGCGGATCCGCTCGGTACCACGCGTAGCGCCGGCGATAGTCGGCGAGCGTTTTGCACTCCACGTTGGAGTCATGCGCGCGCACCGGGGTCGCTGTGTTGCCTTCGTAGATGTAGTCACCGAGATGGATGATCAGGTCGCTGCCTCGCGAGACCATGTCGCGGTAGGCGTGGAAGTACCCTTGCTCGTAGTGCTGGCAACTCGCGACGCTGATTCGCAAAATCGATTGCATCGAGCCGCTCGCATGAGCTGTCCAGGTTCGCCCGATGGGGCTCACATGATCGCCGGCGCGAAACCGGTAGTAGAACTCGCGTCCGGGTGGCAGGCCGCTGATTTCGAGATGCACGCTGTGACCGTCGGCTGCCATCGCAACCACCGTTCCAGACTGCACTCGACGTGAGAAATTCGGATCGGTTGCAATCTCGTAAGTCAGAATGAAATCTGAATCCGCGAGTTCCTCGTCTGAATCGACGTTTGGCGCGAGGCGAGTCCACAGCACCATGCCCTCGTCGGTGGGATAGCCAGAGGCGACACCGAGCGTGAAGGGGTTGGTCGCAAATTTACGTAAGCGGAGCCTGGCGGCTTGCACAGATCGAGGGACGAGAGCTAAGCCGACTCCGGCCATCGCCGCTTTTAGTAGGTGTCGTCGCAGGGGCATGGAGTGTGAGTGTAGCGCTGTGCTAGCGTGCCGATCCATGGTTAATTGGAGTTTGATTTTTCGGCTGCTTCATCACCTCGGCTCGGCAGGAGTCTTAGGTGCTTTTGCGGCGATTATTATCGTCGTCACCTACGCACCGGCACCGGAGATCTCGCTGGTTGGGTACGCGGCAGCCCGTACCTCGATAGCGATGATTTCCAAATGGATACTTGTTCCGGCGCTGCTGTTGGTGATTTGCAGTGGTCTCCTCAGCATGGCGGCGACGCCTGCGTACCAAAATGCGGGCTGGGCCTGGTTCAAAGCACTGCTCGGACTTGCCATGTTCGAGGGAACGCTCGTCATCGTCGATGCCGCAGCGCGCAAAACGGCCGAGTTCGCGGCGGCCGCGGCGCAAGCAGGTCAATATGATCCTGCGGCACTCGCTAACCTGGTTGCGCGAGAGCAGAACGGGCTTTGGGCTCTTATTGGCGTAGCGCTCGCCAATGTGGTGGTTGGGGTTTGGCGTCCGCGCTTCGCAAGGCAGATCAAAGATTGAGTGACGAGGCCGATGGCTATGTCACTGAGGTGACCTATACCCGCCATCATCATCCGACGTTAGATCCCGCTAGGGCAGTGCTTGCAGCAAGACGGGCGGGGCTGGAACCACCGTCGATGCGGCATGCGTGCGAGCTCGGGTTCGGTCAGGGCTTGAGTCTGGCCATCCACGCCACGGCGAGTGACACGGAGTGGTGGGGTGTCGACGTGTTGCCGCAGCACGTCGAGTTTGCGCGCTCGCTCATCGATGACGTGGCCGCCCGTGAGCGACTCGTCTGTGCGAGCTTCGAGCAGTTCGATTCGCTAAACGACTTGCCCGATTTTGATTTCATCGCGCTACACGGCGTATGGAGTTGGGTGTCGCCCGAGAATAGAGCTCGGATCACCGCTTTTATTGATCGACGGCTTGCACCTGGTGGCATCGTTTATCTGGGCTACAACGCCTTACCGGGCTGGGGTCCCGCGCTAAGCTTGCGCGAGTTATTGGTCGCGCACGCCAGATCGAGTGACAGCTTGCAGCGGCCACTGCAGGAGCGAATCGAGCGCGCGCTCGAGTTTGCGACGCAGGTCGTGGCCTGCGACCCTAAGTTGTTGGCGAGTCAGCCGCAATTCGAAAAGCACTTGCGCGACATTCGAACTCAAAAAACGGCATACCTTGCGCACGAGTATTTCAATCGCGACTGGCATCCGATGCACTTTGCACAAGTGGCGGCAGAATTGCTGCCGCTCGGCTTAACCTACCTCGGTCAAGCTGATTACAGCGACAGTTACGATCAATGGCGACTCAATGATGCGCAGCAGGCACTGCTTGCCGATATAGAGGATCCGCTGCTGCGCGAAACGACTCGCGACATCATTCTCGACCGACGTTTTCGTCGTGACTATTGGGTACGCAGTGAGCCCGCCACGGCTATCTCGTCTCCCAGTAGGCTGGAACTGCGCTTGTGGGTTCCGTCCGCAATCCGATCGGCGGACACCGAAACGCCCGATGCCGTGACCGAGTGGTTTAGATCTCTCGGCGCGCCCGGTGCGATCGTTCATCGCTCGATCGAGACGGCAGTCGAACACGCGGCTCTCGGATATGCACTGGGTCGCGGTTGGGTGGAGCTCGTCCGCGAACAGATCCTCGCTGATACTCAGCGCACGCCGGTATCGACGATCAATCGTCGGATACTCGATCGCGTTCACCATGATCCCGAGATGAGCGTCTTGGCGAGCCATCTCACCGGCAGTGGTGTGGAGCTCGGTTGGTGGACGCTGGCTTTGCTTGCAGCGATGCGTGCGGGTTTGAGCGGTGAAGGTGTTGTTGATCAGGTGATACAGCAGAGCGATCGACTCGGGCTGGTACTTTCGCGCCGAGGTTTTGCCCTCACACCAGAAGAGATGAGAGATGAGCTTGGCCTCCGATATGCGGACTTGCTGGCGCGATCGGACGAATGGGGCGCGGCTTTTGTGATTTGAGGCGCCACACCAATTGGGGCGATTAGCCAAGTTATGCGGCTAAGACCTCTGCTAGGTGGGTGTTAGCGTTCGGCGCGAGTCATTCCGTACGTCCCATCACCTCGAGGCAGCGCCATGCAAAACACCGGCCCTTGCGTTCAACCGTCGACGAGCTCTGCGAACTCGCTTGCCGCGCTCGTTCATCTCTCTGGCATCTTTACGCTATTCATCGGACCGTTGGTCATCTATCTCAGTCGCCGCGATGAGCCGGATCGCATCCGAGATGCCGCGCGAGAGGCCTTGAACTTTCAGATCACTTTGATGCTAGCGTGGATCGTCACGATCATGAGTTTGGTTGTCTTGATCGGTTTTTTGATGCTCCCGATCCTCGCACTCATCAGTATCGCGTTGCCGGTATGGGCGGCAGCGTCTACCGCGAAGGGCGAGGATTTTCGTTATCCCCTGATTCCGCGACTACTGCGCTGACGATTCGAGCCGGGTGAGCACGTAACGCAAACCCCGTGCTGGCAGATCCGAGCGAATCACGATCCGATCGGGTCCATGCACCCAAAGGTCGTTCATACCGGCGAGTTTGTAGCGCCGAGTTTCGAAACGGCCAGCCGGCACTTCGATCGTTTCGTCGCCAACATACTCGACGCTCAAAGACACAACGGTGCCGAGCACCGGCTTACTCACATCGGCACTGGCTTCAATGCTGTAGAGCGAGACCGCTTGCTTCAGATCGCCGCTTGGCTCGTGCTGTGCCGTATGCCAGCCGTCGGCCGAGACCGGATGCAGGCCGATCGAAAATCGGGTCGCAACGGCGGTCTCGCTGCGTTGTGTGCCGCTCGTCGGGCCATTCGATTCGGCAACGATACGATCGTTTGCAACGATGAAGTGCCCGCTACCTTTATAGCGCCCGCCATTCCAATAGAACGCGCTCGCTTCGAGCGGCCGAAAGCTCGCATCGTTACGCAACACGACGGTGAACCACGCATTGCGTGTTGTCATGTCGCTCGAGATCGACAGGGTGCGCGATCCGTCAGGATGTGCGAGCAGCTCAAACTTTTCACTGCCGCGCCGCTCACCCCCGTTGATCGTCTCGTTGCGATACTCGCCGCTCCAATGGCGGGCGATAGCGCCATTGGAAGCCGTGGTCTCAGCGGCATCGGCGATCAAGCAAAAGCTATATGCGAGCGCGAGCGCGAGGCGTGGAAGGTGTGCCGTAATCGTCTTCATCGCGCAATGCCTCGGATCAGAGTGTCATCGAACAGTGTGGTTGAGCGGAGCGCACCATCATGATCGGACCGCATCGAGTATCCGGCGTAAATCTGGGGATATCGCCATCGACTTGAATGGGCTCACGTTACTCCCGCCCGTATTTCCCGATGGGACCAGGCCAAAAATCGTTTTGGTGGCCGCGCCGAGAATTCTCACAACCTGTCCTGCCATCTCTCCGGGTTGGTATTGACGCAGCGCCCACAGGAACATCAGCACATGAACTCGCGTATGCTCGATCGTGGATGCTTGACCGAGAACATGCGCGCGTTCGAGATGATGGAATTCCGCAAGATGATCGCCGGCCAAACGCATCTGTTGGGCAAATCTTAGTTCGGCATCGACGAAGGGGCGAATACGAAATCGGAAGGACACGTCGATCTCCACGCTCAGAAAAAGTTGTAGAAAAGTAGAATAGTCTCGAGTGTTCGACTCGGAAAAGAGTTTGAGCGCGGTAAGCGATTGTTTTCTTTCGCAGGAGATGGTCGGGATGAGAGGATTTGAACCTCCGACTCCTACGTCCCGAACGTAGTGCTCTACCAGGCTGAGCTACATCCCGATCCAGTCGACTTCAGGAACTGCGCTCGACCGCGAAACGGGCGAGGGCGGCGAGGCCTTGTTTGTGCGGCGATTCGGGCAGCGCATGCAACGCTGTTAACGCCTTGTCGGCCTCGTCCTGAGCGAGGGCGCGAGTGTACTCAAGTGCCCCTGTTGATTCAATTGCGGCCACGATGACTTCGAGATGCTCGAGGCCGCCATTCTCGATGGCGCCGCGGATCACTGCCCGCACGTTCGCATCCGGCGCTCGCTTGAGGGCCTGGATCAACGGTAGCGTCGGCTTGCCTTCGGCGAGGTCGTCGCCGAGGTTCTTACCGAGTTCCTCAGGGTTTGAGCGGTAGTCGAGGACGTCGTCGATCAACTGATAGGCCGTGCCGAGATGGCGGCCATAGTCGCCGAGTGCGCGCTGTTGGCTCGGGCTCGCCGAGGCGATGACCGCCGCGACTTCTGCGCCCGCTTCGAAGAGCTTGGCGGTCTTGCGATAGACCACTTCCAAATAACGTTGCTGCGTGGTGTCCGGGTCACCGGCATTCATCAACTGCAGCACTTCGCCCTCGGCAATGACGTTCGTCGCCTCGGACATGATCTCCATGACCCGCTGCGAGCCGATCGCCGCCATCATCTGAAAGGCGCGTGAGTAGACGAAATCGCCGACCAGCACGCTGGCCTGGTTGCCGAAAACGGCATTCGCCGTTGCTCTGCCGCGACGACGAGAGGAGCCATCGACGACATCGTCGTGCAACAGTGTTGCGGTATGGATGAACTCGATGAAGGCGGCCGCGTCGATATGACCCGAACCGCGGTAGCCGCAGGCGCGGGCTGCGAGCAGGACAATCAGCGGGCGCATGCGCTTGCCGCCGCCGGAAATGATGTGCTCGGCGATCTGGTCGACCAGATCCACGGAGCTTTTCATGCTGGCGCGGATGACGGCATCGACGGCCCCAAGATCGGGGCGAACTAGGTCCCGGACTTGCGCCAAGCTGTTCACGGGGCGGGATGGTAGCCGAGCAGGAGGGGTATGGCCATAACCTCGGGTCTAAGCCCTTGAATGGATTAGCCACGCGTGGCCAAAAAGAGGTTTGACCGACCGGGGGGGCGCAAGTAGAATGCGCGACCTTTTCCGGAGGTCTACATGTACGCGGTTATCGCCACGGGCGGCAAGCAGTATCGGGTCCAAGAAGGCAGTGTGCTGCGCGTCGAGAAGCTCGCGGCTGAGCTGGGTGCAGAAGTGACGTTCGACGAAGTCCTGCTCGTGGGAGCGGGTGATTCGGTCAAAGTCGGCACGCCGAAGTTGGCTGGCGCCGTCGTGTCGGCCACCGTGCAGCGTCACGGCCAGGGCGACAAGGTGAGCATCGTCAAGTTTCGTCGTCGCAAGCACTACCTGCGTATGAAGAACCACCGTCAGTTGTTCACGGAAATCAAGGTCACTGGCATCAAGGCCGGTTGATCCATTCGGAGCTGAAGAACCATGGCACATAAAAAGGCAGGCGGCAGTACCAAGAACGGCCGCGAGTCACACAGTAAACGTCTCGGTGTGAAGGCTTTCGGCGGCGAAGCCGTGTTGGCCGGCAACATCATCATCCGTCAGCGCGGCACGCAGTACCGCCCGGGTGCCAATGTGGGTATCGGCACGGATCACACGTTGTTCGCGCTGAAGAACGGCAAGGTCGCGTTCAAGCGCCGCGGCGCTGCCCAAAAGATGTACGTCGACGTGCTCGCCGATTGAGCGTTGCCCGATCTACGATCCACGAACCCCGGCCTCGTGCCGGGGTTTTTGTTTAGAGTGTCCCCATGAAATTCGTTGATGAGGCCAAACTTCGAGTCCAGGCGGGTAACGGCGGCCGCGGCTGCCTGAGCTTTCGTCGCGAGAAGTTCATGCCGTTCGGGGGGCCTGATGGTGGTGACGGCGGTCTCGGTGGCAGCGTCTACCTGAAGGCGGCAGAGGGCATCAACACGCTGGCGGACTTTCGCGTCGAGCGCACTTTTAAAGCTCAGTCGGGCGAGGCCGGTAGCGGTAACGATTGCTTCGGCAAGGGTGGCGAGGATTTGTACGTTCCGGTGCCGATCGGGACGATCGTGCGCGACAGTGAGACGGGCGAACAGCTCGGTGACCTCATCAAAGAGGGCGACACACTCCTGGTGGCGCGCGGAGGTAAGGGCGGTTGGGGCAATGCGCGTTTCAAGACGAGTACCAATCGCGCGCCGCGTCAGTTCGGCACGGGCTTGCCGGGTGAGAAGCGTCTGCTGGAGCTCGAGCTCAAGGTTATCGCCGATGTGGGTCTGCTTGGTCTGCCCAATGCCGGCAAATCCACGCTGATTCGGGCCGTCTCATCCGCACGCCCCAAAGTAGCCGACTATCCGTTCACGACGCTGCATCCGAATCTCGGCGTGGTTTATTGCGGTGAACATCGCAGCTTTGTGATGGCCGACATTCCAGGCTTGATCGAAGGCGCCGCCGAGGGCGCGGGGCTTGGTATCCGTTTCTTGAAGCATTTACAGCGTACCCGCGTGTTGCTGCATCTGGTGGATATGGCGCCGCTCGATCCCGAGGCGGATCCCGTCAAAGATGCGCGTTCGATCGTGGCGGAGCTCAAAAAATTCTCGAAGGATCTGGCCACCAAGCCGCGTTGGCTGGTGATCAACAAGAGCGATCTGTTACCCCCGGATGAGGCCGAGAAGAAGGCCAAGGCGATCGTCCGTTCGTTGCGTCACAAGGGGCCGTGGTTCCTGATCTCCGGTGCGACCAACACCGGCACACGCGATTTGACCGAGGCGGTGATGCGCTTCCTTGAGGAGAGCGCTCCCCTCCCGCGTGACTGACCGCAATAGCAAGGTTCGTCGCCGTATCGCCGCCGGCAAACTGCGGCTCCGTGTGCGCGATCTGCGCAACTTGGGTCCCCGTGCCGAGGTTCTGTTAGCCGAGATCGGTATCCACTCCGTCGAGGCGCTGCGCGAGCGCGGTGCGCTCGAGGCCTATCTCGAGCTGCGTCGCCGCGGCTCGATGAAAACACTCAATATGCTTTGGGCGCTCGTCGGTGCGCTCGATCCGTGGCCTGAGGGGACTGACTGGCGCGAGGTGTCGCGCAGTGAGGCTCGCCTGCCGTTGATGCTCGAGGTCGAAGCGCGTGATCAAGCGCGCATCGCTGTGCGGAAAGCGGCGGGACTTGATGCACCAACGACCCCTAGCCGTGACAGTGATGCCGATGGCGCGCGCGAGGAGTGGGTGCCCGGTATGCCCTTCGAACCCCAAAAGAAAAACCGGCCCTAGGGCCGGTTCTTCGTGTTCTGCGATGGGCCGAGTCAACTCGGCCGTGGTGCCTTACTTCAGCTTCTTAAGGCGAGCAGCCAAACGCGCCTTGTGACGCGAGGCCTTGTTCTTGTGCACGAGGCCCTTGTTGACCAGCGAGTCGACCGTCGAGGCGGCTTCGCGGTAGGCGACGGTGGCATCATCTTTCTTGCCGCCGGCAATCGTTTCGATCGCCTTACGGATGGCCGAGCGCGAACGCGAACGCAACGCGACGTTACGGGCGCGGTGCTTGACGGCTTGACGGGCGGCTTTCTCTGCGGACTTGGTGTTGGCCACTGCTATGTGCTCTAAGGGTCTGAAAAAAGGCGGGTATTTTCGCGGTGACCCTCCCACTTGTCAACGTTTTCCGGGGTCTGGCTCCGGTATAGTCCGCCTTCCGTCATGAGTCGCGCGATCTTCAAGAACACCTCCGTCGTCGGGCTGACCACTTTGCTCTCCCGAGTGACCGGTTTGCTGCGCGATATGGTCTATTCGCAGGCCTTCGGTGCCGGGACCCTGATGGACGCCTTTCTGGTCGCCTTCAAAATCCCCAACTTCTTGCGACGGCTGTTTGCCGAAGGGGCGTTCTCGCAGTCTTTCGTGCCGGTAATCTCCGAATACAAGGTTCGGCGCGAGCAGGCGGCAGTGAGGGAGCTCGTTGGCGATGTGACCGGTACGCTCGGCGTCGTGCTGTTTGTCGTCTCGCTGATCGGGGTCGTCGCAGCGCCGTTGATTATTCTGCTGTTCGCACCGGGCTTCACGCAGGCCGAGGGCAAGTACGAGCTCGCCGTTGAGATGCTGCGCTGGACTTTCCCGTACATCTTCTTCGTCTCGCTCACCGCGCTCTTCAGCGGTGTGCTCAATAGTTACGGTCGTTTTGCGGTGCCGGCGTTCACGCAGGTCATCATGAACCTCGTGATGATTTTCTTTGCGCTTGTGGTCGCGACGAACGCGAGCAACCCGGGTGTCGCACTCGCGATCGGTGTGTTCGTCTCGGGCGCGGCACAACTCGTGTTTCAGTTACCGGCAGTTGCGCGACTCGATCTCTTGTCGTGGCCGCGGTGGCGGCCGGCAGCCGAGGGTGTCCGAAGGATCGGCAAATTGATGCTGCCCGGTATCTTCGGCTCGTCGATGGCGCAGGTGAGTCTTCTGCTCGACACGCTCATTGCCTCGTTTCTGGTCACCGGTAGCATCGCGTGGCTTTATTACGCCGATCGATTGATGGAGTTTGCGCTCGGTGTATTTAGTATCGCGCTAGCGACGGTGATTCTGCCTGGGCTCTCCGCGCACCACGCCAAAGGCGATGGTGAGCGATTCTCGACCACGCTCGATTGGGCGCTGCGTCTGGTGGTGTTGATCGTGGTGCCGGCTTCGGTCGGACTCCTTGTGCTCGCAGGCCCCATTACGGCGACGATCTTTGGTTATGGCGCCTTCACGGATAACGACGTGCGGATGACGCAGTACGGTTTGATGGCCTATTCATGGGGGCTTATCGGCTTCAGTCTCGTCAAGGTGCTCGCGCCGGGATACTTCGCGAGGCAAGACACCCGTACGCCGGTGCGAGTGGGCTTGATTGCGCTTGGCATCAATATGGGCATCAACGTCGCGGTGGTCTTGCCCGCGCACTACGCCGGGTTTGCAACTCCCTTCGTGTTACTAGCAACCTCGACGTGTATCTCCGCCGCGATCAACGCAGCGTTGCTATGGCGCGGTCTGCGCCGGGACGGCGTTTATCGACCATTGCCAGGCTGGGGTGGACTGATCTGGCGTGTGATCGCGGCCAATATCGTGATGGCTGCCGCTTTGATGGCCTTGGCGTCGTTGTTCGGAGATTGGCTCGAGGCTTCGGCTTTCACTCGAATGTGGCAGCTTGCGCTCTGCGTCATTGCAGGCTTTGGCGCTTACGCGCTTGCGCTATTGGCGCTCGGGTTGCGACCTCATTCACTTCGATTGTAGTTGCACCTCAGCATGGAACTGTTACGCGGAACCACCGATCTTCGCGATTCGCATCGTGGCGGCATCGTCACCTTGGGGAGCTTCGATGGCCTGCATCGCGGCCATCAGGTCCTGCTTGAGCAGACCTTGCAGTGGGCACGGCAACTCGCGGTGCCGTCGGCCATGCTGACTTTCGAGCCCATGCCGCGGGAGTTTCTGCAAGCGGCTAATCCGCCGGCGCGGCTGACCAACTTTCGAGAACGCTGGCGCTTGCTCGAGCCGGTCGGGCTCGATGCGCTCATCGTTCTGCGCTTCAACGACCGCCTTCGCTCGCTCACGGGCGAGCAGTTCGTCGAGATTCTGACGCGGGATCTCGCTGTGCGTGGCCTCGTCGTGGGTCATGACTTTCGTTTCGGCAAGGCCGGGCAGGCCGATGCCGCATTTCTGGCCGAGGCGGGTCGCCGCCATGGCTTCGAGGTCGCCGTGGTCGAGCCGGTGGCAGCGGAGGGTGAACGCGTCAGCAGCACCGTCATTCGCGATGCGCTCGCTGAGGGGAAGTTCGATCAGGCCAGGGCGCTGCTTGGCCGGTCTTATTCGATCCGCGGTCGCGTGGTGCCCGGTGCGAAACTCGGGCGGCAACTCGGCTTCCCGACAGCTAACATTCGAGTTCGGCGGCGCAAGCTCCCGCTCGGTGGTATCTACGCCGTTCGGGTGCATGGCATCACGAATCAAGCGATGGGTGGTGTAGCGAGTCTCGGGACTCGCCCGACCGTCGATGGTGTGGAGCCGTTGCTGGAGACTTTCGTATTCGATTTTTCGGGCGATCTCTACGGCCGCGAGCTCGAGATCGAGTTCGTTGCGCACCTTCGCAACGAAGAGCGCTTCGAGAGTCTGGATGCACTCGTGGCGCAAATGCGGATCGACGAGCGTCGAGCGCGGGATTTTCTTTGAGGACGATGTAACGTGACCGACTACAAGAACACCATTAACTTGCCGCAGACGGACTTCCCCATGAAGGCCGATCTCGCTCAGCGCGAACCGCAGATGCTCGCGCGCTTCGAGAGCGATAATGTCTATGGTGAGCTGCGACGCATTGCGGCCGGCCGTCCGCGTTTCGTGCTGCACGACGGTCCGCCGTATGCCAACGGCACAATTCACATCGGTCACGCCGTCAACAAGATCCTCAAAGATATCATCGTCAAATCACACAGCCTCGATGGTTACGATGCGCCATACATTCCCGGTTGGGATTGTCATGGCTTGCCGATCGAGCTTGCCGTCGAGAAGAAACAGGGTCGTCCGGGTCAAAAGCTCGACGTCAACGCTTTCCGCAAGGCTTGTCGTGACTTTGCGACCGAACAAATCGAGCAGCAGCGCATCGATTTCAAACGCCTCGGCGTGATGGGTGACTGGGATCGCCCCTATCGCACCATGGACCCGGCTTACGAGGCGCAGCAGCTGCGCGCCTTTGGACGCATCGTGCGTAACGGCCACCTCTACAAGGGCGCGAAGCCCGTGCACTGGTGTCTCGATTGTCGCTCGGCACTGGCTGAGGCCGAGGTTGAGTACGAGGAGAAGACGTCGTCCGCTATCGATGTCGCCTTCGAGGTGTCTGACGTCGCCGATTTGGCGCAGCGAACCGGTGTCGATGTCACTGGTGATGCGATCAAACCCTCACTCGTCATCTGGACCACGACCCCCTGGACCTTGCCCGCCAACGAAGCCGTGGCGCTGGGTGCTGAGATTCTCTACGCGCTCGTGAAGACCCATGATCGATTATTGATCGTCGCCGATTCGCTCGTCCCGTCGATTCTCGCTCGATATGGCATCGAGGCCGCCGACGCGACGGTACTCGGCCGCTTTGCGGGCCAGGCACTCGAGAACCTGCTGCTTCGCCATCCTTTTCTCGACAAACAAGTACCCGTGATTCTGGGTGAGCATGTGACGCTCGATGCGGGTACCGGTGCCGTGCACACCGCACCGGCGCACGGCCAGGAAGACTTTGCCGTCGGTCAGCGCTACGGCCTGCCCGTGAAGAATCCTGTCGGTGGCGATGGTCGCTTCCTGCCGGGAACGCCCATCGTCGAAGGTCAAAAGATCGACGAGGGCGGTGCAGCGCTCATTGCGCTCATGCGCGAGAGTGGCCGCCTCGTGCAGCACGTGCCCTTCAAGCACAGCTATCCGCATTGCTGGCGACACAAGACGCCGGTGATCTTCCGCGCAACACCGCAGTGGTTCATCAGCATGGATCAAAAGGGTTTGCGCGCGCATGCCCTCGAGGACATCAAGAAGGTTGCCTGGACGCCGGCGTGGGGCGAGCAGCGCATCACGGGCATGATCGAAAATCGCCCCGACTGGTGTATCTCGCGTCAACGCACCTGGGGTGTGCCGATTCCGCTCTTTGTTCACAAGGTCACCGGCGAGTTGCATCCGCGCACGATCGAGCTCATCGATCAGGTGGCCGATCGCGTCGAGCAGGGTGGTATCGAGGCGTGGTTCGCACTCGCTCCAGAAGAGTTGATCGGTGCCGAAGCGGCCGATTACGACAAAGTGAACGACGTCATGGACGTGTGGGCCGATTCGGGACTCTCGTTCGAGTGCGTCTCGGCAGCACGGCCTGAGATCGCAGGACCGGTTGATTTGTATCTCGAGGGGTCCGATCAACATCGCGGCTGGTTCCATTCGTCACTCTTGATGTCCGAAGCCTTGTACGAGCGTGCCCCGTATAAGGGCGTGCTGACCCACGGCTTCACGGTCGACGACAAGGGTCGCAAGATGTCGAAGTCGCTAGGTAACGTCGTAGCGCCGCAGAAAGTCATGCAGAGCTTGGGTGCCGATGTGCTGCGTCTGTGGGTCTCGGCTACCGACTACGCCAATGAAATGAGCGTCTCCGACGAGATCTTGAAGCGCACCTCGGATTCGTATCGTCGTATCCGTAACACGGCGCGCTTCCTGCTCGGCAACCTGGCGGGCTTCGATCCGAAGAGCGATCTGGTGCCGATCGATCAGATGGTGGAGCTTGATCGCTGGGCCGTGGGTCGCGCGGCAGCGCTGCAGGAAGAAGTGATCGCCGCGTATCGAAACTATCAGTTCCATGTGATCTACCAGCGCGTGCACCAGTTCTGCGTGGTCGATCTCGGTGGCTGTTATCTCGATGTATTGAAAGATCGGCTATATACGACACCCGCCAAGAGTGCCGCGCGCCGCTCTGCGCAGACGGCGATGTTCCATATCATCGAGGCGATGGTGCGTTGGCTCGCGCCGATTTTGAGCTTCACCTCGGAAGAGATTTGGTCTTATCTGCCTGCCGAAACGGATCGTGGGCCGCGGGCGAAGTCCGTGTTCCACACGACATGGCACTCGTTCCCAGCCGTGCCGGCGAGCGCGACCGAATGGGATGCCTTGCTTGCCTTGCGTGCCGATGTGGCTCGCGAACTCGAGCGATTGCGTGAAGCGGGTGAGATCGGCGCCCCGCTCGAGGCGGAGGTCGAGGTGCGCTGCGCCGGTGCGACCTATCAACGATTGAGTGCACTCGGCAGCGAGCTGCGATTTTTCCTCATCACCTCCTCAGCGAAGGTCATTGAGCAGGGTGAGGGTGACTCATATGTCATCGACGTGCGTGCGACCACTGCACCGAAGTGTGTGCGTTGCTGGCACCGCCGACCCGATGTCGGATCGCATGCCGATCATCCGGAGTTGTGTGATCGCTGCGTGACGAACATCACGACGGCAGGCGAGGAGCGCCACTACGCATGAGTGAGTCGTCAGTGCGCAACGTGCCTTGGATGCAGAGCGGCTGGCGTTGGCTGCCGTTATCTTTCGCCTTGGTCGTATTCGATCAATGGACCAAAGGTTGGATCGAGCGGCACTACGAGCTTGGCGAATACACGCCCGTGTTTTTCTGGCTCGACATCATCCGTTTGCACAACCCGGGCGCGGCGTTCAGCTTTCTAGCCGATGCGGGTGGTTGGCAGCGCTGGTTCTTCACGATCTTCGCAGTAGGCGTGAGCGTGATGCTCATCGTGTGGCTGCGCAAGGTTCGTCTCAAGACCGAGCCGATTCTCGCCATCGCGCTCGCCCTGGTGCTCTCGGGCGCCGTCGGTAACGTGATCGATCGTATCGAGCATGGTTATGTAGTCGATTTCATCCACGTGCATTGGCAGCAGGCGTACTTCCCGGCCTTCAACATCGCTGATTCGGCGATCACGATTGGCGCGATCCTGCTGCTGTGGGATGCCTTTGCCGATTGGCGGCGACAGCGATGAAGATTCAGCTCGCCAATCCGCGCGGCTTCTGCGCCGGTGTCGATCGCGCAATCGATATCGTCGAGCGAGCCATCACCCTCTTCGGCAAACCGATATACGTGCGCCATGAAGTGGTCCACAACCGTCATGTCGTCGATCGTCTGCGCGACATGGGCGCGGTATTCGTCGATGAGCTGCACGAGGTTCCCGATAACGCCACGGTGATCTTTTCGGCGCACGGGGTCTCGAAGGCCGTCGAGGACGAAGCGAAGCGCCGAGGTCTCAATGTGTTCGATGCCACCTGTCCGCTCGTGACCAAGGTGCATATGGAAGTGCGGCGCTATGCGCGTGAGGCGCGTGATGTGATCTTGATCGGGCATGACGGGCACCCCGAGGTCGAGGGTACGCTCGGTCGCTTCGATACCAGCTTTGGCGGCCAGATTCGGCTCGTCGAGTCCGTGGAGGACGCGGCCGCCTTGCCTGTACAGGATTCGACCAAGTTGGCTTTTGTGACCCAGACGACGCTCTCGGTCGACGATACGGCCGAGATCGTCCAAACCCTCAAACGGCGATTCCCGGATCTGGTCAGTCCGCGTAAGGAAGACATCTGCTACGCCACGCAGAACCGTCAGGACGCCGTCAAAGACCTGTTGCGCGAGGCCGACGTGCTTATCGTAGTGGGGTCGGTGACGAGCTCAAATTCAAATCGCTTGGTCGAGCTCGGTTCGCGCGCGGGCGTGTCATCACACCTCGTCGATGGTGCGGCGGATCTCAAACGCGAGTGGTTCGAGGGCAAGCGCTGTGTGGGCCTGAGCGCGGGTGCCTCGGCACCGGAGGTGCTCGTCCAAGAGGTGATCGAGCAACTGAAAGCATGGGGTGCTGACGCCCCCACGGAGTTATCCGGACGCGTCGAGCATGTCGTTTTCGGATTGCCGCGCGAGTTGCGGTTGGCGTCTGATCGGAATACTGCTCTATAATCAACGACATGAACCTGACCGATACGAATGCCATCGCCGAGCGCTTGCGCAGCGCGGGCGTTCAACCCACCTCGCAACGGCTGAAGATCGCCTCGCTGCTGCTCGGTGCGCCGCAGCACCTGACGGCCGAGCAAATTCTGGTCTCGCTGCAGGGAGAGGGGGTGCGGGTCTCCAAGGCCACGGTGTACAACACGCTGAATCTATTTGCCGAGAAGGGTGTCATTCGGCAGCTGGCGGCCGAGGGTGATAGCGCGTGGTTTGATTCCAACACCGAGCCCCATTTTCACTTCCAGGACGTCGAAACGGGCGCCCTGATCGACCTGATGCCCCAAGAGGTCAGCTTCGACCGCCTGCCACCGCCGCCCCCGGGTACGGAATACGCGGGTATCGAACTTTTCATCCGCCTGCGGCGCGTTTAATATCCGCACCCCCGGCGGTTCCGCTGGGGTCCTGATGCCGGAATAGCTCAGTTGGTAGAGCGGCGCATTCGTAATGCGTAGGTCGTAGGTTCGAATCCTATTTCCGGCACCATTTAATCTATAAAAAACAATAAGTTCAGTCTCGTCCAAGGCAATCGCTTGTTAAGTGTTCTCGCGTTAAGTGCAGGCTAAGTGCGGAAACCAGCAAATCTTTATCGGATGTAGGTG
>JBDLSG010000027.1:0-23491 GCA_039799645.1 Pseudomonadota bacterium | reverse complement strand
ACGGCTTCGGTGTCGGTACGCAACTGCTTGGAATCGAGCACGTCAGGTCTCTCCGGATGAACGGTCTTTATTGTACCGGGCGCGCAGACGCGCGAGGGCTTCGCCGATCCGAATCTCGAGGCCGCGATCAACGGGTCGGTAATAACGGCGATCGGGCATTTCGTCCGGGAGATAGCGCTCTCCCGCCGCATACGCGTCGGGCTCGTCGTGGGCGTAACGATAACCGGTGCCGTAGCCCTGCTCTTTCATGAGGCGGGTTGGCGCGTTGCGCAGCTTCAAGGGCACATCAAGCGTGCCGAAGGCAGTCACATCGGCCGCGGCCTCCTTGTAGGCCACGTAAACAGCGTTGCTCTTCGGCGCACAGGCGAGATAAACAACGGCATTGGCGAGCGCGAGATCACCCTCGGGACTACCGAGCCGATCGTGCGCGGCCCAAGCTTCGAGTGTGATCTGCAGCGCACGCGGATCGGCAAGCCCCACATCTTCGCTCGCCATACGCACAAGTCGTCGCGCGAGATACCCAGGATCACAGCCGCCATCGAGCATGCGGCAGAACCAATACAAAGCAGCGTCCGGGTCGGTGCCACGCACGGCTTTGTGCAGCGCCGAGATCTGATCGTAGAACTGCTCGCCGCCCTTGTCGAAGCGTCGCCGAGTGCCGCTCGCCACTTCGCGTGCCTGCTGCTCACCGATATGTCCATTGATCGCCAGATCCGCGGCGATCTCGAGCATGTTGAGAGCACGCCGTGCATCGCCGTCGGCAGCGGCAGCGAGCACACTCAAGGCAGCCGGATCGATAGACAGTTCGAGCGAACCGAGCCCGCGCTCTGAATCAGCCAGCGCCCGTTGCAACAGGATCTCGAGCTCCGCAGGCGGCAACGAGCGCAAGACATAGACCCGCGCTCGCGAGAGCAACGCGCTCACCAACTCGAACGACGGGTTCTCGGTCGTGGCACCAATGAAGATCAGCGTGCCGTCTTCGAGATACGGCAGGAACGTATCCTGCTGCGATTTGCTGAAGCGATGCACCTCATCGAGAAAGAGCACCGTTCGCCGCCCCTTCGTCGCGCGGTGCGCTTGCGCTTGTTCGACGGCCGCACGCACGTCTTTGACACCGGCCATCACCGCCGAGAGCGCGATGAACTGCGCATCGGCATTTTGGGCGATCAATCGAGCGAGCGTGGTTTTGCCCGTGCCTGGTGGGCCCCACAAAATCAGTGAGTGCGGCTGACCGCTCTCGAGCGCGGCGCGCAGCGGCTTGCCAGAGCCCAGCACTTGCACCTGACCCACGAACTCCGCGAGCGAGCGCGGTCGCATGCGATCGGCGAGCGGTCGATTCAGATCGGGCTCAGCCATCGCTCGACACGTTGCAACCACGAGTCGCGGATCAACAACGACAATAGGATTCCGAGCACGATACCCACCGTATCGGCCACGACATCAAGCAGCTCAGCCGACCGACCGAGCGCCATGACGTGCTGGCCAATTTCGATGCCGATGCCAAGCAGAAAGAGCGCAATCGAGACAGCCCAATAACCCCGACGCTCGACGAGCGCTGCGAACCAGAGCGTGAGCCCCAAGAACGCGCCAAAGTGATACGCCTTATCGAGATGAGGAATTCGACTGATGCGGCCCGATGGCGCTTCGAGCGTGAGGTAAACCACGATCAGCGTCATCGCGAGCCCAAACCACACCCAATAGCGGGCGTAGCGCAACGGACGCAGCACGGCCACTTAAGGCACCGGCGTGCCGATCAAATCGGCATCGGGAGGCGATTGAAAGACAAAAGTATCGGCAGCGAGCGTCGCATTACGCAGTGTCTTCGAAAACACAAGGATGGTCTTCTGACCGAGCTTGTCTTCGATCTCCATGCGACGCAGATCGTTGCCGGCAAAACCCAGTCGCGCTGATCGAAACTCGGCATCGGCGCCGCGCGGTTTCACGGCCACCCAGTCGAGGCCGATGGATTTCGGCAAATTGGTGATCTCGAAATGATCACGCAAATTGACGCCGCCGACGAGCAACATGGCAGGCGTTGCCGTCAACGCACTGCGTGCAGGCTTCACGGTCACCTGCTCGAGATCGCGATCGTAGAACCAAAGATTTCGGCCATCGGCCACCATAATCTGCGCAGGACCACTGCCCGTCTCCCACCGAAACTGACCCGGTCTGCGAACGATGAACCGACCCGTTTCGGCCACTCGCTGTTTGCCGCGCGAATCGACGACCGTCTGCGCGAACTCGGCTTGCCAGCTCGAGAGGCCTTCAAGATATCGATCGAGAGCCGATATGCTCTGCGCATACGCTGCCGACACGCCAAGCACCGCAGCCGCGACGAGAGCCGCAAAGAACCGGCGCTGCATACTCAATCGCCCGACGGTGCAGGCACGAGGATCTCGCGACCGCCGTTCGATTGCAGCGGACCTACGAGACCCGCCGCCTCCATCGATTCGATCAAACGCGCAGCACGGTTGTAGCCGATCTTCAAGCGACGCTGCACGTACGAAATCGAGGGCTTACGTTCGGTGAGAACGATTTTGACCGCTTCGTCGTAGAGCACATCCTGCTCCGAATCCGCGCTTTCACCGCCCTCACCTTCCTCGGGCGGCAGTCCGGGAATCGGCCCCTTCGGCCCTGAAAGCACCTCTTCGATGTAATCGGGAGCACCTGCCTTGCGCAGCGCCTCGACGACACGATGAACCTCGGCATCAGCCACGTAGGCGCCGTGTACGCGCGTCGGGTTCGAGGTGCCTGCCGGCAGATACAGCATGTCGCCGTGACCGAGCAGCGATTCGGCGCCGCTCTGATCGAGGATCGTGCGCGAGTCGACCTTCGCCGACACTTGGAAAGCGATACGACACGGGATATTGGCTTTGATCAAACCCGTGATGACATCGACCGAGGGTCGCTGCGTCGCCAAGATCAAATGAATGCCCGACGCACGCGCCTTTTGAGCCAGACGCGCAATCAGCTCTTCGACTTTCTTGCCGACGATCATCATGAGATCGGCGAGCTCGTCGATGATCACGACGATGAACGGCAACGGCGCGAGATCCGGAATCTGCGACTGATCGATCGACGGATCGTTCGAAGCGCGCTTCATGATCACCGGATCTTTGATCGGCTTCTTCTCGTCGATCGCATCTTTGACCTTGCGATTAAAGCCCGAGATGTTACGCACACCCATCGCGGCCATGAGTTGATAGCGGCGCTCCATTTCAGCGACACACCAACGCAGTGCGTTGGCCGCTTCCTTCATGTCGGTGACGACCGGTGCAAGCAGATGCGGAATGCCCTCATAGACTGAGAGCTCGAGCATCTTCGGGTCGATCATGATGAGGCGGACATCCTCTGCCGTGCTCTTGTAGAGCATCGAGAGAATCATGGCGTTCACCGCCACCGACTTACCGGAACCGGTCGTACCGGCTACCAGCAAATGCGGCATGCGCTGCAGATCTGCCACCACCGGCAGACCGCCGATATCCTTACCCAAAGCCAAAGCGAGCGGCGAATTGACCTCGTCGTAGGCCCGAGACTTGACGATTTCGCCGAAGGTGACGATCTCGCGCTTCTCGTTCGGGATCTCAAGACCCATCACCGACTTCCCCGGGATGACCTCGACGACGCGAACGCTAATGGCTGACAGCGCGCGCGCCAAATCTTTGGATAGCGAGCTGATCTGACTCGCCTTCACACCTGGTGCCGGTCGCAACTCGAAGCGCGTCACCACGGGGCCTGGCTGCACCGCCACTACCTCGACCTCGACACCGAAATCTTTGAGCTTGAGCTCGACGAGGCGCGACATCGCCTCGAGCGCCTCGGCCGAATAGGTCGACTCGCGTGCTGGCGGATCGTCGAGCAACTGCAGCGGCGGCAACTCGCCCGCCTTCGCCGTGAACATCGGAACTTGACGCTCTTTCTCGATGCGCTCGCTCTTCTCAGGCTGCGGCGCCGGCGCTTCGATACGCGGCTTCGGCTTGTTGGCCGCCTTCTTGGTCTGAACCTCAAGGCTCTCCTTACGAGCTGCCTTGCGCTCTTCGCCCTCGGCAACCACGGCCTGCTGCTGACGACGCGCGCGCAGCCAATCGATCGCACCCCAGAAGCCTCCACCGGTGCGATCGACGATGGTCAACCACGAAATGCCCGAGGCCAGAGAGAAACCAGCCATCGCACAAGCGAGCAGCAACAGCGTGCCACCGACGAAGTTGAAATTGCCGCGCATCCACTCGCCGACCAAGCTGCCGACAACACCGCCGGCGCTTTGGCGCAACTCGCCAGGCGCGAAGTGCAGCGTCGCCAGCGCACAGGACGCCGCAAGCAACAAAGCAAAGCCGCCCGCACGTACGAAACTGTTGATGCGCGAGACGGGCTCGCCCTCGTCGTCGCTCTGACTCCCGCGGCTACGGAAGATGATCCAGCAGGCACCCGCCAACATCAGCGGGAACAAGAACGCAGGGCCGCCGAAGAGAAAGAACAGCGTATCGGCAAGCCAAGCGCCCTGCAGCCCAATGAGGTTGTGGATGTCGCTGGCGCCCTCGCCCGTGAACGAGAAGCCCGGATCCGCAGGGTCGTAGGTCACGAGCGCAGCCAACAACATGAGCGCGATCGCGCCCATCAGGATGATCACGACCTCGCGCAAACTGCGCTTGACGCGTTCGGTGAAACGGGAGGGCTCTGCACCCTTCGCAGCAGTATCGGACAATGGGTTATCCCGTGGCGGACCAGCGTCTGGAATCCCTGATTCTAATGGAATCGACTTGCACGTGGCATCCTGCTCGCACTGCCCCTAACATGCGCGCATGAGCACACATCGCAAATTGATCATTTTGGGTTCCGGACCCGCCGGTTATTCGGCCGCAGTCTACGCCGCGCGCGCCAATCGCGCGCCCATGCTGATCGCCGGGTTGCAGGAAGGCGGTCAATTGATGACGACCACCGAGGTGGACAACTGGCCGGGCGATGCCCATGGCCTGCTCGGCCCTGCGCTCATGGAGCGCATGAAGGCGCATGCCTTGCGATTTGGCACGGAGATGGTGGGCGATCACATCCACACGGCGAAGCTCGACGAACGTCCGTTCCGACTGATCGGCGACCTCGGCGAATACACCTGCGATGCGCTGATCATCGCAACCGGCGCCTCGGCGAAGTATCTCGGTCTTCCCTCGGAAGAGTCGTTCAAGGGGCGCGGTGTCTCTGCCTGCGCCACCTGCGATGGTTTTTTCTTCCGCGGCCAGTCGGTGGCCGTCATCGGTGGCGGCAACACGGCCGTCGAAGAGGCGCTTTATCTCTCCAATATCGCCGCCCACGTCACACTGGTGCATCGCCGTGATCGACTGCGCGCCGAGAAGATCATGCAAGACCGTCTGTTCGAGCGCGAAAAAGCCGGCAAGATTCGCATCATCTGGAATCACGCGGTCGATGAAGTTTTGGGTGATCAAAGCGGCGTGATGGGTCTGCGTGTTCGCGGGACGGAAGCCGCCGGCGCCGCTGCTGGCGTTGCAGAAGATCTTGCCGTGACCGGCGTCTTCGTCGCGATCGGTCACTCACCGAACACCGAGATTTTCGCTGGGCAGCTAGCGATGAAAGACGGTTACCTTTCGGTGCACAGCGGCACCTCCGGTAACGCAACGGCCACCAGCATTGCGGGCGTTTTCGCAGCCGGCGATGTGGCCGATCACGTGTATCGTCAGGCCATCACCTCGGCAGGCTCAGGCTGCATGGCCGCGCTCGACGCCGACCGCTATCTCGAGCATCTCGATTCGCACTAAAGGGGCGCGCGCGATGCGCAGTCGTGTTATCGAGCGCATCCGTGATCTACCCGCATCCGAATGGAATGCGCTCGATCACCGTGGCTACCCGTTTTTGCGCCATGAGTTTTTGACAGCGCTGGAAGATAGCGGCTGCATCGGCTTCGAGACCGGCTGGCGAGCGCATTTCATCGTGCTGGAGGACGACGCTGGGATCGCCGCAGCCGCGCCCGCGTGGCTCAAAGATCACTCCTACGGCGAGTTCGTTTTCGATTTCGCTTGGGCTCAGGCTTATGCACGACACGGCCTGCGCTATTACCCGAAACTACTCATCGCAGCGCCTTTCACACCGGCCACCGGGCCACGCTTGCTGCATCGCCCGGACGCGTCGGTGAGCGTCACATCCGCAGTGTTGCTCGAGGCGATCGCCGCCACCGCGGACGCCATGCACCTCGAGACGACGCACCTCACCTTTCCCGATGCGAACGATCTGGCGGCCTTACGTGCAGATCCGGATTGGCTGTTGCGTTGCGACTGTCAATTTCACTGGGAAAATCGTGGCTATCGTGACTTCGAAGATTTCCTCTCGACCTTCACCGCCGAGAAGCGCAAGAAAGCGAAACGCGAGCGACGTCGAGTTGCCGAAGCCGGCATTCTCTTCAAACGACGCTTCGGTCATGAGGCGACGCCCGACGAAATCGAGCACGCTTGGCAACTGCACCGACGCACCTTCCTGCAACGCGGTAATGAGCCTTACCTGAACCTCGAAGCCTTCCGACAGATCGCAGCGACCATGGGTGAGGCACTGCAGTTCACCTTTGCCTGTCTTGGCGATGAAATCGTCGCGGTCGCTGTTTTCTTTGTGGGCAAGGACACGCTATACGGTCGTTACTGGGGATCGGCCGAGGAATATCACAGCCTGCATTTCGAGACCTGTTATCACCAGGGCATCGAGTTCTGCATCGAGCGTGGCTTGCAACGCTTCGAGCCGGGAACGCAAGGCGAGCACAAGGTCAGTCGCGGCTTCGCACCGACCTTCACCTGGTCAGCGCATCGCATCGTCGAACCGCGCTTTAGAGCGGCGATTGCAGATTATTTGGCTCGTGAAAAAATCGGCGTCGAACAATACGCGGCCGGCATCGCCGAGCACGTGCCCTACAAGCAGGAGCTCGCTCCATGAAGCGACGGCGCGGGCTTGTTTGGCTCGAGCCCGGTGGTGATCCCGAAGCCTTCCCGGCTGCCGAAGACGCTCTCGATGAACCACCGGGACTCGTCGCCGCAGGCGGTGACCTTCGACCCGAGCGACTCGTCGCAGCCTATCGACGCGGCCTATTTCCTTGGTACTCCCCGGGCCAACCGATCCTGTGGTGGTGCCCAGACCCGCGCGAAGTGTTGTTCCCGATCGAGTTTCGCCGCACTCGAAGTCTCGCCAAGCGCGAGCGAAACGCGGGGTTTGAAGTGGTCGAAGATCAGGACTTTGCCTCGGTCATCGATGCCTGCGCCGCGCCGCGCGCACGCGATGGTGGTGGCACCTGGATCACCCGGGAGATGCGCGAGGCTTACCTCGAATTACACCGACGCGGCATCGCCCATAGCGTCGAGGTACGACTCGCCGGAGAGTTGGTCGGTGGACTCTATGGCATCCGGATCGGTCGCGTTTTTTTTGGCGAATCGATGTTCAGTCGCGAACCCGATGCCTCCAAAGTGGCGCTCTCGAGCCTCGTCCGACGTAGCGCCGAGAGCGGTATCGAACTGATCGATTGCCAGATGCACTCGCATCATCTCGCCTCGCTCGGCAGCCGCCCGCTGCCTCGAGTCGAGTTCTTGCAACGATTGGCCGAACTTGCAAGCAGTGGGTGACCCGAAGCGAATTACATTGATTCGCGGGACCCCATGCGGCAGAATCCGCGCTTCTTTTTTGTAGAGTGACCGTAACCTGATGTCGAAAGAAGACGCGATTCAAATGGACGGCGAAGTCGTCGAGACGCTGCCGAACACCACTTTTCGCGTGAAATTGAAGAACGGTCACGTCGTTACAGCCCACATCTCGGGCAAGATGCGCAAGAACTACATCCGCATCCTCACGGGCGACACCGTCACGGTCGAAGTCACACCTTACGATCTGACCAAAGGCCGCATCGTCTACCGCGGCCGCTAAGCGCCGCTTTCAGCTCAAGCCGTTACCGGCTCTTCGCTCGTCGCCGCCACGCACTCGAGATCGAGTCCGCTGTCGTCGGACTTCACCGATACGCGCACCAAACCGCCCTCGACCAACTTGCCGAACAGCAGTTCTTCGGCGAGCGGCCGCTTGATGTGCTCCTGAATGACTCGCGCCATGGGGCGCGCGCCCATCTTCGGGTCATAACCGGTTTTAGCAATCCAGCGACGTGACGCGTCGTCGAGTTGTAGCGACACCCGCTTACCCTCGAGCTGCGTCTCGATCTCGACCAGTAGCTTCTCGACCACGCGCTCGATCGTGCGCTCATCGAGCCCGCCGAACTGGATGACGGCATCGAGACGATTGCGAAACTCGGGCGTGAAGAGCTTCTTGATCGCTTCCATACCGTCGGTGGTGTTATCCCCCGGCATGAACCCGATCGGCGTGCGTGCCATGTCGGCCGCGCCTGCATTCGTCGTCATCACGATGATCACGTGGCGGAAATCTGCCTTGCGGCCATTATTGTCGGTGAGCGTGCCGTGATCCATGACCTGCAACAGCAGATTGAATACATCAGGGTGCGCCTTCTCGATTTCATCGAGCAGCAACACCGCGTGCGGATGCTTGGCGATCGCCTCGGTGAGTAGACCACCCTGATCGAAGCCGACATAACCTGGCGGCGCACCGATCAAACGCGAGACGGTGTGGCGCTCCATGTATTCGGACATATCGAATCGAATGAATTCGATGCCGAGTGCAATAGCCAACTGACGTGTGACTTCGGTTTTGCCGACACCGGTCGGTCCCGCGAAGAGGAAACTACCCACAGGCTTGCGTTCATCACCAAGCCCCGAGCGCGACATCTTGATAGCGTCGGTCAAGGTTTCGACCGCCTTGTCTTGACCATAAATCACGAGCTTGAGATTGCGCTCGAGATTGCGCAGCACTTCTTTGTCGTTGCTCGAGACCGTCTTCGGCGGAATACGGGCGATGCGGGCCACGACATCTTCGATCTGCTCGACATCGACTGTCGAAGTCTGATCAGTGATGCCCTTCACTCGCATGCGCGCGCCGGCTTCGTCCACCACGTCGATGGCCTTGTCGGGCAGATGCCGCTCGTTGATATGACGAGCCGATAGCTCGGCCGCCGCCTTCAAAGCCCCATCGGTATATTTGACTCGATGATGTTCTTCGAAACGACTACGCAAACCCTTCAGGATTTCGATCGTTTCAGCCACGCTCGGCTCGACCACGTCGATCTTCTGGAAGCGGCGCGCGAGCGCATGGTCTTTCTCGAAGATGCCGCGGTATTCCTGATAGGTCGTTGACCCGATGCAGCGCAACTCGCCGTTGCTCAGCACTGGTTTGATGAGATTCGACGCATCCATCACGCCGCCGGAGGCAGCGCCCGCACCGATGACGGTATGAATTTCGTCGATGAAAAGCACGGCGCCCGGCTGCTTCTTGAGCTCAGACAGCACCGATTTCAGCCGCTTTTCGAAATCACCTCGATACTTCGTGCCCGCGATCAACGAACCGAGATCGAGCGAGTAGATGGTGCAACCGGTGAGCACCTCGGGCACCTGACCCTCGACGATGCGTCGCGCCAAGCCCTCTGCGATCGCCGTCTTGCCGACGCCGGCCTCACCCACGTACAGCGGATTGTTCTTGCGGCGCCGACACAGAATCTCGATGGTGCGCTCGACCTCGAGCTCGCGACCGATCAGAGGATCAATCTTGCCCTCTTCGGCGAGCTTGTTGAGATTGGTCGAATATTTCTCGAGTGCGCTCGCACTCTCGGCCTCGGCGGCAGCTGCACCCGCGGCGGGCGCCTCTTCTTTTGACTCGCCCTTCTCGTCTTCGGTCCTCGACATGCCGTGCGAGATGTAATTGACCACATCGAGGCGCGACACATCCTGGCGACTGAGCAGAAACACCGCGTGGCTCTGCTTCTCGCTGAAGATGGCGACGAGCACGTTCGTGACCGCCACTTCCTTACGGCCACTCGACTGCACGTGGAATACGGCGCGCTG
The DNA here is from genome assembly GCA_039799645.1 of Pseudomonadota bacterium. GTDB lineage: Bacteria > Pseudomonadota > Gammaproteobacteria > Steroidobacterales > Steroidobacteraceae > UBA964. Next base: position 13,553 of record JBDLSG010000027.1, on the reverse strand, counting down.
CAGCACACGCTGAAAGCCGAGTGTCGGCTGCACCTCGCGATCATCGCCCTCGGGCAAGCGAGGCGTGCTCTGCTCGATATGATCGAGCAGATCCTTGGCGAGCACGGCGACATCGGCTCCGCAGGATCGCAGCACGTCTTGCACCGGCGTCGTCTCGAGGATCGACGAGAGCAGATGCTCAACGGTGAGGAATTCGTGACGGCCATCGCGCGCCAGCTGGAAGGCCTTGTTCAGGCAGTTTTCAAGTTCGGCGGACAACACGGTTCAGACTTCCTCTAGTGTGCACATGAGCGGGTGCTGGTGGTCGCGGGAGTACCGCGTGACCAGCGCCACTTTCGTCTCGGCAATCTCGTGGGTGAAAACGCCACATACGCCTTTACCGCGCATGTGGATCTCGAGCATCACCTGCGTGGCCTGGGTGCGTCCCATCCCGAAGAACCGCTCGAGCACATCGACCACGAATTCCATGGGAGTGTAATCATCGTTTAATAAAATCACCCGGAACAGCGACGGCTGCTTCAGTTCGGGTGTGGCCTCGGCTACGGAGGATTCTTGATCGGGACGGGACTCTTCGGCGGACATGGACCTGTTATAGGGCCAGGGTACCCCGAACTCAAGTGTGGTGCGCGAGGCGGGCGGGTATGATCCGGGTCATGCGACTTCGGCTCGATCTGCCTGCGCTCGTGACCGCCTTCTTGGCCACCATCCTGGGGCTGCAGGTCGCCTACCTCGTGACGACCGGTTTTCGCAGCCATGAGACCCCGGTCGCTGTGGCGCCCGTTGCCACACGCATGACCGATGCCACGCGAACCACCTTGACCGCATTGAAAAACGCCGCCGTGTTCGGGCGCGCCGGTGAGGTCGATCAACCGATCGTGGCCACGTCGGCTACGCACCTCAGCCTCGCCGGGGTGATCGCCGAGACCGATCCCGCCGCGGGCCAGGCCATCATTGCCGACTCGGGTAGCCCTGCGAAGGTGTACCGGGTCGGTAATACGCTGCCAGGCAATCTCGTGCTGCGCGGGGTGCATGCCGATCACGTGATACTCGATCGCGGCGGCACCCTCGAGCGCCTCGAGCTGCCGCGACAACTGACACCGGGAAGTAATTTGGATCCCGCTGCGGCGAGCCCGCCAGTCGGCGCCGTACCGCCAGCACTCAACGCGGAGACCGGCCTCGCCAACGTCATTCGCTGGCAAGCGGTGATCCGCGGCGGTCAAAGCCCGGGCATTCGGGTCTACCCCGGCGCCGACGCCCGAGCGTTTACTCGTTTGGGCCTCGAGGCTGGCGATTTGATCATCGCCATCAACGATGCGCCGTTATCGGATCAAGCCAACGGCGACGCCTTCCTACGCAGCCTCTCGGGTGTGCCACAAGCGTCGTTGACGATAGAGCGCGCCGGGCGCACCCAAAACATTCTGGTTGATCTCGCCAGCCTGACCGTAGCCGGTGCAAACTGACTGGCCTGACCTGACGGAAATCTCATGCCGACACCACGTTCGCTGCTCATTACTCTTCTGGCTGCCCTGCTCGTCTTCGGCGCTGCAAGCCCATCGACTGCGCAGCCCGCATCCGGCGCCCGCATTACCCCCAATTTCAAGGATGCCGACATCACTCAGGTGATCGAAGCGGTGGCCGCCGCAACCGGGCGCAACATCATCGTCGATCCGCGCGTGCGCGCGCAGGTGACGATGCTCTCCTCGACGCCGATGACACCGGATGCCTTCTACGAAGCGTTTCTCGCACTGCTTCAGGTACACGGCTTCGTCGCCGCCCCCTCGGGCGATGTGCTGAAGATCATTCCGGATGCCAACTCGCGCACCATGCCGGGTAATGATCTTCCGGATCGCTTGAGCGCCACCTCAGACGAGATCGTCACGCAGGTGGTCTCGGTGACCAATGTGAGCGCAGCGCAGTTAGTGGCGATCCTGCGCCCATTGATGCCGCAAAACGCGCACCTTGCGGCCTATCCTTCTTCGAACATGCTGATCCTTGCCGATCGTGCCAACAACGTGAATCGCATGCTGCGCATCATCCGGCGTATCGATCAGGCGAGCGATGCCGATATCGAAGTGGTGGCGATGCAAAATGCCTCGGCAGCCGAAGTCGTTCGTACGATGACCGCATTGAACCCTGCGCAAGCCTCCGCGGAGGGCGGCATGAGCCCCTTGCGCGTCGTAGCTGATGATCGCTCGAATAGCATTTTGCTCGCCGGCGATAAAACGCAACGACTACGCGCGCGCACGCTCATCGCCTATCTCGACACACCACTCTCAAGCGGCGGTGACACTCGCGTGCGCTATCTTCGCTACGCGGATGCCGAGAAGATCGCCGCCAAACTCAAAGAACAAGTTCAAGGCGTAACGGCTGGCGCACCGGCGGCAGGTACCACGACCTCTGCCAGCGCCGACCGCAGCACCATCATCTGGGCTGAGCCCGAGACCAATGCGCTCGTGATCACGGCCCCTGCCAAGACCATGAATTCTTTGATGGCCGTGATCGACAAGCTCGACATCCGCCGAGCACAAGTCATCGTCGAGGCGATCATCGTGGAGGTGTCGGCCGACAAGTCCGCCGAGCTTGGCGTGAATTGGCTCGTCGATGGCAGCAATGCCGACAACGCTGTCGGCGGATTCATCGAACCGGTGGGCGGTGTGAGCATCGTCGATCTCGCACGTGCCGCAACGGACCCCGCGACGCTCACGAGCGTGCCGCGCGGTACGACGGTCGGCGTCGGCCGCCTCGGTAGCGGTGGCGTGGACTTCGCTGCCGTGCTGCGCGCGCTGCGGGGCGACTCGACGACGAACATCATCGCAACGCCCTCCATCGTGACGATGGACAACCAGGAAGCCGAGATCAAGGTCGCTCAAGAAGTGCCGTTCGTGACGGGCCAATACACGAGCACGGGCGGCAACACGGGCAACAACCTGAACCCCTTCCAGACGATCCAGCGTCAGGAAGTCGGCACCATTCTCAAAATCACACCGCAGATCAACGAAGGTGATTCGGTGATGCTGAAGATCGAACAGGAAAGTTCGAGCATCGCCGCGACGAGCTCGGGCGCCGTCGATCTTGTGACCAACAAACGCACCATCAGTACGCATGTGCTGATCGAAGACGGTGGCACGGTGGTGCTCGGTGGTCTGATCCAGGACTCCCAGACCGGCGGTGAACAGCGCGTACCCTTTTTGGGGCGCATCCCGGTGATCGGCGAAGCGTTCAAGTCACGCAGCGCGAAAAAGACCAAGACCAATCTGATGGTCTTCATCCAGCCGCGCATCCTGCGCGATGGTCTCGATGCCGCCTTCGAGACCAATCAAAAATACAACTACATGCGCGACCAACAGCGCAAGCTCGGACCACAGCGCGAAGTATTGCCGCTGTTGCCCGGCACGCCGCGCGCGATCTTGCCTGAGTTGCCGCCGGCTCCGACACCCGCCGCACCTGCGCCTGCACCGTCCACACCCGAAGCGCCCGCTGCGTCATCGGCAGCCCCCGCGCCGTGACACCGACACTGCCTCTCGCTTTCGCCCGACGTCATGGGCTGCTGCTGACGGGCACTGACGGCGAGTTCGCACAGATTGTCATCCGTCCGGATGTCGTCCCCTCCGCCATCGCCGAGGCGCGCCGACACCTCGGTATGCCGCTACACCTGCGCAAGGTCGCGGCCGACGAGTTCGATGCGCTGCTGCGTCTCGCCTACGAGGCAGGTAGCGACGCCCGCACTGCTGCGGGTGGTCTCGATGACACCGCCGATCTGGCCTTTCTCGCGCAGGATCTACCTGAGCAGTCCGACTTGCTCGATAGCGAAGATGATGCACCGATCATTCGCCTCATCAATGCACTACTGACCCAGGCGATCAAAGAAAACGCATCCGATATCCATATCGAGCCTTTCGAAAATCGCTTGGTGGTTCGATTGCGGGTGGACGGCGTGCTGCGTGAGGTCCTGCAAACCAAGCGCGCCGTGGCGGCTGCCGTCGTCTCGCGCATCAAGGTCATGTCTAAACTCGACATCGCCGAGAAGCGACTCCCGCAAGATGGTCGTATCAGCCTCAAGGTCGCAGGGCGCGCAGTCGATGTTCGCGTCTCGACGATTCCATCGGGCCACGGCGAGCGCGTGGTGCTGCGTCTACTCGACAAGCAGGCCGGCCGACTCGATCTCGATCACCTCGGCATGGATCCCGCGATCACGCCACTACTCGATGCGCTGATTCACAAGCCCAACGGCATCCTGCTCGTCACCGGCCCAACCGGCTCGGGCAAGACGACCACCCTCTATGCCGCCCTATCTCGTCTGAATGACGCCACGCGCAACATCATGACGGTCGAAGATCCGATCGAGTATTACTTGGATGGCGTCGGTCAGACTCAGGTCAACACCAAGGTCGACATGAGTTTCGCCCGCGGACTTCGCGCAATTCTGCGGCAAGACCCGGATATCGTGATGGTGGGTGAAATTCGCGATCTCGAAACCGCGCAGATCGCCGTGCAAGCCTCGCTCACCGGCCACCTCGTGCTCTCGACTTTGCATACCAACACCGCGGTCGGCGCCATCACCCGGCTGCGCGATATGGGTATCGAGCCCTTTTTGCTCGCCTCCAGCCTCATCGGCATCGTGGCGCAGCGACTCGTTCGTACGCTCGATCCCGAGCAGCGAGAACCCTATATCGCCTCCGACGTTGAGCGCCGCATGCTGAACGTCACGGCCGATTCGCCACAGGTCACGTTGCAAAAACCGGGACGCGAAGGCGCCGGCTACAAAGGCCGCACCGGCATCTATGAACTCGTCTTGATCGACGATGCGATGCGCACCCTGATTCACGATGGCGCGGCCGAGAGCGAACTTGAGCGCCACGCGCGCCTTGCTACGCCATCGATCCGCGATGATGGTCGTCGCAAGGTGCTCTCGGGTGAAACGACGCTCGAGGAAGTATTGCGCGTAACGCGCGAAGACTGACGGCGCGATCCGTATGGCCGCTTTCGAATACACCGCTTTGAATGCCGACGGCCGCGAGGTGCGCGGCGTACAAGAGGGCGAGAGCCCGCGTCATGTGCGGCAACTATTGCGTGATCAACAATTGCTGCCACTGCAAGTCGCGCTGGTGACGAGTGGTCATGCTGCCAAAGACACCATCGGCAAGCGCGCCGCGCGACCACGCAATCGCATCAGCAACGCTGACCTTGCCTTGCTCACGCGACAGCTCGCCACACTCGTCAAAGCGGCCCTACCGCTCGAAGACGCGCTGCGAGCCGTGTCGGAACAATCGGAAAAGCCGGCCGTGCAAAAGATCGTCACAGCCGTACGCGCCCGAGTGACCGAAGGCCTCACGCTGGCCTCGGCGCTCGGCGAGTTTCCGCGTGTCTTTCCTGAGATCTATCGCGCCACGGTGGCCGCCGGTGAGCAGTCGGGCCGGCTCGATGTGGTGCTCGAACGACTCGCCGATTACACCGAGAACCGCGATCAACTTCGGCAACGAATGATCGGTGCCCTGCTCTACCCGATCGTGCTGACGATCATGTGCATCGCCATCATCTCGGGTCTGTTGACTTACGTCGTCCCCAAAGTGGTCGAAGTATTCGAATCGGGACAAAGCTCATTGCCGTGGATGACTCAAGTTCTGCTGTTCGTCAGTGATGGACTACGCGATTACGGCTTGTGGCTGCTGCTCGCACTCGTCATCGCCGGCGTGATCTTCAAGCGATGGCTGCGAGCACCCGAGGCGCGCTATCGGTTCGATGGCTGGATGCTGCGTCTACCTCTGGCAGGCAAGCTGATCCGCGGGTTCGATACCGCGAGGTTCACACGCACCTTGAGTATCCTCACCGGCAGCGCCGTACCGGTGCTCGAAGGGCTACGGATCGCCGGGGCCGTGATATCCAACCGGCCGATGCGCGCCGCCGTCGAGGAAGCGGCCGAGCGCATCCGTGAAGGCGCCCCCATCGGGCGCTCACTGGCGGCAAGCAAACTCTTTCCCCCGATGACCGTCCACCTGATCTCGAGCGGCGAGTCCAGCGGTCGCCTGGAGGAAATGCTCGACCGCGCTGCCACCAATCAGGAGCGGGAGCTGGACGGCCTATTGACCGCCCTGGTCGGTCTGCTCGGTCCCCTCATGATCGTCGGGATGGGGGTGTTCGTACTCGCCATCGTCTTTGCCATGCTGATGCCCATCTTCGAAATGAACACATTGGTGCGCTGACGCGCATCGTCAACCCGTTGCAAGCGGCGCGGCGTCGCAATACATTTTGCGCGTCTAGGGTTGGGTGGCAGTGGCGCCATGAACGAGAGACCGGAGCAAGACGACTACGAGGATGACGAGGCCCTCGAATCGGGTGAGGACTTCGATAAGGTCATCCGAGATTTTGAACAGGGGCGACGCCGCGGAGGGCCGAAGCCATCGGGCGACCCTGCCTGGCGCAAGCTCGAGCGCCTGCGTGAGGAAAAGCGAACCGCGGAACTCACCAGCGACTTCGACGATTACGACATCGGTATCGACGCGAAGCCTCGCAAAGCCAAGCGCTGAGCCACGGCCACCATCGCGTCAGCGAAAATCTCGCGAACGAGTCGTGAGACGTCCCAGCCAAGCTGAGCGATCGTACAATCGCTCAACGATTACATGCAGCACCTCACCTTCGCGCTGCAAATAACCTTTCGCTTCGAGCAATCGCGAGTGCAGTAGTTCACGTCGGTATTGCACACCGATGCGCTTCCAGACAATGAGATTGACGTAGCCAGTGTCATCTTCGAGCGTGACGAAGGTCACGCCACTGGCCGTACCCGGACGTTGTCGCATTGTCACCAGACCCGCGACCGAGACGGGACTCTCGTGCGGCAGACACAGCAATTGTGACGCCGTGAAGACCTCACGAGGCGAAAACAGCGAGCGCAGCAAAGCCAGCGGATGTCGACCCAAAGTCAGGCCGATCGAACGATAGTCGGCCACTAGATTCTGCCCTTCCGTCGGCACCGGCAGCAGCGGTAAAGCAGGCTCCTCGGCACAGGGCGCCAAAGGAAGTTCGACTTCCGTTCCTGCCACTGACCAGAAAGCCTGGTGACGATTGCCGGTCAAGTTCGCGCAAGCCCCTGCCGCAGCGAGCGCCTCAAGATCCCCTCGATCAAGACCGGCGTGCCGCACGAGATCCTGCAAGTTGCCGATACGCTCGCGTACGGCCACCACTCTCTCGGCACCAGCCCGCGTCAAAGAATGTACGAGTCGCAGACCGAGCCGGATTGCAGACTTGCCGGCAAGCGTTGTCTCGAGCGTGCAATCCCAATCGCTTTTCAACACATCAACGGGGCGAATCTCGACACCGTGTTCGCGTGCATCGCGTACCAATTGCGATGGCGAATAAAAACCCATGGGCTGACTGTTGAGCAGCGCCGCCGTGAACGCCGCAGGCTCGTGACACTTGAGCCAGGCAGATACATACACCAGTAAAGCAAAACTCGCCGCGTGCGATTCGGGAAAACCATACTCACCGAAACCCTGAATCTGCGCGAACACACGCTGCGCGAAGGCTTCCGTATAGCCCCGCTCACGCATACCTTGAATCAATCGCTCTTCGAAATGCCCGAGCCCGCCGCGACGCTTCCAGGCCGCCATGGCACGACGCAGTTGATCCGCCTCGCCAGGTGAGAAGCCGGCAGCTGCAATCGCAATCTGCATCACCTGCTCCTGGAAAATCGGCACACCGAGCGTGCGCTGCAAAACGCCTTTTACCGCTTCACTCGGGTAATCGACAGCTTCCTCACCACGCCGCCGTCGCAGATAGGGATGCACCATGTCACCTTGAATGGGCCCGGGCCGCACGATTGCCACTTCGATCACCAGATCGTAGAAACAACGCGGTCGCAGTCGTGGCAGCATGTTCATCTGCGCACGCGATTCGATCTGGAATACGCCGACCGAATCGGCTCGACAGAGCATGTCGTAAACTTGTGGATCTTCTGCCGGTATCTTCGAGAGTGTGAGTGGCTCGCCATCACGCTCGCAACGCCATGCGGAAATGAGATCGATGGCCCGATGGATCGCCGTCAACATCCCAAGTGCCAGCACATCCACCTTGAGCAGCCCGAGGGCATCGAGATCATCCTTATCCCACTGAATGACGGTGCGATCGGGCATGCTCGCATTCTCGATCGGCACGAGCTCTTCGAGTGAGTCGCGTGCGATCACGAAGCCACCGACATGCTGTGACAGATGGCGCGGAAAGCCGAGTAACTCTTCGGCAAGCTCGAACAACAAACGTAAACGATTGCGATCGATATCGACCGCCTGAGCTGGCAGTTCCAAGCGCTCGATGTCGATGGATCGATCCCAGCGACTTGCCGATTTAGCGAGACTTTCGATCACGATCGGATCGAACCCAAGCGCTCGCCCGAGATCTCGCAAAGTGCTGCGAGGCCGATAGCTGATGACCGTTGCAGCGAGCGCAGCACGATGTCTGCCGTACTTCGCGTAAAGGTATTGGATCACCTCCTCGCGACGCTCGTGCTCGAAATCGACGTCGATATCCGGTGGCTCATTACGCTCGCGCGAGATGAACCGCTCGAACAAAACCGACATACGCGACGGGTCGACCTCGGTGATACCGAGGCAATAGCACACCACAGAATTGGCAGCTGAGCCTCGACCTTGGCAAAGAATGCCGCGACTTCGAGCAAAGTCGACGATGTCGTGCACGGTCAGAAAATAGGCCTCATAAGAGAGCTCACTGATGAGTGCAAGCTCGTGCTCGATGAGCGCCCTCACCTGCGCAGGTACCGAGCGACATAGCGAGCTGTCACTTATCGAGTTGCCACTCGTCGACTTTCCGCCCCAGCGCCGCTCTGCACCACGCTCGACCAACGTGCGCAGCCATGAAGCTGGCGTATGCGACTCGGGAACGAGTTCGCGTGGATATTCATAGCGCAGCTCATCGAGAGAAAACTGGCAACGCTCTGCGATCGCGAGCGTTTCTTGTAAAAGTGCAGGCGGATAAAGACGCGCGAGACGCTCTCGCTCACGCAGGTGTCGCTCGCCGCTTGGTAACAAGGCAAGTCCTGCCGCATCGACTGTGGTGCGTAAGCGAATCGCCGTCAGTGCGTCATGCAAACGACGTCGTTCGCGACGATGCATGCAGACACCACCAGTGGCTACCAACGGCAAACCCGAACGCTCGCTGAGTGCTTTGGCGACCTGAAGATGTCGCTGCTCGGTGCCATCACGCAATAGCTCGACGGCAAGCCAAGCAGAACCCGCACCATGCTGTATCAGTTGCTCTGCAAACGCTGCGGCACTCGGCTGTTGCAACTCGGCGAGCGTCGGCGCCCACAACAACAGCACATGAGGTGGTGTGAGCAGCTCGAAGGCATCTGCAACGCTCACACGATATTCGCCTTTAGGTGCTTGCCGTCGACCTCGTGTGATGAAGCGCGATAAGCGGCCGTAGCCTGCGCGATCGGCTGCGAGCGCGACGAGCAAGGGACCTTCAGTTGGTTTAGCGTCAGACGAACGAGCGTCGCTCAAACGGCATTCGCTGCCGACGATCAATCGAGCGGGCGTTTCACGCAGCGCCGTATGCGCTCGCACCACGCCGGCAACCGAGCATTCGTCGGTGATGGCGAGCGCCTTGTAACCCAACTCCACCGCTCGCGTTGCCAGCTCCTGCGGCTGCGAAGCACCACGCAGGAAACTGAAACTGCTCAGGCAGTGCAATTCGGCGTAATCAGCAAGTTTCATGACTGGATTTCTAAATACTGTTTATTTATACAGTATTTAGTCATCCATTCCAACCCATAGAAATTGATGACAAAAGGCACACAAAAAATACTATCCTTTAAGAGTGATTCTGCATGTTCCAAACTTTCGAGTGGAGTCCACAAAAAAATCTCTGGTTGATGCAAAACAGAAAGGTCTGCTTCGAGCAGATCGTTGCAGCGATCAACGATGGGCGGCTACTCGATGTCGTCGAGCATTCGAATCGACAGAAGTATGCTGGGCAAAAAGTAATGATCGTCGAAATAGACCACTACGCTTATCTAGTGCCGTTTATTTATCAGCCAGCGCGGTACTTCTTGAAGACCATCATTCCGAGTCGTAAAGCGACACGACAGTACCTAAAAGGATCAGCATCATGAACCTTCCGGAAAAAACAAAACTCACTCTCGCGGAAAAGCGTCTCCTTGCGGCATACGAAAAAAACGAGTTCCAGTCGCTAGCCAACCCCGAAGAGAAAAAAAATCTTCGTGCGGCAGCCAGAGCTACTACACTGAAAGACCAACGAATCAACATTCGAATGTCATCAGAAGATCTACAAAATATTCGCGATATCGCGCGCGAAGAAGGTCTGCCATATCAAAGCCTGATTTCCAGCGTCTTGCACAAATACGCGACAGGAAGACTTGTGGAGCGTAAACGCTCAGTTCGCGACAACAAGCGGTCTCGCTAACCAAAAACACCGTGCCAATACCAGCCGTGCGGCGCGATACGCTCTCGGTAGATCCACAGACGACTGCCATCGCGGCTCAGCGCAATGTAGTAATCGCGCGCGATATCCGCGCCATCCCACCATCCGGTTTCGATACGTTCGGGACCTTCGAGTAATTGCAATTGCGAGAGTGCGCAGGGCAAATCGCGTGGTTTCTGCAGTAGCCATAACGGGCGTCGGGCGATGCCACTCGCAATATCGCCACCCACACCGGTAGAAGCATCGATAGATGGAGTGGGCGCGCGTGGCTCTGCGACACGCCACGCTCGCTCGGGACGATGCTCGGGCACGAGGCAAAGGCCATAGACGGCCTCATCGCCCAAACGCGCCCGCAAACGCTCGACCAAGGCAGGCACTTCACCAGTGGTTCCCGCACCCTGCTCGCCCGCACGCCACAACGATGCACTGCAAGCGATACGAGGTCGTAATGTCCCCGAACGCAACTCGCACAGCACAACCGGAGCTGACAACACGCAGCGCGATAACTGTAGAGACAACAACTCACGACAAGCGTTTGCTTGCCACTGCATCGATGCAAACCGCAACGTTACTCGCGTGGTCGGCATGGGAGCTCGATGATGCAATCGCAATTGCAAAGACTCGATGCCCGCTTGCCGCAAGCAGAGAAATCTCTCGAGCTCGATCAATAACGGCTCGAGATAAGCCAGCACTGCAGCCTGGGTTTTTAATTCGAAATCTGGTTCGCGACGACATCTAAAACGCTCGCACACTCGATGCGGTCTGCGCAGATCGGCAGCCGCACCGGTCAATCGATCGAGCATCTGCAAGGCGGGCTGTCCGAATCGACGCGCGAAACCTGCTCGCGGCAGACGCAATAACGCACCGAGCGTGCGTACGCCGATCGACTCTAGTCGCTGAAGTTGCGACGGCGGCCAGCGCAATACGCCGATCGGCAATGGCGCGAGCAAACCGACCAGTCGCTCTCGACTCGAGACGAGCACCGGTTTTTTAGCGCGCGCCAATGCCAACGCCGAGAGCGGCGTCGGTGCTAGTGCCCAATCGACGGGGATCGACGCAGCCTGCGCACGCGCCGCGATTTGCTGGCACAAGGCGCGCGCACCGCCAAAGAGACGAAAGCTGCCCCGCACTTCGAGAACGACCGCATCGGGCTCTTCGATGCTGACGCGTGGTGTGTAGTCCATAGCCAAGGCAGACAGTCGCTCGAGCACAGCCGATCGGAGCGCATCCGATTGGATATCGGCGCACTGCAGCGCCAACCAGGATTCGGTCGCTGCCTCATCGAAAGGTAATTCGGCAAAAGGCAATTCGCGCAAAGGAGACGGTCGACTCGACGCCGTCGTCGCTCGACTTGTCGTCGCAAACGCTCGCCGGGTCGAAGAGACTCGCTCACGCCTGGCCATGGTTCCAATACACGCTGAAGGCGTCGCGTCGTCCACCACGACTTTTCAATAATTGCAGACGTGCGCCTTGCAGGGACACACCGGGCGTCGAGTCATCAGCCCGCAAAGACTCGCACGCAATACGCAATTCGGCCGCCGATGAACGAGCAGCCTCGCTCAACGGACGGAACAAAAACGCCGGCGCCCCGCCCCGCTGGGTCGCCAACTGCAGGCGACGCAAGGCGCTGCCTGAGGGCACGGTACCCGGCCAGCCGAGCACGAGCGCGCATCCACCTGAGACCAAAGTTTGCTCCAGTGCCCACAGTGCTTGGCTCGTGCGAATGATGAGTTGCTGCGCGAGCGGCACACCGGCTGCCACAAGTGCAGGTGCATAAGGCTCAAAGGGCGGCGCGATCCAGGCAGTCCAACGGGGCGGCGTCATTTGCCCAACTCGTACGAGCAAAGGCACAAGCAGCTGCATCTCGCCGATGCCGTTTTGAGCTGTAAGGATTTCGATGAGTCCGGCAGCGGGCCAACCGCCGCCGGGCAGCGCGGCGTCGAGCTCAGCGTAGCCCGTGCTGAGCGTAGCGACGCGTGCAGCGTTGCGACCGGACCAGATGGCCGGATGTTCGAGCAGCGACTCGAGTGCGAGACTCGGGACGCTGTCTGGAGTCGAGAGAGCCATGGAAGCAACGCGCTCGCGGATGGAAACGAGAAGAATGACTCACGATGCAGAATCGGCTGCCGATGTCACTGCCGGTGCGCTACGCAAGGAGCGCGGCTGCGAAAACCAGCTGCGTCTCTCACATCCACAGGGACACTGAAAACGCCGCAGACTCGTTCGCGGCGTTGCAGCGGCAGCCTTCACCGTCACCTTGTGGTGACGATTTGATTTCTTTGGCGCGAGCGCATCCGCTGCGCCCGGCGAAGGGAGCAGTTCGAAGACAGACATGGAAACCTCCGGACGAGCCGGTAAGAGTGCGAGTTACATCAGACCAGCAGGCGTAGCCTTGCCGGCGGTGGCACCGCGGCGCAGCACACCCACGACCACCCCTTCGATGATCAGCGGCTCTTCACGCAGGTTCACGCGGATAGGCTCGAAGTCGGCGTTCTCCGGCAGCAGCCACACCGTCGGGCCTTCCTGCTTGTAGCGCTTGACCGTAACCTCGTTCTCGAGACGCGCGACGATGATCTGACGATTGCGCACCTCGGGAGTGCGGTGCACCGCCACTAGGTCGCCATCGAGGATGCCGGCGTCTTTCATGGACATGCCGGTGACCTTGAGCAGGTAGTGCGGACGGGGCGAGAAAATGTCGGGATCGATGTTGAAGCGCGCTTCGATGTTCTCTTCTGCGAGAATGGGCTTACCCGCGGCGACGCGGCCGATGAGTGGCAAGCCGAGTTGCTCGCGCAGGATGTCCTTGAGTTGGATGCCACGCGAGGTGCCCGGCACGAGCGCAATCACCCCTTTGCGGGCGAGTGCGCGCAGATGCTCCTCTGCGGCGTTGGCGGACTTGAACCCGAGCTCTTGCGCGATTTCTGCCCGCGTGGGCGGCATGCCGGTTTCGGCAATAGCTCTTTGGATTAGACGGAGGATTTCAGTTTGTCGTGGCGTGAGATCTGACATGGAACACCTCTACCTCTGTTGATCCATACAGTACCTGTGAATTCATCCAGTCGCAAGCCCCCTGCTGCCGATTTCGATGCGCTCGTCATCGGCGC
>JBDLSG010000026.1:0-25390 GCA_039799645.1 Pseudomonadota bacterium | reverse complement strand
CCGTTCGATCCCGAACGGATGGCCGGGCGCATTCTCGGCATGGGTGACGTCGTCGCGCTCGTCGAGCAGGTTCAGGGCAAGGTCGATGCCGCCGAGGCCGAGCGCCTCGCCAAGAAGGTCATGGGCGGTGGCCGCTTTGATTTCTACGACCTTAAAGGCCAACTCGAACAGGTTCAGAGTTTGGGTGGTCTCGAGTCGCTGATGGACAAGCTCCCCGGCAATCTGGCCAAAGGTGCGATGCCGGCGGGCGAGGGTGACGCCCAGATCCGCCGTCAGATCGCCATTATCAACTCCATGACCCATCGCGAGCGGCGTAAGCCCGACATCATCGACGGGTCGCGCCGCCGGCGGATCGCCACGGGTTCCGGCACCCAAGTGCAGGATGTGAACCGTTTGCTCAAGCAGTTCACCGAGATGCAACGGATGATGAAGAGCATGAAGGGCGGCAAGTTTCGCCGCATGCTTGGCGCCCTCAAGGGGGGCGGCCTTCCGCCGGGCTTTCCGAAGCCGTAAGACCGCTTCCATCAAGTCCCTGATTTCTGTAGACTCCGCGCTCTTTTTCAGCCCCCCGGGGCTACGACCGAGAGCGTAACGACCTATGGTGACGATTCGTCTGACGCGGCGTGGTGCGAAGAATTCGCCCTTTTATCACGTCGTTGTGACCGATAGCCGCAAGCGACAGGGCGGCGCGAGCCTTGAAAACGTGGGCTTTTTCAATCCTGTGGCGCGCAAGAGCGAGCCGAAGCTCAAGCTTGATCTCGCCCGTATCGAATACTGGGTGAGCCAGGGTGCCAAGCAGTCCGACCGCGTGAAATCGCTGGTCAGCGATTATCGCAAGGTCGCCCAGGCCGCGGCCTGAACAGCGACTGGGTTGAGTTGGGGCGACTCGGTCGTCCCAAAGGTTTGAAGGGGTGGTTGCACCTGCAATCCTGGACAGACCCCCCTGAAGCCATACTGGACTATCCCACCTGGCATTTGCGCAGCGCCTCCGGGCAGCGGCAAACGGTTTTGGTGGCAGAGGCAGACGGTAGCCCAAAAGGCTTGTTGGTGCGTCTGGAGGGGGTCTCCCAACGAGAGACAGCCGAACCCTGGGTCGGCTGCATCATCGAGGTACCCCGGACGGAATTGCCCCCCCTGGAACCCGGGGAGCATTACCGGCACGACCTGATCGGTTATCAGGTACGCAACCTGGAGGGTGTCGAGTTCGGCACTGTCGAGGGGTTCGAGGACCTGCCGGCGAATGCCGTCATGGTGGTCAAAGGCGAGCGTGAGCGATGGGTCCCGACCAGTCGGGAGCACCTTCGCGAAATCGACGACGCCGCGAAGACCATCCTGGTGGATTGGCCAGCCGACTTATGAAAATCGTCGTGGTGACGTTGTTTCCCGAACTCGTTCGGGGGGCACTGGAACACGGCGTCCTGGGTCGCGCGATGTCGCGCGGCCTGGTGCAGATCGAATGTGTGGACCCACGGCAGTATGCCGCGGATGTGCACAAGACCGTCGACGATCGCCCCTACGGTGGTGGTCCGGGCATGGTCGGAACGCCGGCGCCTTGGGCGGCGGCTATCGATCTGGCGAGTAGCCTCGTGGCTGCGGGCGCCCCTCGGGTGCACCTGTCGGCCCAAGGCGAGAGATTCGAGCAGGCGATGGCGCGAGATTTCGCTGCCTTGCCTGCCTTGGTGCTGGTGGCGAGCCGCTATGAGGGCTTGGATCAGCGGGTGATCGACGCGCGCATCGATCGCGAAGTGTCGCTCGGAGACTACGTACTCTCGGGTGGCGAGTTCGCAGCGCTCACGGTCATCGATGCCGTGGTGCGTTTGCTGCCCGGAGTGCTTGGTGACGAGCGCTCGAGCGAGCAGGAGTCGCACTCGGATGGAAGGCTCGATTGGCCGCACTACACGCGCCCAGTCGAGTGGGAAGGACGATCGGTGCCGCAGGTGCTGCAGGGTGGAAACCATGCTGCAATTGCGCGCTGGAGAATGAAGCAGGCCGTGGGTCGCACCTGGTTGCGGCGCCCCGATCTGCTACGGGCCGATAATGGCCGAGGTCGAGCGCTCACCGAAGAGGAGAGCGCCCTGTTGAACGAGTATCTCGCTGAGCGAGAGGTGGATGAAAATGGCTAATGTCATCGCGGAAATGGAACAACGTCGCATCACCCGTCAGCTGCCGGATTTCAAGCCGGGCGACACGGTCGTGGTGAACGTGAAGGTGGTCGAAGGCGATCGTGAGCGCGTACAGGCTTACGAGGGCGTCGTGATCGCCAAGAGCAATCGCGGTTTCAACTCATCTTTCACGGTGCGCAAGATGTCGCACGGTGAGGGCGTCGAGCGTACTTTCCAGTCGCACAGCCCGAGCATCGCCGATGTGTCGGTAAAGCGTCGTGGCAACGTTCGTCGCGCCAAGCTCTACTACCTGCGCGGTTTGTCGGGCAAGGCTGCCCGCATCGAAGAAAAAGTCTGATCACTCGGGCGCGTGGCGTCTCCGCCCGGCCTGTTGCTAGACTAGATCACGCCACCCCGATCCGTCGGGGTGGCGTTTGTTTTTGACGGTGGAGGTTCGCTCTCATGCGTAAGTTTTTCCGCTTCGTCGTTGCTCTGTTCGAGGGTCTGCGCAAGACGCTGCACTTGTTGCTGCTGCTGGCGATCTTTGGCTTCGTCGTGGGTGCGCTGCAGGGCAGCATCCCGAAAATGCCCGATGATGCAGCGCTCGTGATTCGCCCGGAGGGTGAAATCGTCGAACAACAAAGCGGCGATCCGCTTGAACTCGCTCTGGCGGAAGCGCGCGGTCTCGGACGCAACGAGACCACTCTGCGTGATCTCACCGAGGCCATCGAAGCGGCCAAGGAAGACAAGCGCATCAAGACGCTGGTACTCGAGTTCGATGCCATGGGCGGCGCGGGTCAACCGACTCTCGATGAGTTTGCACGTGCCGTGAAGTCGTTCCGCGAGTCCGGTAAGAAGGTGATCGCATACGGCACGGGCTATGGCCGCGACTCTTACTACGTCGCCGCACATGCGGATGAGATCTATCTTGATCCGATGGGGCTCGTCGTTCTCGAAGGCTACGAGCGCTATCGGAACTATTACAAATCCGCGCTCGACAAGCTCGGTATCGACGTCAATGTATTCCGTGTCGGCACTTTCAAGAGCGCGGTCGAACCTTGGATTCGCGACGATATGTCGCCCGAAGATCGCATCTCGAGTCAGGCCTTCGTCGATTCGTTATGGGGCACCTACATCGATGTCGTCGCGGCAGCGCGCGCGATGGAGCCGGCGGCGTTGCGCCAGTACGTCGACACGCTGTCACCCACGGTCAAGGCGGCCAAGGGTGATACCGCCAAGGTCGCACTTGACGCAAAACTCGTGACGGCACTGAAGACGCCGCTCGAAGTTGAAAAGCGCGTGATGGAGCTCGCTGCGAAGGACGACGAGAAAGAGACTTATCGCAGTGTCGGACTCGAAGATTACCTGCGTATCGTGCGCGCCGAGGACAAGATCTCACGCCATCCAGATGCGCGCGTTGCCGTGCTGGTCGGCTCCGGTGAGATCGTCGATGGGTCTGGTGGCGGCGGTGTGATCGCTGGCGATGATATGTCAGCGTTGATCCGCAAGGCGCGATTGGATCAAGACATCAAGGCGCTGGTGCTGCGTATCGATAGCCCGGGCGGCAGCGTGCTGGCCTCGGAAAAGATCTATCGTGAAGTGTTAGCTTTCAAGGAAACTGGCCGACCGGTCGTGGTCTCGATGGGTGATCTTGCTGCTTCGGGCGGCTATTACATCGCGGCGCCGGCTGACGAGATCTGGGCGAGCCCTGCCACGATCACCGGATCGATCGGTATTTTCGGACTCTTCCCGACGGCACCGCGAGCACTCGATAAGATCGGGGTGAATACCGATGGTGTCGGCACGACGCCGCTCTCGGGTGAGTTACGACTCGATCGATCCGTGGGTCCCGCCGCTGCGATGTTGCTGCAGGCGACGATCGAGCGTGGCTATGAGGATTTCTTGGCGCGCGTCTCCAAGGGCCGCGATAAATCCCGCGACGACGTCGATGCGATTGCGCAGGGTCGCGTGTGGTCGGGTCGTGATGCAAAAGATCGCGGTCTCGTCGATCAGTTGGGTTCGCTCGATCAAGCGATTGCGGCGGCAGCCAAGCGCGCGGGGCTCGAAGAGGGCAAGTACGAGCGCGACTATCTCGAGTCCGATAAGAGCTGGGCACAAGAGCTCGTGGCTTCCGTCGAAACATCCGCAGCGTCGTTGATGCTTCGAGTCGCTGGTCCTGCCGATCTGACGTCGGCTTGGGCCTTGCAAGCGGCCAAGCGCGATTTCGGACCGGTCGAGCGTGAGGTATTGCGGTTCAATCGCCATGCCATCGCCGATCGGCTCTACGCCCACTGCTTCTGCACGCCGTACTAATTTCGTTCGATGCGCATCACGGACAGCAAGGCGACCCGGCTATTCATCGTGTTGGCCGGGTTCTTCCTGACCAACGCCCTGTTAGCCGAGTTCGTGGGTGTGAAGATCTTCTCGCTCGAGAACACCCTCGGGATCGCACCGTTCGAGTGGTCGTTGCTCGGGATCACCGGCAACCTCAACTTCACCGCGGGTGTGTTGTTGTGGCCCTTCGTGTTCGTCATGACCGACGTCATCAACGAATACTTTGGTCCACGCGGCGTGCGGTTGATTTCGTGGATCGCCGTCGCTTTCATTTGCTACGCGTTTTTTGCGGCCTATGCCTCGATCGCGCTGGCGCCTGCCGGCTTCTGGGTGGATGCGAATCGTGATCTCGGAGTCCCCGATATCCAGCACGCATACGCGCAGATTTTTGGCCAAGGACTGTGGACGATCATCGGTTCGATTGTGGCCTTTCTGATCGGCCAGTTGATCGATGTGGCAGTGTTCCACCGTATCCGTCGGGCGACGGGTGAAAAGCTCGTTTGGTTGCGGGCCACCGGATCGACGGCGGTTTCGCAATTCATCGACAGCTTCGTCGTACTCTACATCGCCTTTGTGCTTGGGCCGCAGCAGTGGCCGATTCCGCAGTTCTTGGCGGTCGGCACGGTCAATTATCTCTACAAACTGGGCGCTGCGGTCGCGCTGATTCCGCTGTTATATCTCGCCCGTGGCTGGATCAAAGTCTACTTAGGCGAGACCGAGGCGGCTCGCCTGCGTGAGGAGGCGGCGCACTAGCGCTGCGGCATGATCTTAGTGCAGTAGGGCTGCGAGACGTCGCCGTGCGGCGGCCAGAGTGACCTCATCGGCCGTGCCGAGATCAAACGCCCTCAGGAGATCGTCGCGTCCTGCGCCAGAGGCGTAGCGACGATTCCGCTCGGCGGCAGCGAAGAGCGACTCCACTCCGGATTTCCAAGCATCTTTCAGTAGATAGCGTGCCGCAGCGACACGCGCGCTTTGGATCGAGTCGGTTTCGTCAGGCGATAGTGCGATACGGGCGAAATACAGCTTTGCGCGCAGGGCTTTGACATCGAGTTCGCTTTGCATCACCGGTGGTAGCGAGTCGAGTAGGGTTTCTGCCGCGCTCGTATTGCCCGCCATGATCAACTGCCCCGCCTCTGCGAGGCGAGGATCGACGTCCTTGGGCAGATGCGCTGCAACGAAGGCTTTGACGGCGCCGAGCGGTTGCGCGCCGACGAATTCATCGACGACTTGGCCATTCTTGAAAAGTTTGACCGCGGGAATACTGCGGATCGCATAGGCACCGGCGACCTCCGGCTCTTCGTCGGTGTTGAGTTTCACGACCTTGATGCCAGGCGTGCTCGCTGCCAATTGATCGAGCACGGGCCCAAGCATGCGACAGGGGCCGCACCAAGGCGCCCAAAAATCCACTAAGACGGGCTGCTGATGGGAGGCATCGATAACTTGCTCGCGGAAGCTTGCGGTGGTGACAGATAGTGCCTGGCTCATGATGTCGCTCTCGCAGATGACGTGTCCGATCACAGTGGGGACGCGTGATCGGCATTTCAACCGTGTCGCGGTATCTCGCATAATGCGCGAATGTCTCTGCCGCCGCCGAAGGTCCTCGCGCTCATCCCGCCGATGACCCAGTTGAACACGCCGTACCCGGCGACGGCCTACCTCAGTGGTTTTCTGCGCAGCCGCGAAGTGCCCATCGCACAGGCCGATCTCGCCCTCGCGCTCGTGCTGTCCGTGATGACGGAGGCGGGGCTGCAGGCGCTCGCGGCAGCGGTTGAGCAGCGTAGCGCCAAGCGCCGCACCGGGGCCGAGCGCGTATTCCTTTCGGCACGCGAGATCTATGCCGCGACTGTCGAGCCCGTGATCGCCTTTCTGCAGGGGCGTGATGCGACTCTGGCGCATCGCATCGTCTCGCGACGTTATCTGCCTGAGGGGCCTCGATTCGCAGCTCTCGCGGCCTATGAAGGTGATGATCCACTCGCCTGGGCATTTGGTGCCTTGGGGACGCAGGATCGTGCACGACACTTTGCCACTCTCTACCTGAACGATATCGCGGATGTCATCCGCGATGCCGTTGATCCAGGCTTCGAGTTCGTGCGCTACGGTGAGAAATTGGCGGCGAGTCAGTCCAACTTCGATTCGTTGGCGCGCGCTTTGGCGCGGCCTCGACACCTACTCGATGAACATCTCGAGCGGCTTACCCGGAAGGTCCTGCAGCAGCATCAGCCTAATTTAGTGCTGTTGTCGGTGCCGTTTCCCGGCGCTCTCTACGGCGCATTGCGCATCGCACAAACCGTTCGCTCGGAGTGTCCGGAAGCGACCATCGTGATGGGAGGTGGCTACGTCAATACCGAGTTGCGCGAGCTCGCTGAACCGCAACTGTTCGACTTCGTCGACTACGTGACGCTCGATCGCGGTGAGGCACCGCTATGGGCGCTCATCGAGCACTGGCAGGGCCTGCGTGATGAGGCGCGTTTGATCAGAACGTTTATCCGCAACAGTGCGGGCGAGGTGCGCTACGTCGATGCAGGCGATCTCGAGATTGCATTTGCCGACACCGGGACACCCAGTTGGCAAGGCTTGCCCCTCGAGCGCTATCTCTCGCTGCTCGACATGCTGAACCCGATGCATCGGCTGTGGTCTGAGGGCCGCTGGAACAAGCTCACCGTCGCTCATGGCTGCTATTGGAAGAAATGCAGCTTCTGCGATGTGAGTCTCGATTACATCGCCAACTATCAAACCGCAACCGCGGCGGTACTCGTCGATCGTATCGAGGCCATCGTCGCCGAGACGGGCGAGACGGGTTTCCATTTCGTCGACGAGGCAGCACCGCCCAAAGTATTGAAGGCGCTCGCTGCCGAGTTGCTGCGTCGTCGGACGACGATTTCGTGGTGGGGGAATATCCGCTTCGAGAAGACATTCACGCCAGCACTGTGCGAAGAGTTGGCGTCGAGTGGCTGCATCGCGGTATCGGGTGGCCTCGAGGTCGCCTCAGATCGACTATTGAAGCTGATGAAAAAAGGCGTCTCGGTCGCGCAGGTGGCGCGTGTGACTCGGGCCTTCACGGATGCCGGCATACTTGTGCACGCGTATCTGATGTACGGCTTTCCGACGCAGACAGTGGCGGAAACCATCGATTCGCTCGAGTACGTTCGTCAGCTATTCGCCGAGGGTTGTGTGCAGTCGGGATACTTCCATCGCTTCACCTGCACGGTGCACTCACCGGTCGGTCTGAACCCCGCCGAGTATGGCGTCACCCTGATCGCGCCACCGACGGGACGATTCGCGCGCAACGATATCGGCTTCCACGACCCGACGGGGGTCGATCACGATCTGCTCGGCAAGGCCTTGAGCACAGCGCTTTATAACTACATGCATGGTGTCGCGCTTGATCGTCCGGTGCGCGACTGGTTTGCGGATGTCATGCCCGGTGCTCGTCTACCACGCACTCGAGTGCCCGCCACTTATATCGCGCGCGCGTTGTCTGGTGAGATCGATTGAGCGATCGTGTAACTGGCATCGGGCGCGAATGCCTGCCAACGCGATGCAGTGAACGCCCACGATGCCCAACCGGCTGTCGTCAATCCTCGATACGCGTCGCGTTGTGATCCCGCGGGCAGGGCTTCGAGTACGAAATCCGACAGCCCCGGATTGTGGCCAATCAGGCACAACTGGGTGTGATCATCCGGCTGCATCTCGATCACGCGCTGCAAGGTGGCAGCGCTCGCTAAATACAGCTCAGAGAGATATTCGATCTGGGCCGACTGAAGGGCGAGGGTCTGAACGAGGATCGCAGCGGTCTCTCGAGTGCGACGGGCGCTGCTGACGATCAATCGAGTCGGCTTTTCAAGCAAGGCGAGTGCAGCGGCTGCAGACGTCACTTCCGCGCGGCCGATGTTATCCAAAGCGCGATCAACATCGCCTCCTGGCGCCGATACCTCGGCGTGACCATGGCGCAGCAGCGTCAAGCGTCGCCGCATCATCAAGATTTGCGCACCTCGATTTGTCCGTCGCGTTCTCGAACCTCAAAAATCCGGATGGGTTCATAAGCGGGCGGAGTCAGTGCCGCGCCCGTCTTGAGGCAAAAGCGAGCGCCGTGTCGCGGGCAGATCACGACACCGCAGGGCGTTGCGGCATCACCTTCGAGCTCGGCGCCGGCGAGCGGCTCGCCGTCGTGGGTGCAGCGATCTTCGAAGGCGTGCAGTTCACCATTCAAGCGAGCAATGGCGACGTAATCGCCGTCGATTTCCACTTCGAGACGAGATCGCGCGGCGAGTTGTTCGATTGAACCCGCCGGGATCCACGGCTGGCTCACAGCATGCCCGTTTGCAGCCGCGCGGCTTCCGACATCATCGATTGATTCCAGGGCGGATCGAAGACAAGCTCGACCTTGGCTTCGCGTACGGTCGGGATGATTTCGATTTTTTCTTTGACATCCTGGACGAGCACATCGCCCATGCCGCAGCCCGGCGCAGTCAGGGTCATCTTGACCGCCAGATCCCGTGTGCCGTCCTCGTTCGGCAGTACTTCGCATTCGTAAACGAGACCGAGCTCGACGATGTTGATCGGAATTTCAGGATCGTAGCAGCTGCGCATCTGTTGCCAAGCCAGCGCCTGCACGTCCGCCGCCGTGGCATCCGGTGGTAACGCGGGCGCCTGCAAGGTCTGCTTGCCGATGGCATCCGCATTCTCACCCGATAGACGATAGAGGTTTCCCTCGATGTACAACGTGAAGCTGCCACCCAAGGCCTGCGTGATGAATCCGGAGAGACCCGACTTCAGCGTGATCGCATCTCCAGAGGGAACCATGACCGCCGGGGTATCGCGCGAGAGGATGAAAGCTTCGTTCTCGTGACTGCGCATGGTGTCATTCCGTTGAAACGGCGGCGCTGCCGCCACGATGGGCGAGGGCTGCTGCCAGCGTATGCCAGCAGAGGCTCGCGCATTTGACTCGCGCCGGGTACTCACGAACACCCGAGAGCGCCGCGAGTTTTCCGAGCCCCTCTGGGACCGCCGCATCGGTCGATGAGGTGAGCGTGCGGTGCACCACGTCACTCAATGCCGTGATGGCGCGCTCATCGAGACCCTTGATCGCTTCGGTCATCAAGGAAGCCGAGGCCGTCGAAATAGCGCAGCCCTTGCCTTCGAAACGGATGTCGCTGACGGTGTCGCCTTCGAGACGCAACGTGAGCGTCAGGCGATCGCCGCAGAGCGGGTTATGCCCGTCGGCCGAGGTATCGCAGGGTTCGAGCTTGCCGAAATTGCGCGGGTTCTTGTTGTGATCGAGGATGACGTCTCGATACAAATCCTTAAGGTCCATCAGCCAAAAACCTCCAACGCGCGATGCAGTGCGCCGATCAATTGGTCGACATCTTCGCGATTCGTATAACAGCCGAAAGAAGCGCGGGCAGTCGCCGGCACGCCGAAGAACTCCATCACCGGCATCGCGCAATGGTGTCCGGCGCGTACAGCGACACCTTCGGAATCGAGAATGGTGCCGAGGTCGTGCGGATGGACCTGCTCAAGCGTGAATGAGATGACACCGGCTTTGTGAGTCGCCTCGCCGATGATCTGCAAGCCTGGGATGGCTCGCAACGCATCGGTCGCATAGCGCAGCAGCGCCTGTTCGTGAGCATGGACTTTGTCGATGTCGAGCGATTCAAGATAGTCGATCGCGGCCGCAAGACCCACAGCGCCCGAAATATTCGGCGTACCTGCTTCGAAGCGGTAGGGCAGTTCGTTGTAGGTGGTTTTCTCGAACGATACCGTCCTGATCATGTCGCCACCGCCTTGCCACGGCGGCATATCGGCGAGAACCGCCTCGCGTGCCCAGAGCACACCCATCCCGGTTGGGCCGTAGAGCTTGTGACTCGAGAAGGCGTAGAAGTCGCAGTCGAGCGCTTGCACATCGATGTGCTGGTGAGCCACCGCTTGTGCGCCATCCACGAGTACGAGACTACCGTTACGTCGCGCTGCAGTGATGATCTCGGCAAGCGGCACCACGGTCCCCAAAGAGTTGGACACTTGGGTGATCGCGACCAATCGGGTCTTGGGTGATAACAGCCGGTGGAAGGCGGCAAGATCGAGCTCGCCGCGGCGATCGATGGGAATGACGCGCAAGATGGCACCGCTGCGCTCGCACGCCATCTGCCACGGCACGATGTTGGCGTGATGTTCCATCCAGCTGATGAGGATTTCATCGCCCGGTTGCAATGATCGCCCCCAAGACTGGGCGACGAGATTGATCGACTCGGTCGTACCTCGCGTGAAAATCACTTCGCGCGTAGAGCGGGCGTTGAGAAAACCTCTCACTCGCTCGCGTGCCGCTTCGAAGGCGTCGGTCGCTTTTTGACTGAGTTCGTACACACCGCGATGCACATTGGCATGCAGGTGCCGTTCGTAGTGCACGATTGCCTCAATGACCGAAGCCGGTCGTTGCGACGAAGCGGCCGTATCCAGAAAAGCCAGGCGTTTTCCGCGCACCGTGGTCGATAGGATCGGGAAGTCCTGACGCACTCGCTCGACATCGTAGTGGGCGGTCGCTTGCTCGATGAGGTTCATCGATCCTTCTCCTGTGCCGATGAGTCTCGTGCAGCGATAGCGCCCGGCAGTTGACGGACGAGGCTCGCTTCGATCTGGTGCCGCAACTCGGCCGAAGGCAGGTGGGTCAGCACGTCGCTGACGAAGGCCCATTTGAGAAGAGATTCAGCCGTACCAGGGTCGATACCGCGCGAGAGAAGGTAGAACAGCATATCTGCGTCGAGTTTGCCGACGGTCGCGCCGTGCGTCGCCGTCACTTCGTTGGTGTAGATCTCAAGCTGTGGGCGAACATTGGCTTCCGCTTCGTGCCCTGCGAGCAGGGTCTTGAGCGATTGGCCCGAATGCGTGCCATGGGCTGACGCTCCGACGAGCATATGACCGTTGAAGCCGATCTTGCTTCGGCCGCTGGCAATGCCGCGGAAGAGTTGATGGGTTTGCACCCGTCGCGCCTGGTGGTCGATGCGCACGTAGGCATCGTGCTGTTGCTGCCCATCGGCAATCACGGCGCTATTCCAGTGCAGCTGCGCACCTTCGCCGGCGTGGGTGACGAACACCGTCGAGCGACTCGATACGACGGTGTCGCTGCGATCTGCGCTCGTGATCTGGGTGAGATCACATTCGCTTGATACACCCAAGCCCAAGTTCAGTGTTTCGATATATACGACGGGGCTCGCATAGTGCTGCCAGCGTGCGAGGTGCAGTTTGGCGTGCTCGGCGAGCCTGATATCGAGGGCGAGATTGGTCGACGCTGTAGCAGTGCCTAGAGCGATGTGACGCTCGATCAAGGTGAGTTCCGCGCCCGACTCGACTTGCACTTCGATCGCGGGTTGTCCGATGCCAGTGGCCACATGCAGGATCTCAAGTTCCACACTTTGACGCGGCAGCACGCGCAATTGCAGAGTTTCGTGACGTGCGCGGCGATTGAGATTCAGATAATGATGATCAATCGATACGTCTTCGATCTGCAACGGGCGCGGATCCAACTTAAGTTCAGCGTCATGAGGCGGAGCATCGGAGAGCGCCGACGAGAATTGGCCATCGACCAGCACGAGACGACACTCGGTGGTTTTGGCGGGAAGCTCGAAGTTGACCTTGTTCGTGGTCTGATCGCTTGGGACGACGTCGAACGAGACGCGCGACAACGCGCGCAGGTTCGCGTACTTCCAATTCTCATCGCGATTCGTCGGTGCTCGCGATGGGGCCGTGATGGAGCTTGTCGTCATGGGATCAGGCGGCATCCGCGAGTAGCCAGTCGTAGCCACGAGCCTCGAGCTCGAGAGCGAGTTCCGGACCACCTGTCTTGATGATGCGACCGCGCGCAAGCACGTGCACTACATCGGGCTTGATGTAATCGAGTAGTCGCTGATAGTGAGTGACGAGCACGACTGCACGATCGGCTGAGCGCAGGGAGTTCACGCCGTTGGCGACGACCTTGAGCGCATCGATATCGAGTCCCGAATCGGTCTCATCGAGTAGCGCGAGCTTGGGTTCGAGCACCAACATCTGCAGGATCTCATTGCGTTTTTTCTCGCCGCCGGAGAACCCCTCGTTCACGCCCCGCGAAAGAAACGCCTCGTCCATCTGCATCAGGCGCATCTTCTCGCGCACGAGCGTCAGGAACTCGAAGGCATCGACCTCCGGCAGACCGCGATGCTTGCGCGCCGCGTTGAGCGCGGCTTTCAGCAAATAGACGTTATTGACCCCCGGAATCTCGACCGGGTACTGAAAGCCGAGAAATAGACCCGCTTGCGCGCGTTCTTCGGGTGCGAGCGCGAGTAGATCGGCTCCTTCGAAGCGCACGCTGCCGCTCGTAACGTCGTAACCCGGACGTCCCGCGAGGGTGTAGGCGAGAGAGCTCTTGCCGGCGCCGTTCGGGCCCATGATGGCGTGTACTTCGCCGGCTTTCACGGTGAGGTTCAGACCACGCAGGATCTCCTTGTCACCGATACGAGTCTGCAATGCATTGATTTCGAGCATGATGATCTCCGTTCAGCCGACTGAGCCTTCGAGGCTGACCGCGAGCAAGTTCTGTGCTTCTACGGCAAACTCCATCGGCAATTCCTTGAACACGCTTTTGCAAAAACCGTTCACGATCATGTTGACGGCATCCTCTTCGGCGATACCGCGCTGCAGGCAGTAGAAGAGCTGGTCTTCACTGATGCGCGAAGTCGACGCTTCGTGCTCCACGGTCGCAGTGGGGTTCTTCACTTCGACATAAGGGAAGGTGTGCGCGCCGCACTCTCCGCTCATCAGCAGCGAGTCGCACTGTGTGAAGTTGCGAGCGCCGCTGGCCGTCGGGAGAATCTTGACGAGACCACGATAGGTGTTCTGGCCGTGTCCTGCCGAAATACCCTTCGACACGATGGTGCTGCGCGTATTGGCGCCAATGTGGATCATCTTCGTGCCGGTATCGGCCTGCTGATGATGATTGGCAAGCGCAACCGAGTAGAACTCGCCGACCGAGTTTTCGCCACGCAACACGCAGCTCGGATACTTCCAGGTGATGGCAGATCCGGTTTCGACCTGCGTCCACGAAATCTTCGAATTGCGGCCACGACACTCGCCGCGTTTGGTAACGAAGTTGTAGATGCCACCGACGCCGTTCTCGTCGCCCGGGTACCAATTCTGCACGGTCGAGTATTTGATTTCGGCGTGATCAAGAGCGATCAGTTCGACCACCGCCGCATGCAGCTGATTTTCATCTCGCATCGGTGCCGTGCAGCCTTCGAGGTAGCTCACATGGCTGCCTTCGTCAGCGATGATCAGCGTGCGCTCGAATTGACCCGTCTTGGCTGCGTTAATGCGAAAGTAAGTCGATAACTCCATCGGGCAACGGACGCCCTTTGGGATATAGACGAACGAGCCATCAGAAAACACGGCCGAGTTTAAGCAAGCGTAGTAGTTGTCGGTGTGCGGGACGACGCTGCCGAGATAGCGCTCGATCAATTCCGGATGCTTCTGAACCGCTTCCGAGAACGAGCAGAACACGACGCCGGCTTTCTCGAGTCGATCTTTGAAGGTCGTGGCGACCGACACGCTGTCGAATACGGCATCCACCGCCACGCCGGCGAGGCGTGCCCGTTCGTGCAGCGGTACACCGAGTTTTTCGTAGGTCGCGAGCAACTTCGGGTCAACCTCATCGAGGCTCTTGGGCCCGTCGGTCTTGGCCTTGGGTGCGGAGTAGTAGGAGAGGTCCTGGTAGTTGATGGGCTGCACGCGGACGTGTGCCCACTCGGGCTCGCGCATGGTGAGCCAGTGCCGATACGCACGCAGGCGCCATTCGGTCAAAAAGGCCGGCTCACGCTTGATGGCCGAAATTTTCCGCACGACATCCTCATCGAGGCCGGGCGGCAAACTTTCCGATTCGATGTCCGTAACGAAGCCATGCTGGTAGCCACGGCCGACGATTTCATTGAGTTGTGCGTTTTCGCTCATGTGTATGGGCCTTTATCCAGACCGGCCAATTGTTCAAGACTCACTTGGTACAGCGAGCGACGAACCGTCAAATTCACTCGTTGCCACGCGCGACCCACGCCACAGGTGGTCTCCAGTTCGCACTGGCCAGCGCCGGCAGCGCAGTCGGTAACGGCAACTGGGCCCTCGAGCGCATCGAGGATGGCAGCGGCCGAGATCTCGGCAGCGGGGCGGGCGAGTGTGTAGCCGCCATGCAAGCCGCGCGTCGAGCGCACGAGCCCCGCGCGTTGCAGCGCTTTCAGCGCCTTGCTGACGGTCGGCACGGCGATCTGCGTGCGCTCAGCCAGGGTCGCCGCGCTTTGCTGCGTTTGTGGCGAGCGCGCGAGCTCGGCCAGCAGCACGGTGGCGTAGTCGGTCATTTTGCTGATGCGGATCATAAAACCGCACCATTTTAGTCCGATTTGTCCCGGACTGCATCTGTCGGCCGTTATTTCATGCTCCGTTTGGTAATATCCGGCGCCCTCATGAGCGCTCCTCCTGTCCGTATCCGAGATCTGCACTACGCCGTCGGCACCAGACCGATTTTTGCGGGCGTGGATATCGACGTGCCGCAGGGCCAGATCACGGCAGTGATGGGCCCGAGTGGGACCGGCAAGACGACGCTTTTACGCCTGCTGACCGGCCAGGTCGCGGCTGATCGCGGCCGGATAGAACTCTTCGGTGAGTCAGTGGGCGATTTGAACAAGGCCGGTCTTTACGCACTGCGTCGTCGAACCGGCATGCTGTTCCAGAACGGCGCCTTGCTGACCGACCTCACCGTTTTTGAGAACGTGGCCTTTCCGGTCCGCGCGCACGCGCGCTTGCCGGAGTCGGTCCTGCGACGGCTCGTGCTAACCAAGCTCGAGGCGGTCGGCTTGCGCGGCGCTGCAGAGCTGATGCCTTCGCAGCTCTCGGGTGGCATGGCCCGACGCGTGGCGTTGGCGCGAGCCATCGTGATGGACCCGGAACTGCTGATCTACGACGAACCGTTTGTCGGCCTCGATCCGATCTCGATGGGCGTGATTGTGCGTTTGATTCGCGAACTCAACGAGACGCTCGGTGTCACGAGTATTGTGGTTTCGCACGATGTCGAAGAGCTCGCCACGATCGCCCATCGCAGTTATCTCTTGTCTGAGGGGCGGGTCGTCGCCTCCGGAACGCCCGACGAACTCGCTCGTAGCGAGGAGCCCGTTGTCCGCCAGTTCATGAGCGGAGCGGCCGATGGTCCGGTGCCGTTCCATTTTCCGGCGGGTGATTTGGCCGCGGACATTCTCGGTCGGTCGCAGCAGGTGCGGGGTCGATCATGATCGGCGCCAGCCTGGGACGCATCGGTGCGGTCGTGCTCTTCCTGCTGCGGGTGCTGGGGCAGTGTTTGCCGGCGCTCGCGAAGCCGCGGGCGGTGATCCATCAGATCTATAACGCCGGCGCGCGATCCCTGATCATCATCATGCTCTGTGGGCTCTTTGTCGGCATGGTGCTTGGTCTGCAGGGGTTCGATCTTTTGCAGCGATTCGGTTCGGAGGATGCGCTCGGCGTGGCCGCTGCACTGGGCTTGCTCAAAGAATTAGGCCCAGTCGTGACGGCCTTGTTGTTCGCAGGCCGCGCGGGCACGGCGCTGACTTCGGAAATTGGCCTGATGCGGGCAACGGATCAGTTGACGGCCATGGAGATGATGGCGGTCGATCCGCTGCGTCATGTCATCGCGCCGCGCTTTTTAGGGGGCGTGATCGCGATGCCGCTGCTCGTAGCGATCTTCGATATCGTGGGACTTTTTGGCGCGCAGTTGATTGGCGTACAGTTGATGGCGGTCGACCCGGGTGCCTTTTGGTCGCAGATGCAGGCGGCGGTCGAGCTTGACGATGTCTATGAGGGTATCGTCAAAAGTATCTGCTTCGGCTTCGCTTGCAGCCTGATCGCCGTTTACGAGGGATATCACGCTCCCCCGACTGCTCAGGGTGTTGGCCTCGCGACGACACGCACGGTGGTGGTGTCGTCGGTGCTCGTATTGTTGATCGACTACATGCTGACAGCCGCTTTTCTCGGAAGGTAATCCAGAATGAAATCGCAACGTTCGCTCGAAATCGGCACTGGCCTGTTCGTTCTGCTCGGCTTTGCTGCGTTGTTCTTTTTGACAACGCAATTGCCCGGCAGCGGGCTCTCGCTCGGTGAGCAGGCCGGATATAGCGTGACGGCAAAGTTCGACAACGTTGGCGATTTGAAGGTGGGATCGCCGGTCAGCATGGCCGGTGTACGCATCGGCCGCGTCGAAGCAATCCGCTTCGATCCTACCGACTACCGTGCCGTGGTCTCGCTCAAGGTCGAGTCGTCGTTCGATCGTATTCCAGATGACAGCGATGCGAGCATCCAGACGCAAGGGTTGCTCGGTGGCAAGTATGTGGGAATCGGCCCGGGCGGCTCCGAAACTTTCCTCAAGCAAGGCAGTCAAATCGAGTTTACGCAATCGGCGATCGTGCTCGAGTCGTTGGTGAACAAGTTCTTCGCCAATTTCGCGAGCAAGGATGCCGGCACTGATACGGCCAAGGCCGAGTAAGGAAACCTCCATGATTCGATCCCCGATCCTGCTGATTCTCCTCGTACTGGCGTCGATGTTGGGCCAAGTGCCGGCGCTGGCGCAGGCCAAGGCCAGTGCCGTGAATACGAGCGTCGTGAATGCGAGTGAGCCCAATGCCTTGATCGAGACATCGGCCAACGCGATGGTCAGTGAGCTGGAGTCGCGACGAGCGGAGTTGCGCAAGGACCCTGCGAAGCTCGGCGAGTTAGTCGATCGAATCCTGTTACCGCATTTTGATGTTAACCACGCTGCGCGTCTCGTGCTCGGCAAGCACTGGCGCACAGCCACTCCAGATCAGCGTCAGCAATTCATCGACGCGTTCTATGGTTCTCTGATGAGCAACTACGGCGATGCGTTGCTTGAATTCACGGGCGATCGCATCAAGGTGTTGCCGACGCCCGTGCCTGCGGATGCTGTCTCCGCCAGTGTTCGCACGGAGGTCCGTCGCAGTAACGGGACTCGCGTGCCGGTGAACTACTCCTTGCGTAAGACCGAAGCGGGATGGAAGGTCTGGGACGTGGTTATCGAAGGCATCAGTTACGTGAAGAGTTTTCGCGAAGACTTCGGCGCCGAGATCGATCAAAAAGGTCTTGATGCCGTGATCCAGCGGCTGCAGGCGCAGAATCGGGGTGTGGGTCGCAAGGGATGAGTGAGTTTCGCCTCGCCATCGAATCCGAAAGTGGGGTGTGCCGAGCCAGTGGTGCACTAGGCTTTGCGACCGCTGCCGATGCCCATTCGCAATTGCAGCGCTGTCTCCGTGCGGGCGGTCACGTCCGCATCGACTGTAGCGGTCTCGAGCGTATCGATAGTGCAGGCCTCGCGGTGCTGCTCGATCTCGTGGCTTTTGCGCGAGAGCAGGGTGTCGAGTTGCGCTACGTGTCTCTGCCTGCAGGTGTGCTGCGACTGGCACGCCTCAGTGGTGTTGAGGTGTTGCTACCCGTCTAGGGGTCTTTCGGCGAATCTTCCTCTAGCTCCTTTTCGAGCTCGGCTTCGAGATCATCGCTTGAGGCGATACCGTCGTTAACCAGGAATTCGCGCCGCTGCAAGTACGCGCTGCGGATGAAAGCGTAGCTGTCGCCTGTGCGATCCAGCACGGCATCGGCGTCGAGCAGGCGCACGCGGCGATCAAATTTGTCGCCGGCCCACAGGCCATAACGGGTGCTGTCGTCTTCCAGATAGGAGCGAGGCTCGGCAAAGTCATCGACGATGCTGCCAATGCCATCGCGCAACGTGTAAGGCCCGAGCAAGGGTACGACGACATAGATGCCACTCGGCACTCCCCAGGCGCCGAGCGTTTGTCCGAAGTCTTCGTCGTAGCGTTCTAGCCCAGCCGAGGTGGCGGGGTCGAACAATCCGCCCAAACCGAGCGTGGTGTTGAGTGTGATTCGCCCGAGGTCAGATAGCGCCGGTACGAATTTACCCTGCAACGCATTGTTGACCATCGTGACCGGATACTTGGCGTTGAAGAACACGTTCGACACACCGATCTGCAGCGGCTCCGGGACGACGCGGTGATAACCGCGCGCAACCGGACGCAGCAGCGCCCGATCAAGATCCTCGTTGAATTGGTGAGCCACTCGGTTTATCGGTTCGAGTGGATCGCGCGAGTCGCTCGCGCGTGAGGCTGTGGTGGTGCAGCCGGAAATCGACAAAGACAGTAAGGCCAGCAACGGTGCTTGCCAGCGTAGGGCGAGAACATTCATGCGCTTATTTTATCAGTTTCCCGAGCTCGCTCGAGCCGATCGATTGCCACGCTTGCCGCTTTCGATTAAAGCATCGCGCACTTCTTTGCTACGTGCCTCAAAACGGGCGCGTTGTACCGCGCTGATGTCCGGATGTGCGATAGCCAACTCTAATTGTTTGATCGCCAGCGGCAGATCGCCGTTGGCGATGTGGTACTCAGCCATATAGTGATGCGCATCGGCCGTGTCGCCGGCACCACTGGCCGCCACGGCGGTGAGCCGGATTTGTTCCGGAGTGGGGGGCACGTTGTTGAAAAGATCGAGCAACACCCGATGAGCTTCTTTCGATTGGCCGCTCTGCATCAGGACTTCGGCATATCGAATCGTTAGTGGGATGTTGCGTGGCGCGACCTGCAAGGCTCTTTCGAGACTGTTGCGCGCGAGGTCGAGTTGTCCGGCGGCGAACAGTGCCTGACCGAGAGCTGCTTGCAGCAGTGGGCTCTCGGGCTGCGCGGCCGACAACTCGATCAAGGTGCTCGCAGCCTGCTCGCGCTCGCCGGCTCGCAATTGCGCCAGAGCGAGGCCGTAGCGTTGCGCTGGGTTCAGTGGTGCGCGATCGGTCAGCGCCGCATAGTAGGCGCGCAAATCGCTGTCGCTGGGCGCGCCGAGCACCCGAACACGCTCGCGGATAAAGCCATAAGAGGGGCTCTCGGGTGTGAGCTTCGGAATCAGCTGCGAGGCGCGATCGCGCGATTCGGCGATACGATTGGTGGTGACCGGATGGGTGCGCAGGAATTCGGGCACTTGCGCCCCGGCGAGGCCAGCTCGTCGGCCTAGCGTCTCAAAGAAATCGGGCATCGCACTCGGGTCGTAACCCGCCGCCACGAGAAAGCCGATGCCGATACGATCGGCCTCATATTCGTTAGCGCGCGTGAAGTTGATCTGTTGCTGGGCAGCAGTGCCTTGTGAGATCGCGATGCCGGCCTGGATGGCATCACTTGAACCGGTCGCCATGCCAACAAGAACGGCCGCCAACAGTGCAGCGGCCGACGCCATGCCTTGACGGCCGCGAGCCTGTATCGAGCGTGCGATATGCCGTTGCGTGACGTGGGCGATTTCGTGCGCCAATACGCTGGCGAGTTGGGCTTCGTTGGCGGTGGCGGTGATCAGACCGTAGTTGACCCCAATGAAACCGCCGGGGAGGGCGAAGGCATTGATGTCACCCTCGCGCACCACGAAAAAGTGAAAGCGCTGCTCGGTATCGGTGGCCTGCGATGCGATGCGACTGCCGACGTTCTGGATGTAATCGGTGACCTCCGGATCTTCGAGGATCAGGCCTTGTTCACGCAGTCCACGCACGACCATCAAGCCAATGCGGTACTCGTCTCCGAGTGTGAGTGCCGAGTTGGCGGCGGAGCCGATGTTCGGCAGATCGATGGCATTTCCCTGCGCTGGAGCACGGCCGCTCGCCAGCGCGATCAGGGCCGCAAGAGCCAAGATCATCCACGGCCGCAGGATTGTCCCGAGCCGATCCGAAACCGAGGAGCGAGTCTGCATGTTCGAACT
The DNA here is from genome assembly GCA_039799645.1 of Pseudomonadota bacterium. Taxonomy (GTDB): domain Bacteria; phylum Pseudomonadota; class Gammaproteobacteria; order Steroidobacterales; family Steroidobacteraceae; genus UBA964. The sequence goes on along the minus strand of JBDLSG010000026.1, from coordinate 5,147 downwards.
AGACCACGCCGAGCGGCTCAAGTTCAACGGCCAGACCGTCGGCGATCAGAGTGTCTCCGATGCGTAGTCAGCGAGGCGCGAGCGCTCGCCTCGGACGAGTGTCACGTGCCCCGAGTGGCCCCAGCCTTGGAAGCGACTCACCACGAAGGTCAGACCCGAGGTGGTTTCGGTGAGGTAGGGGGTGTCGATCTGCGCGATGTTGCCAAGGCAAACGATCTTGGTGCCGGGACCGGCGCGCGTGACCAATGCTTTCATCTGCTTTGGTGTGAGATTTTGCGCCTCATCGAGGATGACATAGCGATTGAGAAAGGTTCGGCCGCGCATGAAATTCAGCGAGCGAATCTTGATGCGATTGCGCAGCAAATCGTTAGTCGCCGCACGTCCCCAGCTGCCGCCATCGGAGCTCTGGGTCAGCACCTCGAGGTTGTCCATCAATGCGCCCATCCAGGGCTCCATCTTTTCTTCCTCGGTGCCCGGCAAGAAGCCGATGTCTTCGCCGAGTGGAATCGTCACGCGGGTCATGATGATTTCCGCGTATCGATTGTGTTCTAGCGTCTGAACGAGGCCGGCAGCCAGGGTGAGCAGTGTCTTGCCGGTGCCCGCAGGACCCAAGATCGTGACGAAATCGACCTCGGGATCCATCAGCAGGTTGAGCGCAAAGTTTTGTTCACGGTTACGCGCGCAGATGCCCCAAACACCGTGTTTGTCACCACGAAAATCCCGCACGATCTCAAGCGTCGCGGTGTTGCCTTGCAGCTTGCGGACGATGGCTTCGATGCCGCCCTCGCGCTCCTCGTAGACGAATTGGTTCGGAATCCATTTGCCGACGGCAGGTCCGGCGATTTCGTAAAAGGTGCGCGTGCCTTCTTTCCATGAGCGCATGTTCTTGCCATGCCGCTCCCAAAAGTCGGCGGGCAACGCCTCGTGCCCAGGCGAGAGGACATCGGCATCTTCGATGGCGCGATCGCTGAAATAGTCTTCGGCATGAACGCCAACGACGGCGGCCTTAATACGCAGATTGATATCTTTGGAGACCAGCACCACGCGGGCATCGGCGTGTAATGCTTGCAGCGCCAATGTTTGCGCGAGAATGGCGTTGTCGTTGCCTTGGCCGGGCAGATTCTCGGGCAGCTGAATGCTGAGCTGCTGGGTCTGGAAGAATAATCTGCCGCTGCTCGCCTTTTTGCCGTGGTTTCCCGACATGTGATTCGGTAGAGGCAAGCCGCTCTCGATCTGTTCGCGAGTCGCGTCGCGCATGAGATCGTCGAGGAAGCGGCTGACCTGACGGACGTTGCGCGAGGCCTCCGACATGCCTTTCTTGTGGGCGTCGAGTTCTTCGAGCACCACCATCGGCAGGTAGATGTCGTGCTCTTCGAAGCGGAAGATCGCCGCCGGGTCGTGCATGAGCACGTTGGTGTCGAGAACGAAGAGTCGGCGCTCCCGGGTGCTGCGCCGACGCTTCGTTGTCGTGCGCGTCAAAGCGCTTTCGCCGCAGCGAGCACCACTTGGGCGTGGCCTTCGGCTTTCACCTTACGCCATTCGGCAGCCAGTTTTCCTTCTGAGTCGATCAAGAATGTGCTGCGCTCGATGCCGAAGACCTTCTTGCCGTACATGTTCTTTTCGCGAATGACATCGAAGAGCTTGCACAGCGACTCTTCTTCGTCGGAGAGCAGTTCGTAGTTCAGATTTTCCTTGGTACGAAACTTTTGATGCGAGGTGCAGCTGTCGCGCGAGATGCCGACGACCTGCGTCTTGGCGCGCCGAAACTGCGCCTGCAAATCACGGAACTCCTGCGCCTCGATCGTGCAACCTGGCGTCATATCCTTCGGGTAGAAGAACAACACCACGTTGGATCCTGCAGCCTCCTTCAAGCGCCATTCATTACCGTCCGTGGTGACGGCTTTGAAATCCGGGACTTTCTTACCGATGACGACTTTGCCGGTGGCAGTCTTGGTCATGAGCACTCCAGGGTATGGCTTCGATCAGGATTTTACGGGTTCGAGGATGGCATCCAGGTTACGGGAGTCGCAAAACTCCATGAATTCCTCGCGCACGTGCGCGAGGTGCAATTTGCTCGGTACGTTGACGATCATTTGCACCGAGAACATCAGCGCGCCGGTGTGCGCAGCTGGATAGGTGCGCGTGGCAACCTCGGCGATATCGATGCCACGCTGGGCGCAGAAGCCCGAGAGTGCCGAGACGATGCCGGTCTGGTCGAGGCAGACGGCATCGATGGAGTAGGGCAGATATTCCGTTCGAGCGGCCCTTGGCTCTGTCCGCTGCAAGTGCAGCGTGATGCCCGATTCGGTGGCAAAGCGGGCGAGTTCTGACTCGAGTTTTGCGAGGGAATGCCAATTGCCACCAACGAGGGCCACCATCGCAAACTCGCTGCCGAGGCTGGCCATCCGGCTCTCGCTGATATTGCCACCGCAATCACTGATGACTTTGGTGAGATCGTGGACGAGGCCCGTTCGATCTGGCCCGATGGCCGAGATGGCAATGTGTTGCTTCATGTCGGCACGAAGTGTAGCGATTCGCAGGCGTGACCGCGACCCGGTTGCACCGTTTGGCGCGAGGCTCGTAACATCGCGGACCCCCATCACTCCCTCGGTACACCCATGTCCGCCGGCTTGTTTGCAGGCAGTTCCGTTGCGATCGTCACGCCGATGCGTGCCGATGGCTCGATCGATTTCGCTGCATGGGATCGCTTGCTCGATTACCACCAGAGCCACGAGACCGACGCGATCATCGTCGGTGGCACGACGGGCGAATCAGCGACGATCACCGATGACGAATTACGTGAGCTCGTGTTGGCGGCGCAGCGCTTTGTCCGCGGGCGAGTTCGCATTCTCGCTGGCGCCGGTGTGAGCAGCACCGCGGTTACGGTAGCACGCACGCGCTGGTTGTCGGAGCTGGGTGTGGACGGCTTGCTCGTCGTGACGCCGGCCTACGTCAAACCGACGCAGGAAGGTTTATTCCGTCACTACGTTGCCGTTGCCGAAGCGTCGTCGGTTCCGGTGATGCTCTACAACGTACCGGGTCGTACGGGTGTTGATATGCAGCCCGAGACGGTCGCTCGGCTCGCCGAGGTACCGCGCATCGTTGCGCTCAAGGAAGCTGTGGCGGATATCGCTCGCATCGAGAGGCTCTGCCAACTGGCACCCACGCTCACGATTCTCTCGGGCGACGATCCCACGGCGTGTTCGGCCGTTCTCGCCGGTGCGCAAGGCGTCGTGTCGGTGACGGCCAACGTCGCACCGCAGGCGATGGCGCGCATGATCGCGCTGGCTCGGGCAGGGGACGTCGCAGCGGCGCGCGCGATCGATGCGACGCTCGCGGGGCTGCATGCCGAACTTTTCTGTGAGCCGAATCCGATTCCGGTGAAGTGGGCACTCGAGCGCATGGGCTTGATGGGCGGAGGCATTCGCTTGCCGTTACTCTCCCTCTCGTCGCAGATGCGGCCGAGAGTCGAAGCGGCGATCGCTCGCGCTGGCCTGCCGCTAGCGCCTACAATGTCGGCATGAACGGGATTTCAACGACCGACATTCGGCCTCTGGCAGCTTTGCTAGCGCTCGTGGCGCTGCAGGGCTGTGCGGCGATCAACCCTTTTCAGACGACCTGTGCCAAGCCTGAAGATTTCGCCGGCGCAGTCGACAATGCGCCACTGCGAGTTCCGGCTGGCAAAGACATGCCTGACACCCGCGCGGCGCTCAAGATCCCGTCCCTCGAGACACCAGAGGCGCCGCGACCTGCGGACTCACCCTGCCTCGACACCCCGCCGAAATTCACGCCTGCAGCACCCCGTCAGCCCTAGGCCTTGGTATCATCCCGCCCGGTCGGAGAGATGGCCGAGCGGTCGAAGGCGCTTGATTGGAAGTCAAGTAACATCGCAAGGTGTTCGTGGGTTCGAATCCCACTCTCTCCGCCAGTTCCATGGCGTCCCGCATCGGTTCCTCCGCGACGACCAACCGTCAACCCCGCCAGGCCCGGAAGGGAGCAACGGTCGCGGTGATGTCGGGTGCCGGAGTCCAGCTGGTGCGGGCCGCCTCCCTCGGTTTGTCTGATCGGGCTCGTCCATGAGTTACACCGCGCTCGCCCGCAAGTGGCGTCCGAAACGTTTCGATGAATTGACCGGGCAGGAGCACGTTCTGCAGGCGCTCTCGAACGCGCTCGCGACCCAGCGCGTGCACCACGCCTTTTTATTCACGGGAACTCGTGGCGTGGGTAAGACGACCATTGCCCGCATCCTCGCCAAGTGCCTCAACTGCGATACCGGCATGACGCCGACGCCCTGCGGCACTTGCGCAACGTGTCGCGAGATCGACGAAGGGCGATTCGTCGATCTGATCGAAGTCGACGCTGCCTCGCGCACCAAGGTCGAAGATACCCGCGAGTTGCTCGAAAACGTGCAGTACGCACCGACGCGCGGCCGATACAAGGTCTATCTCATCGACGAAGTGCACATGCTCTCGAACAACTCCTTCAACGCCCTGTTGAAGACGCTCGAGGAGCCTCCACCGCACGTTAAATTTTTGCTGGCGACCACCGATCCACAGAAGTTGCCTGTAACGGTGTTGTCACGCTGCCTGCAATTCAATCTCAAGCGCTTGCCCGTTTCTTTGATCGCGCAACGCATGAAGTTCATCCTCGATGCCGAAAATCTCGGTTATGAGGCTCCCGGCATTCGTCTGCTTGCCGAGGCTGCCGATGGCAGCATGCGAGATGGTCTGTCGCTGCTTGACCAGTTACTGGCTTTCGGTGGTGGTCGCGCGACCGAGGCGGCTGCTCGAGCCATGCTGGCTACCGTCGATCGCAAGCAAGTCGAGCAGCTCTTGAAGCTGATCGGTAGCGGCGACGCTCAAACCGTTCTCGCCTTTGCCCGCTCGCTCGAGGAGTGGGCTCCGGATTACGCGGACATGCTTGATGAGATCGCGAGCCTGCTCGTGCAGGTGGCGATGAAGCAGGCTCTGCCAGCTTACGAAGGTGATGAGCTGCATCCTGAGAGTCTGCTGGCGGAGCTGGCGGCGGCGATCTCACCTGAGGACGTCCAACTGCATTATCAGACCGTCATCCTCGGTCGGCGTGATTTGGCTTGGGCACCCGATCCGCGTAGCGGCTTCGAGATGACCTTGCTGCGCATCCTGGCG
>JBDLSG010000025.1:0-27731 GCA_039799645.1 Pseudomonadota bacterium | reverse complement strand
GTAACGGAAATCACTCCGACGTGTGGGTCGCGGCCATTTGGCTGCGACCCACTGGGTGCTAAGACTGCGGACGAACACGAGGACGATCATGGATCACCTGCTCAACCGTCAAAGAATGCTGTTGCTCGTCGCAGCGTTTGCCATGCCACTTGCGGCCGCCCAGGAGGCGCCGCCCCCTGCCGAACAACCCGTCGAAGAGGTGGTTGATATCGACATCGCCGGTGAGATCGTGGTTGTCGGTCGTCGCGATAGAAATATTCAGCAAGCGACCACGCAGGTCATCTCAGTGCTCTCGGCCGAGGACATCGCCCGAACCGGTGACGGCGATGTGGCGGGTGCGTTGAGTCGCGTGACAGGCTTGAGCGTTGCGAGCAATGGTTTCGTCTACGTTCGCGGTCTGGGCGATCGTTATTCGCAAGCGTTCTTGAACGGTTCGCCGCTGCCGAGCCCTGAGCCGCTGCGCCGTGCCGTACCCCTTGATTTGTTCCCAACCGATATCGTCGCTTCGTCGTTGGTGCAGAAGAGTTACTCGGCCAACATGCCAGGTGAGTTCGGTGGTGGTTTGATCAACATCACGACGCTCGCCGTTCCAAAAGAGCCCTTCGTCAAGGTCGGCTTCAGTACGAGCGGGGATACCGAAACGACGGGTCAGATCGGTTACTCGCACTTCGGTAGCAAGTGGGATCCTTCAGGCAAAGATAGTGGCGTGCGTGACGTTCCGCCGGCACTCGCTGCATTTTTTGCCAGCGGCGAGCGGATGAGCGCGGGCAGAGTCGATACCGGCGATATTGCCAAGCAGTTCGTGAACACCCGCACGGGTCTTGTGCAATTGATCGATCAGATGCCGGCTAATTTCTCGGGCAACATCACGGCCGGCACCTCGCGCCCAGTGGGCGAAGGAGAGCTGGGTTTGATCGGTACCGCGGGCTACAGCAACGCGTGGCGCACCAAGAGCATTACTGAACAAAATCCGGCGAGTCTCGATCTGTCGCGTCTCGACAAGGACTATCGCAAAGTCGCGAGTGAGAATCGCATCGTCATCAATGGTCTGGCGGGCCTCGGTTACGAATACGGCGACGGACATCGTCTGCGTTGGACGAATCTCATCGTACGCGACACCTTGAAGCGGACGAGCCTCGCGGAAGGTAAGCAGAACAACCAACGACCGACCTTCGATTTCCTCGAGCAGGAGACGGGCTGGTACGAGCGGCAGTTGTGGTCAAGCCAGCTGAGTGCGGGTTTCAATCTTGACCCGCTGAAGGTCGACGCGCGCGTCGCGCTGGCTAAGTCGACTCGCGAGGCGCCGTTCGAACTCGGCATGGGCTATTCGAAGTCGAATATCGCCGCGAGCCCGTACGGTGACTATTACATCAACCGTCTCGACAATGGTCAGACCGGTTATGGTCGGATCGCTTTCTCCGATCTCGAAGAAGATTTGTTCTCTTATGGTCTCGACCTGACCTACTCCGTATCACCGACGACGGTGTTGTCAGCAGGTCTCGAGTACGGCAAGACCGAGCGCGATTCGGAACGTCGTGAGTTCCTGATGCTCGCGCCCTCGAGCTTCCTCTCGGGCGTTGCCATGTTCCGTCCCGATTATCTGCTCGGGTCTGCCGTGGTCGAGTATTTTGGTATTGGTCTTGTGGAGTCGACCGAAACCGATCCGGCCTTCACGGCACAACTCGAGACGCAGGCGGCGTACGCTCAAATCCAAACCGAGATTGCGGAAGGATTAGAGCTCAGTATTGGTGCGCGTTATGAGCAGGGCGAGCAGACGGTGGCGCCGTTGCAGGTCTTCAAAACGGCTTCCACGTCAGAGGCCGGCACCAACCTCGACAATGACTACATCCTGCCGGCGCTGACCTTGACTTACAAGTTCGCTGACAACATGCAGGTTCGTCTGAACGGGTCGAAGACCGTTGCGCGCCCGCAGTTCCGCGAGCTGATGTTCCAGGCCTACTTCGATCCGGAATCCAACCGTTCATTCCGCGGCAACCCACTGTTGGTGGATAGTGAGTTCACCAATGCCGAGTTGCGCTACGAGTGGTATTTCGCGCCCGAGCAACGCTTCTCCGTCGCGGGCTTCTACAAGCAGATCGACAATCCGATCGAGAGCTTCACCGGTTTCAACGATAACTCACCGGTGACGAGCTTCGCGAATGCGCCGAAGGCAACCTTGATGGGTTTCGAGCTCGAGTCGCAAAAATATTTTGATATGGATCTCGTGTTCGAGAGTCCGTTCTTCGCCTCTCGCCGTGGCGTGTTGATCGGCAACTACACCTGGTCCGATTCGAAGATCGAAGTGGGATCGGGCGATACGGTCGATGTCTTCGGTACGACGACGCAACCCGCGAGTAACTTCTTCGTCGATGGTTCACCGCTCACGGGCCAGTCGAACCATCTCGTGAATTTGCAGATCGGTCTTGAGGATCGCGAGTCGCTTTCGCAGCAGACGCTGCTGATCTCGTACGCCGCCGATCGCGCCTTCAGCCGTGGCGCTGCCGGTTTGCCGGACGTCATTGAGTCACCGGGCGTGAACGTCGACTTCGTGGTGCGCCAAGGCGTCAACTGGTTCGGTCAGGACCTCGAACTGAAGTTCGAGGCTCGTAACCTGCTTGAGACCGAGTACCAAGAGTTCCAGGAGCGAGCCGGCAACAAGGTATTCTTCAACCGGTACGACAGCGGCGTGAAGTTCTCGGCCTCCATCTCCGCCAGCTTCTAAGACCTTGTTTTGATCCGCTGCGATCGACGGTCAGTCCGTCGATCGCAGTAGGTCGTTAATCGAGGTCTTTGCGCGCGTCTGCGCATCGACCTTCTTCACGATGATGGCGGCGTAGAGCGAGTGGCTGCCGTCCTTCGATGGCAAATTACCCGGCACAACGACCGAGCCCGCCGGCACGCGACCTTGCAGAATCTGACCGCTCTCCCGGTCGTAGATGCGCGTGCTTTGCCCGATGAAGACGCCCATCGAGATCACGGAACCCTCTTCGACGATGACGCCTTCGACCACTTCGGAGCGCGCGCCGATGAAGCAGTTATCTTCGATGATGGTGGGGGAGGCTTGTAGCGGTTCGAGCACGCCGCCGATGCCAACACCGCCAGAGAGATGCACGTTCTTACCGATTTGGGCGCAGGAACCGACCGTGGCCCAAGTGTCGACCATCGTGCCGGAGTCGACGTAGGCGCCGATGTTCACGTACGAGGGCATCAGTACGACGTTCGGTCCGATGAAGCTGCCCTTGCGCACCAAGGCGTGGGGCACGACGCGATTGCCGCTCGTACGCAACGCGTTCTCGTCCCAAGCCGAGTACTTCAGCGGCACTTTGTCGAAGAAGCGTGTGTAGCTGCCTTCGATCACGCGGTTGTCGTTGGCTCGAAAGTAGAGCAAGACCGCCTTCTTCAACCACTCGTGCACTTGCCAGCGGCCATCGATTTTCTCGGCAACGCGCGCCTTGCCGCTGTCGAGTAGGTCGAGCGCTTCATCCAGTGCCACTCGCAGTTCACGCGATACGCTTTTTGGCGTGATGTCAGCGCGTGCTTCGAAAGCGGCTTCGATGAGCGTCTTGAGTTCAGTGTGGTTGGTCATGATGGTCTTCCCTGAGAATGAATTCCTTGGATGAAATCGGCGATGCGTCCTGCGGCCGTGACGCAATCGTCAATGTTCGCAACGAGCGAGATGCGCACACGACCCGCGCCTGGATTGGAGCCGCTCGAATCGATCAGCCCGTGGCGAGTGGTGCGAGCGAGATACGAGCCAGGGACAACGGTGACGTTCTGCCTCGCGAACAGTTCGCGAGTAAAAGCGGCGTCATCGCTACCCACATTCGGCCACAGATAAAAGCCGCCGGCAGGCTGTGTCACCTCCAGGTGCGGCGAGAGGATCGGCAGCACGCGAGCATATTTCTCGCGATAGAGCGCACGATTGGCTTTGACATGCTCATCGTCGTTCCACGCGGCGATGCTCGCGAGCTGCGTCGGCACGGGCATCGCGCAGCCGTGATAGGTGCGATAGAGCAGGAAGTCGCGTAACACGCTCGGATCGCCAGCGACGAAGCCCGAGCGTAGACCCGGGAGGCTCGAGCGCTTGGAGAGGCTGTGAAAGACTACGCAGCGTTCGAAATTCGCGTGACCTGCTGCGAGCGCCGCATTCAATAATGAGGGTGGCGGGTTCGCCTCATCAGCGTAGAGCTCGGCATAACACTCATCCGAGGCGATGATGAAGTCGTGCTGGTTGGCTAACTCGATGGCACGTCGCAATTGATCGATCGACATCACTGCGCCACCCGGGTTGCCGGGCGAGCAGAGATACAGTAGCTGCACCCGATCCCAAACGGCGGCGGGGATCGCATCGAGGTCAGGCAGAAAGCCATTGTCCGTCGGCGTCTCAAAGAAATAGGGCGTGGCGCCGGCTAGCAGCGCTGCGCCCTCGTAGATTTGGTAGAAGGGGTTTGGCATCGCAACGAGCGGACGGTCCGCGGTCGCACGACGGGTCGGATCGATCACGGCCTGCGCAAAGGCAAAGAGCGCCTCACGAGTGCCGTTGACGGGTAGGACCGCTTCGAGACCGACGCGATTTGCGCCAAGATTAAAGCGCCGCTCCAGCCAACGGGCGCAGGCGGCGCGTAGTTCGGGCAAACCGACGGTCGAGGGATATTGACCGAGCCCCGCTAATGAGTCGCGCAAAACCTGCAGCACGAAATCCGGTGGCGCGTGCTTAGGCTCACCGATCGAGAGCGGAATATGTGCCAAGTGCGCAGGCGACACGACGCCAGCCTTCAGCGTGGCCAATCTCTCGAACGGATAAGCCTGCAGTTCGGCGAGATGCGGATTCATGCGGCGCGGCGCTGGTTCAAGGCATCCGTCAGTCGAGCAACCAGGCGCTCGGCCGTGGCTGAGGGCAGGGGCCCATGATCGTGATCACTGACGTAGAAGACGTCCTCGGCGCGCTCGCCGACCGTCATGATTTTGGCGGCGAGCAGATCGATCCGCTCTTCCATCATCACCTTGCCGATATCGCACAAGAGGCCCGGTCGATCGCCCGCGATGATCTCGAGCACCGATCGCTGATTACGCTCATCGACGTTGATATGAATTTGGGTCGGCGTATTGAACATGCGCACTTGTCGCGGTGCCCGACGCGAGACGCCCATGAGCGCATCGCGTGGCGCTGCCAGCGATCGACGCAATGCGCGCTCGATTTCTTCATGGCGCTCGACATCGGAGATCGGCGTGCCGTCTTCTTCGAGCACGTGATACAGATCGATGCTGTTGCCATCTTGGGTCGGTGTGATACGCGCATCGACGATGTTGAGGCCAAGCTGGTCGAGCACGGCGGTCGTGCGCGCGAAGCCGTGCGCACGGTGCGGCGCATAGGTCATGATCGCAGTCGTCCCGCGCTCACTCTCGGCTTGCAGCGACACCACCGGGTCATCGCCCTCGTGATCTCGTTCAAGCAGAACGCGGGTATGCCACACGATCTCCTGCGGTGTGTGTCGCAAGAAATAGGCGTCGGTGAGTATCGTCCAGACCCGATCGATATCGCCATCGACGACGCCCGTCGCGGCGAGCAACTCGCGCGCATCGAGCTGATTGGCTCGTTTGAGCTCATCCTGATCGATCGGCGTTTCGAGGCCGCGGCGCAACGCGTGCTTTACGCGGTCATGGAACTCGGAAAAGAGCGAGGCTTTCCACGAGTTCCACAGGCGCGGGTTGGTCGCTCGCACATCCGCTGCGGTGAGCACGTAGAGATAGTCGAGATGCGTCTCGTCACCCACGAGCCGCGCGAATGCATTGATGACTTCGGGGTCGGAGATGTCTTGCTTCTGCGCCGTGAGTGACAGCAACAGGTGATTGCGCACCAGCCAAGCGACGAGACGCGCGTCGTAGCGTGTCAGTCCCTGTTCGAGACAGAACGCTTCGGCATCGACTGCGCCAAGATCGGAATGATCGCCACCACGGCCTTTGGCGATGTCGTGAAAGAGCGCGGCGAGATAGGCGATCTCCGGGCGCGGCAGCGACTGCATGATGCGCGAGAGATTCGGCAACTCGTGATCGAACCTTGGCAGGGCGAGTCGTCGCAGGTTACTCACGACGAATAGCGTGTGCGCATCGACCGTATAAGCGTGAAAAAGATCGTATTGCATACGACCGACGATGCGTCCAAACGAGGGGATATAGCGGCCTAGCACACCGTAGGTGTTCATGCGGCGCAGTTCGTTCGTGACACCCGCCGGCGCGCGCAAGATCTCGAGGAAGAGCCGATGGTTCTTCGGGTTCTGCCTAAACTCTTCGTCGATCAACCAGAGATTTTTGACGATGGCACGAATGGTGTGTGCGCGTACGCCCTGGATCGCGGGGTTCTGCTGCAAGAGCGCGAATACTTCAAGCAATGTGGAAGGTTGTCGAACGAAGATCTCATCGTGCAGCGCTTCGAGATAGCCGTTGCGAACCTGAAAACGCGGATTGAGTGGTTCGGGTGCCGAGCTCTCATCGAGGATGGCTTCGCGAAAGAGCTGCAATAACAATTCGTTCAGCAGCGAGACATCCATCACCGTTCGGTAATAGCGCTGCATGAGCTGTTCGACCGCGAGCGTGAAGGAAGCATCTTCGTAGCCGAAGATGCGCGCGAGCTTCATCTGATGATCGAACAGCAACCGATCTTCGCGACGACCCGTGATGCTGTGTAGCGCGAAGCGCACTTTCCAAAGAAAAGACTGGGCGCTTTGCAAGCGGCGCAGTTCGGCGGGCGTGAGAAAGCCGAGCTCGACAAGATCATCGAGCGTATCGGCCCCGAAGTGGCGTTTGGCGACCCAGGCAATGGTCTGGATGTCGCGCAAGCCGCCGGGGCCCGTTTTGACGTTGGGCTCGAGGTTGTAGGCCGTGTCGTTGGCTTTGAGGTGACGCTCGTTCTGCTCGCGCACCTTCGCGTCGAAGAATTCGCGTACCGGCCAGATCGCCGCTGGCGCCAGAGCAGAGCGCATGCCGGCCACCAGCGATTCGGACCCGGCCAGATGACGCGCTTCGATCAGCGTCGTCATGATGCCGACATCTTTTCCGGCTTCTTCGTGGCACTGCTCGATGGTGCGTACGCTGTGACCGACCTCGAGACCGATGTCCCAAAGAAAGGCGACGAACTGCTCGAGCGCACGGCGAGCCGATTCATCCGTGGCTGCCGGAACGAGTACGAGGATGTCGACGTCTGAGGAGGGATGCAGTTCGCCGCGGCCATAGCCGCCGACGGCGACGAGTGCCCAGTCGGCGTCATGAGCGCCAAGCCGGCTGCGCCAGGCTTGAGCCAAAACGGCGTCGATCAGTTTTGCGCGGGCGCGAACCAGTGTTTCGACGGGCTCATCGCTTTCGAATAATTCTTTGAGCCGTGCTTGCGCTTCACGCAGCGCTGCCGAATATGCCTCTGCGGTGTCGCCCGCTTCACGCAGACGGGCGGGCAGGGCGTCGAGCAGCGCGGTGAGTGGCATCAGGCGGCCTCGCGGCGCGCCTCGGCACCCTGGGTCAACACTTCGAAGCCGCTGTCGGTCACGAGGACCGTGTGCTCCCACTGTGCCGAGAGGGAATGATCTTTGGTGACGACCGTCCAGCCATCGGGCAGCAGCTTCACCTGGCGCTTGCCCGCGTTGATCATGGGCTCGATGGTGAAGGTCATGCCCGGGCGCAGCTCGAGACCGGTTCCCGGGTCGCCGTAGTGCAGCACCTGTGGGTCTTCGTGGTACACCCGGCCGATGCCGTGACCACAGTATTCGCGCACGACCGAGAAGCCTTCGCTCTCGACGTAGGTCTGGATGGCGTGACCGATGTCGCCCAAGCGCTTGCCCGGGGCCACGGTTCGAATGCCGCGCCACATGCCTTCGAAACAGGTTTCGACCAGGCGCTGCGCTTGCACTTGTGGCTTGCCGACGAAGTACATGCGGCTCGTGTCGCCGTGGAACCCGTCGCGGATGACCGTGACGTCGATGTTGATGATGTCGCCGTCTTTCAGGCGTTTATCGCCCGGTATGCCGTGGCACACCACATGATTGACGGAGGTGCAGATGGTCTTCGGAAAACCTCGATAATTGAGGTTCGCCGGCACGGCCTTTTGGACCTGCACGATGTGGTCATGACAGAGACGGTCGAGCTCGTCGGTCGTCACGCCGGGTTTGACGTGCTGGCCGATCATGTCGAGCACTTCGGCGGCCAAACGGCCGGCCTCGCGCATCATCTGCTGCTCTTCGGGGGATTTCAGGGTTACGGGCATGTTCGGTGGGCCCGTAAAGCGTTGTTTTTACGGGACCTGCATGGTATAAAGCGCGGCCTTTTTTGGCAACGTAAACCAACCCACACGCACATCGTTTAACTGGTTGCTGGGTGTTCTGCTTCGGCGGAATGGCAACCGGGGATGTGCGGAGGCCCAACCCGACAAGGAGAAACTGATGTCCAGCGTGTCCATGCGACAGATGCTGGAAGCGGGCGTCCACTTCGGACACCAAACCCGCTTCTGGAACCCGAAAATGGCTGAGTACATTTTCGGTGAACGAAACAAGATTCACATCATCAACCTCGAGAAGACGCAGCCGCTCTTTGCGGAAGCCGCGCGTTTCATCCAGGGTGTTGCCGCCGATGGCGGCACGGTGCTGTTCGTCGGCACCAAGCGTTCGGCTCGCGAGCCGATCCAGAAGGAAGCCGTTCGTGCCGGCATGCCGTTCGTCAACCAGCGTTGGTTGGGTGGCATGCTCACGAACTTCAAGACCGTGCGTCAGTCGATCAAGCGCCTCGCCGATCTCACCGAGATGAAGGCCAATGGCTCGCTTGATCGTCGCGGTAAGAAAGAAGGCACGATGCTCCGTCGCGAGATGGACAAGCTCGAGCGTTCGCTCGGCGGCATCAAGGACATGGAGTCCCTGCCGGATGCGATCTTCGTGGTCGACGTCGGTCACGAGAAGATCGCGATCCACGAAGCCAACAAGCTCGGCATCCCGGTCGTCGCGATCGTCGATACCAACTGCGCGCCCGATGGCGTCGATTACCTCGTCCCGGGCAACGATGACGCCATGCGCGCCATCCAGCTCTACGCGGGTGGCATTGCCGATGCGATTCTCGAAGGTCGCTCGTCTGCTCCGGCGCTGACCGTCTCGGGCGATGACGAATTCGTCGAACTCGACGAGAACGGCAATCCGAAACCGAAGGCCGCGCGTGGTAAGCCGCGCCGCGAGGCTCCGGGTCGTGGTGCGCCGCCGCGCCGCGGTCCTGCTCCGCAGCAAGCTGCTCGTCGTCGTCCGGTCGCTGCCGTGGCGGCTCCGGCTCCCGCTGAAGTGGCTGCTGGCGCCGAAGTCGAGCTCGATATTCCCGAGGCTGCCGATGGTGAAGTCGCCCCGGCCGCCAGCGCCTCGGCGCCGCGCCGCAAGGCCGGCCCCACGGGCGCACCGCGTCGGAGGGGTTAAGCGATGAGCGTGACCGCAGAAGCCGTCAAGCAGCTCCGTGAACGCACGGGCGCGGGCATGATGGAATGCAAAAAGGCGCTGGTCGAGACCAACGGTGATCTCGATGCGGCTGCCGAGTTGATGCGCAAGCAAGGTCTCGCGAAGGCCGACAAAAAGGCTGCTCGCGTAGCCGCCGAAGGCGTCGTGGCACTCGAGAAGTCTGCTGATGGCAAGTCGGCGGCGATGGTCGAAGTGAACTGCGAAACCGATTTCGTCGCGCGCGAGGCGGATTTCCAGGGCTTTTCGGCCGATGTCGCGAAGGTCGCACTCACCGCGGGCGCAGCCGATGTCGACGCGTTGATCGCGAACAAGCTGGCCTCTGGCGAAACCATCGACGAGCGTCGTCGTGCGTTGATCTCGAAGATCGGTGAGAACATCACCGTGCGTCGTCACGCCACCATGAGCTCGACGGGTTTCTTAGGTGCGTATCGTCACGGCACGCGCATCTGCGCGTTGGTCGCGATCGAGGGCGGTGATGCCGCACTCGCGCACGATCTTGCTATGCACGTGGCAGCGAGCAATCCTGAGTTCCTCTCGGCGGCCGATGTGCCGGCTGATCTCGTCGCCAAAGAGCGCGAGATCGAAACCGAGAAGGCGTTGGCCGAGGGCAAGCCCGCGGACATCGTCGCGAAGATGGTTGAAGGCCGTATCCGCAAGACGCTGAACGAGAAGGCTCTCTTGGGCCAACCGTTCGTCAAGGATCCGGATCAGACCGTCGAGAAACTGTTGAAGGCCGCCAAGGCCGAGATCAAGGCCTACCAGCGCTTCGAGGTCGGAGCCGGTATCGAGAAGAAGCAGGACGACTTTGTGGGCGAAGTGATGGCCCAGGTGAAGGCCAGCAGCGGAAAATAACCCGCTCCGGTCGTGATAACGAAAACCCCGCCCCGGCGGGGTTTTCTTCAAGGGGAGTCGGAAGATGTCGAAGCAGTCAATCCGTTACAAGCGCGTCCTCGTCAAACTGTCGGGCGAGGCTTTGATGGGCAGCGGCGAATACGGCATCGACCCTGCGATCATTAAACGCATCGCGCTCGAGGTTCAGGAGATCTTGAACCTCGGAGTCGAGGTGGCCGTCGTCATCGGTGGCGGCAACATCTTCCGCGGCGCGGGTCTTGCGCGGGCGGGGATGGATCGCGTCACGGGTGATCACATGGGCATGCTCGCCACGGTGATGAACTGCCTTGCGATGCAGGATGCACTCGAAGCGATCGGCACGCATGCGCGTGTAATGTCGGCAATCCGTATCAATGAAGTTTGCGAGGAATACATCCGTCGCCGCGCCGTGCGCCACCTCGAAAAGGGGCGTGTGGTGTTGTTCGCCGCGGGTACGGGCAATCCGTTCTTTACGACCGATACGGCTGCCTCCTTGCGTGCGATCGAGATCGGTGCAGAACTGCTCGTCAAAGCCACCAAGGTGGATGGCATTTACTCGGCTGACCCCGTCAAGGATCCCTCGGCCGTCCGTTACCCTACATTGACCTTTGACCGCGTGCTCGATGAGCGCTTGAATGTCATGGACGCCACGGCCATCGTGATGTGCCGAGATAACAATCTGCCGTTGCAGGTGTTCAATCTCGGTAACGCCGGTGACTTGCTGCGCATCGTGCAGGGCGAGAGCATCGGCACGGTCGTGCGTAACAGCTGATCAAAACTTAAGTTTAGGAAGGTCCCGTCATGATCGACGATTTCAAGAAAGATGCCACCACCCGTATGGGCAAGTGCGTGCTGCAGTTCCAAGCGGATCTCAAGAAGCTGCGTACCGGTCGAGCGCATCCGAGCCTCGTCGAGAACCTGCGCGTCGATTACTACGGTAGCGAGAGTCCGCTGCAGCAGCTGGCCAACATCAGCGTCGAGGACGCGCGCACGCTCGTGATCTCGCCTTGGGACAAGGGGGCCGTGCAGGCGATCGAAAAGGCGATCTATAAATCTGAGCTCGGGCTTACGCCGAACACGGCGGGCATGGTGATTCGCGTGCCTTTGCCGCCGCTCACCGAAGAGCGGCGCCGCGACATCACCAAGGTGGTTCGTGGTGATGCCGAGAACGCGCGCGTGGCCGTGCGCAACGTACGGCGCGACGTGTTGCAGGACGTGAAAGAAGCGCTCAAAGAAAAGCTCATCAGCCAAGATGAGGAAAAGAAAGCGCAGGAAGAAATCCAGAAGCTGACCGACAAGCACGTGGCCGAAATCGATCAGGTGCTCGCAGCCAAAGAAAAGGAAATCATGCAGGTCTGAGGCAGGAGCCTCCCTCATGCCGGTTCCCGCGCATATCGCGATCGTCATGGACGGTAACGGCCGCTGGGCCGAAGCCCGTGGCGAGCCGCGCACGTCAGGTCATCGCGCTGGTATCGAACCGGTGCGGGCGACCATTCGCGAGTGCGCGCGATTGGGTGTAGGTGCACTGACGCTGTTCGCATTTTCGAGCGAAAACTGGCGACGTCCCGAGACGGAAGTGTCGACGCTGATGGGGCTCTTCATGGAGGCTCTCGAGCGCGAGGTGCAGGAGCTGCACTCGAACCAAGTGCGATTGCGCATCATCGGCAATCGGCAGCGATTGGCCGTGGGTTTACAGCAGCGTATCGCCGAGGCCGAAGCCTTGACCGCTGGTAATACCGGTCTGCAGTTGCAGGTGGCCGTGAGTTACGGCGGTCGCTGGGATGTCATCGAGGCCGCCAAGCGCTTGGCTGCACAGGCTGCAAGCGGTGCAATCAGAGCAGCCGATATCGACGAAGAGCGTTTCGCGCGCGAGTTGCAACTTGCCGATCTGCCGGACCCGGATCTCTTCATTCGTACCGGTGGTGATCATCGGATCAGCAATTTTCTGCTCTGGAATATCGCTTACGCGGAGCTTTTCTTTACCGATGCGCTGTGGCCCGACTTCAACGCCGAGATTCTGGCGGAAGCGATCGAGGATTTTCGCGGCCGTGAGCGACGCTTTGGTCTGACCGGTAAGCAGGTGCGCGAGGAGCCTCGATCGTGAGTCGCAAGCCGGTCGGTCTGCAGCAGCGTCTCATCACCGCACTCGTCTTGCTCGCGCTGTTGGTCGCGCTGGTTTTTTTGGCGCCACCTTGGGCGACGATCGCCGTCATCGCCTTGGCGATGTTAGGTGGGGCCTGGGAGTGGTCGGCGTTCCTGCATCATGATCGACGCCGTGTGCGCGCGGCCTATGTTGCGCTGGTTGCGCTCGGTTTGGTCGCCGCATGGTCGGTGAGTACGACGATCGATTCGCTCTCGATGTTGCTGCTCGCTGCCTGTGCGTGGTGGGTGATTGCTTTGCTTTGGATCATGCTCGCGCCGCAACGGGGCGGGGCAATCTCGGCGGCGATTGCCGGGCTTTGCGCGTTGGTTCCGGCAGGTGTGGCGCTCGCGCGTGTGCGGCTCGAGCCTAATGGCGGTGAATTGTTGGTGTTCATTTTGCTCATCGTGATGGCGGCGGACGTCGGCGCCTATTTCGCAGGTCACGCCCTCGGCAAAACCAAGCTCGCGCCACAGGTCTCGCCCGGAAAAACCTGGGAGGGCGTGATCGGTGGATTTGTGGTTTCAGTGTTGGTGGCTTACGGGGGTTCGCGCTGGCTCGGTTGGCCGACTACACCCATGATGTTGCTGGCCTTGGGTGCTGCGGCGTTTTCGGTGGTCGGTGATTTGGTCGAGAGCTTGATGAAGCGTCACTCGGGCCTCAAAGACAGTGGTCGTTTGTTCCCAGGTCATGGCGGTTTGCTCGATCGCCTCGATAGCCTCACGGCCGGTGTGCCACTACTCGTGTTGGGTTTGCTGAAAGCGGGTTTGATCGGCGCTGCGCTCGCTCCGGAGTTCATCGAGTGAGCGCGCAGCCCTCAGTGGGTGCACCGATCGGTGTGGCGGTACTCGGATCGACAGGCACCATCGGTGACAACACGCTCGATGTGATTGCGCGTCACCCAGATCGATTTCAAGTCGTCGCACTCGGAGCGCATCGCAATGCGCCTAAGCTGCTCGCGCAGTGCCGGCAGTTCAAGCCCGCGCACGCTGTACTGGTCGATGCCGAGGCGGCTGCGCAGTTGCAGGCGGCGATTCGCGCAGAGGGACTTCCGACGCAAGTGCATGCGGGTGTGTCGGCGCTTGATGCGATCGCGACGCTCCCCGAGGCGCCCTATGTGATGGCGGGCATCGTCGGTGCTGCGGGGCTCGCCTCATCGCTGGCTGCCGCTCGCGCCGGTAAGCGCTTGATGATTGCCAACAAGGAGCCGCTCGTGATGGCGGGCTCCCTCTTCGTCGAGGCAGCGAGTCGCTCCGGGGCGACCTTGCTGCCGATCGACAGTGAACACAATGCGATTTTCCAGTGTTGGCCTGCGGGCTCTCGCACGGGCGTGGCGCCGGCGGGTGTGCGACGCATCCTGCTCACCGCTTCGGGCGGGCCCTTCGTCGATTGGCCGCCTGAGCAGATCGCGGCGGCGACGCCCGAACAGGCCTGCAAACACCCTAAATGGGTCATGGGCCGCAAGATCTCGGTCGATTCAGCCACCCTCATGAACAAGGGTCTCGAGGTCATCGAGGCGCGCATTCTCTTCGGTTTACCCCTCGAGCAGGTCGAGGTGGTCGTGCATCGTCAGAGTCTGGTGCACTCGATCGTCGAATACGTCGATGGCTCGATGCTCGCGCAACTCGGTTCGCCGGACATGCGCACCCCGATTGCCTATGCCCTCGGATGGCCGGAGCGACTCGACTCCGGTGTACAATTTCTCGACCTGGTGCGGGCCGGAAACCTGCAGTTCGAGGCGCCGGATATGGCGCGCTTCCCCTGTTTGCGCCTCGCTCGCGAGGCAGCGGTGGCAGGGGGGCTTGCGCCGACGGTGTTGAACGCAGCCAATGAGGTTGCGGTGGCGGCGTTCCTCGAAGGCCGGTTGAACTTTGCGGGGATTGCCCGGGTCATTGAGGCGGTGTTGGCGACGGCGCCAAGCGGTGCCGCCTCCGATCTCGCAGTCGTGTTGGCGGCGGATGCAAAAGCGCGCGAGAGTGCTCTGCGGCAGTTGAGTCGCACGGCTGGGATGGCGGTCTAGCACCGCGAGGAGGCGAACGATGGATCTCATTTGGACGTTAGCCGGCTTCATCGTGGCCGTCAGCCTGCTCGTGACCATCCACGAGTTCGGTCACTACTGGGTCGCCCGTAAGCTCGGTTTCAAGGTGCTGCGATTCTCGGTCGGTTTTGGCACGCCGCTTTGGAAGAAGACCGCGGGCGCCGATCGCACTGAATATGTCTTTGCCATGTGGCCTTTGGGCGGCTACGTGAAACTGCTCGATGAGCGCGAGGGTCCGGTGCCGCCGGAAGATCTCGCGCGCTCGTTCACGCGCAAGAAGCCGTGGGAGCGCATCCTCGTTTTGCTCGCGGGGCCCGCCTTCAATATTTTCTTTGCCATCATCGTGCTCGCCGCGATGCTGTGGGTCTCCGGTTCACCCGAAGTACGACCGGTCGTGGGTCGAATCGTGACGGATTCTGTCGCAGCCCAGGCAGGCCTGCAGAGCGATGACGTGATCGTTGCGGTCGAAGGTAAGGCCGTCAACAATCAAACAGAGGTGCTCTTCGGTCTGATCGAGGGCATGAGTGAGTCTGGACCCATCGACTTGCAGGTGCGACGCGGCGAGTCTGAGGTGCGTGATCTGCAACTGCGCATCGATGACCCGGAAGTGCGTCGTGCGCTGACCGAACCCTCGGCGTTGCTGCCGGGTATCGGCATGCGTTTCTGGTCACCGCCCATTCCGGCCGTGATCGGCAAGGTCGATGTGGGTGGTCCTGCCGATGTGGCGGGTTTGCTCGCGGGCGATCGTATCGTCGCCGTCGATGGCGTCGAGATCACCGATTTCCCGATGCTCGTCGAAGCCATTTCCGTGCGTCCCAATCGCGAGATCTCGGTGATCTATGAACGTGAGGGGGCGCAGGGCAGCACGGTGGTGACGACCACCGCCGATCTCGCCGAGGGACGCGAAGTCGGCCGTATCCGCATTCAAACACCGCCACCGCCGCCGTGGCCCGCGTCGATGATCGAGGTCGTGCGCTTCGGGCCGCTCGAGGCTGTGGGTGAGGCGAGTGTGCGGGCGTGGGACATGACCGTGCTGCAGGCCAAAATGTTCTGGCGAATGATCTTTGGTCAGGTTTCTTTGAAGAATCTCTCGGGACCTATCTCGATCGCAGAGTACGCAGGCGACTCGGCTCGCAGCGGCGTGGCCGAGTTCTTGGGGTTTCTCGTCGTGATTTCGCTCAGTCTCGGTT
Organism: Pseudomonadota bacterium; assembly: GCA_039799645.1. Classification (GTDB taxonomy): domain Bacteria; phylum Pseudomonadota; class Gammaproteobacteria; order Steroidobacterales; family Steroidobacteraceae; genus UBA964. The sequence continues at coordinate 12,020 of JBDLSG010000025.1, read as the reverse complement.
TTCTCAATCTGTTGCCGATTCCCATTCTCGATGGCGGTCAGATCGTCTACCAGTTGGCCGAGTGGGTGCGCGGCTCGCCGCTCTCGGATCGCCTGCAGGCCATCGGTCAGCAGGTGGGTGTCGCCTTGCTCGTGATGCTCATGGGCGTCGCGCTTTTCAATGATTTCGCTCGGCAGTTCGGCTGACCAGGGGTCTCACTTGTCGCTTTTTTCCAGATTGATTGTCGGTGTTCTTTTCTCGATCGCAGCCACCGCTGCGATGGCGCAGGATCCGCCCACGCTGCGGGTCGACAACATCCGCGTCGAGGGTCTGCAACGAGTCTCAGAGGGTACGGTCTATAACTACCTGCCTGTGAACATCGGTGATCGCATCACGCAGCAGCGCGTGCGCGAGGCCATCCGTGCGCTCTACGACACGGGCTTCTTCCGTGACGTGGAACTGCGCTTTGAAGAGGGCACGTTGATTGTTGCCGTGCTGGAGCGCCCCTCGATCGAGAGCTTCGAGCTCAAGGGTAACAAGGACATCAAGACCGAGGATCTGACCAAGAGCCTGCGCAACGTGGGCCTGGCCACGGGCAAGACCTTCGATCGTTCGGTACTTGAAGACGTCAAGCAATACCTCACCGATCAGTATTTCAGCCGCGGCAAATACGCCGTGCGCATCGCGACCGAAGTCGAGGAGCTGGCCGATAATCGCGTGCGCGTGAAGATCGACATCAAAGAAGGCAAGCGCGCGCGAATCCGTCAGATCAACCTCGTGGGTAACAAGACCTACACCGAAGACGAAGTGCTCGAGGATTTCGAGCTCAAGACGCCGAACTGGCTGTCTTGGTATCGTCAGGACGATCGTTACTCGCGCGAATCCCTGCAAGGTGATCTCGAGAAGTTGCGCTCCTACTACATGGATCGTGGCTATGCGAATTTCGATATCGAATCGACGCAGGTTGCGATCGCGCCCGAGAAGGACGACATCTTCATCACGGTGAACGTGAACGAGGGTGAGGTCTTCAAGCTCGGTGAGATCAAGCTTGCCGGTACGTTCGTCGTGCCTGAGTCGGAGCTCAAGAATTACCTCCTCGTCAAATCGGGCGAGACCTACTCCAAGAAAGACATCACCAGCACGCAGGAGTTGCTGCAGAACCGACTCGGTCTCGAGGGCTATGCGTTCGCGAAGGTCGACCCCGTGCCGACGCCGATCGAGGGTAAGAACGAAGTCGGTATTACCTTTTTCGTTGAGCCCGGCAATAGGGTCTACGTTCGGCACATCGTCTTCAACGGTGTGACCAAGATCAACGATGAGGTGCTGCGTCGCGAGATGCGTCAGCTCGAAGGCGGTTGGCTCTCGAACATGCTAGTCGAGCGCTCCAAACAGCGTCTGCAACGCTTGCCCTACATCGAGAAGGTCGAGTCTGAGACGAAGCCCGTGCCCGGATCTGCCGATCTCGTCGACGTTGAGTTCGATATCAAGGAAGGTCCGTCGGCGCAGTTGGGTGGTGGTATCGGCTACTCGGAGTCGCAGTCCTTCATCCTCAACGGCAACTATGCCGACAGCAATTTCCTTGGTACCGGTCAGCGTGTCTCGCTCGATCTGAACTCGGGTCGTTACTCGAAGGTCTACGGCATTTCGCACACCGATCCGTACACCAATATCGATGGTGTCGCGCGCACCCTCTCGTTCACGTATCGCGATGTGACGCAGTTCGTATCGGCCTCATCGGATTTCTCCTCCGAGTCGCTCTCGATCGGCGTCGACTACGGTTATCCGATTACGGAATTCCAGGGTTTGCGTGTTGGTTTGTCGGCTCAGCGATCCTCTTTGATCACGGGCGAGGGCAGTGCGCAGCAGGCGCGGCAATGGGTGCAATCGAACGGTGACTACCGTCAGCAGATCGTGCCCGAGCAGGATTTCGGCGAGGGTTTCGTGATCCCGGGAACCACGCTCGATACCACGCAGTTCGACAGCTACGACCTCGTCATCGGTTGGAGCTACGACAGCCGTAACCGAGCGCTGTTTGCGGATCGCGGTATGCGTCACTCGTTGTCGTTGAGTTACGCGTTGCCGTTCAGTGACGTGCAGTACGCCACGGCCAACTACGACTATCTGCAGTTCGTGCCCATCATCGGTAGCTGGACCATGGCATTTGCGGCCGAAGTGGGCTACAGCCAGGAGCTTGGCGATACCACGGCGCCACCGCCGTACCGCAACTTCTTTGCCGGTGGTCCTGATACGGTGCGCGGCTTCCGTGAGAGCCGTCTCGGTCCGAAGGACAGCTTCGGTAATCCGTATGGCGGCAACCTGAAGGTGACGGCGCGCGCCGAGCTCTTGATCCCGACGCCGGAGAAGTGGCGTGCGTCAGCCCGTGCCTCGATCTTCTTCGACATCGGCAATGTGTTCTCGACGACGGATTTCTACAAGTTCACCGGTGCCGATGGCGTCACGCCGGTCGAGTACAAGTTCGGCTATGATAAGTTGCGTCAGTCGACGGGCATTGCCGTTCAGTGGCTGGCGCCGCTCGGGGTCTTCCGCTTCAGTTATGCGCTGCCGCTCAACACCTTTGAAGGTGACGGCGTGCAGTTTGCGGACGAGGAAGAGCGATTCCAGTTCACGATCGGACAAGCGTTCTAATTTTTTCGGATAAGAGGTTCGAAGCGAGATGCGTGTGAATCTGAAGACGATGGTGCCGGCCTTGGCCGTGATGGCAACCCTGTTTACGGCGCCGGCGGCGTTAGCCGAGGCGAAGATCGGCGTGCTCGACTTCGGTCGACTCATGGACGAGAGTCCGCAAGGCAAGGCGCTCATCGAGTCGCTGCGTTCGGAAGCCGCAACCAAGCAGCGCGAGTTGCAGGGTCAGGCGGCCTCGTTGCAGACCAAGCGCGACAAGCTCGTGAAGGATCGTGCCACGATGACGGCGGATCAGATTTCGCGTGCCGAGAAAGAGCTGCGTGATGGTGAGCGCGATCTGGCGCGCCGTCAGTCCGAGGTCAACGACGACTTCAACGCACGTCGCAACGAGGAGATGACCAAGTTGCAGCGCTCGCTGATCGAAGAAGCTCGCAATTATGCGAAGTCGCAGAACTACGATCTCGTCGTCACCGACGGCGTGATCTACGCGACGCCGGCGCTCGATATCACGCCGGGCGTGCTGCAGAGCCTGCAGTCGCGCGGTGGTGCTGCGGCCGCGCCGAAGCCCGCGACCCGCTGATTTTTCACCGGCGCAAGCCGATGATGGTCACGCTCGGAGATTTGGCAGTCCGTTTCGGGCTCGCGCTCCGCGGTGATCCCGATCGCCCCGTTGATCACGTCGGCACTTTGGCCGGCGCCGGTCCACGGGGCATCGCATTTTTGGCGAACCCAAAACGCATCGACGAGTTGGCGACGGCCAACGCGGCGGCAGTCATTTTGCCGGCGAACCTGGTCGAGCAGTCGCCGGTCGATTGTTTGATTGCCGATAACCCACACGCGGCGTTCGCGCGCATTGCCGATGTGCTGCATCCAAAAGCGATGGGCCCAGCGGGGATTCATCCCTCAGCGGTCGTCGCTCCTGATGCGCGCATCGACTCGAGCGCACACGTCGGACCTTTGGTCGTAATTGGCGCGCGTGCTGTGATCGGCGCGCGCGCGTACATTGGCCCAGGATGTGTCATCGGCGACGAGGTCGAGCTCGCAGCCGATGTACGACTGGTGGCGCGCGTGACGGTGCTGGAGCGGGTCACGGTCGGTGCGCGCTCGGTGCTCGATGCTGGCGTCGTCGTCGGTTCCGAAGGCTTCGGTAACGCGCACGAGGAAGGGCGCTGGGTGCACGTGCCACAAGTGGGCACGGTACGCATCGGTGCCGACGTGGAGATCGGCGCGAATAGCGCCATCGATCGCGGCGCGCTCGAGGATACGATCATTGGCGATGGCGTTCGCATCGATAACCTCGTGCAGGTGGGGCACAACTGCACGATCGGTGCGCACTCGGCGCTAGCGGGTTGCGCAGGTCTTGCGGGCAGTTCGCACGTCGGCGCGCGTTGTCGCATCGGTGGTGGTGCCGGGATCGCTGGGCATTTGCGCATTTGCGACGATGTGACCATCACGGGCTACACGTTCGTGACGGGTGATATACGAGAGCCCGGGGTTTACTCTGGCGGGATTCCTGCCGAGAGTGCGGCAGACTGGCGGCGTATCGTCGGTCGCTTGAAACGCATCGATGGCCTCGCGCGCCGCGTGGGTGACCTCGAGAAGAATTTGGATTTGACGAAGAGTGAGGAATGACAGCGTGAGCGATAAGGACATCATCAGCTTGGATATCAATGCCATCCTCAAACAGTTGCCACACCGGTATCCGTTTCTGCTCGTCGATCGTGTGCTCGAGTGCCACAAGGGCGATCACATCCGTGCCCTGAAGAACGTCACGTACAACGAGCCGTATTTTCCGGGGCATTTTCCGTATCGTCCGGTCATGCCGGGGGTGATCATCATCGAAGCACTCGCACAGACGGCCGGCATTCTGGCCTTCGTGACGGCGGGCGTCGTACCGGATGAGCACACGCGCTTTTTCTTCGTTGGTATCGACGAGGCACGGTTCCGACGCCCCGTGGAACCGGGTGATCAATTGATCCTGACGGCGAAACTCACGCGCCAGATGCGGGGTATCTGGAAGTTCTCGGCGGCCGCTTACGTCGGCGATGTCGAAGCCGCGTCGGCCGAGTTGATGGTGGCCCCCGAGACGGGCAAGGGGCAGGGCTGATGAGCGAGTCCACTCGAATCGACCCGCGCGCGGTTGTCGCGCCGACTGCCAAGCTCGGCGAGGGTGTCGAGGTTGGCCCGTTTGCCATCATCGGTCCCGATGTCGAAATCGGCGCCGGTACGATCGTAGGGCCGCATGCCATCGTGACGGGCTGGACGAAGCTCGGTAGCCACAATCGTATCTTTCAGTTCGCTTCGATTGGCGATGCACCGCAGGATAAGAAATATGCCGGTGAGCCGACTCGCGTCGAAATCGGCGATCGCAACGTGTTCCGCGAATACGTAACCGTCAATCGCGGTACGACGCACGATAAGGGCATCACCCGCGTGGGTAGCGACAATCTCTTCATGGCGTCCTCGCACATTGCGCACGATTGCATCGTCGGCAGTCATTGCGTGTTTGCGAACCTCGCGACGTTGGGTGGGCATGTCGAGGTGGATGATCACGTGATCCTCGCGGGCTTCACGGGGGTGCACCAGTTCTGCAAGATCGGCGCGCATGCCTTCATCGCCAACAACACGGCAGTGACGCGCGATGTACCGCCCTATGTCATGGCGGTGGGTCATCCGGCGGCGCCGCACTCGATCAATGCCACGGGGCTTTCGCGTCGCGGCTTCACGGCCGAACAAGTGCGCAACATCAAGAATGCCTACCGCACGCTCTATCGCATGGATCTTCCGCTCGAAGCCGCGATGGAGAAGCTGCGTGAGGCCGCCAAGACGCAAGCAGAGCTCGTGCCCTTCGTCGAGTTCGTGGCTCGCTCGACCCGCAGCCTCATCCGCTGATTCACATCCATGGTCTCGCAGGCCGCACCGCTGATTGCGATCGTGGCCGGAGAGGCCTCCGGCGACAACCTCGGCGCAGCGCTCATCGCAGCGATCCGCGAGCGTGTACCTAACGCCCGTTTCATTGGTGTACCGGGTCCGCGCATGCGCGAGGAGGGCTGTGAGGCGCTGGCGTCGAGCGAAGAGCTCGCGGTCATGGGGCTCGTCGAGATCTTGCGTCATCTGCCGAGACTGTTTTCTTTGAGGCGTCGTCTGCTGCGCGAATTTCGCGAGCGCGATGTCGACATCTTCATCGGCATCGATGCGCCTGAGTTCAATCTCGGGATGGCGCGTCGTTTGAAGGCCGATGGCATACGTACGGTGCAATACGTCAGTCCGCAGGTGTGGGCGTGGCGACAGGGTCGGGTGCACGAGATCGGCGCGGCCTGTGATCGCATCTTGTGCTTGTTGCCTTTCGAGCCGGCGTTCTACGAGCGGCATGGGATTGCTGCGCGCTTCGTGGGGCATCCGTTGGCGGATCAGTTTCCGTTGCAGACCGATCGCGCCGCCGCGCGGCGGGCACTCGGCTTGCCCGACACGGGCGAGATCGTGGCGGTATTGCCGGGTAGTCGAGTCGGTGAGGTCACGCGCCTCGCGTCGCCCTTTGCTGGTGCGGCAGCGTGGCTCGCTGCGCGCAGGCCGGGCGTGCGTTTCGTCGCGCCGATGGCGAGCGCTGCTACGCGCGAGCGCTTCGAGGCCGAGTGGCAGCGATGCGCGCCGCAGACGCCGGTCACCATCGTCGACGGTCGCTCGCGCGACGTGCTCGCGGCAGCCGATGTCGTCCTCGTCGCCTCGGGAACGGCGACGCTCGAAACCTTGCTCACGCGACGGCCGATGGTGGTGGCGTATCGCTTGGGCGCGATCACGGCGTTTTTGCTGCAACGGTTTGGCCTGGTGAAGGTCCGATTTTTCTCGCAGCCGAATTTGCTCGTCGGTCGCGAAGTCGTACCGGAGTTTTTCCAAGGACGTGCGAACCCTGAAACACTCGGTCGAGCGCTACTCGAGTGGTTTGTTGAACCGGCTCGTTGGGCCCACCTCGAGAGGGAGTTTGAAGAGGTACATCTGGCGCTGCGTCAGGATGGCGCGGCGCTCGCGGCCGATGCCGTCGTCGAGTTGTTGCCGTGACCGCGTGGCTTCCGTGAACGAGTCCCGGTCATGAGCCGACTCGTTGTCGGCGTCGATGAAGCCGGGCGTGGGCCGCTGGCGGGGCCTGTGGTGGCTGCGGCCGTTATTCTCGACCCTGAGCAACCCGTAGCGGGGCTCGCAGATTCCAAGGCGCTCGATGCCAACGAGCGCGAGCGGCTCGCGTTGCTGCTGCAGGAGCGCGCGCTCGCTTGGTGTGTGGCGGTCGCAAGTCCCGCGGAGATCGATGCGATCAATATCTTGCAGGCGACGATGCTGGCGATGCGGCGCGCCGTGCTCGGCTTACTCGGGCCGGCGTCGGGCGCCACGCCCTACGGCTCGGTGCGCGTCGAGGTCGATGGCAATCGGCTGCCCGCCCTCGAGGGGGTCGCGGGGATTGCCGAGGCGGTGGCGATCGTGAAGGGCGATGCGACGCAGCCGGCGATCAGTGCGGCCTCGATTCTCGCCAAGACGGCGCGAGATCACGTTATGGAACAACTGGATACGCGACATCCTGAATATGGATTCGCGATCCACAAGGGTTATCCGACGCCGGCCCACCTCGCGGCCCTCAAGGCCCATGGGCCGAGTTCAGTCCACCGACGGAGTTTCGGACCGGTAAAATCGGCGGCGCGATGAGCGCCTTCGTCCACCTGCGTCTGCATACCGAATACTCGCTGGTCGACAGTGTGGTCCGCATCCCTGAGCTCGTCGCTCGCGTGGCGGAGCTCGGCATGCCGGCGGTCGCCGTCACGGACGAGCACAATCTCTTTGCGATGGTGAAGTTCTATCGCGAGGCGCTCGCCAAGGGCGTCAAGCCCATCATCGGTGTCGATCTGCAGATCGCCGAACCCGGCGAGCGAACACCGCCGAGTCGTCTCACGCTGCTCTGCATGAACGATGCGGGATATCGCAGACTCACGCGTCTCGTGTCGCGCGCCTACCTCGAGGGACAGCAGCGCGGCGCGCCGCGCATCGATCGTGCCTGGCTCACACCGGAATCAACCGAAGGTTTGATTGCGCTGTCGGGCGGACGCGAGGGCGATGTTGGCCGAGCCTTGCAGCAGAGCAAGACGGCTGAGGCGCGCGGCTTGCTCGACTTCTGGAAGCGACTCTTTCCCGATCGCTACTACCTCGAAGTGACTCGTACCGGTCGTGACGAGGATGAGGCCCTCGTCGCCTCGACCGTCACGCTCGCGATCGATGCGGCACTGCCCATCGTGGCCACCAACGATGTGCGCTTTCTCTCGAGCGATGATTTCGAGTCGCACGAGGCGAGGGTGTGCATCCACGAGGGCGCGTTGCTTGCCGATCCCGCGCGACCGCGTCACTACACGCGCGAGCAATACCTGCGCTCGCCCGAGGAAATGATCGAGCGATTCGCCGATCTGCCCGAGGCGATCGAGAATTCCGTCGAAATCGCCAAGCGTTGCAGTCTGGTGCTGCAGCTTGGCGAGAGTCGGCTACCCATCTATCCGGTACCCGAAGGCCAAACGACCGAAGAGTTCTTGCGCGCTGAATCGGCGCGCGGTTTGCAGCAGCGTCTCGAGCGTCTCGGTAATGTTGATCAAGATGCCTATCGCGCGCGTTTGCAGACCGAGCTTGAAGTCATCTGTGCGATGGGCTTCGCAGGTTACTTCCTGATCGTGGCGGATTTCATCCGCTGGGCGCGTGGCAATGGCGTGCCCGTGGGACCGGGGCGTGGTTCGGGTGCGGGCTCTCTAGTGGCGTATTCGCTCGGCATCACCGATATCGATCCGCTGCAATACGATCTGCTGTTCGAGCGCTTTCTCAATCCCGAACGCGTCTCGATGCCCGACTTCGACGTCGACTTCTGCATGGATGGGCGCGATCGCGTCATCGAGTATGTCGCGGACAAGTATGGCCGCACGCGTGTTTCGCAGATCATCACCTACGGCACCATGGCGGCGAAGGCGGTGGTTCGCGATGCGGGACGCGTGCTTGGTCTCGGCTATGGTTATGTCGATAAGATCGCCAAGCTCATTCCGTTCGAGCTCGACATCACACTCGACTCCGCACTCGAAAAAGAGGCCGAGCTCAAGCGTCTCTACAAGGAAGATGATGAGGTTCGTAACCTCATTGATCTCGCCAAGTCGCTCGAAGGCTTGACGCGTAACGCCGGCAAGCACGCCGGTGGCGTCGTGATCGCGCCCTCGGTACTCGAAGATTTTACGCCGCTTTATTGCGAAGACGGCGGTGGATCGGTCGTCACCCAATTCGACAAGGACGATGTCGAAGCCGCAGGTCTCGTGAAGTTCGACTTCCTCGGCCTGCGCACATTGACCGTGATCGATCACGCCGTGCGTACGATTAATGCGGCGCGCACGAAGCGCGGTGAGGCGCCGCTCGATATCGCCGATCTGCCGATGGACGATGCGGCGACGTTCCAGTTGCTCAAAAACTGCGAAACGACTGCGGTCTTCCAGCTCGAATCGCGTGGCATGAAGGATCTCGTGCGACGGTTACAGCCCGATCGCTTCGAAGATATCGTGGCATTGGTCGCGCTGTTCCGCCCGGGTCCGCTGCAGTCGGGCATGGTGGATGACTTCATCGCCCGCAAGCACGGTCGCATCGACGGTCCGATCGATTATCTGCACCCGAGCCTCGAGCCGGTGTTGCGCCCGACCTATGGTGTGATTCTGTATCAGGAACAGGTGATGCAGATCGCGCAGGTGCTCGCGGGCTACACCTTGGGTGGTGCCGACATGCTGCGTCGCGCCATGGGCAAGAAGAAGCCCGAGGAGATGGCCAAGCAACGCGGCAAGTTCGTCGAGGGTTCCGTTGAGCGCGGCGTACCTGAGTCGCAGGCCGCCTACATCTTCGACTTGATGGAGAAATTTGCCGGCTACGGTTTCAACAAATCGCACTCGGCTGCCTATGCCTTGCTCTCGTACCAGACGGGCTGGCTCAAAGCACATCATCCCGAGGCATTCATGGCCGCGGTGCTCTCGGCCGATATGGCTCACACCGACAAGGTGGTCACGCTCAAAGACGAGTGTGATCGCATGGGCATCACCGTCTTGCCACCGGATGTGAACTCGTCGGCTTATGCCTTCGAAGTGGCCGGTGAGCGACAGGTCCGTTATGGCCTCGGCGCCATTCGTGGCGTGGGTGAAGCGGCCGTCGAGGCGATCACGAGCGAGCGAGTCGCGAATGGCCCTTATGCGTCGCTCGAAGATTTTTGTCGCCGGCTCGATCTCAATCGAGTCAATCGGCGTGTGCTCGAAGCGCTGATTCGTTCGGGCAGTTTCGATACGCTAGGCATCAATCGCGCGACCTTGATGGCGCGACTGCCCGCGGCGATGCAGTTGGGTGAGCAGGCCACGCGTGCCGAGGCCACAGGTCAAGTGGATCTCTTTGGATTAAGCGCGCCCTCTGCTGCGGTGAGTTCTTCAGATGATCACCTTGCGCCCGCGCAACCGGAGTGGAGCGAGACCGTGCGCCTTGCCGGTGAGCGTGAGACCTTGGGTCTGTATCTCTCGGGTCATCCGATCAATCGATACGAGAAGGATCTCGGTCGCTTTGTGACGGGTCGCATCGCTGATCTCATCAGTGATCGACCGAGTCAGGGCGCGCCCGAGCGCGGCTGGTTTGGTGGCCGGCAGGCGACGATCGCCGGCTACATCCACGAGGTCCGCAAGAAGGGTAATCGAACCTCCATCGTGCTCGACGATCGTACCGGACGCATGGAAGTGACCTTCTTCGACGAGGTGATGCAGCGGTATCGCGAGCTCATCGTCAAGGATGCGCTGGTGTTGATCGAGGGGCAGTTGCGGTTCGATGAGCAGGGCGATACCTGGCGTCTGTCGGCCAAAAAAATCAGTGAGCTCGATCGCCTGCGCGAGCAGCAGGCGCTGCGCATCGTGCTCGTGTGGCCGCGCGCGCAAGGTGCCGATCAGAGCCTGATGCTGCAGCGTCTGGCTGACACGCTCGCACCCCATCGGCCGGGTCCCTGTGCGATCGGCGTGCGCTATCAAGGCGAGCGGGCGAGTGCGGCGCTCGAACTCGGTCCGGAATGGAAAGTGCGCGCGAGCCCGGAATTGCTCGAGGCGCTCGAGCAGTTGGTCGGCCCCGAGGGCTTGCGGGTCGTCTATGGTCCGCCGCCGGGCACGGCCAACTCGGCTTACGGCTGATATCCACCGCTGATAAGATCAGGGCATGCCCATTAATTTCCTCGATTTCGAGCAACCGATTGCGGAGCTCGAAGCCAAGATCGAAGAGCTGCGCTACGTTACTAAAGACGCTGCGGTGAACGTGCAGGATGAGATCGCGCGTCTGCAGACCAAGAGCGAGCAGCTGACCCGTAGCATCTTCGGCAAGCTCTCGCCGTGGCAGATCACACAGCTTGCGCGCCATCCGCAGCGACCTTACACACTCGATTATCTGTCGGCGGCCTTCACCGAATTCCAGGAGCTGCATGGCGATCGGATGTTCGGCGACGATCGCGCGCTGATTGGGGGCCTCGCTCGCTTGAACGGCGAGTCGGTGGTCGTCATCGGTCATCAGAAAGGGCGTGACACCAAAGAACGCGTGCGTCGTAACTACGGCATGCCGCGACCTGAGGGTTATCGCAAAGCCTTGCGACTGATGCACCTGGCCGAGCGATTCTCGCTACCGCTCATCACCTTCATCGACACCCCCGGTGCTTATCCGGGTCTCGATTCGGAAGAACGCGGTCAAAGTGAGGCCATTGCTCGTAATCTTTTCGAGATGGCGAAGCTGCGTGTGCCCATCGTGAGTGTGGTCATCGGTGAAGGCGGCTCGGGTGGCGCGCTCGCCATTGGTGTCTGTGATCGCCTGCTGATGTTGCAATACAGCACTTATTCGGTGATCTCGCCCGAGGGTTGTGCATCGATACTCTGGAAGAGCGCCGATAAGAAAGAGATGGCTGCCGATGCGATGGGTCTGACGGCCGATCGTTTGAAATCTTTGGGTCTCGTCGACGAAGTCATCGCCGAGCCCTTGGGTGGTGCGCATCGCAATGCGGCCGTGATCGCGCGTTCGCTGCAGGACGCCTTAGCGCAGCATCTGGCTGTGCTGCGTGCCAAGCCGCTCGATACGCTGCTCGCCGAGCGTGCGGCACGCATCGCGGGCTTTGGTGTCTACTCGGAGGCTGGCTGAAGCGCGCCCCCGATGAGCTCGCGAATGAGCTCATAGACCCGCTCGCGCTGCGCGTCGCGCAGCGACTCGATGCGCTCGCTCAGCAATCCTCCTCGAAACCCCTGCGCCTTTGTCTGGCGTTGAGCGGCGGTCTCGACTCGATCGCACTGCTGCAGCTACTCGTGCAGTGGCGTTCACGCCAGCGCGCTTCGCATCGGGTCGAA
>JBDLSG010000024.1:0-29705 GCA_039799645.1 Pseudomonadota bacterium | reverse complement strand
CAACGACGACAACTACGCTCTGGCGGCTTAATCCCGCCTAACCTCTGACCGGCTGGTGCCTATAACACCGAATCAGGGGACGCGCTTATAGGATCGCGGGCTGCCGTGCGACGGGGCAGTCCCGCTAAGAGTCACCGTGTGCTGGCTGAGCGTCTTCCCTGCTCCTCGGGTAGCGCAAGGCGAGATTCAATGAGAGAGCTACGCGCGTAGATCCTGAAGTCTAGTGCTTGCGGACGCGGGTTCGATTCCCGCCGCCTCCACCATTTTTCCGGAGTCTCTCCGATGAACGTCTCCGATGCCGTGCGTCAGCGGCGCTCTGTCCGTGACTTCCGCCCCGACCCGGTGCCGAAGGCACTGCTCGCTGAGGTACTCGATGCCGCGCGCTGGGCTCCCTCCGGCAGCAACATCCAGGCGTGGCGCATCGTCGCCGTCACCGGCGCAGCGCGAGATGCGATCGTCGAGATGACCCGAAGTGCTGTCTCAGCGCCTGGCTTTGGCAAATCCGCCGATCCCTTCCCCATCTATCCGCCCGAACTGTGGGAACCGTTGCGTACGCGTCGCTACACGCTCGCCGAGGATATGTATCGGGCGCTCGGCATCCCGCGCGAGGACAAACCCGCCCGACTACGTCACGTCGCCCGCAACTTCGAATTCTTTGGGGCGCCGGTGGGTCTCTTCTTCGTCATCGATCAGCGGGTTGCGCATGGTCAGTGGGCGCACCTTGGTATGTTGATCCAGACGGTCGCGCTACTGCTCGAGGAACGCGGGCTCGGCAGCTGCATGCAAGAGGCATGGGCGTCTTATCGACCGCAACTAGCCGAGCGATTCGACTTGGCACCGACCGAGATGGTCTATTGCGGCATGGCGGTCGGATTTCCGAAGTTGGAAAACCCCGTCAATCAGTTTGAACGCTCACGCATCACTCTCGACGAGCTCGTCGACTTTAAGGGGTTTTGAAACATGACCCTGCAGAATCGGATCGCCCTCATCACCGGTAGCAGTTCGGGTATCGGTCGCGCCGTTGCGCTCGCGATGGCGACAGCCGGCGCCGACATCGTCATTAACCACCCTACGCCACGTGAAGCTGACGCGGCCTCCGAAATCGCCGATCAAATTTGCTCAATGGGTCGCAGGGCCTTGGTCATCGAAGCCGATATCGCCGACGAGCAGGCCGTAGCATCGATGGTCGAATGCGCGACGCGCGAGCTCGGTCGCATCGACATCCTCGTCAACAACGCGGGTATCGCCGCAGCCGCACCGGTGCATGAACTGGATATCGCCGTGTGGGATCGCGTGCTCGCCGTGCACCTGCGCGGCACTTTTCTCATGACGCGTGCGGTGCTGCCTCAGATGTACACCCGTGGTTATGGGCGCATCATCAATACTGCCTCGCAACTCGCCTACAAGGGCGCACCGGGATTCACGGCCTACACCGCCGCCAAAGGCGCGATCCTCTCTTTCACTCGCAGCGTCGCACTCGAGATCGGCGCACGCAACATCACCATCAATTGCGTGGCACCCGGTGCGACGCGTACGCCGATTCTCGATGACGTGCCTGCTGAGGTGCTCGAAGAGATTCGCAAGGCTATTCCACTCGGTCGCATCGCCGACGTCGATGACATCGCACCGAGCTTCGTTTTTCTGGCGAGCGATGCGGGGCGGCACTTTCAGGGGCAGTGCATCAGCCCGAACGGCGGCGACGTTTTCCTGTAGCGCGGCGGCGAGCGCTCCGTCAGCGCGGAAGCATGTCGTCGAGCCACAGCCTTTGAAAATGGTGCAAACCCTGCTCGCGCTTTGGATTGAATCGACCTGAGCGATAGCTTCCGCTAGCGAGGTTGCGCTGCACGGCAACGCAGATATCAATGTCTTCTTGCTGCACTTGCTCGGAGAACGCGCTATCGCTCGCATACTTGAGCGCCCTCGCCTCGGCCGTCCACTCGGTGGGATAAAAGAAATCGAAAATCACCCGACAGCGCTCCGCGCCGATTGGAGCGACTCGGTTGGTCTGCAGGCGATCCGGCAGGATATTCAACATCGTGGCGGGATACAGGAAGTAATACAGCGCCTCACCACTGCCGTAGGCGTTAGGTGCGCTCTCAAGCGGGCTCGATTGTAACGAATACCACGCGGCCAACTCGGTTCGATAAGAGCGATAGTCGAGGATCGCATTGAGGCCGGGATGCACCAAGGGGACGTGATATCCCTCGAGGAAATTATCGACGTAAACTTTCCAGTTGCAATCGATGTCGTAGCTGACGGTCGCGTGGTGCTGTAGGTTTGAGAGCTCGTGACCAGCGGCAGCTAGGCGTTCGCGTATGCCATCGGTCACCGCATCGAAGCCCACCGGCCCTGGCACGAGTCTCGCGAAGATTAGACCCTGTAAGATAGCTAGCTCAACAGCCGGCAAGCGAATCTCGCCCGGTTCGAAATCTTCACACCCTTGCATCTCGGTCGCGTTGATCAATGCACCGTCGTGGCCGTAAGCCCAACCGTGATACCGGCAACGGAGAAAATGCTGGCCACCGCTATGACAGGCCTCGAGAGGTCCGGCGCGATGCCGACACACGGCCTCGTAGGCCCGCAGTCCCTCGCGCTCGCGCACGATGACTATCGGCATACCGGCAACATCAACGAACAGGCTCGTACCCACCTCGGGCAACTGAGACTCGTGGCCAAGATATTGCCAATGACGACGAAAGACCGCTTCGCGCTCGCGCCGCGCCACGTCGGCATCACAGTAGACCTTGGCCGGCAAGCTCGAGGCTTGTGCAAGGCCCTTGAGCGGTCCCTTAAGATCATCCATCCGGATTAACGCGACTCCGCCACCACGATACCGCGCAGGCTCCCAGAACGAAAACCTGTGGCACACGCGATATCATAACTCTCCGATGGCTTTGAGCAATCGCAGTCGCGCGATCGACGCATCGAAAACGGCATCCGCCGCTTGTCCCTCAGCCGCCGTCTGCAGAGCGATCGCCTCCAACACCTGTGTGTTGGTAACGAGACTCTCTGCATATAGATCACGCGTGATCCGTAGGTTTTCATTGGCCTCGGCAATCGCGTCACGCGTCAGCGAAACGCGCGCATCCGCCGCTTCGATACCGAGTCGCGCTTGCTGAACCTCAAGACGAACGATCGACTCCAACTCGTTGCGCCTCTGGCGTACCGAGTCACTCGAGCGTCGCAAAGCTGTAGCGCGATGCCGAGCCTGACCTCCATCGAACAACGCCCAACGAAAACCCACGCCCATCATCGTGAACTCTTCGCGATCGAGCACTGTGTTCTCGAGTTGCTGATAACTCGCCGTCACAGCGACCGTTGGCAGCATCTTGCCGAACTCGGCACGCGAGGCCGCTTGGAGTGAATCCGCGCGAGCATCGAGTCCCGCGATCTCGCCTCGTTGTCTTACGGCCCGCTCCTGCAGCTCCGCTAACGGCGAATCCTTCATCTCCAACACAGCCGGAGGGACTGCCTCGAGCTCGACCACACGATCAAGCGGCTCACCCAAATGCCGGTTGTAGTGACCAAGTGCCGTGGCAACCCCAAGGCGTGCACGGGTCAGTTGTTGTTTGGCGCCAGCGGTAGCCACTCGAGAAGCGAGCAAATCTGTGTTCGCTCGCGCCTGCACCTCGACCATCGCGGTCACATCCTGCAGGTGTGATTCGAGTGCAGCCACGCTTGCCTCTGCGGCGCGTAATGCACGCTGGCTGCGCAACACACCGAGGTAAGTCTCTGCAACGGCCAGCTTGAGATCGGCTCGCGCGCGACGTTCATCGGACTCTGCCGCCTGGCGTGCAGCGTCTGCCGCTCTCACTCCGGATGACAAACTGCCCCCTGCGAAAATCGGCAAGCTGAGCTGAGCATGACGCATGACAAAATCATCGTCGTCGAAGATACGCGGCGAGATGAATGCGAACTCCGGGGTGACAACCGACAACGCCGGTGCATCCGCCATCCTCGTGTACGACGCACCAACCTCGATCTGCGGTAAGCGGGCCGCTCTCGCCGCCCGCTCACCCGCGCGAGCGGCTTCGGTATCCAGACTCACCGCAGCCAAGCCGGCATCGGTTGCCAACGCCTTGCTCCACGCCTGCGACAACGACTCACCCGCATTCAGGCCACCGGGCAGAAGCCCTGCCACCACCAGCCACAGCCCGGCTCGGAATGATGAATATCGCATCAGGATTTTTTCTCTCGCAAGGAAACGATACCGAGCGCTTTCAACACATAGGTTTCGTAGACGGGCGTCAAAGAGCCTGTCTTCACTTTGCGCAGGAAATACTTCTCGAAAGCGATTTTCGCCAAATGCACCCACTTTCCTGCCTTAGCCCACGTCACGTTACGCGGCGGAAGCTGCGGGAGTGCCACGAATGCTGCCCCGGTATCGCCGAAGTCGGCAAGACAAATGGCGTTCCAGGTCGCACGGGCGTCGGCCGGCTGACCTTTGATATCAGCGACTATATTCTCGCAAATCGCACTAACCATCGATTCGATCATGTAGCCAGTCTTGGGTGCGCCGGTAGCAACCGGTGTGGCCTCGACAGGCGGAATAGCGACACAAACGCCCGCAGAAAAGATGTTTCGATATGCCTTAGAGCGCTGATGCTCATCGATCAACACGAAACCACGCGGGTTACATAGATTCGGCACGGCCGCCACCGGGTCGACACCCTTGAATGCCGGCAGAATCATCGAGAACTTAAACGGCAAGACGTGTTCTTTCTTCGGACTGCCCTCCTCATCCATCTCTGACAGGCAAACCTCGCCAGGTTTTACTTGCGTGACCCTCGCATTCGTTACCCACTTGATATGGCGCTGACGCAGTTCAGACTCCATGAGCCCCTTGCTGTCACCGACACCACCCAAGCCCATGTGGCCGATGTAGGGCTCACTCGTCACATAGGTCATCGGCACTTGATCGCGCATTTTTCGCTTGCGTAAGTCGGCATCAAGGATCATCGCGAATTCATAGGCAGGGCCGAAGCAACTTGCTCCCGGCGCTGCGCCGATCACGATCGGACCTGGATTCTTCAAAAATTCCTGATACGCCGCCCACGCCTTTTCGGCGTGCTCATGCGTACAGATCGAATGGGTATAGCCGCCGTGCGGGCCAAGACCCGGCACCTCCTCGAAGGACAGCTTGGGGCCGGTTGCGATCACGAGATAGTCGTAGTCCAGACGATGCCCCGCGGTCGTCGTGACGTTATTACCGGGCGCATCGATGGCAACGATTTTTTCCGGGATCCACTGGATACCCTTCGACTCGAGCGGCTCACGCATCTCGACTCGGACCTGGTCAGTCTTGCGCCAACCCACCGCGACCCACGGATTCGAGGGGGTGAATTCGAAGTAAGATGAGGAGCCGAGCAACGTCACCCGGTGTTCCTTACCGAGCTTCTTGCGTAGCTCAAAAGCCGCCGGCACGCCGCCGATTCCGGCACCTACGATGACGATGTGAGCCATTTCAGTTTCTCCTCGAGAGGTAGGCGAAGTAACCCACCGGTATGACGACGAGCGTCAAGACGGTGGAGACAAAGATTCCGAAGATCAACGAAATAGCTAAGCCGTTGAAAATGGGATCATCGAGAATGAAGAACGCACCGGTCATCGCCGCAAGCGCCGTCAAGGCGATGGGCTTCGCACGTACCGTCGCCGCTGCGACAACCGCATCCGCCAGATCTCGGCCGGCGGCACGCTCGGTGTTGATGAAATCTACGAGCAAGATGGAATTGCGCACGATGATGCCGGCAAGCGCAATCATGCCGATCATCGAGGTGGCCGTGAACTGCGCACCAAGTAGTGCATGACCCGGCATCACACCGATGATGGTAAGCGGAATCGGCGCCATGATGATGAGCGGTACGAAGTACGAACCGAACTGTGCAACGACGAGCAGATAAATCAACACCAACCCGACCGCATAGGCCGCCCCCATGTCGCGGAAGGTTTCGTACGTGATCTGCCACTCGCCGTCCCACTTGATCGCGAGCTCCGAAGGATCGTCCGGCGGCGCGATGAAATGATGCACAGGCTCAACGCCGTTGACCTTGCGCCCATCGAACGCCCCGATAATTCGGAACATCCCGTAGAGTGGGCTGTCGAGTTTGCCCGCCATGTCGCCAGTGACGTAGGTGATAGGCAGTAAATTCTTGTGATGGATATCACCATCCCAAGAAAGTTCGCGCGCCGTCGCAACGGCTCCGAGTCGCACCCTAGCGCCCGATTGCGATCGTAGCTCCAAGCCCATCAAGTCTTGAATGCGTGCCTTGTCACCGAAGGGCAACTCGAGCCGTACCGGCACCGGCTCCTGTCCACCACCGACACGAAGATAGGTGGCATTGAAGCCGCCCACCGCTGCTGCCACGACCTCGGTAATCTGCTGTTGGCTAACGCCGAGCAATGCGGCCTTGTTCCGATCGACCTCAAGCAACCAGCGTCGCGCCGACGCAGGCATGGTGTCATCGACATCGACAATGTCATTCGTCGCGTCGAAGACCGAGCGAACTTCACGAGCCAACGCGGCGCGCTCCGCGGCACTCGCGCCGTAGATCTCAGCGACGATCGGTGCCTGCACCGGCGGTCCCGGAGGCACCTCAACCACTTGCACAGAGGCGCCGTACGGCCGACCAATCGCTGTCAGTGCCTCTCGCACGGACGAGGCCACTTCGTGACTCGAGCGATCTCGCTCGGACTTCGGCAACAAGTTGACTTGGATATCGCCGAGTTCAGCGCTGCGTCTCAGGCCATACTGTCGGACAAGCCCATTGAAGTTGATGGGCGCCGCAGTACCGGCGTAGACCTGATAGTCAGTCACCTCCGGCACGGCCTCAATGACACTGGCTAATTCATCGAGCACCCTAGCGGTTGTCTCGACCGGCGTGCCCTCGGGCATATTGAGAACGACCTGAAACTCCGACTTGTTGTCGAAGGGCAGCATCTTCAAAACGACCAGCTGCAGCAGTGCGAGTGCGATAGCCGCCACGATCGCAATCCCGATGCCTGCATACAGCTTGTGCCGACGCGCACGCGGATCAGCGCCCGACAAGAACGGTCGTAGTGATTGCTCAAAGAACGCGGCGACGCGCTGATCGAATTTGCTCGATTCGCCGGGCGTTTTGTCGGACTCGTGATGACCGCCGAGCAGCTTTCGACAAAGCCACGGCGTGAAGATCAAAGCGATCAGCAGCGAGAGCAGCATACCCATGCTGGAGTTGATCGGGATCGGGCTCATGTAAGGCCCCATCAAGCCGCTCACGAAGGCCATCGGCAGCAAAGCCGCAATGACCGTGAAAGTAGCCAGAATCGTTGGCCCACCCACTTCGTCGACCGCACGGGGAATCAATGATTCGAGCGTCCCCGAGTACAGCAAGCGATGTCGATGAATGTTTTCGACCACCACGATGGCATCGTCAACCAAAATACCGATCGAGAAAATCAATGCGAACAACGACACTCGATTGAGCGTGAATCCCCAGGCCCAGGACGCAAAGAGCGTCGCAGCCAAGGTCACAATGACGGCGACACCAACAACGAGCGCCTCACGACGACCCATGGCGAGCATCACGAGGAGCACGACGGAAATCGTCGCGAAGAGCAACTTCTGCATCAGTTGCGTGGCTTTTTCGTTTGCGGTTTCACCGTAGTTGCGAGTGACCGTGACTTCGACGTCATCCGGGATATAGACACCGCGCAAAACATCGACCCGATCGAGCACCTTGCCAGCCACATCGATCGCGTTCTCACCCGGCTTTTTAGCGATTGCAACCGTCACTGCGCTATGCCCGCGGACAGTGCTGCCAACCTCGCTACCCTGCCATGCAGGCCCAGTGCTGAAGCTCACATATTGTTCAGACTGCGCTGCGCCGACACGAATATCGGCCACATCCTCGAGATACACCGGTCGCCCGTTTGCGACACCCACCACGAGCGCCGCCACCTCGTCACGATCGGCGAGAAATCCACCGACCTGAACCGGCGCAGATGAATCATCTCCCACCACGGCACCAGCTTGTAGCGCACGATTGGTCGCTTGCAAAGATTGGATGATGTCGCCGAAAGTCAGACCTCGACCTGCGACGCGCCGCGGATCGAGCTCGACCTTGACCAGATGATCCGGTGCGCCAACGGCATAGACATCTCGTGTACCAGGAACGCGCTTGATCTCAGTCTGCAGCGAGCGCGCGACTTGGGCGAGCGCGTCGGGACTACGCGAAGCATCGCGACTCCAAAGCGTCAGCGTCAGAATCGGAACGTCTTCTATACCACCGGGTTTGACCAATGGCTGAAGCACGCCCAATCCTGGTGGTCTCCAATCCTGATTCGAGTAGATGGCGTTATAGAGACGGACCACCGCCTCGGTACGTGCCTCGCCGACCTCGAACTGAACCGTAATCACGCCCATTCCAGGGCGCGACACGGAATAGATGTGCTTTACACCGGCAATTTCACCTAGCACTCGCTCCATCGGACCCACGACCAGCGACTCGACTTCAGTCGAACTCGCACCCGGGAACGGAATGAAGATGTTGGCGAAGGTCACGTCGATCTGCGGCTCTTCCTCGCGCGGTGTGACCCACACGGCAAACAGGCCGAGCAGCATCGCGGCCAAGGCCAAGAGCGGCGTGATTTGATTATTGAGAAAGTACCCTGCTAGCCGCCCCGATATACCGAGGGGCTGCTGCTCGCCACGACTCATTGCGTGCTCCGAACCTGCGCGAGATACCGCATCGCGAGCTCAGGATCGGCGGCAACCTGCTCACCGTCTGCCAAACCCGCCAGCACCTCTGCATTGGAGGTAATCACTCGCCCAAGGCGCAACTGACGAAATGAAATGCGCCCGTTAGCCGGATCAAAGACGTAAACGCCCGTGACTTCGCCCCGAGTAGTCACACTCGACACTGGCACGGTCAGTCGCTCTGCCATACCCGTGACCACCGCTAGCTTGACGATCATTCCTGGCTGCACATCTTGGATGTTCGTGGGCAGATCGACCCGCAGACCGACGGCACCCGTACCCTCGCCCGTTCGCGGCTGCACGAGCACGTTGCGACCCGCGACTCGTTCAGCGCCGTGCTGTATCAGTACCTCACCCCGTGCACGCACTGCCGCGGCAAACTCCTCTGGCACATCGGTCACGACGCGCAATCGGTCCGTTGCAGAGACCGCAAAGAGCGGCATTCCCGGGGCAACGACACTGCCAACTCGCACATATCGATCGGTCACCACACCGGCAAACGGCGCCGATGCCATCGTGTACGAGACCGTCTCGCGCGCCGCTGTCACCGCAGCACGAGCCGCAACGACTTGCGCCACCGCCGCCTCTCGCTGTGCAAGCGCCTCATCGAATGTGGCCTTGGCGATCGCTTTTCGCTCGAATAACGACGACATTCGCGCGAAGCGCGCCTGTACTTCCACCTCACGCGCCTGAGCGGAACGCAGCGCCGCCTCGGCCTGCTGCAAGCCGCTACGCTGCTGGGTTCCGCGCAAGCGCAATACGATATCGCCAGCAGAAACCCGATCGCCGATTTCCTTCGAAACGGCGGAGACCTCGCCGCTCGTTTGTGCGGTGATCGTCGCTTGATCGACGCCTTCGACCCGACCATCCAACCAGCGCTCATCGCCGCTCGCAGTAGCCTTGATGGTCAAGACTTCGAACGGCGCGGACTGCTCTGCCGAGGGAGCGGTCGGCGCAGATGAGCCACAGCCGCTAACGAAACTGAGCAACACCAACAGGCCGAGCGAAGCGCGACGACTCGTCATTTGAATGCCACACCCGATTGCAGGCCTAACTTACGCAGGACGATGGCTAACGGACAGAAGCCCGTGAAAGACGACTGCAACAGATTCAATCCGACGAATGCGGTGAGGAAAAACCAGTTCGCATGCATCCAGATACCGAGTGACAGACTGACGAGTACGACAGTGCCCGCAAAAGCCAGCACGAAACGATCAATGTTCATGGCATAACCCCCTTAGCATCGAAAAAGGAATCGGATAGATGACCCGCGCGCACGTTCGCCCGCAGCGACGGCTCCAACAACTTAGGCGGCGATAACGTGGCATCACGTGTCTCGCGTAGCTTGACGAAATCCTCGACCGCGACCGCATCTTTGAGATGGACGTTCTGCCGCTGAGCGAGCGGATCCGTCAGAAACTGCGGTGCCACCCCCTCTGCTGGATAGTCGTGGCAAAGATAGATGCGTGTCTGTGCGGGCAGCGACAACAGACGTTGCATAGAGGCATACAGCGTACGCGCATCGCCGCCGGGAAAATCGCAGCGCGCCGTGCCATAGCGCGGTGCGAACAAGGTGTCACCGACAAATGCGGCATCGCCGATCAAATACGTCACGCTGTCAGGCGTGTGGCCGGGCGTGGCAATGACCTCAAGGGGAATCGAGCCAAGCAGCAGCTTCTCACCGTCGTTGAACAACGCATCGAACTGACTGCCATCAGCTCGAAAGTCGGGCTCCAATGACAAACGAACCTTGAACGCTTCTTGAACCTCGCGGATTCGGGCACCGATCCCGACGCGCGGCTGCCCACCGAGCTGCCCTTTCAACCATTGAGCCGAACTCAGATGGTCTGCATGCGCGTGCGTCTCGAGGATCCACTGCACCTTAAGACCGTGGAGGACAACAAAATCGAGCAGCTTTCGCGCCGAGTGCGTGCTCCGCGCGCGAGTGACCGGGTTGTAATCGAGAACAGGATCGATGATTGCGGCAACCGAGGTCGTCGGATCAACGACGACGTAACTGAACGTCGAGGTCGCAGCGTCGTAGAACGGGGTTACGGTCGGTATCGGCGTGCTCATGGCCAAGATTATATTAGCATTTGCTTATTTAGCAACCCCTGATGTAATATTTCGGCTATGCAATCCGTTGCCCAGCGCTCTCGAAAGATCAAAGCGCCGACCGCCATACCTGCGGCTATGCGTCCCCACGCGGTGGCTGCATCGAACCTGTTGAAGGCCTTGGCCAATGAACAAAGGCTGATGATTCTTTGCAATCTCGCCAGTAACGAGATGTCGGTTGGCGAGCTGAACGAACTGCTTCCCTTGAGCCAGTCTGCGCTGTCGCAGCACTTGGCGGTCTTGCGCGAGGCCGGCATCGTGCAAACCCGGCGCGACGGCCAAACCGTCCATTACTCCCTGGCGGACGGACCCGCAGCTCAAGTGGTCGAAACGCTGCATCGGATCTACTGCGCCTGATAACCTTCGGCGCATGCAAATCGACATCATCCTCGAGCCTGATCTCACCCCTTCGCAGGTCGCTGAAATCGGCGTCAAAGCCGAAAGCTATGGCGTTCGAGCGCTGTGGAGTTCCAACTTCTTCGCGCACTGGGACTGTTTTCTCTCCTTAGTACCGCTCGCGCAGCAAACGAAACACATGCTGATCGGCCCGCTGGCGGTAAGTCCCTTCGAGATGCACCCGCTCAAGATCGCCAATAGCCTGCTCTCGCTCAACGAAATCGCCGGTGGCCGCGCCGTCATCGCGATGGGCGCTGGCGAAGGCAACATCGATGCCATGGGTATACAGCGACCCGAGAAGATCGTCAGAGCCACGCGAGAAGGGATCGAGATCGTTCGCGGCGCCGGTTACGGCAAGCTCAAGCAGGGCTATAAGGGCGAGGATTTCGTCATCAACCTGCCCTGCACCTATGACTGGGTACATGCGCCGAATCCACCGCTCGTCTACGGTACCGCCTATCGCGGCCAAATGATGCGGATGGAAGCGCGCGTTGCTGACGGCGTATTCATCGGCTGTACGCCGCCTGAAGTCATGGCGAATGCCATGCGCGAGGTCAACGAAGGCGCTGCCAAGCGCGAGGCCGGCATGGCACCGCTACGGACCAATACTTTCTGGGCTTGGCACTTGAAGCGCGAGCGCGCCGCGGGCTATCGCGAGTCACGCCGCGAACTGCCTTGGCGTGCGATCAAGTTGCAGAAAGAACTGATTCAACAGTGCCTCAGCGAAGATGAAGCGCAGATGGTTCGCGACAACTACGACAAGTATGTGGCGTCCTGGTTCGACCGCTCAGGAAACGTCAAGGAAGTACCCGAATCGATCTCGAACCGGATGTGCGAATACTTCACCTCGACCGGTGGGCTCGAAGATCTCGATCGAGAAATCGAGCGCTTTCAAATGTTCGCAGCGGCGGGCCTCACTGAATGCGCGCTACGACTTCACGACGATCCGATGGAAGCGCTCGACATTATCGGTCAGCACGTCATTCCCCGGTTGCGTTGACTCCGAGGGCTGTCTCGCCGAGGCAACCTGCCTTCAACCACGGCTCCTGCCACTCCGACCGTTGTGGCACACCGTAAAGCGTCGTCCGTTCGCGCGGCACTCGCCCTGCTGAGCGAATGATGCCGACCAATGCACTCTCACTCATCTGCTGACCGTTAACGCCGCCCGCGGCGCGCGTGATCGATTCGTTCATCAAGACGCCGCCGATGTCGTTGGCACCGGCGCGTAAAGCCTCGAAGGCCCCCTCACGACCGAGCTTCACCCACGAGCATTGGATGTTTTGAAACGAGGGATACAGCACGAGCCGTCCGACAGCGTGCATCAACATCGACTCGCGCCAACTCGGCCCACTTCGGGCGAGTCCCTTGCGCCATAGCGGCGCTTCCATATGAACGAACGGCAGCGGCACGAATTCGGTAAAGCCACCCGTAGTTTCCTGCAACGCTCGCAATGCCAGCAGGTGACGCGCCCAGTGAATCGGTCGCTCCACGTGGCCGAACATGATCGTCGCCGTACTACGCAGACCGATCTCATGCGCAGTGCGCATGACCTCAAGCCACTCTTCCGTCGACACCTTGTCAGCGCAAATGGTGTCGCGAACATCGTCGCTCAGGATCTCAGCTGCCGTTCCCGGCAGGCTGCGCAAACCCGCCGCCATCAAACGCTCTAGAAATGTACCAACGCTCAACCCCAAGGTCCGCGCACCGTGGGTGACTTCAAGCGGCGAGAATGCGTGCACATGGATGGACGGAGCCGCCGCCTTCACGGCGCGTACGATATCGAGATAAGTCTGACCATTGAATGACGGATGGATGCCGCCCTGCAAACATACTTCGGTGGCTCCGCGATCACTCGCCTCCGCCACGCGCCGCGCGATCTCATCGAGATCGAGCAGATACCCCGGACCACGGAGCGAGCGAGCGCCACGCCCTTTGGCAAACGCACAGAAGCCGCAGGAGTGGGTACAGATGTTCGTATAGTTGATGTTGCGATTGACGACGTAGGTCACCTGATCGCCATTGACTCGCTGCCGACATTCGTCGGCGGCACGAACCAACAGCCCGAAGTCGTCACCATCGGCCTCAAACCATCGGGCAAGCTCAGCTTCGCTTGGCACCTCCCCCTCGAGGCAACGTTGCACGGCCTGCTGCAGCGCGCGTTGCCGCACACGCGGGGCAAACCACCGACGATGCCGCGCGCGGTACCGCCGCGGTGGCAAATCGCCCGCTCCCGCATGCCAGTCGCGTTCGAGGGCGTAACCGGTGGCATCGATGCGCCGCAACACGGCGCTCTGCAGAGCAGGATCGAGCCAACGGGTAGGCTCACAGGCGTACGATGGAATGATCGGCAGTCGTTGGACCAACCACCGCCCTGCCTCTGCTGTTTGTAGCTCTAACGCGGGCAACGTGGGCCATGGCGCTTCGGGATTCACGTGGTCGGGCGTGACCGGTGACACACCGCCCCAATCATTGACGCCGGCGGCCACCAAGGCACGCAAGCCACCGGGCGAGAGATTGGGTGGCGCCTGAATGGACATCGCCTTGCCGAAGATCAAGCGGGCGACAGCAATGGTCCATTGCAAATCCTCCAGCGAGGGTTCGGGAGCATCGGCCATGCGCGTGCCGCTCTTCGCGCGGAAATTCTGGATGATGATTTCCTGCAAGTGCCCGTACCGCTGGTGACTTGCCCGCAAGGCAAGCAAGGTCTCGATTCGCTCTGCTCGAGTCTCGCCGATACCGATCAACAAGCCGGAAGTGAACGGAATCGATAGCGCCCCGGCCGCATCAATGGTCGCAAGTCGCCGCGTAGGATCTTTATCGGGCGATCGATGATGTGGTCCGCCCTTCTCGCACAGACGGCTCGCAGCGCTCTCGAGCATGATGCCCATCGACACGGATACGGGCCGAAGCAGCGTGAGTTCGTCTGTACTCATCAGGCCCGGATTTAGATGCGGCAGCAAACCCGTCTCTTCGAAAACTCTTCTCGCGCAATAGGCCAAATATTCGAGCGTGCTCGAAAAACCAAGTGCGACGAGTTCCGCTCGAGCGGCCGCGTATCGCGACTCCGGTTTATCGCCAAGAGTGAATAAGGCTTCGTCGCAACCTGCTGCGACACCCGCGCGAGCGATGTCGAGCACTTCGTCGATCGTCAGGAACGCGCGCGAACCCTTACGTGGTGGAGCGGCAAAGGTGCAGTAATGACAAACGTCACGACACCAATGCGTCAGCGGGATGAATACTTTTCGCGAGTAACCCACGCGGGTACCGAACCCGGTCGTGGTGAGTTTCTCCGCACGACGCAACAAGGCCGGCATGTCACTCTCGTCGGCGAGCAGACGCGCGACTTCATCGGGCATCGGCTCACCATCGAGATCACTCTCGACATCGACATCGTGCGAGAGACCAGGTACCGGCAATACGAGGTGACTGAGACTGAGCCGTTTCGCCTCATCCACGTGCGCTTGCGCACTGTGGAAGCCGAACTGCGGCTCAAAGCGAGTGGGCAATCGCATCCACAGTGCGTTGGTACCGAGACCGTGTCGATCGGGAACGATCGCGATCTCCACATCACGCGCCCGCTCAACCAGTCGATCGATTTCGGCGGACGTGACTTGCGGCGCATCAGCGGCAACGACGAGCATGGCACCCGCCGAAGCGTCGATGCGTTGACGCGCAAACTGGATCGCCTCGTTCAGACCCAAGCCACGATCACGCACTCGCTCGACACCGACCGGAAGCGATACAGTCTCGTCGGGACTGACGACGACAATTCGATCAATAGTTTTCGCAGCCCGCAGTGACCCGAGCACGCGCGATAGCATGGACTCAATCAACGCTGCGCGCCGGCGCGGCGATAACACATCGGCAAGGCGAGATTTACCTTCCGACAAGGAACGGACTGGCACGACGGCCACGATTCGCGTCACGGTCGACCCCCTTTGACCGATAACTCGAGCACGCTCTGCGCGACACGCAGACGATCATCCACAGTCTGCATCAAGGTATCGGTCAACGCCACGACACAACCGATTTCGGTCACTTCGTGGCCATCCGTCTGATCGATCAACATGGCATCGAGCAGACCTGCATACCGCTTGGCATAGAACTCGTAAACTCCGACCACACCGGCTCGCATACCCAATTCTTGCATCAGCTTGGCGGTCGGTCCTTTAATGGCGCGACCACCGATCAACGGCGCCACTGCCACGATCGGCACCCCCGCGCGACGGAGCCGGTCGCACATCCCCGGAATCGACAGAATTGGCGCGATGCTCAACAGCGGATTGGATGGCGCGATAACGATACGCTCGAGCCGCGGACTCATCAGTGCCTGCAACAACTGCGGCGATATTGGCGCCGACTGCGCTCCGTCGTAGTGGATCTGGCGAACCACCGGCGTACAGCGACGACGAACAAAATAGTCTTGGAAATCGAGCGCACCTTCAGCGGTATCGAGGCGTGTGGCGACGACGCTATCGGTCATCGGCAGGATCGTCGAGCGAAGGTCAAACTTTGACGCGAGATCCGCCGTGATATCGGTCAGCCGATCACCGCGACGCCAACGCAGGCTGCGCTGCAGATGCAACGCCAGATCCCGATCGCCCAACCGGAACCAACCGGGACCACCGCACCGAACGAGCTCATCGAGCATCGTAAACGTCTCATCGGCGCGCCCCCAGCCCTGCTCCGGGTGCACGACGCCCGCGAGCGTGTAAAGAACGGTATCGAGGTCGGGACAAATTCGCAGGCCCAGATGATCGAAATCGTCGCCCGTGTTCACGATGATCGCTAGGTCACCCGGCGGCAATAATCGATCAAGGCCCAACGCCACTTTCGCACCACCGACACCACCGCAGAGCAGGATGACGCGTGGCGTCGTCATGTGAACAAATCGTGTGTTCGTGGACGCAGTAATGAGGTCGACCCGAGATCGCTCTCTGTAGCGTGGGCTGCAAGCCCGCGAACCCAAACAACGGGCGTGCCCTCAGTCGTCTCGCCCATCACAATGCCCGCCGCCGCTGCAATGGCATCGGCCAGCGCAATCTGGGTCACCTGCAAGGTTCGGCCATGTCGATCAACGCCGCCTCGCCGATCGATCAGCGCGACGACACCCGACACACCGAGCGCCACATTGACCACACCCTCGCGCCACGGTCGACCGAAACTGTCGCTGATGACGATACCGGGCGGAGGTTTTGGAAACTGGGCACGCAAGCGAGCGGCAGAAGCGTCGCAATCTTCGGGTAATAGCAACACCGTGTGCTCGTCGCCCGGCACATTGGATCGATCGATACCCGCGTTGGCCATGACATAACCCGCACGGTGTCGGGTGATCAAAGTATTGGGGGCCGTTCGCACGACTTCGCTGGACTCTCGGAGCACGGCCTCGACAAAAGAGGCCTCCTTGCCGATGCGGTTTGCGAGCTCGATGGCGCGTACAGAAGGGTTCAGACTGCGCAAGTCGAGAAAACGATTCTCCGCTTTCGAAACGATCTTCTGCGCGACGACAAGCACGTCACCTGGCTGCAGCCCGATGTCATTTTCACGCAGCGCCGCTTGCAGAATCGACGCGAGATCGTCGCCGGGAAGAATCTCCGGTATCCCATCGAGAGCCCGAAGCTCCAGTGCCGCCATGAATTTAGCGCGCGACAGGGACCGTCATTTGTCCCGTGATCCGCACGCCGGCCCCATCGACCGAGTAATTCTTGTTGAGGAAGATCAGCACGGAGGTCATCGCTTCCGCTGCAGCAGAATTCGCCAGCACGCCGCCGTGCAAGCCGCGCAATCCGCAGGCGTCGACAATGGAGACCGCCACTTCGCGCGCTGCCTTGTCGTCACCGAAAACCAAGACGTCACACTCGACGAACGCATCGGTCATCAGCTTGTGGGCAGCGACATTGTGGAATGCCGAAACGACCCGCACGGGTTCACCCAAAATCTCCTGAGCCCGCTGCGCCGCACTGCCCTCGGGAGGCAATTGCACTCGCATCACTTTCGGTGGCATCAATGGCACCGTGGTATCGATCACGATCTTGCCGCTGACACTGCTGCGAATATCCTCGAGCGTCGTGCGCTGCGATGCAAACGGGACGGTCAAAATGACCACCTCCGCCGCATCGGCCGCCGCGACATTACCGCCGAAGGCCACCTCGCAACCGAGCTCTGCACCGAGCTGCCGAGCCGCCGCTTCCGCCTTCACCGGATCGCGCGAACCGATGATGATGGATTTACCCGCTTTCGCGAGCCGACGCGCGATCGCCGCGCCGAGCTGGCCTGTACCGCCGATCACGGCGATGCTTTGAACAACCTGAGTCATGGAACCATTCTAGCCGGACGGATCAACACCAAGAGCAGATCAGCGACGTTGGTGTCCGTTCTGCCCGTGACCCACAGATCGCCGATGGCAGCGAGCGCGGAATGCGAGTCACAACGCGACAAAACATCGGCGGCATTGAGACGCCTCGCCCGTAAACGCGGGGCAGTAGCCCCGTCGGCAAAAGCGCCTGCAGCCGAAGTAGGCCCATCGATCCCGTCGGTACCTCCAGCGAGCACGGTGACGCCCTCTAGCCCATCAAGTTGCGCGCCGATCGCCAAGGCCAGATGTTGTGCTCGACCACCCACGCCGTCGCCCTGAACGGTAATCACGGGCTCACC
The DNA here is from genome assembly GCA_039799645.1 of Pseudomonadota bacterium. Classification (GTDB taxonomy): domain Bacteria; phylum Pseudomonadota; class Gammaproteobacteria; order Steroidobacterales; family Steroidobacteraceae; genus UBA964. Next base: position 11,806 of record JBDLSG010000024.1, on the reverse strand, counting down.
ACCCGCCAACAACAGTGTCGGGCGATCGCCGAATCGCCGTGCCGCACGGCAACGGTGGATCTCCGCCACGATGCGTACGGCTTCCGATTCAACGGAGCCGTATAGCGTGCGTCCTAGATCCATAATCTCGATACCGTCTGCGGCCGCGTACGCCCTCGCCGCTCGCAGCGCATCGTCCAACGTCGCGATGACGACATAGTTGGCAAGCGACGCTGCCGATGACATCGTCGGACCCGAGCCGATGACCTCAGGGTCATCGCCCTGCACGTCCGAAATCGCGAGCGTGATGCACCGCGCTGGCGCCAGACGTCGCTCGAGCCCACCACCTTTGATCCGTGACAGGCGACGCCGCAACTGATTCAATTCCGCAATCGAGGCGCCCGCATGCATAAGCTGCATCGTCGCGTGGCGCTTCTGCTCGAGTGTGACGCCCTCGATCGGCAAAACACACAAGGCCGAGGCACCGCCGGTCAATAAAACGATGTAGACATCATCGGCATTCACTTGGCCTATGAAGTCCCATAGACGAAGACCGGCAGCCAAGCTCGCCTCACTTGGCACCGGATGATCCCCCGGCACGTCGATCAATCCGGTAACTAATGCCGGCGCATCAGGCGGCGCGATCACGATGCCATCATCGATGGAATATCGATCGACGAACGCTCGCGCAAAGGCACCCGCCGCCTTGCCGATCGCGATCAGTCGACGGCGTCCAAAGCCCTTCGGCTCGGGTATCGGCATCGCGAGGTGCGCCAACGCCACTCGCGGATGCACCGACTCGACGGCAGCCGAGAAAGCGCCCGCGAGCCAGGCGCGATCATCTTCTACCGAGTCGATTGGCAGTGCGCCCACAGCGCATCCCATTGCGACAAATCAAGCGGTATCCCCGGCACGTTCTGCACCTCGAGCCGATGATCACGTCGCCAAGAGGTCGGTGTCGCTTGCAGACGCGCCCCCGCGCGTTGCAGCAACACCCACTCATCCTCGCCGACTCGAACAACGGCCTTGAATCGCTCAACCGCACGAGTGAGCTCGGTGTCGGCCAGCAGTGCCGCCATCAAACGCGTTTCGGAAAACTCATACGAGCGATCAAACAGCCACCGCGCACCCTGACGCTCCAACACCTCGATCAGACGTCGTTCGGCACCGGGTCCGATCGCGACGATCTCACCCCAATGCCGATGTGGATGTTCCTCATGACGGTGACGCTCATGGTCGTGCAAGATCGATCGCGACACAGCCGAGCGCGGCGCCTCGGATGACCCCGCGTACACCAACCATGGCTGCAAGGAATCGCCGCGATGCCAGGCACCGCTCGCACGCTTGGCCGGAAAAAGCGCAGCGACGAGCGTATCGAAAACAACGCGATCCTCAGGTGACGCCAGATCACGCTTGCTGAGCAAGAGCACATCGGCGATCTCGGCAACCGCCCGAGTGATCTCATCGGCGTCTACTTTGGCGAGATCCTCAGCCGTCATCAGACCTATGATCAATTCGAGCGAAATACGGCCAGCGGCTTGATGAGCCAACAGTTCATCGATGATCCCGGCCGGATGCCCAAGGCCCGAGGGTTCAACCAGAATGCGATTTGGTCGTGTGATGGTGACGAGCTCATTGAGATTGCGACGAAAATCCGCTTCACCCGCGCAGCAGAGACAGCCACCGGGGACGAGCCGCACATCGAATGGGCCCGTCGCAGCCGACGCCACCGTCAGCGCATCGATACCCGCGTCGGTGAATTCATTGAGGAGAACAACCCAGTTCTCTGAAGCGGGCTTGGCCGCAACGAGCTGCGATAACGCGGTCGTCTTACCAGAGCCTAACGGACCTGTTACGACCCAGACCGGAATCGGAGCCTCGTTCACACGCCATCAAAGCTCGTGATCGACCCGTACAAATCGGGCCGTCGGTCGCGAAAGACGCCCCAACTCGCCCGCTGGACCGCAAGCTCAGCCAGATCGAAACTGGCCGTCAACACGGCATCGCCCTCATCTCCCGCCTCTGCTACGAGCGCCCCGCTCGCGTCGGCGATAAACGAGGAGCCGTAAAAGCGAATGAACACCTCATCGGGCCGTTGGATCGACCGCTCGACACCCCAACGGTTGGCCGCAAGCAACGGCATGACGTTCGCTGCGGCATGACCTTGTTGAGCGCGTTGCCAATGACGACGCGAATCGAGCGGCGGCGCCGGTGGCGGCTCGCTGCCGATGGCCGTCGGATACAACAGCAATTCAGCGCCTTGGAGCGCCATGGCACGCGCGCATTCAGGAAACCACTGATCCCAACAGATACCGACACCGATACGACCGAATCGTGTCGACCACACTCGAAAACCCGTATCACCCGGACTGAAATACTGTTTTTCCTGATATCCGGGACCATTTGGGATATGTGACTTTCGGTAGGTACCGAGCACACGACCATCGGCGTCGAGCATCGCGACGGTATTGAAGAAAGCCTGACCGGCTCGCTCAAAGAAACTGATGGGCAGCACCACACCGAGCTCCCGAGCGATAGGCGCAAAATGCCGCAGCGCTGGATTCTCATCGACCGTGGTTGCGAGCGCGAAGTGCCGCGCATCCTGATCAATGCAGAAATACGGTGTCTCGAACAACTCCTGCAACAGGATGACGTTGGCGCCCGCCGCCGCAGCGCGACGCACCAGGACCTCAGCCCGTTCGATATTCGTCGCTCTGTCGGTTGAGCACGCGAACTGCGTGGTCGCCACGGTGACTCGACGCGACTCGCTCATCAGCTCTGCCCCTTCGTCAGCATGCCCGTGATACGAATGGCGATATCGAGCGCCCGCAGACCATCTTCACCGGAGACCAAAGGCGGTTTGCCCTCGCGGATGCAATCGAGAAACGCGTGGATCTCGGCGCGTAGTGCATCGCCTTGATCGTAACTGCTCTCCTCGATCGTCACCGGCAACTCACCGAGCGCCGGCACGGCAGAGCGCTTGCCGATGACGGTCAAGATGCGCTGTTGCAAATCGATCGAGAGATAAGCATCGTCGCGAAACACGCGCATCTTGCGCTCGGTCTTAAGGCTCACTCGACTCGCCGTCACGTTGGCCACACAACCGCCCTCGAAACGTAGTCGAGCATTGGCGATATCAACCGCACCCGAAAACACGGGAGTGCCGATCGCCTCGATCGACTCCACCGGTCGACCAACGATGCTCTGGACGATATCGATGTCGTGGATCATCAGATCGAGCACCACGTTCACATCCGTGCCGCGCTCTTTGAACGGCGCCAGTCGCTGGCACTCGATGAAGCGGGCACCGCGCAGCCGCGCCTCGGCTGCAACGATCGCCGGATTAAAACGCTCGAGATGACCCACCTGCAGGATGCGACCGGCGGCCGCGGCAATCTCGATCAGCGACTGTGCCTGCTCGACCGTCTCGGTGATGGGCTTCTCCACGAGTACGTGGGCACCCGCCTCTAGAAAATCGCGCGCGATGGCATAGTGCGCCGGCGTCGTCGTGACCACGCTGACGGCATCGACCTTGCCGAGTAACTCGCGATGATCGGCAAAACCGCGCGTACCCATCTCGGCAGCCACCGCCTCACGCACCTCGTGACGCGGATCCACCACGCCCACCAAGGTGCAACCCGGTGCTACCGCGTACTTCTGTGCATGAAACCGGCCGAGATAGCCCGCACCGATCACCGCTGCCCGTATGTTGTTCATCGCTTATTATGTGCCGATGTCGAAACGAAAAAAGCCCCAAGCCACCACGATCGCGCTGCGCGAACTGCGTTGGCTCGCGCTGGCGGCCGCTTCAGGCGCGATCCTGCTGCCGATGCTGCTCTGGATCAGCGGGCGAATCCTGCTCGGTCGATACGAAAACGGCGGGCTCATCGACCTATGGCTCGACTTCGCGCGCGAGCTCGGCCAAGGCGGCACAGCCGCCTGGATTTTGCTCATTGCTCCCTACGCATTCCTGCAGATCGGACGCCTCGTCTGGTTGCTGCATCAACGTTTGCGCTGACACTCAACGCGCTGAGCGCGATTACCTCGCCAAGCTGCGATCGCGTGCGGCGCGAAACTCGCTGTCCGGATACCAGTTGGGGAAACGCCGCTCATTGGCGAGCCGCCAGCCAATGCGCTGCATCAGCTCGATGTCCTGAAGCCCACCGCGCACGTCGATTCCCGGTCGAAATTCATCCGACGGCTTGTGGTAATCGTTCTTGGTGAACTCGGCGAGCTGCGCGCGCCCCCACTCTTCACCCTTTTCGCGATCGTCGACCCCGAGCTTGATGTAGAGCGCGGGGACACCACCCTTGGCGAAGTTGAAATGATCCGATCGGAAGAAAAAACCATTCTCCGGAGTCGGCTCCGGCTTGACGATGCGATCCTGACGCTGCGCTTCGCTCGCTAGATATTCCTCGAGCTCCGAAGCACCGTGACCCACGACGGTGACGTCCTTGGTTGGCCCACCCCAGCTAATCGCGTCCATGTTGAGTGCAGCCACCGTCTTCGCCAACGGGAAGATCGGATTGGCGACGTAGTACGCCGAACCCAATAAGCCACTCTCCTCGAGAGTCACGGCGAGAAAAACCACCGATCGCTCGGGACGCGGTGTCGACTCCACGTAAGCCTTCGCAATGGTCAACAAGCCCGCCGTGCCCGAAGCGTTGTCGAGCGCGCCGTTGAAGATATTGTCGCCGGTGCGCGCGAGTGTTTTGCCGAGGTGATCCCAATGCGCCATGTAAACGATCACCTCATCCGGATGTCGGCTTCCGGGCAACATCGCCACCACGTTCGATGACGATGCGCGACGAATGAGATTGCGAACGGAGCCGCTTGCCGTCTGCCCAAGCTCGATGGGCTTGAAGCCGCGCTGACTCGACTTGAGCAGCAGCGCCTCGTAGCTGTGACCACTCGCCCGCAACAAGGCATCGCCCTCGGCTTTGGTGACCCAACCTTCGATGGCCGGGCGACCTGCATTGCCATCTTTGGCAACCATGTCGAGCTGAGGACCTGTCCAGCTGTTTTGCACTGTATCCCACGGATAGGAGGCCGGTTTGTCATCATGGATGATGATCGCGGCGGCCGCACCCTGCCGCGCAGCCTCCTCGAATTTGTAGGTCCAGCGACCGTAGTAGGTCATCGCTCTACCGCGGAACAAACTGGCATCGTTCGTCGCGAAACCGGGATCGTTGATAAGGATCACGGCAGTCTTGCCCTTCATATCGACGCCCGCGTAATCGTTCCAACCGAACTCGGGCGCGACGACGCCATGCCCAACGAACACAAGCGGACTATCAGCGAGGCTGGCCTCAGGCACGAGGCGCTTGGTCCAGATGACCATATCGCGTGAGTAAATGAGCTCGCGCGAACCGAGTCGCAAGCTCGCATCGGAGCCGGCCGTGATTTCGACGATGGGTACCTCTTGCACCCAGGACGACCCATTACCCGGCTTCAAGCCCAGCTTCTTGAACTCGTCGATCAAGTACTCGACGGTCTTGCGTTCGCCCGCCGTGCCCGGTTTGCGGCCTTCGAACTCGTCGCTCGATAGTCTTGCGACATGACGTTCGTACTCCGCTGCGGAAATCGGTGCGAGGTTGGCAGTTGGTGCCTGCGCTGGGGTGGTACAGCCCGCCAGCAACACGAGCAGCGCTGCGGCAAACGGGAATACGAACGATTTGATGGACACCATATTCTTCACTCCATTACCCCAGCGAGTTCAGGCTTTCGGTTCAGGCTTTCGGTTCTGGCCAAACCCACCAACCGATGAGCAACAACATCACTGCGAGAACACCCTGCGCAAGACGCCGCCAACGACGGGCTTGCAGCTCGCCGACGAAGGCAGCGGCAGAGACGATCGCCAACATGGCAGTGACGACGAGAGTCTGTATCAACGGCGGAAACTCTTCCCCGATGCGCTCGGCGAACTCGGGCAGGAACAGGAACACGATCAGCGTCAAGATCAGCGCGATCGTGATGGAAACGGCCGATCCGAGGACGATCCCGAGCAGCATGGCGAGCGGTTGCATCGATTTTCTTCCTTGACGGGGTTCTATGCACTTGAAGGTGCGGCGCAGGCACTCTAGTCTGCAAAGCGAGTCTAACTGATGCCAAGGCCGTACATGACCCCCTCCAGTCGCCGCCCGACCGCCCTGCTCGCTTTTACCGTGGTGCTCACCGCGCTGCTGACGGTGGGCAGCTCTTCGCGTCTGACGGCGAACACCTCGCTGCTGCCGCCGGGCGCCCTGGCTCCGACCGCCCGAGAACGGATGATCGCGCGCCAAGTGGGTTCGCTACTCGAGGAGGCTCATTACAGCAAGCTGAAGATCGACGACAGTCTCTCGCCGCGCGTGATGGACAAGTTCATCGACGGACTCGATGGCCAGCGTAGCTACTTCCTGGCGAGCGATATCGCCGAATTCGAATCGCATCGCCTGCGGTTCGACGACATGATTCGCACCGGCGATATCGAACCCGCTTATCTGATTTTTGCCCGCTACCAGCAGCGCAATCGTGAGCGTGTCCAACATGCACTTGCTCTACTGGATCGCGAACCGGATTTCGCATTGAACGAGAGCTTCGAGTTCGATCGCGAATCGGCGCCTTGGGCCAAAGACTCGGCCGAACTCGATGAACTGTGGCGCAAGCGCGTGAAGAACGATGCGATCTCGCTGCTGCTCACCAACAAGAGCTGGGCCGAAGCGCGCGACGTGCTGCGCACGCGGTACGAGCGCGTTTTGAAGCGCGCTGATCAGGTCAAGCCCGAGGAAGTGTTCGAACTCTTCTTAAACGCCTACGCGCGCACGTTCGATCCCCACTCGAGTTACTTCTCGCCGCGCAATTCCGAGGAATACAAGATCCAGATGAGCCTCAACTACGAGGGCATCGGCGCTTCACTGCAACTGGTCGACGAGTACGTCACGATCATGAATCTGATCGAGGGCGGCCCTGCTGCTGCAGCCGGCACACTCAAGATCAACGATCGCATTACCGCGGTCGGCCAAGGTCGCGACGGCTCGATGACCGACGTCGTCGGCTGGCGTATCGACGATGTGGTGCAATTGATTCGCGGTAAGGGCGGCACGCCAGTGCGCTTGCAGATCTTGCCAGCCGGCGCCGCACCCGGCTCACCGGAAAAGACCGTTGAGTTCATGCGTGGCAAAGTCACGCTTGAGGCGCAGGCCGCCAAGAAGGAACTGAAAACGTTCCGGCGTGGTGAACGCGAATACAAAGTCGGCGTCATCAACGTGCCTGGCTTCTATTCCGATTACGATGCACAGCGCGCCGGCGAGAAGGACTATCGCAGCACGACACGCGACGTCCGCAAGCTCATCGATGAGCTAAAAAAGGAAGGGGTCGACAGCATCGTGATGGATCTGCGCGGTAACGGTGGCGGCTTCCTGCCTGAAGCGCAATCGCTCACCGGCCTTTTCATCGATCGTGGTCCCGTGGTGCAAGTACAGTTCTCCGGTGGCGACAAAGAGGTGCTCGATGACGATCAGTCCGGCGTCGCCTACGATGGCCCACTCGTCGTGCTGATCGATCGCTTCAGTGCCTCGGCCTCCGAGATCTTTGCGGGCGCTATTCAAGACTACGGTCGCGGCGTCGTGGTGGGTCAGCGCAGCTTCGGCAAGGGCACCGTACAAAATCTCGTCCCACTCTCGCGCTGGAGCGCGCGGCCGGTCAACGGGCAGCTGACCGTCACCATCGGCAAGTTCTACCGAGTCACCGGCGAGAGCACGCAACACCGCGGCGTAGAGCCCGATGTGACGCTCGCCTCACCCATCAGCCTCGCGGACATCGGCGAGAGTTCGCTGGACGATGCCTTGCCTTGGGATCGAATTCAGGCGGCGGGCTTCGGTCAACCGGGACAACTCGCGCCCTCCATCGCCAAACTCGTTACCGAAGAGAACGCGCGTCAGCGACGTGACCCGGATTACCGATGGTGGCTTGCCGACATCGCCGCCGTCGAAAAACTCCGCAGCCAAAAGAACCTCTCGTTGAACATCGAGACTCGCAAGGCAGACAGGGCCGCGCTCGAGACCGAGCGTCTTGCCCGTGAAAACGATCGACGCGCGGCGCGCCAACAACCGGTACTCAAATCGATCAGTGAACTCGACAGTGCTGAACTACCCGATGTGATTCTCGATCAAGCCGTTCAGGTCGCCGGCGACATGGTGCAGTTCGGCTCGCCGCTCGCTGCGCGGAGGCAGTGACCACGATCGAGGCAATACTCTAACCACTTGTTCAGCATCACGTTGCGGGCCCAACGCTGGTCGAGATCCTGCCCCGCTAGCTGCCGCCAATCGCGTAACAACGGATGATGATGCGTCACAGCCCACGAGTGCGCCTCGACGAGACAGGCGTCGTGATAGATACGTAATTGCATATCAGGCGCGGTCGACGCGGTCTCGTCGCCCTCAGAACCGAAGAGATACGTCAGTTCGAGTAGCGTCGTATAAGGCGACACCTCACCCACCCGCAGACGCAGGTCGCAATCGGATTCGATCGCCGAGATGCACTCGCCACGAAGATTTCGCAGAGGACCGGCGAGCTCGGTGAGTCGCAGATAGTTACTCTCGTAGAGCGACATCAACGCGACGAAACTGCGTGGACGCCCGCGCCAGCTAGCCGGCAGCGCGCTTTCGCCCGACAGGACAACGGAATCGATGAAACGCAAGGAATTAGGCCGCATGCTCACGATAAAACTATAGCGCGTTACTCACAGCGCGTAACTAGGGTCGCGTACGACGCTCGATTCCAGTGGCATCGAGAATGCGGGCTGAGATTTCTTCGATGGAGCACTCGGTGGTGTCGATGAACGGGATGCCATGCCGCTGAAAAATGCCGTCGGCTGCGCGCGTCTCGAACTGCACTTGCTGCGGCGACGAATAGCGGCTGTTGGGCCGGCGCTCCTGTCGAATCTGTTGCAAGCGTGAGGGCGCGATTCGCAATCCGAACAATTTGCCGCGATGAGCCTGCAAGCCCGGCGGCAAACGATTCGACTCGAGATCATCATCCGTGAGCGGGTAGTTCGCCGCGAAGATGCCATATTGCATCGCCAGATAAAGACAGGTTGGTGTCTTCCCCGAGCGCGACACACCGACCAGGATCACATCGGCCCGAGAGTAATCCCGCTGCGAACCATCGTCGTTGGCGAGAGCATAGTTCGTGGCATCGATGCGGGCCGCGTAGTGCACGGCATCGGCGATGCCGTGCGCGCGTCCCGAACGATGCGTCGAACGCGTGCCGAGCTCCTGCTCCATTGGCCCCACGAAGGCTTCGAAAAAATCGAGGAACAAGGCGTTACTGCCACGCAGCACTTCGCGCAGGTCATCCTGCACCAAGGTACTGAAAACGATGGGTCTTTGGCCGCTCTCCTCACCCGCGGAATCGATACGCCGCACCGCCTCCTCTGCCTTGTCAAGGGTCGACACAAATGGCAAAGTCACGGCCCGAATTTCCAGGCTATCGAACTGCGTCAACAAACTGTGACCCATGGTCTCAGCGGTGACGCCCGTTTGATCCGAAACAAAGAAGACGATCCTGCCCGCCACCTGCTTCTCTCCCCAATTCCCACTGCCACCGTCGCGAGTGTTCCATCGACTTAGGCAGCCGACAAGGTGAATTTCCATGACTGAAGTCGTCATCCCCTTTGAACGCCTCGGCATGCACGATGTGGAGACCGTCGGTGGCAAGAACGCCTCCATCGGCGAAATGATCGCTTCGCTGTCGCGCCTTGGTGTGAAGGTGCCCGGCGGGTTCGCGACCACCGCGGCGGCTTATCGCGCCACGCTCGCTCACGAGGGCCTCGATGAGCGCATCAGAAAGGTACTCGCTGACCTCGATGTCGACGATGTCGTCAAGCTCGCCGAAGTCGGTGCGCAAATCCGCAGCTGGATTCTGGCGGCGCCGCTGCCGCCCTCTCTCGAGCAAGCCGTGCGTGAGGGATATCGCCGCTTTGGTGCCAATGCTGCAGTGGCAGTACGCTCCTCGGCGACGGCAGAAGATCTGCCAGAAGCCTCGTTCGCCGGCCAGCAGGAGACCTTCCTCAACGTGCAGGGCGAAGAGGCTGTCCTCGAAGCGATGCGACACGTCTTCGCTTCGCTCTTCAACGATCGTGCGATCGCCTATCGAGTTCATCAGGGATTCGACCACTCGCAAGTGGCCTTGTCGGCTGGCATCCAGCAAATGGTGCGCTCGGATCTCGGCGCAAGTGGCGTGATGTTCACTCTCGATACCGATTCGGGCTTCCGAGATGTGGTGTTCGTGACGGCATCCTACGGTCTGGGTGAAACGGTTGTTCAAGGCGCCGTGAACCCCGATGAGTTCTATCTTTACAAGCCAGCGCTGCGCGCCGGACGACGCGCGGTGCTTCGCCGCAACCTCGGCGCCAAAGCCATCAAGATGGTTTACGGCGAACCTCACTCGAAGGATCGCGTGCGCACCGTGGATGTGCCGGCGGTCGATCGTCAGCGCTTCTGCTTGGACGAGCAGGACCTCGTCACCCTCGCCAAACAAGCGCTCATCATCGAGGAGCACTATGGCAGACCGATGGATATCGAGTGGGGCAAAGACGGCAGCACGGGCGAGATCTTCATTCTGCAGGCGCGTCCGGAGACGGTGCAGAGCCGCACGGGCCGTACGATTCAACGCTACACATTGAGCAAACGCTCAAAAATCCTCGCCGAAGGACGCAGCATCGGGCAGCGCATCGGCGCTGGGCCCGCACGAGTGATCAGCGATGTCTCACAAATGGCCCGTGTGCAGCCGGGCGATGTGCTGATTGCCGACATGACCGATCCAGATTGGGAACCGGTGATGAAGCGTGCGTCAGCCATCGTTACCAACCGCGGCGGCCGCACCTGTCACGCCGCGATCATTGCACGCGAACTCGGTATCCCCGCCGTGGTTGGCTGCGGCGATGCCACGACAGCCATCCGCGAAGGAACAGCCGTGACGGTCTCCTGCGCCGAGGGCGACACGGGATTCGTCTACGAGGGCGCACTCGATTTCGAACGCAAGCAGATCGAGCTCGACGGACTGCCGCCCTCACCCGTCAAAATCATGATGAACGTCGGCAATCCGGATCGTGCCTTCGACTTCGCCAGCATCCCGAACCGAGGGGTGGGTCTCGCTCGACTCGAGTTCATCATCAATCGCATGATCGGCGTACACCCGCGCGCGTTACTGGAGTTCGATCGTCTCGATGCCGCCTTGAAGAGCGAGATCGAGGCACAGATGGCCGGCTATACGGATCCAGTCGGTTTCTACGTCGACAAACTGTCAGAGGGCATTTCGCAGATCGCAGCAGCCTTCGCGCCTGAGCCTGTCATCGTGCGCTTGTCCGACTTCAAGTCGAACGAATACGCCAATCTCATTGGTGGACGTCTCTACGAACCGCACGAAGAGAATCCGATGATTGGCTTTCGTGGCGCGGCCCGCTACGTCGATGAGTCGTTCCGTCCTTGCTTCGAACTTGAGTGCCGTGCATTGCGGCGCGTCCGCGAAGAGATGGGGCTCACGAACGTGTGGATCATGGTACCGTTCGTACGCACGGTCGCTGAAGCTGCGAAAGTGACGCAACTGCTCGCGGCGAATGGGCTCAAGCGTGGCGAGAACGATCTCAAGATCATCATGATGTGCGAGCTGCCCTCTAACGCCGTGCTCGCCGATCGGTTCCTCGAATATTTTGACGGTATGTCGATCGGTTCGAACGACATGACTCAGTTGACGCTCGGTGTGGATCGAGACTCAGGGATCGTCGCCAATCACTTCGACGAGCGCGATGATGCCGTGAAGGCCATGCTGTCGATGGCGATCACTGCCT
>JBDLSG010000023.1:0-31297 GCA_039799645.1 Pseudomonadota bacterium | reverse complement strand
TCGCCCCGATCGCGATGGAAGATGGTCTGCGCTTTGCGATCCGCGAAGGCGGTCGCACCGTCGGCGCAGGCGTCGTCGCGAAGATCCTGGCGAAGTAAGAGGCTCGTCGAAACAGTACAGGCCAGTAGCTCAATTGGCAGAGCAGCGGTCTCCAAAACCGCAGGTTGGGGGTTCGATTCCCTCCTGGCCTGCCAATTCGGGCTACGCAGGATCAGTGCAACGATGAACGAAGCAGTCAAAAACGACGGCGTCACTGGCGCCGACAAGGCAAAACTCTGGGCCGCGATCCTGATCGCGGCCGCAGGGATTGCCTCGTTCTATGCGCTCAAGGGCGATCAGGCCGATTGGGTGCGTTGGGTCATTTTTGCCGGTGGTCTCATCGTCGCCGCGGCGGTGTTCTTCTTGTCGCAGTACGGACGCGACTTCTGGAAGTTCGCTCTCGACGCGCGCATTGAGCTGTACAAGGTCTTCTGGCCGACTCGTCAAGAGACGGGCACGATGACCGCAGTTGTTTTCGTATTCGTGATCATCATGGCGTTGTTCTTCTGGGGTGTCGATTCGATCCTCGGTTGGTTAACCAAGTTGATCCTCGGCGGCCCGGACGCAGGAGTCTGATCCCATGGCAATGCGTTGGTACGTCGTCCATGCCTACTCGAACCTCGAACACCGCGTGGCCGAGGGTTTGAAGGAGCGCATCAAGCGCGCCGGGCTCGAACACAAGTTCGGCGAAATTCTCGTCCCGACCGAAGAGGTCGTCGAGATGCGCGATGGTCAGAAGCGCAAGAGCGAACGCAAGTTCTATCCGGGCTACGTGCTCGTGCAGATGGAGATGGACGAGGAAAGTTGGCATCTCGTGCACGAAGTTCCGAAGGTGCTTGGCTTCATCGGCGGCACCAAGGAAAAACCGGCCCCGATCACGGATCGCGAGGCGAACCAGATCCTGCGTCGCGTCGAAGAGGGTGTCGAGAAGCCGCGACCGAAGGTTATCTTCGAGCCGGGTGAAGTCGTTCGGGTCACCGATGGTCCGTTCAATGATTTCAGCGGCGTGGTCGAGAACGTCAACTACGAGAAGAATCGCCTGCAGGTTGCGGTGCAGATCCTCGGTCGTTCGACGCCGGTCGAGCTCGATTTTTCGCAGGTCGAAAAGGCCTGATGTTTTTTTGACGGTTCGTTCTCGCGAGGGGACGAGCCAGTGGAGCGATACGCGAAGGATCGCGTGTCGTAACGGCAAGGAAGCGCATGGGGAGCTCACGCTGGAGCGTGGGCGCTGGAACCCAGGAGAGTAACGATGGCCAAGAAAGTCCAAGGCTACGTCAAGCTGCAGGTGCCTGCAGGCTCGGCGAACCCCTCACCGCCCATCGGCCCGGCATTGGGTCAACAGGGCGTGAACATCATGGAGTTCTGTAAGCAGTTCAACGCTGCCACGCAGAAGCTCGAGAAGGGGCTGCCCATTCCGGTGGTGATCACGGTCTACGCAGACCGCAGCTTCACTTTCATCATGAAGACGCCGCCTGCCGCGGTGCTGATTCGCAAGGCGATCGGTATCGAGAAGGGCAGTGGCACTCCCAACACCAACAAGGTCGGCAAGATCACTCGCGCCCAGCTCGAAGAGATCGCCAAGACCAAGACGCCGGATCTCACTGCAGCCGATCTCGACGCTGCGGTGCGCACGATTGCCGGTAGCGCCCGCTCGATGGGCGTCGATGTGGAAGGAGTCTGATCATGCCGTTCATCGCCAAACGTATGAAGCCCTGGAAGGATGCTCTCCCGCCGGGCAAAACTTATCCTGTCGATGACGCGTTCAAGCTCGTCAAAGAATTCGCCAAGGCGAAGTTCAACGAGTCGGTCGACGCCGCCATCAATCTCGGCATCGATGCCGCCAAGTCCGATCAGCAGGTTCGCGGTTCGACCGTGATGCCGCACGGTATCGGCAAGACGGTACGCGTTGCTGTTTTCACCTCGGGCAAGAACGCCGATGCCGCCAAGGCGGCCGGTGCCGACATCGTCGGCATGGAAGATCTCGCCGAGCAGGTGAAGGCCGGCAAGATGGATTTCGACGTCGTGATCGCGAGTCCCGATGCCATGCGCATCGTGGGTCAGCTCGGTCAGATCTTGGGTCCCCGCGGCCTCATGCCGAACCCGAAAGTGGGTACGGTGAGCCCCGATGTGGCCGGTGCCGTGAAGAACGCCAAGAGCGGTCAGGTGCGTTACCGCGTTGACAAGGCCGGCATCGTGCATTGCACGATCGGCAAGGTGAGCTTCGATGCGCAGCAGTTGCGCGAGAACCTCCAGGCTTTGTTGGCTGACCTGCAGAAGGCAAAGCCGGCAACGTCGAAGGGCATCTATCTGAAGCGCGTGACGGTTTCCTCCACGATGGGGCCGGGCGTGCAGATCGATCAGGGCTCGCTCGGAGTTTAATTTTTGAATTGATGCGGGCTCGGTGGCGCAAGTCACCGAGTTCCATCGAAGACCGCAGGCGAGTGGGTGGAAGCGCGAGCAACCAGCCCGTTCTTAATGAGATTGCCTGCGCAGGTGGTGTACCGCTCATACGAGGATCGTCCTCGTTTGAAGGTCGCCGTCCATAGGGTCCGGTGCGGGGCGTAAGTCTCGTACCGGTGTGTGATCTTCAGGAGAGGAGTAATCAACTAGTGCCTCTGAACCTAGAAGACAAGAAAGCGCTGGTGAAGGAAGTGGCGGAGATTGCGTCTTCGGCGCAATCGGTGGTCGCTGCCGAATATCGTGGTATCACGGTTTCGCAGATGACCGAGCTGCGTGCCAAGGCCCGTGCCCAAGGTGTGTCCATTCGTGTTGTTAAAAACACGCTGGCACGCAAGGCATTGGTCGGCACTTCGTTCGAGGCGGTCGGTCCCCAATTGAAGGGTCCGCTCGTCCTGGCTTTCTCGAAGGACGACCCGGGCGCTGCGGCGCGCGTGGTGAAGGACTTCTCGAAAGCGAACGATAAGCTCGTTGCGACGCTCGTGTCCTTGGGTGGCGATGTGCTGCCCGGTAAGGATCTCGAAAAAGTCGCATCGCTGCCGACGCGCGAACAGGCTCTGTCGATGCTGTTGGGTACGCTCAAAGCACCGATCGAGAAATTCGTTCGCACGGTGGCTGCGCCGCACACCAAGCTGGTCCGCACGGTCGCGGCTGTCCGCGACGCGAAGCAGGCCGCCAGCGCTTGATCTTGTTGCCTTTGAAACAACTTTGGAGTTACCACAATGGCTGTTAGCAAGGACGAAATCCTCGAAGCAATTTCCAACATGAGCATCATGCAGATCGTCGAACTGATCTCCGACATGGAGAACAAGTTCGGCGTGACCGCTGCTGCTCCGGTGGCCGTCGCGGCCGTCGCGGGTCCCGCCGCTGCCGCGGCTCCGGTTGAGGAGAAGACGGAGTTCACCGTCATCCTCAAGGAGTACCCGGCCGACAAGAAAGTGGGCGTCATCAAGGTCGTTCGCGAACTGACGGGCCTCGGCCTGAAGGAAGCGAAGGACCTCGTCGAGGCCGTTCCGGGCACGCTGAAGGAAGGGGTCAACAAGGCCGATTCCGACAGCATGAAGAAGAAGCTCGAAGAAGCCGGCGCGAAGGTCGAGATCAAGTAATCCCCGCCGCTCGCGTGGTGGGAATTACCTTCGTATCGCGAGATGCGTGGCAACCGGGGCTGAAAGGCCTCGGTTGCCTCGTCGTCTCCGTCTAGTTTGAAAGTGTGAGGTGACCGATGGCTTACTCCTTTACCGAGAAGAAGCGCATCCGCAAGAACTTTGGCAAGCAGGGCAGCGTCCTCGAGACGCCGTATTTGCTCGCCATCCAGCTCGACTCTTATCGTCAATTCCTGCAGGCCGACAAGGTCGAGGAAACGCGTGAAGATGTCGGTCTGCATGCGGCGTTCAAGACCGTCTTCCCGATCTCGAGCTATTCGGGCAATGCGGTACTCGAGTACGTTAGCTACCGACTCGGTGAGCCCGTGTTCGACGTCAAGGAGTGCCAACTCCGCGGTCTGACCTACGCTGCGCCATTGCGCGTGAAGGTCCGCCTCATCGTTTACGACAAGGAAGCCTCGGGTCCCAAGAAGCCCGTCAAAGACGTTCGCGAGCAAGAGGTGTACCTCGGCGAGCTGCCGCTGATGACCGACAACGGAACGTTCGTCGTGAACGGCACCGAGCGCGTCATCGTTTCGCAGTTGCATCGCAGCCCCGGCGTGTTCTTTGATCACGACCGCGGCAAATCGCATTCTTCGGGCAAGCTGTTGTTCAGCGCCCGAATCATTCCTTACCGCGGTTCGTGGCTCGATTTCGAATTCGATGCTAAGGACTGCGTCTTCGCGCGTATCGATCGTCGCCGCAAGCTGCCGGTGTCGATCATCCTGCGTGCGCTTGGCATGAACGAAGGTGAGATTCTCGACACCTTCTTCGACAAGAACACCTTCTTCATCTCGAAGGACGACACCGCCCTCGAGCTCGTGCCGGCACGCCTGCGTGGCGAGACGGCGAGCTTCGAAATCCGTATCGGCGATCAAGTGGTCGTCGAGGAAGGCCGTCGCATCACCGCGCGTCACGTGCGCCAGCTCGAAGATGCCGGCGTCAGCAAGCTCGCGGTTCCGCGTGACTACATCTACGGCAAGATCCTCGCGCACGATGTCGTGAATACCGACACCGGCGAGATCATCGCCAAGGCCAACGAAGTCATCACGGCCGCCTCGGCCGAAAAGATGATCGAGTCGGGCATCACCGAAGTTCGCACGCTATACGTCAACGATCTCGATCGTGGTCCGTACGTGTCCGACACGCTGCGCATCGACCCGACCAAGAATCGTCTCGAAGCGCTGGTCGAGATCTACCGCATGATGCGTCCCGGCGAGCCGCCGACCCGCGATGCTGCCGAGAACCTCTTCTCGAATCTGTTCTTCAACGCCGAGCGTTACGACCTGTCGGCCGTCGGCCGCATGAAGTTCAACCGCCGCGTGGGTCGTAAGGAGATCTTGGGTTCGAGCGTACTCTCGAAGGAAGACATCCTCGATGTGCTGAAGGTGTTGATCGCCATCCGCAACGGCGATGGTACGGTCGACGATATCGATCACCTCGGCAATCGTCGCGTGCGTTCGGTCGGTGAAATGGCCGAGAACGCCTTCCGCGTCGGTCTCGTGCGCGTCGAGCGTGCGGTCAAGGAGCGTTTGAACATCGCCGAGAGCGAGCCGCTCATGCCGCAGGAGATGATCAACGCGAAGCCTGTGGCTGCAGCTGTCAAAGAATTCTTCGGCTCTTCGCAGCTCAGCCAGTTCATGGATCAGAACAACCCGCTCTCCGAAGTGACGCACAAGCGTCGCGTCTCGGCGTTGGGCCCAGGCGGTCTGACCCGCGAGCGTGCCGGCTTCGAAGTGCGTGACGTGCACCCGACCCATTACGGTCGCGTGTGTCCGATCGAAACGCCGGAAGGGCCGAACATCGGTTTGATCAACTCGTTGTCGGTCTATGCCCGCACGAACCAATACGGCTTCCTCGAGACGCCGTATCGCCGTGTCGAGAATGGTCGCGTCACCGACAAGATCGACTTCCTGTCGGCGATCGAAGAGGGCGAGTTTGCGATTGCGCAGGCGAACGCCAACGCCGACGGCTCGGGCAACCTCGCCGATGAGCTCGTCTCCTGCCGCTTCCAGAACGAGTTCACGTTGATGCCGCGCGAGCGCATCAACTACATGGACGTGTCGCCGAAGCAGATCGTATCGGTCGCCGCGTCGCTGATCCCGTTCCTCGAGCACGACGACGCCAACCGCGCGCTCATGGGCTCGAACATGCAACGTCAGGCGGTTCCCACCTTGCGCACTGAGGCACCGCTCGTCGGTACCGGCATGGAGCGCCCGGTGGCGATCGACTCGGGTGTCACCGTGGTGGCCAAGCGTGGTGGCGTAGTCGATTCGGTCGACGCCTCGCGCATCGTGGTGCGTGTCAACGACGCCGAGACCACCTCAGCAGAGCCTGGCGTCGACATCTACAACCTCACGAAGTACACCCGCTCGAACCAGAACACCTGCATCAACCAGCGTCCGTTGGTGTCGGCGGGTGATGCGATCGCGCGTGGCGACGTGCTGGCTGACGGTCCTTCGACCGACCTCGGCGAGCTCGCGCTCGGCCAGAACATGCTGGTCGCGTTCATGCCCTGGAACGGCTACAACTTCGAAGACTCCATCCTGATCTCCGAGCGCGTAGTGCAGGAAGATCGTTTCACGACGATCCACATCGAAGAGCTGACTTGCGTCGCTCGCGATACCAAGCTCGGCTCCGAAGAAATCACCGCGGACATTCCGAACGTCGGTGACCAAGCGCTCAATAAGCTCGACGAAGCGGGTATCGCCTTCATCGGTGCCGAAGTGCGTGCGGGCGACATCCTCGTCGGCAAGGTCACCCCGAAGGGTGAGACGCAGCTGACGCCAGAAGAGAAGTTGCTGCGTGCGATCTTCGGTGAGAAGGCGAGCGACGTGAAGGACACCTCGCTGCGCGTGCCTCCCGGCATGGACGGCACGGTCATCGACGTGCGTGTCTTCACGCGCGATGGTGTCGAGAAAGACGCTCGCGCTCTGTCGATCGAGAAGGCGGAAATCGAACGCGTCCGTAAGGACTTCGGCGATCAGCAGCGCATCCTCGAAGATGACATGTTCCAGCGTGTGCGCGGCATGTTGATCGGCAAGGTCGCTGCAGGCGGTCCCGCCAAGCTCAAGTCGGGCACGAAGATCACCGAGGAATATCTCGATGGTCTCGAGCGCGATCATTGGTTCGAAATTCGTCTTGATGACGAAGAGTCGAATTCGCAACTCGAAGCGACGGCCGAGCGTCTGCGCGATCAGCGCAAGATGTTTGAAGCCAAGCTCGAAAACAAGAAGGGCAAGATCACCCAGGGCGACGATCTCTCCCCGGGCGTGCTGAAGATGGTGAAGGTCTACCTCGCCGTCAAACGTCGCGTGCAGCCCGGTGACAAGATGGCCGGTCGTCACGGTAACAAGGGCGTCATCTCAACCATCGTTCCGGTGGAAGACATGCCGTACCTCGAAGACGGTACGCCGGTCGACATCGTTCTGAACCCGCTCGGCGTGCCTTCACGTATGAACGTGGGTCAGGTGCTCGAAACGCACTTGGGCTGGGCCGCCAAGGGCTTGGGTCTCAAGATCGGTCGCATGCTCGAGCAGCAGCAAGCGGTCGGCGAACTGCGTCAGTTCATCGGTCGTGTCTACAACGAGACCGGTGGCCAGAGTGAGCAGACCGATACCTTCACCGATCATGAGATCGTCACTCTCGCGAAGAACCTCTCGCGCGGCGTGCCGATTGCAACGCCGGTGTTCGATGGTGCTGCGGAAAGCGAGATCAAGCGTTTGCTTGCGCTCGCGGATCTGCCGCTATCGGGTCAAACCTATCTGCATGATGGCCGCACCGGCGAACGCTTTGAGCGTCCGGTCACGGTCGGCTACATGTACATGCTGAAGCTCAACCACCTCGTCGACGACAAGATGCACGCCCGCTCTACGGGACCGTACTCGCTCGTCACGCAGCAGCCGCTCGGTGGCAAGGCGCAGTTCGGTGGGCAGCGCTTCGGTGAGATGGAAGTGTGGGCGCTCGAGGCCTACGGCGCGGCGTACACGCTGCAGGAAATGCTGACGGTCAAGTCGGATGACGTGAACGGCCGCACGAAGATGTACAAGAACATCGTCGACGGCAATCACCAGATGGATGCCGGCATGCCCGAATCGTTCAACGTGCTCGTGAAGGAGATCCGCTCCCTCGCGATCAATGTCGAACTCGAACAGGATTGAGGCAAGGTGCAGTCATGAAAGATCTTTTGAAAATCTTCAAGCAGAACGCACCAGTCGAGCACTTCGACTCGATCAAGATCGGGCTTGCATCGCCCGAGATGATCAAGTCCTGGTCCTTCGGCGAGGTCAAGAAGCCCGAGACCATCAACTACCGGACTTTCAAGCCGGAACGAGACGGTCTCTTCTGCGCCAAAATCTTTGGCCCAGTCAAAGACTATGAATGTCTTTGCGGCAAGTACAAACGTCTGAAGCATCGCGGCGTCGTCTGCGAGAAGTGCGGCGTCGAGGTAACGCAGTCGAAGGTTCGTCGTGACCGCATGGGTCACATCGACCTCGCGTCGCCTGTCGCGCACATCTGGTTCCTGAAGTCGCTGCCGTCGCGTATCGGTTTGATGCTCGACATGACGCTGCGTGAAATCGAACGCGTGCTCTACTTCGAAGCCTTCGTGGTGATCGATCCGGGTATGACGCCGATGCAGCGCGGTCAGTTGCTGACTGACGAGATGTACCTCGAGGCGATCGAGGAGCACGGTGACGAATTCGATGCCCGCATGGGTGCCGAAGCCGTTCACGAGTTGCTGCGGTCACTCGACTTGCAGGCCGAGGTTCTGAAGGCTCGCGAAGACATGGCGAACACGGCTTCGGAGACGAAGCTTAAGCGCCTCTCGAAGCGTTTGAAGCTCATCGAGTCGTTCATCGAGTCGGGCAACCGCCCCGAGTGGATGGTCATGACCATCCTGCCGGTGTTGCCGCCCGATCTGCGCCCGCTCGTGCCGCTCGATGGTGGTCGCTTTGCGACCTCCGATCTCAACGATCTCTATCGTCGAGTCATCAACCGCAATAACCGTCTGCGTCGTCTGCTCGAACTCAATGCGCCGGACATCATCGTGCGTAACGAGAAGCGCATGCTGCAGGAAGCGGTCGATGCGCTGCTCGACAACGGCCGTCGCGGCCGTGCGATCACGGGCACCAACAAGCGTCCGCTGAAGTCGCTCGCCGACATGATCAAGGGCAAGCAGGGTCGGTTCCGTCAGAACCTACTCGGCAAGCGCGTCGACTACTCTGGCCGTTCGGTCATCGTGGTCGGTCCGACGCTGCGTCTGCACCAGTGCGGTCTGCCTAAGAAGATGGCGCTCGAGCTCTTCAAGCCGTTCATCTTCCACAAGCTGCAGCTGCGTGGTGACGCGTCGACCATCAAGGCTGCCAAGCGTCTCGTCGAGCGTGAGGGGCCGGAAGTTTGGGACATCCTCTCCGAGGTGATCCGCGAGCATCCCGTGCTCCTCAACCGCGCCCCGACGCTGCACCGTCTCGGCATCCAGGCTTTCGAGCCGGTGCTGATCGAGGGTAAGGCGATCCAGCTGCATCCGCTCGTCTGTACGGCCTTCAACGCCGACTTCGACGGTGACCAGATGGCCGTGCACGTGCCGCTGTCGCTCGAAGCACAGCTCGAAGCCCGTGCGCTGATGATGTCGTCGAACAACATCCTCTCGCCTGCCAACGGTGATCCGATCATCGTGCCGTCGCAGGACGTGGTGCTCGGCCTCTACTACATGACTCGCGAACGCGTCGGCGCGCAGGGCGAGGGCATGATGTTCGCCGACGTCGGCGAGGTGCATCGCGCTTACGAGACTCGTCAGGTTCACTTGCAAGCGCGTATCAGCGTGCGCATCAACGAGACGGTCATCGAGAATGGTGAGTGGATCGAGCGTCGTCGTCTCGTGAAGACGACGGTCGGTCGTGCGCTGCTCTCCGAAGTGCTGCCCGCTGGCATGTCGTTCGATGTCATCAACCAGGACATGACTAAGAAGGCGATCTCGGCAACGATCAACGCCTGCTACCGTATCCTCGGTCTGAAGGACACCGTGATCTTTGCCGATCGCGTGATGTACACCGGCTTCCACTACGCTACGCGCGCTTCGGTGTCGTTCGGTATCGACGACATCGTGATTCCGGAGCAGAAGGTCAAGATCGTGGCCTCGGCGGATCGCGAAGTGAAGGAGATTCAGGAGCAGTACGCTTCCGGTCTCGTCACCAACGGTGAGCGTTACAACAAGGTCGTCGATATTTGGTCACGCGCTAACGACCAAGTCGCCAAGGCGATGATGGACAAACTCGGCACCGAAGAGGCTGTCGATAGCAAGGGCCAGAAGCAGCGTCAAAAGTCGTTCAACTCGATCTTCATGATGGCGGACTCCGGTGCGCGTGGTAGCGCGGCGCAGATTCGTCAGCTCGCCGGTATGCGCGGCCTCATGGCCAAGCCTGACGGCTCGATCATCGAGACGCCGATCACGGCGAACTTCCGCGAAGGCTTGAACGTTCTGCAGTACTTCATCTCGACCCACGGCGCCCGTAAGGGTCTCGCCGATACGGCGTTGAAGACCGCGAACTCGGGTTACCTGACGCGTCGTCTCGTCGACGTCGCTCAGGATCTCGTCGTCACGGAAGTTGATTGCGGTACGAAGAATGGCGTGATGGTGACGCCGCTCGTCGAAGGTGGTGACGTCGTCGAAGGTCTCGGTGAGCGTGTGCTCGGCCGTGTGATCGTCGAAGACGTGCTGCGTCCGGGTGGTAAGGGTGCCGTGCTGATGGAAGCCGGCACGCTCATCGATGAGCATCTGGTGCGCGTGCTCGAACAGCACGGCGTCGATCAGGTCAAGGTTCGCTCGCCCATCACTTGCGATACGCGCTATGGCGTGTGTGCGACCTGCTACGGTCGCGATCTCGCACGCGGTCGTATCATCAACATCGGCGAAGCGGTCGGTGTGATGGCGGCCCAGTCGATCGGCGAACCGGGTACTCAGCTGACGATGCGCACCTTCCACATCGGTGGTGCGGCGTCGCGAGCGGCAGCTACCTCGAGCGTCGAAGTGCGCAACAAGGGCACGCTGCGCTTCCACAATGTGAAGACGGTCGCGCACGAGAAGGGTTATCTCGTCGCCGTGTCGCGTTCGGGTGAGATCGGCGTGGTCGATGAATTCGGTCGCGAGCGTGAGCGCTATAAGATCCCCTACGGTGCGCAGATCAACAGCACCGAAGGCACGATGGTCGAGGCCGGTCAAACGGTCGCCACCTGGGATCCGCACACCCATCCGGTCGTCACGGAAGTGGCAGGCTTCCTGAGGTTCCAGGACTTCGTCGATGGTCTCACCGTGACGCGTCAAGTCGACGAAGTGACCGGTTTGTCGTCGGTCGTCGTCATGGACGGCAGCAAGCAGCGCGGTGGCAAGGAATTGCGTCCGACGATCAAGCTCGTCAACGCGAAGGGGAAGGAAGTACCGTTCGCGAACACCGAAATCCCGGCGGTCTACACGCTGCCGGCGGGCGCTCTCATCAGCCTCGAGGACGGCGCCAAGGTGTCGGTCGGTGACGTCATCGCCCGTATCCCGCAGGAATCGTCGAAGACCCGTGACATCACCGGCGGTCTGCCGCGTGTCGCGGATCTCTTTGAAGCGCGCAAGCCGAAGGACCCGGCGATCCTCGCCGAGAAGAGCGGCACCGTCAGCTTCGGTAAGGAGACCAAAGGCAAGCGTCGTCTCGTCATCACCGAGGAGCGCGGCGAGAAGTACGAGGAGCTGATCCCGAAGTGGCGTCAGCTCAACGTCTTCGAAGGCGAGCAGGTCACCCGCGGCGAAGTCATCGCCGACGGCGAGCCGAATCCGCACGACATCCTGCGTCTGCAGGGCGTGCAGGCTTTGGCGAACTACCTCGTGCGCGAAATCCAGGACGTCTACCGTCTGCAGGGCGTGAAGATCAACGACAAGCACATCGAAGTCATCATCCGACAGATGTTGCGCAAGGCGGAGGTCACCAACGCCGGCGAGACGCCGTTGCTCAAGGGCGAGCAGCTCGATCGCTCGCGTGCGCTCGATATCAACGATCGCATGGCCGCCGATAGCAAGGAGCAGGCGGCGTTCGCGCCAGTGCTGCTTGGCATCACCAAGGCGTCTCTCGCCACCGAGTCGTTCATCTCGGCGGCCTCGTTCCAGGAGACCACTCGCGTCCTTACCGAGGCAGCGGTACGCGGTCTCAAGGACGATCTGCGCGGCTTGAAGGAAAACGTCATCGTCGGTCGGTTGATTCCGGCGGGCACGGGCTTCGCGGCTCATGCTCACCGTCGTCGCAAAGCGGACGACAGTTCTCGTGGATTTGGGGACGTCGGTGCTATCGCCGGCGGAGAATCCGAGGAATCGTCCGTTGGTGAGGTAGAAAGCACGGCGGAATGAGCATATCGTTATGACGATAGGCTAAAGTAGGCGGCGGCCGGGAAGGCCGCTAGCCGAGAGAGATGATGGACGAGGATCAGGGCAGCAATATCACTGGCGCCCCTGCAGGAACGCATCGCATGCCGCCGGGGCATCCCACCCCGGTGCGCGTGCTGTTGCGGGGTTTGGAACTGATTCAAGTCCTCAATCGCTATGGCCCGCTCACGACAGCGGCCCTTAGCCAACGGTTGCGCCTCGCGCGTACGACCGTCAACCGCTGCCTCGCGACGCTCGAGGCCACCGACTTCGTGGTTCGATTGCCCAATCGTCGCTATCAGCTCACGCTCAAAGCGACGATGTTGAGTCACGGTTTCGACGCCACGACAGAGCGGTTGGAACCGATCCGCCGAGCGATGCACGCCTCCTCTGCGCGGGTACAGTGGCCGATGAGCCTGATGACGCCGCGATTTCCCGAGCTGTTCATCGAAGATTCGACCGACCGCGAGAGTGGTTTTGCAGTCGAATATTTTGAGCGCGGTATGCATGTACCTGTGCTCACGACGGCATCGGGGCGGGCGATCATCGCCTTCTCGAGCCCACGGGTGCGCGAGACGCTGCTCGAATATCTCTGGCCGAACCGGCCAGAGGAGACGATGACCCTATGGCCTGATCGAGTGGCGCTCGATCGCGATATTGCGGCCATGCGCGAGCGCGGTTACGCGCGCGCAACGCGTCCGTTGCGACTGACGGAGCAGGGCAGCATCGCGGTGCCTGTGATCGTCGACGGTGAGGCGGTGGCCGCGTTGGCAGTGCGTTTTGCGTTATCCGCGGTCAGTTTTGACGATGCGCGCAAACGCATGGTGCCGGCTTTGCAGGAGATCGTCCTCGGGCGCAACGCCTAAGTTCGGCGCGTGCTGCGTCGCCCGGTGCGCTCTGCGGCGCTTACCAAGAGAGCAGTTTTTCACCGAGCAGCTTGCCGAAGGTGAGTGCGGGTGTCAGCGATAAGCCGCCGACATACGCATTGCCGGAGGTGCGCCCGAAGCCGAGCACTTCGCCGGCAGCGTATAAATTCTTGATGGGTTTGCCGGCGCGATTCAATACGCGTAACTGTTTATCCACGGCGAGACCTGCGGGGCTGACGACCGTGATGCCCTGCGCCTTGATGGCGTAGAACGGGGCCTTCTCGATACGACGGATCAAAAACTGTTTGCCTTGTTCGCGATCGAGCTCGGCATCGACTGCTCGGTTGTACTGCGCGATGGTCTTTCGCAGATTGCCCACCGGCACATCTAATTTGCGCGCGAGCTCATCGATGGTGCGAGCCTTGATGAAAGCAGGATGACGACCGAAGCGCGCGCGATAAGCGGTAGCGTCTTCGAGTGTTAACGGCGCGGCATTCTGCAGAATGCCCTCGTCCAGAATGATGTGCATCGCGGTACCCGCTTGCGAAAACAAGGCGCGCTCGCGGTAATCGATGCTCGGGTGATCCTCCTGCATGAAGCGACGGCCGCGTCGATCGACGAAGATTTCCCATACCTTGCGTGCTCCGGGCGATAGCAGCAGGAAGCGACCGCTAGTCGGATCCGCTGCATCTTCGCGGTAGCCTGCAAACGTGTTCAAAAAGTAATCGCCGCGATCAACTCGTGCATCGAGTGTGACGGCGGCTTTCAGTCCATCGCCGCGCGAATAAGGGTTGGTATAGGAGCACAGTGGCGCTTTCGGCGTGTGCTTTGCCCAGAGTTCCGAATTGGCCGCATAGCCGCCGGATGCCAGAACCACGTTTTTACCCCGAAACTCCACCTCGCCATTCGGGGTACTCGCCTTGACGCCGATGACGGCGCCGCGGGCGTCGGTGAGCAGTTCCGTCATGCGATGTTGCAAGCGCAACTCGATACCGCCGGACTTGACCCATGTCTCGTGAACCGGTCGCAGAACCTCGAGGATCGAGATGGCCTGGCGGGTTCCCCAAAGATATCGCCGAGTCGAATATGCCTCGTGCGCCTCACCGGCCACCGGTGTACCGGGAGCCGGTTGGAAGCCGATATCCATCAGCCAATCGATGAGGCCTGCCGCATGGTCAACGAAAGTGCGCAGGACGATGGGGTCGATGCTGTCTTTGGCAATACGCTGGGCATCGCGAAAATGTTCATCGGGGCTGTCATCGATGCCGACGCCGCGCTGCAGCCGGGTACCGGCCGCACTGATTTGACCTGAGGACCAGTGCAATGTGCCGCCGATGCGATAGTCCGCTTCGAGTTGCAGCACCTTGGCGCCCCGTTCAGCTGCCTTGATGGCGAGAGGAAGACCGGCGGAGCCGGCACCGATCACGATCACGTCCCAGTTTTTCATGGGACTAGACTACCTCAGACGCCGCTATCCTGATCGACGGTATCGAAAGCAACGCTGATGCGCCGTCCTGCGGCGCTGAAATCCAGCGTCCGATGCCATAGGTGCGAAGGAAAGATCACGAGGCGCCCTGGCATCGGAGCCACGATGCGCGTCGACGGATTCGAGCGTAGCCGCAGATGCGAGGGTGGTGCGCCGAACTCCAAGGCTCCTGCCGATGGATCGAGTTGTTGCAGCGTCTCGGGTAGAGCGACGTAAAAGACGCCGCTCCAACTGCTGCGTGGATGGATGTGCGGTAGTTGACGTCCGCCCGCCTCGAGAATGGTGGCCCACCAACGCCAGGAGCGCAGCTCGGTGGGTAGCAAAGATTTGACCCACGCCTCGATGGCAAGCAGACCGGGGTGTGAGGCGGGATCCAGCTCGCCAGTCTGACTGCCGCCACGAGTGGCTTTACTCAAGGGCGATGACAGCAAGGAGGGCTCAGCACCGAGATGTTGTGCGAGCTCTTGCAGCAGACCGGGTGGCAGGTCGAGCTCATCCCGATCGACGATATCGACCATCGCGTCGAGATCGCAGATTTCGCGAGCCTCGTCCTGACGATCGAGTTCCTGCAGTGCGAGCGCCGCGATGGCCAGCAATTGTCGATCTTCCGGGTGGCGCTCGAGAAACGAGTCGGCCACATCGAGTGCCTCGGCTGATCTGCCAAGTGATAGCAGCAGTCCTGCGAGATCGGCTTGGGCGCGGGCATTGTCGGGGTTGATGTCGCAAGCCTCGCGCAAGGAAGCGAGTGCGGCGGTCTCGGCGCCAAGCTCTCGCTGGGATGTGGCGAGATTCACCCAAGGCATTTCGTCGACGCGGCCCGAACGAGTCAGTGGATCGAGAATCTCGACAGCAGCGGCATGACGTCCGAGTGCACAGTGCAGAGCCCCCGCCGTCGCGAGCAATGTCGGATGCTGACGTTGCCGAGACGGTGACTCTTCCAAGCTTTGCCACGCGTCGTGTTGCTGTCCCATCTCGAGTAAGGCGTGTGCCAAATTACTGCGGGTCTCGAGCGCGGTTGGATCCAAGGCAAGTGCGGCGCGATAGCAGGCGATGGCACGTTCCAACTGGCCGCGGCCATGCCAGAGTGCTCCCTCGTCATGCAGTCGGTCGACGTCTTGATTGGCCATGGCGCATTGTCGCATCCACCGGCTCACCCATTGGTACGGCGACGCTCTATAGTTGCTGCATGGACATTCTGATGTTGATCGTCGCCATCGTAGCCGGCGCCGTTGCTGGTGTTGCGCTGACTGGGTGGGTCCGCCAACGCGGTGCGAGCGATATGCGCTCGGCGCTGGAGCAGGCGCAAACCAAGGTGCTTGAGCTTACGGCCGAAGCGGCGGCGCTGCGTGCGACGCTGGCTGCCGAGCGTGCCGGCGCCGCCGAGAAAGCCGCGTTGCTAGAGGCCGCGCGCGAGCAACTGGCGAATGCGTTCAAAGCGCTGTCGGCCGAGGCATTGCAGACCAACAACCAACAATTTCTCGAGCTCGCCAAAGGGCAGTTCGAGAATCTGCAACTGCAGTCCAAGCACGATCTTGAATTACGGCAGCAGAAGATCGACGACAGTCTCAAACCGATTCGCGAATCACTCGGTAAGGTCGACTCGCAGATCCAAGAGATCGAGAAGGCTCGAGTGGGCGCTTATCAATCGCTGACGCAACAGGTCGAGCAGTTGATGCGCGAGCAGGTGTTGCTACGCAGCGAGACGACGAATCTCGTCGGTGCCTTGAAACAGCCGGGCGTACGCGGCCGTTGGGGTGAGATCCAGCTGCGCCGCGTGGTCGAGCTTGCCGGGATGCTGGCCTACTGCGACTTCGTCGAGCAGCAGTCGGTCGAAACCGAAGAGGGGCGTCTTCGTCCGGATCTGATCGTCAAGTTACCGGGGGGACGTAACGTCATCGTCGACTCCAAGGTGCCTCTGGCGGGTTATCTCGCGGCGCTCGAGGCGCGCGACGATGCGACCCGAGCGCTGAAATTGCAGGAACATGCACGCGCCGTCAAAGCGCATATCACGGCTCTCTCACGCAAGGGGTATGCCGAAGAGGTTCGCAGCAGCGCGCAGTTTGTGGTGCTGTTCCTGCCGGGCGAAGTGTTCTTCAGCGCGGCTCTCGAGCAGGATCCATCGCTGATCGAGGCCGGCGTCGATCAGGGCGTGATGATCGCGACGCCCACTTCATTGATCGCACTGCTACGGGCGGTCGCTTACGGTTGGCGGCAAGAGCAAATCGCGCGCAACGCCGAGCAGATCAGTGCTTTGGGTAAGGAGATCTACGATCGCCTCTCTACCATGGGCGAGCACTGGGGTAAGGTTGGCACGAGCATCAAGCAGGCCGTTGATGCGTATAACAAGGCCACGCGCTCACTGGAGACGCGGGTATGGGTCACGGCACGCAAATTTCGCGACCTCGATCCGGCGCTTGACGCAAATCGCCTTGCCGAGCTCGATGGCGTCGAGGTTGTGCCGCAGTTGCCCCTATCGACTAACGAGCCGGCTGAGCGAGATCAATAACGCGACTCTCGCCGCGACCGCGAGGGTCGGAGGCGGGCATCGGCTGGCCGTTCGTATTGATCTCGATGATTTGCATGTCGCCGAATTCCCACGGGCTTTTCTCGACTCGATAGCCCATCGCAGTCAACTCGTTGCGCGTGCTTTCCGATAATACGCAGCAGCGACTGTAGACGATCAGGTTGGGCGGCAGCAGTTGATGTTGGAAACGCGGCGCCGATACTGCTTGTTCGGGCGTCATACCGAAATCTTTGAGATTCACGATGGTTTGGAACACTGCTGGAAAAATGGTGGATCCGCCGGGTGTTCCGTAGATGCCGCGAACCGTCGCGCCTTCGAGCAGAATCGTCGGAGTCATCGAGGAGAGCATGCGCTTTCCCGGGGCAATCGCATTGGCAGTACCGCCGACGACGCCATACAAATTCGGTTGGCCGGGTTTGGTGCTGAAATCGTCCATCTCGTTGTTCAGCAAGAAACCCGCACCTTCGACGATGACGCCGCTGCCGAAACTACCATTGAGCGTGTAAGTAAGCGACACGGCGTTACCTTTGCCGTCGATGATTGAATAATGGGTGGTGTCGAGCGATTCGCCGAGTCCCGGCTTCACCGTCTGCGGAAGCGAGGGCGTCGTCAAATGGATTTCTTGTGTGCGCCGACGCAGGTAATCCGCGTCGATCAGTCGTTCGACGGGTACCTTGACGAAGTCTGGGTCGCCCAAATATTCGGCTCGATCGGCGAACACGCGTTTGGAGATCTCGGCCACGAGGTGCACATACCGGGTCGAGTTATGCGGCACTTCTCGGAATTGATCTGCCAACAAGTCTTTCATGCGTAGATACTGGATCAGTGCGATGCCGCCCGAGCTTGGCGGCGGCGGCGTGACGAGTGTGTAGTTGCGCCATTGACTGACCAACGGTTTGCGCCAAACGGGTCGATAAGCAGCGAGATCCGCTGCGGTGATGAGCCCTTGGCCGCGCTGCATTTCCGCCTCGACTAGCTTGGCAGTTTCACCGCGGTAAAAGCCGTCAGACCCTTGCTCGGCGATGCGCTTGAGTGTCGCCGCGAGCTGCGGTTGCTTGAACAACACGTTTTCTTTGAGCTCGCCGAAGTAGCGCTGGAAGTTAGTCTTACCGGCGTAATCCTCTTCCGCCTCACGGACAAGACGGACGAGTTTCTCATCGGGTATGAAACCGTCCTTCGCCAGACGGATGGCCGGTGCGAGCAGTTCAGGCCATGGTCGACTGCCGTGCCGGCGATGCAGCTCCCACAGTCCTGCTACCGTGCCCGGCACACCCGACGCGCGATGTCCGATGAGGCTTAGTTGCGGGATGACTTTGCCATCCGCATCGAGATACATATCGCGCGTGGCTGCCGCGGGCGCCGTCTCGCGAAAATCTAAGAAATTGGACTCGCCTTCGATGTGGAGGGTAGCGAAGCCGCCGCCACCGAGATTGCCTGCTTCCGGAAAAGTGACGGCGAGCGCGAAGCCAACGGCCACCGCAGCATCGGCGGCGTTGCCACCGGATCGCAATACCTGTTCCGCCACAGCGGCGGCGGGTCGATCGGGTGCCGCGACCGCAGCCACATCGGCACGGGCCGTGATGGCGAGCAGCAACGCGCAAAGCAAGGGGAGGATCGCGGTGTGGACGAGCTTAAATGAATGCATGCCGCATGTTCGCACAGCCCATCGAGCTCGTGCATCATGCGGAGCCTTAGGGGGCTCGTCGTATGCAGAAAAACCAGATGCAAAAAAACCGTATTGGTCATTGGGCCGCGTGGTTGGCGTGGTGTTTGTTGGCGCTCGTTACGCCTGATCTCTATGCACAAGGACAGGATTCGACCGCGGGCGAACGCAACCTACGCATCATGGCTGAGCTGTTACCGGGACATTACGACAACGCAAACCAACATTACTTCGATCAACGTCGCAAGCTTGCCGCGGATGATCAGCATGTACGTATGTCGACCACGATCCGCAGGATCGATGCACCCGCATTTGGTCGCTACGCCTATCTGTGGATCAACGAAGTGCAGACGGCTAACGGTCCGCAACGATCGTGGCGTATCGCGAGTTTGCATGCCGGTCCTGCCGGTGACGAAGTGACGATGCGACACCATTTGCGCATGCAAGGGGAAATCATCGAGGCGGAGCTTGCGACGCTGACGCCTGCGCAGCTACGCCGGACCGAAGGCTGTGATTACCTATTCAAGCGACGCGCGGATCATTTCCGCGGCTTGCAGGTGCCGGGTCGTTGCGAGTTCGATTGGGAAGGGCAGCGAGTTCGTACCGACAACGAGATTTCGATCGCTAAGAGCAGTCTGTGGTTTCACGATCACAAGTGGGTGATCAAGACCGGTCGTCGAATCACCGGGGTGGCTTCCGGTGAACCGTATTGGCTCGAGCGCTCACGCGACTTCCATTGCTATGCAGACATTCCCGGCGTCGGCGGTGGGCGAGATATTCCCTTCAAGCGCTACGACAACATCACCTTGCACGACAAGGGCGGCGTGTATTGGTTCAAGAGCGATGAGGAAACGCCGCGCGAGCTCGGCTTACAACTGCGCGCCGTGACTTGGCATGTACTCAACGAAGCGAACGACTACTTCAATCGCAACTCGATGGTGCTATCGGTACTCGAAAAGCTTGCCGATGGCAGTGTGAAGGAACATGCCTACGCCTTCACCGATCCGCAGACCGAGCGCATCGCGCTGAATCTTAAGTGGATACTGGCCAACTGTGCGATCACACCGCGCGCTGCCGCCAAGCCCGAGATGTGAGCGTCGGCGATCAGTTCGTCGTTCGAAGATCAGTGATCGATGCGGCCACGGCCGTGATCGATTCCTCGTGTGCTCGTTCACGCCAGGGTTCGGTCAATGCCGCTGCATACCATTCGCGCATGGCTGGCAGCGCCCGCAAGGTCTCGGCGTAGGCATCGCAGCGTTCATCGAGTGAGATGCCGTAGGTCTGCAGACGAAATGCGACCGGCGCATAAAATGCGTCTACTGCAGTGAAAGCAGCGCCCGCGAGGAACGGCCCACCGAAGCGAGTGAGCCCCATCGTCCAAAGAGTTTGCAGCCTCGCGAGATCGGCCTGCAGATCGCGTGGGCGCTCGCGCAGCACGACACGCTGACCGCAGGTCATGCTGCAGTGACGACGCAGCGCGCCAAAGCTCGAGTGCATTTCGGCAGTCGCACTGCGCGCATAGGCACGCGCCAGCGGATCGCTCGGCCAGACCTGCGGGTGACGCTCGGCTAAGTGTTCGACTATCGCAAGCGAATCCCAGATGCGCAGCTCGCCATCATGCAAGCACGGTACTTTGGCGCTAGGCGAGAAGCGACTGAACCGATCGTGCATCTCGGCTGAATCTTCGCCGAAGGGCTCGAGATGCTCCTCGAATGGAATGCCGAGCTCGCGCATCAGGACCCATGGCCGCAAGGACCACGACGAGTAGTTCTTGTTGGCGATGTAGAGCTTCAAGGTGCGGGCTTGCGGAAGCGGAATGTGAACCGATCGCTATAGCCTGCGACCGTGGGGCGCTGCGTGTCGTAGCGCAGTTCGTCGTCCGGACGATAGTGCAGATCGACAAAACCATCGAAGACGAAACCGGCATCCAGAATTTCTTTGATAACGAGAACCGGATCGATGCGACGCCAGTTCTCGCGCGTGGTCGGTTCGTTGTGTCGACGGGTGTGATCGACGATGCCATAGACGCCGCCCGGCTTCAGCGCATCGAAGACGGCGCGATGCAGCATCGCGCGGCTCTCGGCATTGAAGTTGTGCAGGTTGCGGAAGGTCAACACCATATCGACATTGTTGAGCGGCAGTTTGATCGATTCGGCCTGCATCGACATCGTGCCGGGCGCGGCCTTCATCACAGTCTTGTCGTCGACGTATTCAACCTTGTCGAGACCCCACTCCTTGAGGCGCGGAGCAATTCGTCCTGCGCCGAGCGTTACGTACAGTTTTCCCTGTTCTGCGAGTGTGAGCCCGAGGATTTTGGTGTACCAACCGGCACCGGGCATCAGCTCGACGACCGTCATATTCGGCTTGAGTCCAAAGAATTCGAGAGTCTGTACGGGTTTACGCTCGCGGGCATCGCGAGCTCGCTCGTCGTCGCTACGGATGGGGCTCGCAAGGGCCTTTTCGATTTTCTGAGCCGTTTCGCTCTTTGGTGCGGAGGCGCCCATTTGGGCATAGCCGTAGACGGGGGCCAATAGAGCGACGATGAGACCAAGGCGACGCAGAAACATACGGTGATTCTCCGAGTGACGAGAACGAACTATTAACGCCCGTCGATGCTAGCAGCGGGCGCATGAATCGGCGAGTTGGGGCGTTAGCGGATGATACCGAGTAGTTCCAGCTCGAAGATCAATGTGGCGCCGGGACGGATCGTAGGCGGCAGACCACGATCGCCATAGGCGAGCTCCGGCGGGCAGGTGAGTCTCGCTCGCGTACCGACGCGCAAGGTCGGCAAGGCTTGATTCCAGCAAGCGATGACACCTTTGACCGGGAAGGTTGCCGGCTCGCCACGCGCGAGTGAGCTGTCGAACACGGTGCCATCCACCAAACGTCCGACGTAGTGCACGCTGACGTGATCCGTGCTCGATGGCATATCGCCCGCACCCGATTTCAAAGGTTCGACGATCAGGCCGTTGGCGT
The DNA here is from genome assembly GCA_039799645.1 of Pseudomonadota bacterium. GTDB lineage: Bacteria > Pseudomonadota > Gammaproteobacteria > Steroidobacterales > Steroidobacteraceae > UBA964. The sequence goes on along the minus strand of JBDLSG010000023.1, from coordinate 9,746 downwards.
GACGGATGCTCTCGGGATTGGCCGAGACGTTCGCCACGTGTTCGAGTGCGCGATCCTTCTCGGCAGCGGCGGTCGCAGCGCGCCGGGCAGATTGCAGCTCGTGCAGCCGCGGTGCTTCTGCGGCGAGATCCACTTTAGGTTCGCGCTGTAGTACGCCATCTTCGAGGCCCATACCGACATATTTCAATTCGTCCGGAGCGAGCGCGAAACTCTCGAGCGTGCGCGAGATCAGCTGCCCTAGGGTGTAGAGCGTGCGCGCGTCGGCATCGGGCAAGGGCGTATTTGAGCGTGGCTCGCTCGCGTGCAGGGCGCTTGCCATAAGGAAAGCGAGGCCAATAGCCATGCAAGACTGTCGTCTCATCGGACCTACCCCCGTCGGTCTTTTTGCTATCTTGCGCCTTGTCCTTTGGCTGTCAACCATTGCTTGTCAAACACGGTCACCATCGTGCGGAGTGCTGGCGTGCATTCGAGATTTTCTGATCGTTGGGTCACGGCGGTGTTGGTATTCGTGGCTTGGGTGGTGGTCGCGATTCCGGTCGCACTCGCCGAATATCAACCGGCGCGATCGGCGCCTTCGAGTCGCGGCGGTGTGACCGATCGGGTCATCGTCGGGTTTCGCACTGAGGCCATCGTCGATACCGCGGCTATGCATGCCGAGATCTCGGCCCTGTCGGGTCGCGTTGCTTTGCCTTTGCGGGCGGTTGATCGACTGGGGGAGGGGCTCGCGGTCGTGAAGCTCGCGATGCCCGCCACGGTGAGCAATGTCGATGCAGCACTGTCGAGCTTGCGGGCGGATCCGCAGGTGGCTTTTGCCGAACCGGATCGCCGCCGCTACGCGCATGCCGTCCCGAACGATCCTCTCTATGCGGGTCAATGGTATTTGAAGGCGGCGCAGGCCTCGGCGCTGCGGGCTGAAAGTGCGTGGGATTCGAGCACCGGCAGCGCGGGTGTCATCGTGGCGGTGCTCGATACTGGCATTCGCTATGAGCACCCGGATTTAGAGCGTGCGGCAAGCGGCGGTCGTTTGCTGCCGGGATACGATTTCGTCTCGGCCGACTCCGATGGCAAGTTCACTTCGGCCAACGACGGCGACGGGCGCGATGCCGATGCATCCGATCCAGGCGATTGGGTGACGACGACCGAGGCCGCTCTGCCTATCTTTGACGACAACTGCGAGGCACAGGACGAGTCCTCCTGGCACGGTACGCGCGTGGCGGGTCTCATCGGGGCGAGAGCCAATAACAGCGTGGGTATCGCGGGCCTGACTTGGCGCCCATGGATCTTGCCGGTACGGGTGCTCGGTAAATGTGGAGGCTACGACTCGGACATCCTTGCGGGTATGCGATGGGCGGGCGGGCTCGGCGTCACCGGCGTTCCCGCGAACCCGAACCCAGCGCGAATACTCAATCTCAGTCTTGGGTCTGAGGATCGTTGTCCCGCCTCTTATCAAGCGGTGATCGACGAACTCGTGCGTAGCGGTGTCGTGATCGTAGCGTCGGCGGGTAACGAATCGGGACCCGTTGCTGCGCCGGCGAGTTGCCAAGGTGTGGTGTCGGTGGTCGCGTTGCGTCATGCCGGCACCAAAGTGGGTTTCAGCAGTCTGGGTGCCAATGCAACGATCGGGGCACCGGGTGGCAATTGCGTCAACACAGGGGCGAACGAACCCTGTCTGTATTCGATCGACACGACCACCAACCTCGGTGCCACGGCGCCCGGTGCACATGGCTATACGGATCAATTTAATTTCAACGTCGGTACGAGTTTCTCGGCACCGCTCGTAGCCGGTGTGGCTGCGTTGATGGTCTCGGTCAATGCGACTCTCCCGAGCGCGGAGATCACCGAGCGACTGCGCGCGGGGGCGAGAGCTTATCCGGCCGTTAGCGGAATCCCGGTCTGTCGTAATCCGAGTAGCATTAATGATCGACAAACGGCCGAGTGCGCGTGCACGAGCACAGCTTGCGGTGCCGGCATGGTCGATGCAATCGGCGCCCTCGAACAGGCTCGTCGGCCGCTCGCGGTGATCGTCGCGCCGGCCAGCGTCGCGGCAGGGCAGAATGCACAGCTGCAAGCGAATGCGTCGACGGCATCCTGTGGTCGAAGCCTGCAAGCGTATGCGTGGGCTGTGCTTGCAACCGGAGCGGGTGGTGCGCTCATCGCCGGCGCCAACACGGCTTCGGCGACGGTGTTGCCGCCGACGAGCGGAACCCTGCAGTTGCAGTTGACCGTCACCGATAATCAGGGTGCACGAGATACGGCACTGGTCAATGTCACGGCGACTACGGCCAGCAGCGATAGTCCGCAGGTCGTCGCAGGGCCTGCATGCCCGAGCGAATTGAGTTTCGCGCCACCTGTGACCACTCCACCGAGCGCGCCGACGGCGCCCGTCGCGGGAGGTTCCGGTGGCGGTGGTGGTGCGTTGGATCTCTGGTTTTTATTGGTGCTGGGCGGCGCACTGCTTTGGCGTGTCGCGCATCGACGTGGAGTATTCGAATGACGATGACGGTTTTGATTACGGGCGCTTCGTCGGGCATCGGCGAAGGCTTGGCGCGCGAATATGCGCGGCGTGGGGCACGGTTGGCGCTGGTGGCGCGGCGCCTCGAGCGCCTCGAAGCGCTCGCGAATGAGTTACGCGCCGCCGGCGCTGAGGTCAGCGTACACGTGGGTGACGTCACTATCGAAGGCGACATCGCGCGAGTCGTCAAAGAATTCAATTCGCGTGGCATTGCCATTGATCTTGTATATGCGAATGCGGGTTACGGCGTCGCCGGGCCCTTGCCGCGTTTGAGTCTCGAAGACTATCGCCGACAATTCGAGACCAATGTTTTTGGTTTGCTGCGAACGATCTACGAAACGCTGGATGTATTGCGTGAGAGTCGTGGCCGACTGGTGCTCGTTGGCAGTGTGGCGGGTCACGTCGCGGCGCCGTCGGCTTCGGCGTATGCCATGAGCAAATTCGCGGTGCGCGCCCTGTCGGAATCCTTGCGCGGCGATTTGCGTCGCGATGGTATCGGCGTGACCTTGGTCTCGCCGGGTTTTGTCGACTCGGATATCCGTCGCACTGATAATCGCGGTCACTTGCAGGAGGATGCGCCGGATCCGGTGCCAGGTTGGTTGCGTGTACCAACGGACGTTGCGGTACGCGAGATCGTGCGCGGCGTAGAGCGTGGCAAGGCGGAAATCGTCGTCACCGGCCATGGCAAGATCATCGTGTTCTTGTCGCGTCATTTCCCGCGTCTCGTTCGATTTCTTCTGTTACGCAGTTATACCGGTCGACCTGAGCCAAAATCCGCTAAGCGCATCGCCAGTGACACTCAATCGGGACCGACTCAATGAATTCTCGCGTTCGAGCCTTGTTTCCCACGCTTTTATACGTTGCGCCGTTGCAGCGAGGTGGACGTAGTGATCTGAATCGACGCTTGCTCGCCGAGTGCCTGCAACTGCAAGAGGATGATCTAGCGGGACGTCGCTGGTCGACGCGTAACTATCCGGGTGGCTACACGTCTTACGGTTCGCTTTGTCGTATGCAACAACTCTCGCCGACGTTTGCTAAGCTCGAGCGGGCGCTCACGGCTCACGTACGAACCTACGCAAAATCTTTGGCCCTCGATCTCGAGGGGCGAGCGTTGTCGATGACCGATTGCTGGGTGAACGTGATGCCGCAAGGTGTAGTACACAGTTTGCACTTGCATCCACTCTCGACCATCAGCGGCACCTACTACGTGCGCACGCCGAGTGGCGCTTCGGGGTTGAAGTTCGAAGATCCGCGCCTTGATCGCTATATGGCGGCGCCGCCTCGACGAGCGGATGCGCCGGAGGCACTGCGACCGTGGCATACGGTGGCAGCCAAGGTGGGACAGGTCGTGCTGTTTGAAAGTTGGTTGCGCCACGAGGTGCCGCCAAACCCCTCCAAAGCCCCGCGAATCAGCATCTCGTTCAATTTCAGCTGGTTTTGATGTCCGGCAGTTGGCGGGGGTATTGCAGAGTCGTTATCGATGTAAGACGATCAGATGTTCTGTTTGTAGTTTTTTGGCAATGGAGTTGTGACAAATATGCAACATGCTAAGTGGGTGTTGGCTGCCGCCGCTTTGACGGCCGCTGCCACGGCAACCGCACAAGACCAAGATGCGTCTGGCGGTTTGGAGGAGATCACGGTCACTGCTCAGCGCCGCGAGCAGAGCCTGCAGGACGTGCCGATCGCCATTACGGCGTTCACGGCCGACCAGCTCGAGCAGCGTCAGGTGTTCAACACCTACGACCTCGTGCGCAACATTCCGAACCTGACGGGTAACTCGAACGTCGGTGTCGGCACCTCGAGCTCGCTCTACATCCGCGGTATCGGCAACGGCGAGTCGATCGCCACGTTCGATCTACCGGTTGGTACGTACGTCGACGATGTATACGTCGCTCGCCAGAACCACAACAACTTCAGCCTGTTCGACGTCGAGCGCATCGAAGTGCTGCGCGGTCCGCAGGGCACCCTGTTCGGTCGTAATACGACCGGCGGCGCAATCAACGTCGTCATGAAGAAGCCCGGCGAAGAGCTCAAGGGCTTCGTGGAAGCCGGTATCGGCCGCTTTGGTCTCTGGACGGCGCGCACCTCGATCGACTTGCCGATCAGCGATCGTCTGTTGACCAAATTCTCGGCCTATCGCATCAAGGACGACGGTTACGCCTTGCAGGTGTCGACCGGCAATTACCTCAACGATCGTGATGCCTCGGGTCTGCGTGCCGACATCCGCTTCCTCCCGGTTGATGGTGTCACCATCGATTTCATCGGTGAGTACGTGGACGATCGCAACACGAACTTCCTGAACGTCGAAAATTCCGACGGTAACCGCATCGTCAATAACAAGATCACGCAGGGCTCTTTGGTCGGCGTCATCACCGGTGCCAAGGCCGCTCTGCCGCTCGGTAACGAGGCGGCGACGCGTGCTGCGACCTTGATCGTCACCAGCGATCTCGACAACGACATCACCCTGACTGCCGTCACGGGCTTCCGCGACACGGATCACGACTTCCTCGTCGATTCCGGTGGTGAGTTGCCGCGTGCCACCAACAGCCGTGGTTTCACCCCGCTCATCAACATGGGTGATCACGAGCAGTTCTCGCAGGAAATCAAGCTCAACGGCCAGTCCGGCCGCTTGAACTGGACGACTGGCCTCTATTACATGAACGAGGACAACGTCACCGATTTCGCCAATGGCAATAGCACGGCCTCGACCGGTGCCTTCGTCGTCGCGGCCGACCGTACGATGAAGAACGGACTCGAGACCTACGCCGTGTACGGTCAGGGCGACTTCAAGCTGAACGACGCTTTCACCGTGACGGCGGGCATTCGCTACACCGAGGAGACCAAGGACTTCTCGATCGAGCGTAATGCCGGTGCGACCGGTGCGGCTCTCTCGACGGCGGCCATCGCCGCTGCCGGCATCCCGCTCACGCTCAACGAGCAGGTATGGACGCCGCGCGTTGCGTTGCAGTACGACGTCTCGAACGACGTGATGTTCTTCGTGTCGGCCACCCGCGGCTTCAAGTCGGGCGGTTGGCCGGCGCGTGCGACGGCAAATAATGCGTTCATTCCGTTCGCGCCGGAGACCGTGTGGTCGTACGAGTTCGGTACCCGTGCCGATCTCTTCGACAACCGTCTGCGCTTGAACGCGACCGCGTTCTACTCGATGACCGACGATATCCAGATCCCGGCTCGTATCGACGTGAACGGTCTGCAGATCTCGACCACCACCAACCCGGCGGACCTCGAGAACTACGGTATCGAAATCGACGCCACCTGGGTGCCGATCGATGGTCTGAACATCACGGCCGGCCTTGGTATGCAGAACGCCAAGTACGTCAGCATCAGCCAGCGCGTGTTGGATCAGGCTGCCGTCTGCCGTGCGAATCCGACCGGTTCCTTCCAGGGAGCCCCGGCGTGTAACGCAAACTTCGTCGATCAGTTCGGTCAGATCGCCGAGCCGGTCCGTGCTCCGGATTACACCATCAGCATGAACGCGAGCTACGAGTTCACCTCGGGCGCGATCACCTGGATCCCGAGCTTCGGCTTCAACACCAGCGACGAGTACGCCATCGGCACGACGGGAAGCCCCGCATCGACCAACGGCACCTGGTCTGGCAAGCAGACCTACATCAATGCCGGTGTGTCGCTGCGCTTCGAGAACGTGCCGGGTCTGACGGCCGCGATCGACTGCCGCAACTGTGCCGATAAGGCCTATCCGATGTCGGCTTTGGGTCCGTTCCAGTTCCTGGATCGCCCGGGTAGCTGGGGTGCGCGCATCAAGTATCGGTTCTGATCGCCCCTTTAACCGTTGACAGGCCGCGGATGCCTTCCTAGAATCCGCGGCCTTTATCGGTCCCTGCCTCCGGGCGGGGTTCCGTGAAACAGCGGCTTTCAAGATACCGGGCCGCCCCCGCGAGGGGGTGGCCCGGGTTGTCTCGGAAGCTCGCCCGCCGCAGCCGGTCGTCGAGCTGTCGGTCGTAGGTCCGGGTTCTCTGCCTCAGTTCAACGCTGCCGGTAGATGTTTTTGCGGATCTTGCGAGCGACGTCTCCTGTCCAGCTGTAATTGATTTTTCGCAACGCTGAAGACTTGGAGACTGCATGGCCACGACAGGTCAGCTGATTCGCGCCCCGCGCCGCACCCGTGCTGAAAAGACGAAGGTGCCCGCTCTCGGCGCTGCCCCCCAGAAGCGCGGTGTTTGCACCCGCGTTTACACCACTACCCCTAAGAAGCCGAACTCGGCGCTGCGCAAAGTTTGCCGCGTGCGTCTGGTCAACGGTTTCGAAGTCACCTCCTACATTGGCGGTGAGGGGCACAACCTGCAGGAGCACTCGGTGGTGCTCATCCGCGGTGGTCGTGTGAAGGATCTGCCGGGTGTGCGTTACCACACGGTTCGCGGCACGCTCGATTGCGCCGGCGTCAATGACCGCAAGCAGAGTCGCTCGAAGTACGGCGCCAAGCGCCCGAAGAAATAAGGCTTAGGAGTTAATCGATGTCACGTCGTGCACAAGCCCCCGTCCGCCATATCCTGCCGGACCCGAAATTCAACAGCGACATGCTCGCCAAGTTCATGAACGTCGTCATGAAGAGCGGCAAGAAGTCGGCTGCCGAGCGCATCATTTATGGTGCAATCGATCGCATCTCCGAGAAGACCGGTAAGCAGGGTGGCGATGCCATCGCGCTGCTCTCGCAGGCTCTCGATAACGTCAAGCCGGTCGTCGAAGTGAAGTCGCGTCGCGTCGGTGGTGCCACCTATCAGGTGCCCGTCGAAGTGCGCGCTCCGCGTCGCCAGACGCTCGCCATGCGTTGGGTGATCGAAGCCGCGCGTGCCCGCAGCGAGAAGTCCATGGCTTTCCGTCTTGCGCACGAGTTGCTCGAAGCTTCGGAGAACCGCGGCGCTGCCGTTCGCAAGCGTGAAGATACGCATCGTATGGCCGAAGCCAACAAGGCTTTCGCGCACTACCGCTGGTAATCGATTCCGCAGGGTCTCTCCTGCGTCAGATCCGCCATGGCGCGTGCAACACCCATAGAACGCTACCGGAACATCGGAATCTCGGCGCACATCGACGCCGGGAAGACGACGACGACCGAGCGCATTCTTTTTTACACGGGTGTATCGCACAAAATCGGTGAAGTGCATGACGGCGCTGCCGTCATGGACTACATGGAGCAGGAGCAGGAGCGTGGCATCACGATCACCTCCGCAGCGACCACCTGCTTCTGGAAGGGCATGGATAAGTCCTTTCCGGAATATCGCATCAACGTCATCGACACGCCTGGGCACGTCGACTTCACCATTGAAGTCGAGCGGTCCTTGCGTGTGCTCGATTCGGCGGTAGCCCTGTTCTGCGCGGTTGCCGGTGTGCAGCCTCAGTCCGAGACGGTGTGGCGGCAGATGAACCGTTACGGTGTGCCGCGCATCGCGTTCGTCAACAAGATGGATCGCTCTGGCGCGAATTTTTTGCGCTGTGTCGAGCAGATCAAAAGTCGTTTGCGCGGCAATCCGGTACCGATCCAGTTGCCGATCGGTGCCGAGGACGACTTCGAAGGTGTGGTCGATCTGCTGCGCATGCAGGCGATCTACTGGGACGCCGAGACTCAGGGCATGAACTTCGAGTATCGCGATATCCCTCCGGGGATGCGCGCAGATGCCGAAGCCTACCGTACGCAAATGATCGAAGCGGCGGCTGAAGCCAACGAAACCTTGATGAACCAATATCTCGAGGGGAAAGAACTCTCGCTCGAGCAAATCAAGGCCGGGCTGCGTGAGCGCGCCTGGCGCAACGAGATCGTGCTGTGCATGTGCGGCAGCGCGTTTAAGAACAAGGGTGTGCAAGCTTTGCTCGACGCCGTCGTCGAGTTCATGCCTTCTCCTGTCGATGTTCCCCCGGTCAAGGGTCTCGACGATGACGGTGAAGTGGCCTCGCGCAGTGCGAACGACGAGGCCCCGTTTGCGGCGCTCGCGTTCAAGATCCTGAACGATCCCTTCGTCGGCAATCTCACCTTCTTCCGCGTGTATTCGGGCGTGTTGAGCTCGGGTGACGCGGTTTACGTGCCGACGAAGTCGAAGACCGAGCGCATCGGCCGTCTGTTGCAGATGCACGCTTCCGATCGCTCCGAAATCAAGGAAGTACGCGCCGGTGACATCGCGGCCGCTGTCGGCCTCAAAGATGTCATCACGGGCGACACTCTGTGCTCGGAAGACAAGGTCATCACGCTCGAGAAAATGGTGTTTCCGAACCCCGTGATCTCAGTGGCGGTTGAACCGAAGACGAAGGTCGACCAAGAAAAGATGGGTCTCGCGCTGCAACGTCTCGCGAAAGAAGACCCGTCGTTCCGCGTGCACACCGATCCCGAGTCGGGTCAGACGATCATCTCGGGCATGGGCGAGCTGCACCTTGAAATCATCGTCGATCGCATGAAGCGCGAGTTCAAGGTCGAGGCCAACGTTGGCAAGCCGCAGGTCGCGTATCGCGAAACCATCCGCGGCACCATCGAGGCCGAAGGCAAGTTCGTGCGTCAGTCTGGCGGTCGCGGCCAATACGGCCACGTGTGGCTCAAGATCGAGCCGAACGAGCTCGGCAAGGGCTACGAATTCGTCAATGGGGTTGTGGGCGGTACAGTGCCCCGCGAGTTCATCCCCGCTGTCGACAAGGGCGTCAAAGAAGCCGTCGATACCGGCGTCATCGCGGGCTATCCGGTCGTCGATGTAAAGGTCACCTTGTTCGATGGTTCGTACCACGATGTCGACTCGAACGAAATGGCTTTCAAGATTGCTGGCTCGATGGGCTTCAAAGACGGTTTCCGCAATGCGAAGCCGGTGATCCTCGAGCCGATCATGAAGGTCGAAGTGGTTACGCCGGAGGATCACTCGGGCGATGTCATCGGCGATCTGAATCGCCGTCGTGGCCAGATCACCGGCATGGACGATTCGCCTTCGGGCAAACAGATCAACGCTGAAGTGCCGCTATCCGAAATGTTCGGTTACGCAACGACCGTCCGCTCGATGAGCCAGGGTCGTGCCACTTTCACGATGGAATTTTCGAAGTACATGGAAGTACCGCCGAACGTGGCGCAGTCGATCATCAAGCAGTAACGCTTTTTCGTATTCACCCTTTCAGTTCAGGAGATAACAGCCGTGTCCAAGGAAAAGTTTGAACGCAGCAAGCCGCACGTAAACGTTGGGACGATTGGTCACGTTGACCATGGTAAGACGACTTTGACGGCGGCGCTGAC
>JBDLSG010000022.1:0-68378 GCA_039799645.1 Pseudomonadota bacterium | reverse complement strand
TGAAATTTCTGACGCTTTCAGTGACATTGCTAAACTAGCTACCCCTTCGCAGATACTGGTATCCCCGATTGCGTCCTCAGGCAGACGCACAAGAGTCTTACCGATGGGGAACCAGACCTTAAGCTAGTGTCGGTTTAGTCCCCATCGGACAACAGACTTTCAGTAAGCGTTGCGTGCTTACCGTAACGACGCCTGTTCGCAGGCGCAATTTGAAAGCGGGTACTTTTCGACGACTTGGTCTTAGTGTCTTATCCAAGACTACGTAAGCATTGCGCTACCGAGGTTTACCGATGGCTAGTCTTCGCGGACGTCCCAAGCTAATTGTAGGCGTGCGCTCACGCTCCGCTCGCGATCGGTTACTTAAGGCAGTTCGAACATTGTTGTTAGAGCGAAACTTTGAGTCAATCACGAGCACACTAGTTTTAAAGCGAGCTGGTGTCGCTCGAAACACGCTGTATCATCATTTCGGCAGCCTCCAAGAGCTTTTAAATACAGCGCTTGTGATGAATTTTTCTACTGGGGCTTGGCGAAGTCTCACTATGGTTCGCGTGGCATTGTCACAGTCCTCTAGCGCAATTGATTTTCAAAGACGAATCATGAGCATTATTTCTGCAACACAAAGCAACGAGCGATTTCGTTTTAGGGTTGAACGCTGCCGTTTAGTTGTTTACGCAACTCGTGATGAGGCGTTTCACAAAGCTCTGTCAGCAGAACAAGATAATATTTCAGATGAATTTACTAAGATTTTTACGGCGGTGAGAACTAAGGGTTGGTCGGCTGGTCGGATGACTGCGAGAGAGGCTGCTGTTTTTGTCCAGGCGCTAACACTCGGTAAACTAATTGATGATCTAGCGGGACGAAAGATGAAGCCGCAGGAGTGGGCTCGCATGTTCACTGTCGCCATTGAAACAGCAATATTTGGGAATGCAGCACCGCCTTCAAAAGGCAGGGCGCATAAATCACGCTCGAACTAATTTAAAGCCTGCTTCGTCGAATCGTTTGGCGATTCGACCTAACAAGACACTACTCTTTACCCAGTAATGTAGATTCCCCGACGTTTAGTCGGCACGGCGTTAATATCACCTACACCGGCTCTGATTCGTTTCGTATTAGATTTCGCGCAGTTACCTACCCACACAAGTAGCTTCTAGAAGCCCGGCGCAGGTCGCCTCTTTTTTGTGGGAACTGGTGCGACAACTGGGGCGATTGACGATGCGATTCCACGCTCTACCCGCCCAGTCGGCACAGCGACAGTATCGGTGAGTGAATCGTGTAATCACGCGAGAGACGAAGGATTCCACGGAAAAGAAAGTGGAGCGGGCGATGGGAATCGAACCCACGTTAGTAGCTTGGGAAGCTACAGTTCTACCATTGAACTACGCCCGCACTCGATAACATTCTAAGAGGCGACTGCCTGCTCCCGCAACAGACGCGCAGCCTCGCGATTAAGCCGCCGCATCTCGACCAGAATGTCTTTGTAATCAGCCACTCGCAGGATCAGTCGGTCGGTCGCTGGGATCAAATCTCCACTCAACAGCTTTTCGCGAACCGATGGCAGCCGCATATAAATATCGACGTTTTGCGCTGTCGTTAGACGACCGGCGATATCAAGCCGACCGCTCTCGAGTGCGCTTTGTAGCGGGAAGGTTGACTCGTAATACGCAATCGCTTCCTTATCGAGCAGCGCGTTGTTGTCGTTCAGACGTTTCCCGTAGACCTCGTAATACTCCGAGATGGCTGCTCGCAAGTCGGCTGAATCTTCGACATTCATTAAGCCTGCCGAAGACAGGTTGGTAAAGGAGGTTCGATCCATGAAAAACGTGTGGTAAACGTAGACATTCGGCAAGTCATCGATAATGCGCCGAAGATACTCGGCTCCCGACAGCCTGCCGATTTGATAGTCGACGGCCGATTGCCGGGTTCGCGTCAGAAACGCGATACCGTTGTCGCACTGCGCAATGATGCGGTCGAGATTGCGCAAGTCGGTATCCAAATCGTCTCGCATCGACACCAGGCCATTTTGGAGCCGCTCTTCGATGATGCGGTGATCGAGAAAATACTCGCCGAGCGAGCCGACGAAGACGGCGATGGAAATCATCAAAAACTCAAATGCAAAAGACTTGAAGCTGCGCGGTCGCTCGCCGTGACTTGCGTGATGGACTTCCATGATCTCCCCGACAAACCGATGGACTCACAGCGGCGTATCATGCCGGGTTATGCCGAACTTTGCTTTTTGGTTGGCGCTTCCCTGGGTGTTTCCGCAAGCGATTTGGGTCCGGCGGCGCACTCCGCGTTTTCGAGGTCCTTCAGGCGAGCTTCGCGGTCAGTTTGGCGAGGAACCGACGCGCCGCGTCGTCGGCGTGGGTGACTCGATTGTTGCAGGAGTCGGCGCCAACTTAGCTATCGAGACGATTACCGCACAACTCGCCCGTCACTGGCATGAAGCCACAGGCACATCGGTTGAGTGGGTAGCCTACGGAAAAATCGGCGCTCGCAGTGCTCGCATAAGACCACTCGTCGAATCACTCGACAAAGATGATCGAGTCGCGTTGGTGTTGATCTCGGCCGGCGTGAATGACATCACCGGACTCACGTCGACGAGCAAATGGCTTGCCGAACTCGATGCACTCGTGATGACGCTTGGGCAGCGCTTTCCCAGCAGTCGGCTTGCTCTGCTCGGCATCCCGCCGCTCGATGTTTTTCCGGCATTACCCGTTCCGCTGCGACAGGTGCTTGGCTGGCGCGCGGCGCACTATGATCAAGCTGCGCGACGCTACGCCTCTTCGAATCCTCGGCTGCATTACGTGCCGATCGACTCGCGACCCAAACCTGACGAGTTTTCGAAAGATGGTTTCCACCCGTCAGTGACGAGTTACGCCGTTCTCGCTCGTGAAATCGTTCGCATATGTCGCGACTGACTCACTTCTGACTGATAGCCTCCAATGCCAAGCGGAACTCCTCGAGCGTTCTTTTGCCCTGAATTCGCTTCACGACACGTCCGTCACGATCGAGAAAATAAGTAGTCGGGACAACCTCATTCCACGTGGGATCGATGACCCGGGCAAGCTCGTCCATTTCGGCCCCTGCCCGCGCATAGGTTCGGAAAGACGGAAAGTAGCGACTGCGAAAGCGCTCGACCTCGGCCGAGTTCGCCGTCGGCTCATCCACCGCCACGCCAATCAATCGAACGGCTTCGGATTCTTTCTCTTGTTGCAGACGAAGCAAGTCCGGTATTTCTTTGAGGCAGGGAGCACACCAGGTCGCCCAGAAATTGACGATCACCACATCGCCCCGATGGCTGTTCAAGACTTGCTTGAATTCTGGTGCCTGGATCGCTTTTGCGGGACCCGCTGCCCATGACGCCTGCGCGATAACAGCGAGCAAGATCGTCGCTAATAAATGCCGAACCATAGCGCTTACTGACCTGCCAATATATCTGTGAATATATTGTCGCCCTGCTGCCAGACGATCTGGTAGTTACCATCGGATCGAACCGCCAACACGGGCGTCTGAGCCGCATTGTCGCCAGTCGGCAACTCCTGAACGTCGCCCTGAGCTTCACCGTCGAGGTTGTAGTAGCGATAAAAGACGTGGCGAGGGCCATTAGCTCTCGCATGCCACGCGATAAGTACCGTCTTGCCGTTGCTTGCGATACTCGGAGCATCGGAAACCGCTGCGTCCGGATGCACAAGCCCCTTGAAATCGAAGTGAGCGGCATTGTCTTTGGATACTGAGAAGATCACACCAGGCTTGTCTTCACCGCCGTTATGAACGGCAGCGAAAACTCGATCACCCGTAACAGCAACAGCGGTCGGCTTGAGGGGACATCCCGCAATCTGCCAAGGTGCACCACCGATGCTCACCGCTTGCGGAGTTTCATTCGAAACGGACGCTAGTCGCATGACCGTCGCAGGGCGAATACTCCCCGGCAGAACTTTTCGCGAACCGAGAATCAATTCGCTGCGATCGTTGGTAACGGCCATCAACTGGCAGCAAGGACAAACACCCGTGTTAACGACGCTACGCTCGACAGAGAAGGAGCGCCCATCATCACGAGAGATGGCGGCATACATGGCACCAGATTCGCTGTCGTGGTGCATGTGGCGCGTGTCGATCCAAAGTACGTGAATGCTTCCGTCGGCCGCAGCCGCCATGGTACCGAACGCCGCCGCACTCACGAAGCCGCCGTGTATCGTTCCGCTCATATCCTGATCGGTCAGAGTCGATAGACGTCGGGCAGTCTCGAAACTACGACCGCCATTTGTCGATCGAGTGTAGTGCGTAGTCAATGCGGTTTTTTGATGAGTGGGATGCAGGTCATTGATCGCATAAGAAACATGCCAAGTTCCGTTCGGCGTTGCGACGATGCGTGGACGACTGACCTGCTGCCCCCAGACTGCGCCGGCAGCGTCGTTAACTTTGATCGCAGAAGAAAATCCGCCTTTAGCTGGATAGAAAGCGACGTAGACGTCGGTTGCCGCAATGTGCCTGTCATGATTTCCGGCGGCGGATGCATTAGGCGAACGATCAACCCAAAGAATAGCTACATCGCCATTGCTACCGATCGAGACGTCAGGAGCGGCCGCTTTATGGCCCGCTGGGTTTACCTGCAGTGGGGCAGCCCGTGTCAAACCGCTCGTCCCACTCACCAATATCAACAAAAACAGCAACGACTTACTCATGGTCTTCACTCCCCTCGATGACGCGTTCGCGAAGATAACCCCTGCGCCAGACGATACGCCCAGAACCGGAACGGGGGCCATATCGGCAGACAGTCGTGACCGCATCTGGCACACTGCGAGTTCGCTGCAGCGGTTTCCGCCTTGAACGCCCCCCCACCAGACCATCGAATCGCCCGAAGACTTCTGTTCGGAATCCCGCTCGGGCTCTTGCTCTGGCGCGTGCTCGGCGTGGTCAGCACCTCGATCGGCTTGGTCAATGCATTCGTACCCATCCTGCCGACAACGATCTTTCTGATCATCGGCGCTTGGGCGTTCGGTAAGGGCGCGCCTCATTGGCGGGAAAAGCTGCTGCAGCATCGTCGCTTCGGCAAGCCGCTGCGCGATTGGGAGGATGGCGGCCGAGTCTCGCGTCGCGGCAAGATCCTGGCGGTCATCGGAATCAGCGTGAGTTGGGTGATCAGCGTCTACTTCGTCGGACTCACCTGGATTATCGGCGTGGTCGGTCTCTTCCTTGCCGTCCTCGCCGTCTGGCTTGCCACTCGACCTCTACCCCGCGAGTGAGCCAGATAGCGTCGTCACGCAGGCACCGCCCACCCAAACTTCTCCCTCGAACCCAACTTGAATCTCGATCTGACCTCGACGCCCAACGCACTGCCCCTGGGACGCGGTGTACTGCGCACCGAGTTTCAGCTCGCCGGATAACCGCCGGAAGACGGCAACGGCCCCGTTGCCGCTACCACACACCGGATCTTCATCGACGCCTTGGGAGGGGGCAAACGAGCGAACTTCAATGCCCACCGACGACTCGGCGTACAACGTCACACCCGTAATACCGAGCGACTCTTCGAGAGATTGCATTGCATCCAAAGCCGGCGTGATTGCGAGCAGTTGGTCGATCGACGGCATTTTGGCTACCAGCCACTTCGGTCCGACATCGATGACGCGCGGTTCTCGCGACCGATCGATCTCGTCTCCGAGCACCTCGACCAACTGCGCTGCGGTCTGCGCACTCACGACCCTCGTGACAGCCTCGGGTAATCGCAGCCGATACTTCGACATGTCATTCTCGCGTGACGGAATGATGACAACGCAACCTGCGCTGCACTCTTGAATTAGCTGGCTACGACCGCTGACCAAGCCAGCCGAAAGCACAGCGTGCGCACTACCGAGAGTCGGGTGCCCCGCAAACGGGAGCTCGCTGCGCGGCGTGAAAATACGCAAACGGTAGTCGGCGCCTTGCACCGTTGGCGGTAAGACAAAGGTCGTTTCCGAGAGATTGGTCCAGCGAGCTATCTTTTGCATGTCTGTGGCAGACAGACCCTCCGAATCTAAGACCACGGCCACCGGGTTCCCAAGGAAAGCTTCGGCAGAGAAGACATCGATGATGTGCAAACGGCGCATGTAATTACCCACCTACCAAAGAATAGATTGCGTTTTGGGGCATATTCCGTGAAAGACTTTTGTGCGACAACGTACAGTGCCTGTGGGGGAGGATCCTGTATATGGCGTTTCGCCACACACTTTGCGCACTCGTGCTGTCCTGCATCGTTGTTGCTCCGGCCACTGCCCAAGTGCAGGGCGGGGTCGATGAGGTCGTGCGTGAACTCGGCTTTGCCTTGGAGCTACCTGTCTCCAAGTCCGTGGCGGCTACGGGCACCCTGCTGCATGTCGCCAAGATCCGTCTCCCGGAAGCGGAATTCGTCGCTCTGACCGAGTCCTTGCCCGGAACTGAGCGCGTCATCAATCAAGCTGCCAACGTGCTTGCGGCCGACATGCCTAAGGATATGGCCAGCGTCCCCGCTGCGTACGACAAGCTATCTTTGCCGCGGGATCAAATCGCGCGCCATCGCAATTTCATACTCGACTACGTGCGCAAAAGCGGCGGCCGAAAAACGGTCGCTAGCTTGCAAAAGGCGTGGACGGAATAATCACTCCGCTTCGCCGTCTCTACGCTGCGCATACCGCATGACGCTGAAAACCAGCGTCACCGTCAGCACGAAATCGCCGAAGCTCGTGTAGTACAGCCATAGATCGGTCGAGAGATAGGTCGCCACGAGCCAATTGACGCCCGCCATTACGACGCCGAGCACCGCCATTCCGAGTGCCAGGCGTTGCGGCACGATCGGCATCGGCATGTAACGCGCAAGCCGACCGCCGAAGTAGCGCCCTCGATTCAAGCCTGCATCCGCAAACATCAGCGTTGCGACGATCACGCCGAGGATGGTGCTCTTCATCTTGACTGCCCAGTCATCGTCGAACGCGTAAGAAAACGCGGCCGATACCAACAACATGGCGACGCCAAACATCGCGAGGCCACCCAATAAATCTACTTTCACAAAACGCTGTGCGACGGCGACGGCAAGGCCCGCCATGGCCGTCGTGATTGCGGCGAACGGCAGATCGTCGGTGAGCTTCGCCAGAATGAAAAACATCGCACCGAGGCCAACATCGACATAAAACGAATACTTGTTACGACCCCATTGCGCGGCTTGCTCTGCCTGTAGACGTTCGGCTCGTTCGGCTTCATCAGTCATTATTTTTCCTGCCACGAGTTGCGCTCGATCACGTAATGCAAAAACGATGTCGTTACACCGCCGCTCTCACGAACTGCCTCGTGTGAGAGCTGCGCGCCAATTTTCGTCATGGCCATTTGCGAGCGATGATTACAGTTGCCCACGTGGAACCAGACCCGATCGACGAACCGAAACGCATGATCGACCATGAGCTGCTTCAATTCCGCGTTGTAACGGCCACCCCAAACACGACGCGTTAGAAAGGTATAGCCAATGACCACATCGTTAGCTTCGGGGTTCCAAGCGTAATAACTTGACGAACCGATCACCGCGCCAGTCGATGTCTCTTGAACCAACAGGGCGCCACCCGACTCCAACAAGCGCTCGAACAAGGCATCGAACACCGGCCTCTGCCAACGATTAGGCTCGGGATGCTGCTCCCAGATCAACGGGTCATTGGCAACCGCAAACAAATTATCGTGGTCACTGCGCCCCAAGGGACGCAGTGACACGAGTGAGCCTTTGAGATGAGGTTGTAAGTCGAACTTCACTTCAATGCAGCTTCGAGCCCTGGTGTGAATGCAGCACCGACCGGTACCTGTGCCGATGATGATTTGATTGTGGCCCCGATCGGTTCCGCGCGACCGCCCAGACAAGTGGCGAGGAAGTTCTCGGTCACCGCATTGAAGGCGATATTGTTATCAGGACGCGCAAAGCCGTGACCTTCGTCTGGGAACAGCACGTAAGTCACGGGAATACCTTTCTGCTGCATCGCGGTGACGATTTGATCGGACTCGGCCTGATTGACGCGCGGATCGTTGGCACCCTGCCCGATCAACAACGGTCTGACAATGTTACCGGCTTTGTAGAGCGGCGAACGTTCCTTGAGAAGCGCGAGACCCTCGGGCGTATTCGGATTGCCCATACGGCGGTGGAATTGCTGAATACCGGCGGTCCAGTAAGGAGGGATGGTTTTCAACAATGTCTCGAGGTTGGACGGCCCGACAATGTCGACTCCGCAAGCGAAGGTGGTCGGTGTGAAGGTCAGACCCACCAAGGTCGCGTAACCACCATATGAACCACCCATGATGGCGATTTTGTCTGCGGGTGAAACCTTCTGATCGATCGCCCACTGCACTGCATCGATCAAGTCGTCGTGCATCTTGCCAGCCCATTCGAGATTGGCAGCCTCGATGAAGCTCTTGCCGAAACCGGTAGAGCCGCGATAGTTGACTGACAGTACGGCATACCCACGATTGGCAAGCCACTGGTGATACGGGTTGTAACCGAAATCGTCACGCGCCCACGGACCACCGTGCACCAATAAGACTAACGGCACGGGCGTCTCAGGACGACCGTCGCTGTTGGTATCGCTACCGGGCGGCAAGGTGAGATAGCTCGGAAGCGTCAAGCCGTCGCGCGATTTGATTTCGAGCGTATGCATGGTCTGCAACGGTGCGCCGACCAACTCGGGGCGCGAGACATAGAGCTCCGTGAGCTTGCGCTGCCGACGATCAAACAGATGTACTGACGGAGACGAAACCACGGGATCTACAGCAACGGTCCACAACTGATCGTCCTCTGTGCGCGTCGTAACGCTGACATCACCCTTCAGTTGTTCTCGCAGCCAGGCGAGATCGGCGCCAATCTTCGGGTCGATCGCAACCCACTCATCACGCAAGTACGTGACGGCATAGGCCTCGATCTCACCCGTTTTCGGGTTGCTCATGGCGTTGCTGATGTCCGCGCGTGAGTTCTCGCCGACGACGCGCGTTTTGCCAGTGGCGACATCCTGTGCGATCAAAGCGGCGGTGTTACGTCCACGACTGTCGATCCAATACAGCGTTTTGCCATCGGTCGTGAACCCGCTAGGCTGGGTCGTCAAAGAATCCTCGAGTGTGGTCGAGGCAATGGGTTTTTCTTCGACGGTATTGTTGCTGACGGTGAAGAAATCATAGCCGCCGTCTGCATTGGGTCGAAGGGCCATCCGAATAGCAAGATTGGCATCAGCCAAAAAGCCAGCATAGCCATCGCCACGCATGACTTCCGTCAACTTACCGGTCTTCAACTCCAAACTGTGCACGTCGTGCCAACGGGCATCACGATTATTCAAGCCCACCAAGATACGATCTTTGATGAGTGGAGACACATTGATGATCTGGACGCGCGTTTTTTCGAAGGGCGTTAAAGTGCGCTCGTTACTGCTCGCGATATCGATGGCGTAGAGAAGGAAATTTTCGTCGCCGCCCTTATCTTGGACGTACATCACCATGCTGCTATCGGGCGACCAGAACGACTGACGTATTGGACGATCTTTCGAGGCCGTTAACGGCTTGGCCGCGCCAAGATCGGTTACGGGTGCAACCCAAATATTCATGACGCCATCGCGCGGCGCCAACCACGATAGCCACTGGCCATTCGGCGATAGAGAGGCACCCGAACGGCTCGGATTACCGAAGAGCTTGCTGCGCTCGATCAGCGGGGCTGCGGCTGTCGCGGCATTCGCAGGGGTAGCGGTTGTATACAGGGAAGTGGTCACTAAGACTCCAACGAGCAGGGATTGAAAGGCTTTCATGGGGGTTCCTGTAGGCCATAACATCGGGGTGTTATATATAAATATAACACCAGAACAGCGTCAAGCCTCCACGTTGCCATACCCGCCCTATCATCGCCACGGCGCGTTGCGTGCTAACGTCGCGCCTCATGAAAACCAAGAAAGAAATCGTCGATAACTGGCTGCCCCGCTATACGGGCTCGGCCCTAGAGGACTTCGGACAACACATCCTGCTGACGAACTTCGGGCACTACCTCGACTTGTTCTCGAAGATGACCGGCGCCGAAGTTCGCGGCACGAATCGCCCCATGCCGAATGCGACCGCCGATGGCATCACCATGATCAACTTCGGCATGGGCAGCGCCAATGCGGCCACCGTCATGGATCTGCTGTCGGCCATCTCACCCAAGTCAGTGCTGCTGCTTGGCAAATGCGGCGGTTTGAAACGCAAAAATCAGATCGGTGATCTCGTACTGCCGATCGCCGCCATTCGCGGCGAGGGGACGTCGAACGATTACTTGTTACCTGAAGTACCCGCTCTACCCGCATTCAGCTTGCAGCGTGCCGTGTCGACCATGATTCGCGATCTCGATTGCGACTATTGGACCGGCACCGTTTACACCACCAATCGACGCGTTTGGGAACACGACGACGAGTTCAAGGAATACCTGCGCAAAACGCGCTGCATGGCGATCGATATGGAGACCGCCACTATTTTTGCCGCAGGCTTTGCCAACTCCATTCCATCAGGAGCGCTGCTACTCGTGAGCGATCAGCCGATGGTTCCAGAAGGCGTCAAGACCGAAGCGTCAGATCGAGTGGTCACGGACGTGTTCGTCGAGCGACACATCCGCATCGGCATCGAAGCGCTACGGCTTATTCGCCGTCACGGCAAGAGCGTCAAGCACCTTCGCTTCGACGAATAGTCGATCGATCTCAGCGAAACGCCTTCGCCCAGAAGGACTTCATGTCTTCCCAAGACTGACGATCGGTCTTCTCGTCGTAGGCGAGAGGCAGGTTGTATTTCTTACCTTTCTCGGTCGCTTCGGGATTCGTGAAGCCGTGCTTTGCGCCTGGGTAGGAATTGAACTGGTAGTCAACGCCTAGCTGTTCCATTTCCTTGCGGAAATTCGCCTGATCCTCTGCGGGCACCATGCCATCGGCCTCGCCGTGACAGATAAGCACGGAGGCCTTGAACTCGCCCGGCTTAGCCTCGTGCGCACGGGTGAGCGCACCGTGAAAACTCGCTACGCCCTTCAGTGGAATACCGAGACGCCCCATATGCAAGGACAGCGCGCCGCCCAGGCAATAGCCCATGGCACCGATGCGATCAGGATCCACGAGAGGATGTGCGCACAGTTGCTCGTAGGCAGCCTGCAGACGGGCGTTCAAAGACGGAATATCGGCGAACAAACCGCCCATGAGTTGACCCGCCTCGGTGGAGTCGGCCGCCTCGCGACCATCACCGTAGACGTCGGTCGCCATCGCCACGAACCCGAGACCTGCGAGTTCACGCGCGCGACGGCGCAAGTAGTCGTTCAGACCCCACCACTCCGGCAACACGATGATGCCAGGCCGTTTGCCCGCACGTGCCGGATCGGAAGCGACGTAGCTCGCGAAGTCTTTACCACCAGCGGTGTACCGCAGAACTTCGGTATGGGCGAGATCAGGCATGGCGCGGAGAATCCTTCAAGTCGGGCTGAATGAACCGGGGCGGAACTTTCGCAAGTGCCAGCCGCCGACGCAAGTCCTGAATGCGATCGGCTGTCATAATTGCACCATGTCAGAGCAATCCATCCCTCAACCTCACCGCACCATACGAAGCTTCGTACTGCGTGCAGGCCGAATGACGGAGGCACAGCGTCGCGCCCTCGAGCTCGATTGGCCCGCCTTCGGAATCAACATCGATCCCGAGAAGCGCGAGACACTCGACCTGGCGGATATCTTTGGTCGTGTCACCGACAAAGTCGTCGAGATCGGTTTCGGCAACGGTGACAACCTGGTGGAGTATGCACGCCAGGATCCTGAACGGGACTTTATCGGAATCGAGGTACACCGAGCGGGTGTCGGACATGCCCTGCTGCAGGCTAAGGAGCTAGGTCTTCGTAATTTGAAAGTCATTTGCCATGACGCGGTCGAAGTATTGGAGCAGCATCTGGCCGACTCGTCGTTGTCGGAAGTGTTAATCCTGTTCCCGGATCCTTGGCACAAGAAGCGGCATCAAAAGCGTCGGCTGATCCAGGCGCCTTTCGTCGACTTATTAGCACGGAAACTCAAAATGGGCGGGTTGCTGCAGCTAGCGACCGATTGGGAGCCCTATGCCTTGCAGATGCGCGAGGTGATCAGCGCGTGCCCCGAGTTCTTCAATCGAAGCGAAGAACACGGTGGCAGCGATGGTTTCGTGCCGAGACCCGCCTGGCGTGCACTGACCCGCTTCGAGAAGCGAGGGCAACGACTTGGCCATGGCGTATGGGATCTCTCGTTTCGACGAGTCTAGCGTTAGAGCGTGATACCGAAGCTCGCCCGGATACCATCGACGATGAACTGAACGGCGAGTGCACCCAAGATCACCCCGAGCAGGCGATTGACCACGTTGGTACCCGTTGCACCGAGCAGTCGCATGAGCGGACCTGCTGCCAGCATCATCCCCAAAGAAATAGCCAAAACGAGCAATGCAGCTGCAGACAGCGCGGCAAACAGTACCGGCTGATCGATCACGGATACCGGGCCGAACCACAGCAGAATCGTGGTCAATGCGCCAGGGCCCGACATGAACGGAAAAGCCAAGGGAAATACGGAAATATCGGCGCGGCGTCGACTCTCTGCCTGTTCGTCGGTCGAGGTTCGCGTTCCAGACTCGCGCGCAAAGACCATCTCGAGCGCGACTAGGAACAACAGCAAGCCGCCGAAAATTCGGAATGAATCGATGCTAATGCCCATAGCGCCGAGGAAAGCGGCGCCACTCAATGCAAAGCCGAGGATGATCATTCCTGCCACGATGACGGATTTGATCGCCATGCGGCGGCGATACTGAGCACTCGCGCCTTCGGTCAAACTCGCAAAAACCGGGACGAGCGAAATCGGTTCGACCACGAGGAAGAACACGACGAAAAATTTGAGGAAGGATTCGATCATGATGAGCGGCGCGCATTGTCGCTGTTCGGCGCTGACTCGGCCAGCCTGATTTCATCGCCCATCACGGTGATCGGTACGGGCTGCAGCCCCTTGCCAACGCAGGGACCTGCCACGCAGATACCCGTATCGGGCGCAAAAAGGGCGCCGTGCGAGGAACATTGGATCCACTGCCCATCCGCGGTGAGAAATCGCCCTGGCAATAAGTCGAGCGGGTGACGGGCATGCGGGCAGCGATTGACCCAGGCTCGAAAGCCGCTGCCATCGGGCAGCCGCGCGACGAATCCGCGCAAGGGCCAATCACCTTCGCCTACCTGAAAGCTGATGCTGCCGGTCGCCTCGAGATCAGCGAGCCGGCACAAGCGCTGTGTCATGACCTATTCCGCCCAGCACTTCCCAATGACTCTTCGACAAGTCCACGCCGCATCATGAAAACAAAAAGTAAAACACCCGGTAGTGCCGCCAGCGTCGTAAGCAGATAAAAATCGACGTAGCCAATCGACTCGATCAAAGAACCGGCTGTCGTTCCGGTCAAAACGCGGCCGATCACGCTGGCTGCGGCAGAAATAAGTGCGTACTGCGCTGCCGTGAATCGCAAATTGCAGAGTGCCGAGAAATACGCGACGACCACGACACCACCATAACCACTGGCGAAATTCTCGAAGCCAATCGCAGCAGCGAGCCCGAGATTGCTATGCCCCGCGGCAGCCAAGCCAGCGAACGACAAATTGGATATCGCCATCAACACGAGCGCCAAGAGCACAGAGCGCTGCAAACCCCAGCGACCGAAAATCAAACCACCGACGAAAATGCCTATTAGAAATGCCCAAAATCCGACACCGACGTCATACACGGCGATTTCGTCGTTGGTGTAACCGAGATCGTCGAACAACAAGCGGAAGGTCAAATTGGCCAGGGTGTCGCCCACCTTGTGCACCAACACAAATGCCAGCACGAGACCTGCACCCGGTCGCTGCAAGAATTCGCGAAATGGCCCCTCGATGGCACGCCATGCGGAACCAAGATCGCGCCGCTCTGACAAAACCTCTCGCCGTGCTGGCTCACCGAGGGTCAATGCCGTGAGCATGGCAGGCAATGCGAATGCGGCGCAGACCATGTATGCCACAGCCCAACCTTCACGCGCCGCCACGAGCAATGCAACGGCACCGGCTGCCGCCGAGCCGATGCGCCAACCGTACTGCGACATACCGGCACCGATGCCAAGTTGGTGCGGCTGCAAAGTCTCGATGCGATAAGCATCGATGACGATGTCATACGTGGCTCCAGCCACTCCGAGCAACACCGCTGCCACGATAGTGGCCTGCAAACTTGCTGCCGGATCGACGAAGGCCAAGTTGAAGGTGGCCGCCATCACGAGCAGACCGGAGAACACCATCCAGGACACTCGCTGGCCAAAACGACCGATCAACGGCAGGCGGACACCATCCACCACCCAAGCCCACAACGGCTTGAGGTTATAAACGAGAAAAGCCAACGCGAACGCGGTGATCGCACGCTTGTCGATACCATCCTGCGCAAGCCGGGTGGTCAACGTTGCACCGATCATGGCGTAAGGGAAGCCCGAAGAAATTCCGACAAAAAATGCGGCCAAGGATTCCCGGGCGAGGTACGGCTTAATCACAGCTGGTAATCGAGCGTGAGTGGGGCGTGATCGGAAAATCGTTCCGCCTTGTAGATTGAAGCAGCTTTAGCGCGACTCGCTAATCGAGGACTCACAACCTGATAGTCGATACGCCAACCCACGTTCTTCGCCCAAGCCTGACCGCGGTTGGACCACCAGGTGTATTCATCCGGTTGATCGTTCACCTCACGGAAAGCATCGACGAAACCGGTCGGTCCGAACAGTTCGTCCAGCCAAGCGCGCTCCTCCGGGAGGAACCCCGAGTTCTTCTGATTCGATTTCCAGTTGCGCAGATCGATCTCGCGATGGGCGATATTCCAATCGCCACAGAGGATGTAGTCCTGCTTGCGGCGCTTGAGCTTTTGCAGATGCGGCATGAAGGCATCGAGAAATCGAAACTTGGAGGCTTGTCTCTCAGGACCCGAGGAACCGGAGGGCAAATACAATGAAACCACCGCTAGTTGGCCAAAGCGAGCTTCAAGGTAGCGACCTTCGCGATCGAACTCCGGCACGCCAAATCCGCGAATCACCTCGTCCGGCTTAGTTCTGCAATACAGTGCGACTCCCGAGTACCCGGGTCGCTCGGCATCGAAAAAGTAGCGTTGATAACCCTCCAAATCGACATCATGGCCTGCCAACTGATGCTCTTGCGCTTTAGTCTCCTGCAAACAGATGACATCGGCGCCCTGCTGACGCAACCAGGCGAAAGCGCCTTTGCTCGCAGCGGAACGGATTCCATTGGCATTCAGAGTGATGACGCGCACGGCGGTATGATAGCGACATGCAGCCTTATCAACGCAGATTCATCGACCTCGCCCTAGCCCGCTCAGCCCTGCGCTTCGGGAAGTTCACCCTGAAATCGGGACGCGAGAGCCCCTACTTTTTCAATGCCGGGCTGTTCAACGATGGCGAGGCCTTGGCGATTCTGGGTCAATGTTATGCCGCCGCCTTGGTTCAGTCTGGCTTGAGCTACGACATGCTCTTTGGCCCGGCCTACAAAGGGATCCCGCTCGTCGCATCGACGGCCGTAGCCTTGGCAGAGCATCACGGCATCCGCGCACCCTGGTCGTTTAATCGCAAGGAAGCCAAAGATCATGGTGAGGGCGGCCTGATCGTGGGGCAACCACTCGCCGGACGCGTGGTAATTGTTGATGACGTCATCACCGCCGGCACGGCAGTTCGAGAGTCTGTTGATCTGATCAAAAAATCCGGTGCGGAGCCCGTAGCGGTCTTGCTGGCGCTTGATCGACAAGAGCGCGGTGCGGGCGATCACTCGGCTGTGCAAGAAGTCGAACAGCAATTCGGTTTGCGTTGCGTCAGCCTACTGACTTTGGCTGACCTCATCGCCAGCGACTTACCAGCCGAGCAACGCGCCGCACTCGAAGCGTATCGCGCTCGCTACGGGATTAAAGCAGCATGAAACTCGAAGACGCTTCACTACTCAAGCAAGATGCTTGGATAGCAGGTCGCTGGACTACGGCAGCTGACGGACGACGCGTGGCTATTCGTAACCCGGCCAATGGCACTGTCATTGGCGAAGTGCCGATGATGGGCGCTGTCGAAACCCAAACTGCCATCGAAGCGGCAGCCGCCGCGTTGCCGAGTTGGTCGCGCAAGACGGCCAAGGAGCGTGCAGCGATTCTGCGTCGCTTCGCCGACTTGATGATCGCCAACGCGGACGATCTGGCCATCATCATGACCGCCGAACAAGGCAAACCGTTGGCCGAGTCGAAAGGCGAGATCGCCTATGCGGCTTCGTTCATCGAATGGTTTGCCGAAGAAAGCAAACGAATCTATGGCGATGTGATTCCGACTTTCCGCGCCGATTCGCGTGTACTGGTGTTACGGCAGCCTGTCGGCGTCGCAGCGGCGATCACGCCTTGGAACTTTCCGGCGGCGATGATCACCCGCAAACTGGGTCCAGCCTTGGCAGCAGGCTGCACCTTCGTCTGCAAACCAGCGCCGCAAACGCCATTCTCGGCACTCGCATTGGCGGAACTCGCACAGCGCGCCGGCGTCCCGGACGGCGTCTTCAATATCGTCACCGGCGATGCCGAACAGATTGGCGGCGAACTGACGCGCAATCCGCTAGTTCGAAAACTGAGTTTTACAGGTTCGACAGCCGTAGGTAAAAAGCTGATCGCCCAATGCGCCGACACCGTTAAGAAAGTATCGATGGAACTGGGCGGTAATGCTCCCTTCATCGTATTTGACGACGCGGATCTTGATGCTGCCGTGCAAGGTGCGATGGCGAGCAAATACCGCAACACCGGTCAGACCTGCGTCTGTGCGAACCGGATCTATGTTCAAAGCGGTATTTACGATGCATTTGCGGCGAAGTTGGCACAAGCGGTATCCACTCTGCGCGTCGGGGATGGCTTGCAGGGCCCCACGGATCAGGGGCCGCTGATCGATCAGCGTGCGCTCGAGAAAGTTCAGGCACACATCGCCGATGCCGTGCAGCAGGGTGCACGCATCGCTTGCGGCGGTAAGCCACACGCACTCGGTGGCACCTTCTTCGAACCGACCATCCTGCTTGATGTCACCTCGCAGATGCGAGTTGCGCGCGAGGAAACTTTTGGTCCTGTCGCACCCCTCTTCAAGTTCGAAACCGAAGCTGACGTCATCCGCATGGCTAACGATACCGAGTTCGGTCTCGCCGCCTACTTCTACACGCGCGATCTTGCGCGCAGTTGGCGTGTGCAGGAAGCGCTCGAGTTTGGACTCGTCGGCGTCAACACCGGCTTGATGTCGACTGAGGTCGCACCGTTCGGCGGTATGAAAGAATCAGGGCTCGGTCGCGAAGGTTCGCGCTATGGCATCGATGAATACACGGAGATGAAGTACGTCTGCGTGGGCGGCCTCGCGACGTGACCGAATCTACAGATGGCGCCGCATCGGCCAAAGCCGATCGCGGGCTGTTGGCGCTACTGGCGGCATCGAGCGCGCTAGGCCCCATCTCGACCCTGCTACTGATCCCCGCATTGCCCGCGATCCGCGACGAGTTCGGTGCGACAACCGCGGCCACTCAGGCGATCATCAGTATCTTTCTGTTTACGTTCGCCGCAGGCATTCCGCTCGCCGGCCCGCTCTCAGATCGATATGGTCGTAGACCGCTGATCATCGGCGGGCTGGTTTTTTTCTTTGTCGGTTCGATTTTGGCCACCTTTGCTCCGACGTTAGAGTTGCTCGTATTCGCGCGAGCCGTCCAAGCAATCGGCTGCGCAGCGAATACGACGGTAGCTCGCGCGGTGCTCGGTGATATCTACAACGACTGGCGATTGGCCCGCGGGCTCGCCCATCTGACGCTCGTGATGATGATGGGCACCGCCATATCGCCTTATCTCGGCGGCCTCATAACGGAATCGGCTGGCTGGCACGCACCGTTCGTCTTGTTACTCGTCCTGTCGATCGTGATCGGACTCGCCGCATGGCGCTGGTTGCCCGAAACGCGCGTCTTGAGAGCCGATTCTTTGACTTTGGCCGAAGTGGGACGCGCTTCAGCTAACTTGTTACGCAAGCGCGCATTCCTGGAATGTGCTGTCGATGCAGGTGTGATTTACGCGCTCTATCTCGGCTTCATCACGCTCGCGCCCTACGTCATGAGCGACATGCTCGGAAAGCCCGCGACAGACTTTGGCTTATATGTGTTTTTCCTCTCGTCAGGATACTTTCTCGGTAATCTCTACGTCTCACGTCTACGCGGGCATGCGAGCATGGAGCGAGTCGCCCGTTTTGGCATCTTGCTGCAGGCGGGCGCAGCCTGTTTGGCTTTCGGGTTCGTTGCGGTAGGCCTCACCCATCCGATCTATTGGTTTCTGCCGATGTTCCCGTTAGCGCTTGCCCAAGGCTTAGCTTTACCGCATATCACAGCCACAGCCGTTCGACTGGCTCCGGGCTATGCCGGTGCCGCCTCTGGCCTGATAGGCTTCTCGCAGCAGGCCATGGCCGCACTTGCCGTGCAAGCGGTGGGTTTCATGCCAACCGACACGCCCGTGCCGATGTTGGCGTTCTGCGCAGCACTTTCGCTGATATCGTTGGTGATGTCCTTCATGCTGGATAAGGCCATGCAGGCGCCAGAAAATCGAAACTGAGGAGATGCCGTGACATGTTTCAAGTTGCTCGACTGGGCGTCATCGCCCTCGCTTTGATATTGACCTCCACGACCACGATGGCCACCGAAAAAATGTCTACGCCGCGCGCTGCGCAAAAACCTCACACCGTCAAATCCCCTTTCGGTGAACGCCAAGATCCTTGGTATTGGCTGCGCGATGATGAACGCCAGAACCCCGAGATGCTCGCTTATCTCAAAGCCGAGAACGACCACCTTGCTGCCGTCATGGCACCGCATCGAGAACTCGAGCAGAAGATATACGATGAAATCATCGGTCGTCTGAAACAGGATGACTCGACCGTTCCGCAGCGACGCAACGGCTACTGGTATTACTCACGCTACGAAACCGGCAAGCAGTATCCAATCTACGCTCGCAAGAAGGGCTCACTCGAGGCGGCTGAAGAAATCATCATCGATGGCAATGCCCGCGCCACGGGCCGCGAGTTTTATCAGCTAGCGGAACTCGAAGTCAGCGTGGATGGACGCTGGGCGGCGATTGCCGAAGATTTTGTCGGACGCCGTCAATACGAAGTGCGAATCAAGGATCTGCAATCAGGTGAGTTCTTACCGGACGTCTTGACGAACGTCGAGGCCAATCTCGCTTGGGCCAACGATAACACCACCCTGCTCTACATCCGCAAGGACCCGCAGACACTGCTAGGCAATGCTGTCTACAAGCATCGGCGTGGCACAGAAATGACTACGGACTCGCTGGTCTATCAGCAAGAAGACGACAGCTTTTACATGGGCATCGGCAAATCGAAAACGGACCGGTTCCTGTTCATCGTTTCGCAAAGCACGGTATCGTCGGAGTATCAGTACGCCGACGCCAACGATCCTGCGCTGTCGTTCAAAGTCGCACTACCGCGCGAACGTGATCATGAGTATCAGCTCGAGGATATCGGCGATCGATTCATCATCCGGACGAACTGGCAGGCTAAAAACTTTCGCATCGTCGAGGTGCCGATCGAAAAGGTAGCCGAGCGCAACCGTTGGCGGGATGTCATCGCCCACCGAAGCGATGCTTTCGTCGATAGTTTCGAAGCCTTCGATGGTTTCTTGGCGGTGTCCGAGCGCTCGGGTGGTCTGCAAAACTTGCGTGTTCACTCGTGGAGCACGGGCGAGTCTTTCTTAATGGATGCGGCAGACCCTGCGTACACGATGTATCTCGGCAACAACACCGAATCGAATACGACGTTGCTGCGCTACGTTTATACATCACCGACGACGCCGTCGACCACGTATGACTATGACGTCTCCACCGGCAAGAAGAAAGAACTCAAACGCGAACCTGTGCTCGGTGGATTCGACAGCGCCAACTACGTCGCGGAGTATCGGTGGGCAACCGCCCGCGATGGCGTGAAAATTCCCGTTACTTTGCTTTATCGCCGCGGCACGTCACTCGATGGAACGGCGCCGCTCTATCAGTATGCCTATGGCTCGTACGGGTCTTCGACGGATCCGACCTTCCGGTCCACCATCCTGTCGCTCGTCGATCGCGGCTTCGTCTATGCGATCGCGCATATCCGTGGTGGACAAGAAATGGGGCGTCATTGGTATGAAGACGGCAAACTGCAGAAAAAGAAGAATACCTTTACCGACTTCGTCGATGTCACTCGCTACCTGGTTACCAACAAGGTAGCCGACCCTAAGCGAGTGTTCGGGATGGGCGGTAGCGCGGGCGGCCTGTTGATGGGGGCCGTCGCGAATCTCGCGCCTTCGGACTACAAAGCTTTGGTAGCGCATGTGCCGTTCGTCGATGTCGTGACGACGATGCTCGATGAAAGCATCCCACTTACCACTAACGAGTTTGACGAGTGGGGCAATCCTGCGGCCTCCAAGGAGGCGCACGACTACATGCTCTCCTACTCACCTTACGACCAGATCGAAGCCAAAGATTATCCGGCTATGCTCGTCACCAGTGGGCTGTGGGATAGTCAAGTTCAATATTGGGAGCCCACCAAATGGGTCGCGAAGTTGCGTGTAACCAAGACTGACCAAAACCCCCTGCTGCTGCGTACCAATATGGAAGCAGGGCATGGTGGGAAGTCGGGTCGATTCGAACGCTATCGTGAAATCGCCGAGGAGTACGCTTTCATCCTCTGGCAGGCGGGCCTTTCGAAGCCATGAGTCAAAACGAGTTATCGCTCGGCCAATTTCACGAGATCAGTGTCTCGACAGACAATCTGGCCGAATCGTTGCAGTTCTATGAATTGATGGGGTTCGCCACAAACCGAGTAGAACCGGTTTGGCCCCATCCTTATGCGGTCGTTAGCCTTGGCAATCTCGTCATTGGCTTGCATGAGTACCGCTTCCCGTCACCCTCGATTACCTGCGTGCACCGAGATCTCACCGACGCACTAGAGTCGTACCGGGAGGCGGGTGCCGTGATCGCTTTCGCCAAAACCGAGCCGGGGCAGTTCAAAGAATTCGGTTTTCGCGATCCAGCCGGACACATGGTCACTCTACTTGAAAGAACAACCCATCTCGCCGATGCGGTCGATCCCAACGGCAGCAGTCGTACCCTAGGACGATTTGCCGGATTCAGTCTCCCCTCGGCAGCGCCTGAAATCTCGACCGCGTTCTGGCGTGCGCTTGGCGCGACACCACTTGTCATGGCCTCAGTCGATTCGCGCGCATGGCCGGCCGCCTTGCTCGATGCAGCGGGGCTCACGATCGGCATTCACGATGAAGTATGGCTCGATAAGCCCGCTTTGATATTCCAACGTGCTGGCGCTGTCGAACGCACGATTGTCGAGTCACCGGAAGGCGCTCGCTTGGTTGTGATCTAGCGCTACGCTGCCGAGCGCAGTCGACGACCGATACCATCGACCAAGCGTTGCAAGGCGTGCGGGTTCTGCAACAAAAACAACGACGGCTCGATGAGCTCGAGCTCCATCAGCATCGGTATGCCATCGAGCCCTGGAGCAACATCGACGCGTGCGTATAGCAGCTGATCGGCGATATCTCGCAAAGCAGCGTGACCCAATGCCAGCTCGGCAGTTGAGATCGGTAGTGCTTCTGAAACGCTTTCGGTGCCGTCGGCGAAGCGTGGCGATTTGCGCACCGCGTGTGTGAACTCACCATCGATCCACACCAGCGCTCGCTCGCCGTGCCCCTCGACAGAAACCAAATACGGCTGAATCAACACATCGCGCACAGCACATAGCTTAGAAAAAATATCATTGGAGCTCGGTTCATCGACGCGCAACCGATGCGTTTCGAAGGAGCCCGCGCCAACCGCAGGTTTGATGACGACATCCATCCAGCGTGAGTCTGCAACAATCTCGCCTAGTGTCCGCTGATCGCCGCGATTCGCCAGAATCGTCGGTGTTACCGGGATTCCGCGCGATTGCATCTCCAGTAGATACCCCTTGTGTGTATTGCGTCGGATGATATCGATTGGATTCCACAGAGGCGCGCGCATGGATGCAGCTTCTGCCCAGCGCAGAAAATCGTCAGCTTGGTGGATGTAGTCCCAAGTCGAGCGAACGATCGTCGGTATCGACTCGATCGAATCGATGTCGTCGCGCCACGGTGTCAGGCGGGCATCAATGCCCGCCTTACGCAGTGCGTCGAGCAGAAGAGGCTCATCGACATCGGGCTCAGGCAGAGGTCGACACGTCGCAATCTTAAGTGGAATCATGATCGACTCGTATTCTGACGTAGCAGCATCAAACCAAAAATCATCACGCCAAAGTTCACTGTTCCGATCAGAAAAAACGGCGCGCTGCGATCAACCAAGTCGTACAACCAGCCGCCGAAAGCCGTGGTGAATAGGATTCCGAAGGAAGCGAATATACCGGCGAGGCCGAACACGGCGCCACGCACATCGCGAGGTGCTTCCTGGCCTAATACGGTCTGACTGGCGATGATGGCGCAGATCTGACCCATGCCCAACATGATAGCAACCGGAACAATCCACTCGCTTGAGGGGTCTCCGACGAATCCACCGGCCATATACCCCGCACCGGCGATCAGCATCGCGATAACGCCTGCAGCAATACGATTCAGTCGATCAAGCAGCAGACCAAAAAATACGGCGAAGATCAGTGCCGACACATTGGCGATGACAAAAGGTCGAGTTGCCGCAGAAACGGCCT
Organism: Pseudomonadota bacterium; assembly: GCA_039799645.1. Lineage (GTDB taxonomy): Bacteria > Pseudomonadota > Gammaproteobacteria > Steroidobacterales > Steroidobacteraceae > UBA964. The sequence goes on along the minus strand of JBDLSG010000022.1, from coordinate 45,638 downwards.
CACCGACCGTCTGCCCGTTGGCAATGGCCGTTTGTTGCAGACGCGCACTGAAAAACGTACCAATCACGATTCGATCTGCAAAAGAAACGAATTGCAACAGATAGGCGAACCAGATTCGCGGATTCGATCGTGCTGCCGCGAAACCCGCTCGGAGTAACTTCGCGAGCGGCTCACGTTCACCGATTTCGCTAGGCGTACCACGACGCAGCCCGCTCCAACAAACAAGCGCAGACAATAAGCACAGCGCGGAGCCCAAGCCCAACGTGATCTGCCCTGCCGTAATGGCATCTATCCCATCTGCTGCGAGACGTTGAGGAAACTTGCCGAGCACGAGCACAGCTAAGGTAGCTCCAAGACCCTGACAGAAACCGGTGATGCCGACGAACAAGCCGCGCGACTCTTCTCTCGGCGTATCGGCGAGCACCGTTGCCATCATGCAGCCAACGGCCGCGACGCCGACCGCGAAGAAAAGTGAGCATGCCAGCAGCTGCGGAACGGTTCTCGCGAGAGGATAGAGAAAAAATCCGACTGCAAGCCAAAGAAATCCCAGGGTGTATACCGGTCGACGACCGATCTTGTCAGACAAAGCGCCGATGGGCGCAACCAACAGCAGCGACAACAACTCATTACTGAAACCGAGCAGGCCGAGAACTCGTCCCTGCTCGTCACTCGGCACCTTCAGATTGGCATTGAGTAAGTAAGGCTGGATGAAGCTGACGAAAGCCAGCATGCCGACAGTAATCAAGGCAGCTAACAGGTACGAGCGTGCATTCCACGCGCTGTAGCCCGGCGCAAGATTCACAGGGCCGAGGCGTTGCACAGACAAGCCGTCACTCATGAGTTTCGCTTACTCGTCATCCGGCTCGTTAGCATGATCGCCGCTGTCGAGAGGAGAAAGCCCGGCACCAGTTCATAGAGCTCAAAGACTCCACCTAGCGGGGCCAGCTGCTTCCAAAGCACGACAGTCATGCCACCGACAAGAATGCCCGCTAGCGCGCCGGCCCGCGTCATGGACTGCCAGTAAAGCGACAGGATCACGACCGGTCCAAATGCAGCACCGAAGCCGGCCCAAGCCCAAGCGACTAAAGATAAGACCGTGTTTTCGGGATTACGTGCCAACCACATGGCAAGGGCGGCAATGACAAGTACAGCAAGACGCCCGATCCAAAGTAGCTCCGCTCTCGAAGCGGCACGACGCCACAAGCTACGATAGAGGTCATTGGCCAGAGCAGACGAGGCGACCAACAGCTGCGCGGAGGCCGTGCTCATGATGGCGGCCATCACGCCAGCAAGGCAGATTCCAGCGAAGATCGGCGGTAGAAACGTCGTCGACATCACGATAAATGCCTTCTCGGTATCAGGGCCGTTCAACTCGATTGGTAAGACAAGGCGCGCGCTGAGACCAACGACGACTGCCGCAACGAGCACGGTCACGACCCAACCCATTGCCACGCGCCTTGCTACCGTAATGTGCTCGGCCGAACGAGCAGCCATGAAGCGCGCGAGGATATGAGGCTGCCCAAAATAACCGAGCCCCCACGCTAGCAGCGAGGCGATGCCGATCCATCCGAGCGTCGCACCGTCATCGGCGATGAACGGATCTAATAACTGCGCGTCAAGAGACTCGAGTCGATTGAACGTGGACTCGACACCGCCTGCCATCGCGACGCCTAGAATTGCAACGAGCACTAATGTGAAAAACATCAAAGTGCCCTGTAAGACGTCGGACCAGCTGACAGCAAGAAAGCCGCCGAGAAAGGTATACGCCAGCATCGCTGCGGTTCCCCACAGCATGGCCTCTATATAGGGAATACCGAAAAGTGCTTCGAACAATCTGCCTGCAGCGACAAATCCCGAGCTCGTATAGAAGACGAAAAACAACAAGATCACGATTGCCGATAGTGCTCGCAAACTATGAGTGCGATCGTCGAATCGATACTCGAGATAATCAGGCAGAGTTAGCGCGTTACCGAAGTGTTCTGTCGCATCGCGCAACGGTGCTGCGATGAAGCGCCAATTTAACCAGGTGCCTACCAATAGTCCGAGCAGCAACCAAACCGAATCAAAGCCCGAGGCGTAGGCGAGCCCCGGCAAACCCATCAACAACCAGCCACTCATATCGGTGGCCTGTGCGCTCAAGGCTGTTACCCAGCTGCCAAGACTTCGGCCGCCTAGGATGAAGTCGTCGAGGCTTCGCGTTCGTCTCCACGCAATACCACCGAGCACGAGACAGACCCCCATATAGAGCGCCATGGTCAGCATCGTCACCGTCGAATCTGTCATGGCAGGCTCCCCAGAAAACGATCTATCGCGGCGCGACTCGCGGGCTCATTGAGCGTCGGCGCGTGCCCACGGTTAGGGATCAGAGCGGCGCTCATCGACGGATGCCATTGCTGCATGCGCGATACGGTCGTTTCGGTCAAGAGATCTGACAACTCGCCGCGAAGCGTCAGAACAGGCAGGCTCTGCAGAGACTTGAACGCTCGCCAGAAGTCCGGCGTCGGGCCAGGCTCTTCTCGCAGTGCTTCTCCGATCAGTGGATCCATATCACGAGCGATACGGCCATCTGCGAATTCGCGGTAAATCTGCCTGGCAAAACGAGCCCAATCGGACGCGCTGAAATCAGGCATGACTGCCGTATGTGCATCTTTTGCCGCGGCTGCCGCCTGTTCCCAGTTTTCGACAGGGCCGGATCTGCCCACTGAGCTTGCGATGCGATTCATCCCTCGCACGTCTAACTCGGGTCCGATGTCGTTGAGAACGAGTCCGGCTAGTCGCTCGGGGTTTTGTACACCCAAAAACATGCCGACGAGACCACCGAGCGAGGTGCCGATGATAATGACGCGGGCAACTCGCAGCGCATCAAGCACCGCTATTACGTCCTCGACATACACATCGAGACGGTAACGGTGCCAATCGGGATCGTAATCGGATAGGCCTCGGCCTCGCAGGTCCAACGCGAGAATTCGGCGCTCAGCTGACAGATGTGAAGCCAGTTCGTGAAAATCGCGTCCGTTACGCGTGAGGCCCGGTAGACATAAAACCGGCAAGCGCGACGATCCGCTCGAGTAATCCCGACAATGCAGCGTCAGCCCATCGGCGACTGCGACACGATGATCTCGAATGTCTGGTTCGATCACTTGGCAAACAGTCGTGACGGATCCTTGAAAGCCTTGAATTCGAGTGCATTTCCCGACGGGTCATACAAAAAGAATGTCGCCTGCTCGCCCACCTCGCCCGCAAAACGGATACCGGGGTCGATCACAAATTCGACTCCCGATTGACTGAGGCGTGTCGAAAGCGCGTGCCATTCGTCCCACGCAAGCACTACACCGAAATGCGGCACTGGAACATCTTTGCCATCTACTTTGTTGGTATGCGCGGCTTTCGAAAAGGCCTGCTTCGAGGGGTCGCGATGAGCGACCAATTGATGACCAAAAAAATCGAAATCGACCCACTCGATATCCGATCGTCCCTCTGCGCAGCCAAACAAACCACCATAGAAGTTTCGAGCGGCTTCGACGTCATGAACCGGTATGGCGAGGTGAAAAGGCGACAACATCATGTTCTCCGTTTGAGAAGACGAGGCAACAGTTTCTGGAAGCGCTGCGGCATCGCGCGCTTCAAGCGCCACAGCCACTGATAACGACTCGGGTAAACGAAATGGGTAGATCCACGAGCGGCAGCCCAGAGCATTTCTTCAGCCACTTGTTCCGCCGCCAGATTAGATGTGTCTATTAAACGGCGCGCCGCCTGCAGAGTGCGCTCCGGTCCGCGCGCAGACTCCATCAGTCGCGTTTGAAAAAACCCTGGCATCGCAGCGACGACGTGCACGCCGTAATCGGCATACTCTTGCATCAATGATTCACTGAGAGCGACGACCGCTGCCTTAGACGTGTTGTAAATCGACATTTGCGTACCGGTGCAAAAGCTTGCTGCACTGGCAATGTTGATGATGATGCCGCCCTGACCGCGAGCCATTCTTTGAATAACGGCTCGACTAGCGTTGACGACTCCAAGAAGATTGATGTCGAGAACCCAGCGCCAGTCGTCCGTCGTCGTGGCATGAAAGGGACCCGCAGCGGCGACTCCAGCGCAGTGGATGGCGAGATCGATTCCGCCAGCGCTCTCGCAGGCGGCGCCTACAACTGACTCAACCGCGTCGGCGTCTCGGACGTCGCACACAAATGACGCTACTTTTGCCCCATCACGTACAAAACTTTGGGTGACGAGTTCGAGCCGTACGCCGTCGGCATCTGTCAAAAAAAGTTGCCATCCCTCACGGGCCAGCGTTTCTGCACAAGCAAGGCCGAGTCCGCTCGCAGCGCCCGTGATGAAGGCGCGCTTGCGGGGAAATCGTTGCGAAAGATTGTGGGTAGCCGAGGTCATGTAGATAGGTTACTACCATTGACTTGAACGCGCAGCGACTGACGCAACTCGCGTGCAGCCGAGATAATTTCTGCTCGGCGCGCCTCGGTGAGCCGCGCAAGGTTGCGCACTTGCATCACCATTCGCGGATTACTCGATAGTTCTAGTTCATGGCGGATTAGAAAATCCCAGTAAAGCGTCGTGAACGGGCAAGCCGCTTTGCCGGTAGCCTCGGCCGGCTTGTAGCGACATTGGCAGCAGTAGTTGCTCATCTTGTCAATGTAACGACCAGACGCAATGTACGGCTTAGAGGCCATCACCCCGCCATCCGCATACTGAGACATGCCGAGCGTGTTGGGTAACTCGACCCATTCGACGGCATCCACATAAACGGAGAGATACCAGGCATGAACTTCTTTCGGATCGACGCCGAGCAGCAAGCAAAAGAGCCCCGTCACCATCAAACGCTGAATATGATGGGCGTACCCCAACTCAAGCGTCTGTCCAATCGAATCGGCAAGACACTGCATGTCAGTTTCGGCAGTCCAGAATAAACCGGGTAACGGCTCACTTGCTCGCATTGCGTTACGGTCGAGATAACCGGGCATCAGATGCCAATACACGCCACGAACGTACTCGCGCCAACCCAAAATCTGCCGAATGAATCCCTCAGTCGCCGCGAGCGGCGCCCTACCTGATCGATAAGCCAACTCTGCCGCCCTGATCACTTCGAGCGGATTGAGTAATTTCAAATTGAGCGCTGCAGAGATTCGCGAGTGATAAAGCCATGGCTCCCGCGTCCACATCGCATCCTGGTACTCGCCGAAATGACTAAGCCGATGATCGATGAAATCCTGTAAAGCGATCAGCGCTTGATCGCGTGTGACGGGCCAGTCGAAACGATCAAGCTTGCCAACATGTTGTGGAAACCGTCGTTGCACCTCGGCGATCACTTGTGCGGTCAACGGGTTAGGAGCGAAGCGTGCAGGCGAGGGAATATCGGATGGTCCTGCCTTCCCGAAGCTGCCACGATTTTCGGCATCGTAGTTCCAGTCTCCGCCTTCAGGCTTGCCGTCACGATCTAATAAGATTTGGTGCTTTCGCCGCATCTCGCGATAGAAGAACTCCATACGAAGCTGTTTTCGACCGCGCGCATGGTCTGCAAACTCACGATGGGAGCAGAGAAAGTGGTCGTCAGCCCGCTCATCCAACAAAACGCTATGTCGTGCGACGACTGCCCGCAGGCTCTCGCGTACCGACCACTCACCCGGCTCGACCATCACGACCTTGGCAGGCCGGTGGCGTTGCAGCGCTCCAGCCAAGGCATTGGCTAGCGCAGGCTCGCCCAGAGCAAGCTCGCGATAGTCGACGTGGATTTGCTCGCTCCGCAGCGCATCCCGAAAGTGCCGCATACACGCGAGGAAAATCGCGATCCGCGGCAAACTCACCGGCACCTTAGTCGACTCCTCGATCACCTCGGCCATCCAGACGATATCCCGCTCACTATCAAAGCCATGGAAAGCCGGAGAATGACGATCGAGTTGATCGCCCAGAATGACGATGAGATGACGAACGGGCTGACGGCTGGACTCAACTGTGGATTGCGTAGGCATGGCAACATCTTAAGATGCCGAGCATGAACTGGGATATCGAAACGCCCCGCCTCATATTGCGAGAGTTCGAGGAATCCGATGCACCGATGGTACTCGCGCTGCTCAATGAGCCGTCCTTCCGTGAATTCATCGGCGATCGAGGTGTCAGGAGTCTCGAGGATGCCCGTCGCTATCTTCGCGAAGGACCGATCGCGAGCTATGCCGAACATGAACACGGTTTATTATGGATGGGACTAAAGAGAGCCGGTGCCGACCCTATCCCCATCGGCATGTGTGGGTTGGTTCGCCGTGCATCCTTACCCGGACCCGATATCGGCTTCGCCGTGTCGCCGAACTATTGGGGTTTAGGCTATACCACCGAGGGGGCGGCTGCCGTACTCACGCGAGGGCGACAACAATTTGGTTTGACCGCCGTATACGGCATCACTCTGCCTCACAATATCCGTTCGATCCGGGTCTTGGAAAAACTAGGACTGCAATTCGTCGAGGAAAAATCCTTGGCCTCCGAAGCGCCGCCCGTACGTATTTTCCGCGGCATCATGGTGTGATTCGCGCCGCCCGATCAAGTGCCGAGCTAGAATGAGCGCATGAGCAACGCCCCCCGATATCACAGCGCCTCGATCACGCTGCACTGGTTCATGCTGGTGCTGCTGGTGGTCGTCTATTGTTTGATGGAGTTTCGCGACATCTATCCGCGAGGCAGCGAACCGCGCGAGATGATGAAGACTTGGCATTACATGCTCGGTCTTAGCGTGTGCGCGCTGGTAATGGTACGACTCGCGCTCCGCGCCGCCTTCAAAGCCCCACCCATTTCACCCACTCCGCCCGCTTGGCAAATCGGTCTGTCGCATGCTCTGCATGCGGCGTTGTATCTGTTGATGATTGGTATGCCGCTCGGTGGCTGGCTCATTCTGAGCGCAGAGGGCTCAAGCATTCCGTTCTTTGGTATGGAGTTGCCGCCGCTGGTCGCTCCAAATGAAGTGCTCGCTGAGACAATCGAAGAAATCCACGAGACCGGCTCCAACGTAGGCTACGCATTGATTGCCACGCATACGATCGCTGGCTTGGTACACCATTACGTCTTGCGGGATAACGCGCTACAGCGTATCTCCCCGTTCCCGTCGGAGAAAAATTCGTGATCGAAAAAAGCCTCGAAAAACTGATTTTCGCGTGCCGTTGGTTGCTCGCACCGCTCTATCTTGGCTTGTCGCTTGCGCTGATTGCGCTCGGCGTCAAATTCTTCCAGGAGGCACTGCACGTTATCCTGGAAGTGAGCTCGATGCCGGAAGATAAGCTGGTACTGATCGTGCTGACCTTGATCGACATCGTTCTGGTCGGGAGTCTCATCGTGATGGTGATGTTCTCCGGTTACGAGAACTTCGTGTCGCGACTCGATGTAGCGCAAGAAGGCGAGAAGCTCGGGTGGTTAGGCAAGCTGGACGCAGGCACATTGAAGCTCAAAGTTGCCGCGTCAATTGTCGCCATCTCATCCATTCACCTGCTGAAGGTATTCATGGATGCCAAAACGATCCCGAACGACAAAATCTTCTGGTATGTCATGTTGCATCTGACATTCGTCGTTTCTGCGCTGTTGCTCGGCGTGCTTGATCGGATGTCTTTTGCCGGGCATCGGGATCCAACCGAGTCAAAATAGTCGTCCGCGCCGTCATCAAGCACTAGAGTGTTTCGGCCGAGTCCTCACCCAGATCGCATACGCCAGTAAGAGCACATTGGCTCCGGCCATGATGATGAACGGCGCACCTGGACGCCAAGTGTCAAAAGCGATGCCACCAATCTTGGAAATCGCCAAGATGCCAAGAGCGCCGAAAAAGCCGACCATCCCGATGACGGCGCCTCGGATGGCGCCGGGCGCCTCCTGAGCGATCAAGACCTGCGACGCGAGGATGCCGCTCGCCTGCCCTACACCCAGCAAAGCCGCCGCACCAAAAGCGGCTGCGCCGACAGCCGGGTCTGGCGTCAGACCCATCCAACCGTAACCCGCTACCGAAAGTACGGTCGCCATGATGACTAAAGTGACGCGATCGATTTTGTCTGCGAGCCATCCAAAGAAGGGCGCCCACAACATCGCGCTACCTTGCACGATGCCAAAAAGAGCACCTTGTCTCGAAGTTGCTTCGGCCGCCGTTGCGCCGTCAGCCAACGCGGCAGTTTGCACCCAAAGTGAGAGAAATAACGCAACGATCACAAGATCAGCGCGTGCAGCGAAAGATGCTGCATAAGCCAAGGCGATCCGCGGACGCTTTCCGGCACTCAAGCCTTGACGCAGCAAAGCCATTAAAGGCAAACGCTCCGCTACCTGCTCAGGTGGCCCTGGCTTCAAGCCCAACATGATGAGGGCGCTCACGACGCATACCGCTGCAATCGTGAGATAAGCGAATCGACCTGCATCCGTCTCGGTCGCGCCGAAGCCCTGATACAGGGCGGGTAGTCGAGTGAGTACGGCAAAAAACAGTAATGCACCGACCGCATTTAAAAAGAAAGAGATACCGGTCAGTTTGCCGCGATCGGCATCGATAGGATAATCGGCCAGCACCGTCGCCAACATACCACCGAGAGCGGCGATACCGACCGCATAGATGAGACGGTAGATCAGCAGCTGCCCAACATCATCGGCAAAGGGATAGGCGGCATAAGCGAGCCCCGTAATCAAAAATCCGATGATATAAACGACACGTCGCCCGACTCGATCAGACCACGCTCCAAAGAGCCCGACGAACATCAACGTGACGATTTCTTGCCAAAACTGCAGATCCCCGGAGACGACGCCTCGCTCCGCCGGTGGTACGCCGATATTGACCTCTAGCAAATACGGCTGGAGTGCCGTCGCGTAGGTGAAGATACCGATGCTAACGAAGGCCGCCCAAAGATACGCCGCTACGTGTCCGCGAGTGACACCCGGCATCAGACGCACAGGCCCGAACTTATTCATTGGAAGACCTCAGCCAAATAAAACGGATTGGGGGTATCTAGCATGCAAGCGCTTATCAAAACCATGCCAACGCCCGGTCGGTAAAATGACGAACGGCAAGAACATCAAGGTCAACACGATGAGTGAAGCATCGTAATAACCGCCGATTGCAAAAGCGAACATCATTGCCATTGCACCTGCTGCAGCGCCGCGAGTGATACACCCGAGCAAAAGCCCCAAAGCGATGAATGTCTCCCCCCAACAAACCAGCCACGCCAGTGGAACATAGTGTGGGATACCGATGCCCTCGATGAACCAGGCACCAAAAGACTCCGGGTCAATTTCCTCGATGCGTTGCAGGAAAACGCCTTGCAGATAGTCGCTGGTGATATAACCCTGCTTCCATTTATTGACTGCTGCGCCAGCAAAGAACAGCGCCAGCAAGTATCTCAGTGACAACAAGGCCGTTCTCATAGAGTGCCTTCCGTCGGTAGCGGCTTATTCAAGAGCGACCGTAACCATCGATAGCCATCACGACGAACCATTGTCCGGCATTTCCCGGCAGATTCGCCCGCAACGAACCAGTTGCCATCACGCATGTCGATGGTCGAATCGGGAAGTGTAATGAGCCCCGTGACAAGGTCGACCTTGGCGATTGCATCGGGCACCAGTACTCGCGAAGCGCCGCTCTGCTCGAGATATATCGTCAGTGGTCGTCTATCGTCCGTCTTTCGATGGATCCACTGGATCAGATAGTCCCAGATGGTAGCGATCTGCGCGAAAAAAGACTTCTCTCGCAGCCGATAGAGTTTAAATCCTGACTCCGCCGACGAATCGATCGCGGTGCACTGCAGAAAGTCATCGCAGGTCGTACACAGCAGATTGATTTTGATCTGCAACTGCTCCGTCGGTATCGGCTGCTGACGAGCACAGCCTATCGCCCATGACGGCAATAGCAGAATCAAAAAAACCGTCGCGCGCGTTTTTCCGACTACGCTCTTCATGGTGCCATTGCGCGGTCGGGGCGGTTGCAAGTCAACGACGAGCTTCCCCGGCGTGTACCTTGCGGACAGCAGCCTAGTCAGCTCTAACGCATCGTGACGAATTCTTCGGCGCTGGTGGGATGGATCGCGACGGTATCGTCGAAATCACGCTTGGTTGCGCCCATACGAAGAGCCACGGCAAAGCCTTGCAGCATTTCATCGGCGCCGGCGCCGATAACGTGACACCCTACGATCTGCTCGTCTGCTCCGACGGTCACGAGTTTCATCTCAGCGCGCGGCTTGCGCGACGTCAGAGCGTGATACATCGGCACAAAGCCAGAGGTGTACACCTTCACGCCCTGTTGACCATGACGATCGATAGCTTCGCTTTCGCTAAGGCCCACGGTGCCGATCGGTGGATGGCTGAAGACCACCGTTGGAATGTTGCTGTAGTCTAAATGACGCCCGGCCATGCCACCCCAAAGGCGGTCGGCAAGACGGCGACCGGCGGCTATTGCAACGGGAGTCAGCTGCGCCTGACCCGTGACGTCGCCGATGGCATACACATCTTTCACCGGTGTCTCCTGATAGCGATCAACCGGTATGAATCCGCGAGTATCCAGCCGAATACCGGCTCGATCGAGCGATAAACTCTCAACCATCGGTTCCCTTCCAATAGCCCAGATCACCGAATCGAAGGGACCGGCCCACCGACCGTCGTCAAACAACAGTCGCAACGAACCATCGGCATCGCGCTCAAGTGCGCGAGGCGCAGCGTGATCCATGAGAGAGAGCCCCTCATCACGCATGATTTTCATGAGCGCATCAGACAACATCGAATCGAAGTGACGCAGCACGCGTTCGCGGCGAAACGCCAAGGTCACTTTGCTGCCTAAGGAGTGCAGCACACCAGCGAGTTCGACGGCAATGTAACCACTTCCGACGACTGCAGTGCGAGATGGCAGATGATCTAGCTCAAAAAACCCGTCGGAGGTGATGCCGTGCTCACTTCCGGGAATCGTCGGTACTGTAGGTCGGCCGCCAGTGGCAATCACAACCCGCGACGCTTCGAACAACTCGTCACCGACTCGCACCTCGTGCGAGGAGACGAAAGCCGCCATACCTCGAATCAACTCAATATTTTTTGCAGACAAATTACGCTCATAGATCCCATTCAATCGGACGATATAGGCATCCCGAGCGCGGCGCAGTGCAGACCAATCGTGACCACGATACTCAAGATCAAATCCGTAATGCGGAGCGTCCGCCGCCGCTTCTGCAATGTGTGCTGCATTCCACATCACCTTCTTCGGAACGCAGCCTACATTGACGCAGGTTCCACCTAGCCTTGCAGATTCGGCCAGTAACACCTTGGCGCCGTACTGGGCAGCACGCTGGGCACAGGCCAAGCCGCCGCTACCGCCACCGATGACGATCAAGTCGAAATTTTTTCTGGGTCGCCGAAAGCAAACCCGATGTCATCGCCCTGCAGGAAACCAAACTGCCAGATCCGGATTTTCCGGCAGCCGAAATCGACGCGCTCGGCTATCGGTGTGCGTACAACGGTCAGCGCACATATAACGGAGTCGCTGTGCTATCGCGCCAACCGGTCGAGGTTCTAGCGACCGGCATTCCCGGGTTCGTCGATGAACAAAAGCGCGTGCTCGCCGTGCGTACGGCTGGGCTCGTGGTCGTCAATCTCTATGTTCCGAACGGACAAGAGCCTGACTCCGACAAATACGCCTACAAGCTCCGCTGGCTCGATGCGTTACAGCAATGGCTCGAGTCGCTGTTGAAAATCGAGAAACACCTGGTGGTGTTGGGTGACTTCAATATCGCACCAGAGGACCGCGACGTTCATGATCCGGCCGCTTGGCTCGGTCACGTGCATGTGAGCGAACCCGAGCGCAACGCTTATCAGCGCCTGCTGCAGGCCGGACTGGTGGACGTCTTCCGGCAGTTTGACCAGCCAGAGAAGTCATACAGTTGGTGGGACTATCGAGCTGCGGGCTTTCGCCGCAATGCAGGGCTGCGTATCGATCTGATTCTGGCTTCGAACACGCTGGCAGCACAGTGCGTCGCGGCTCGGATCGACAAAGAGCCGCGTCGCGCGGAGAGACCTTCCGATCACACGCCAGTGCTCGCCGACTTCGTACTCTGAAATCCATCATCAGAGCCGAGCGTATCGATATCTTGTACATAACGAGCGTGCAATATCTCGATATTTTCGAGCAGCCACTCGACGCCATCAATCTCACTCGTTCGCCAAGCCTCGCGTAATACTGACGGCGTCAGCTGGCGCAATGCTGGTACCGAAATCGGCGCGTAGCTCAGATGCCAGGGCTCGGGGCTTACACCAGTACGCTCGCTGACATACGGACGGAAGAATCCGAAACTTGTCATGTTCTCCGATAGCCAGACGCTCAGTCCGGCATGCGGTCCATCATCGCGATAGGCCGCCGGTACGAGTTCGATAGCCGCCCCAGGAGCCAAGGTGCTGCGGTCGATTACATCGATATCGCTACCCCAATGGTGACGACTTGCGCCTGGCATCGCCGACCAACACAGAATGGCGTTGATGCGATCCGCCGCTGGCCAATCGCGCAAATCGAGTGGTCGGCCTTGTCTATCCAGCACGGCGCGTTCGCCACGAAACTTTCCGTTCCAAATCGAACGCTGCCTTTCGAAGTCGCGAAAGGAGGAAACCGCGATCAAATCGTGCCCCGCTGTCCTCGCGGCTTCCCGCAGATCGAGAAAAGGCTGCACCACGTCCCGATGCAACATGCAACCCGCAGCGGGCAGATCGACGACGTGCGAGCGCGTTCGCCCCGTTAACTCATCCGCCGTCACGAATCGCGAACCTGTGCGAGAACGGAATCCATTGCGCGCTCGAACACCTCCACTGGCTGCGCACCAGAAAATCCGGTACGTCGATCGAAAATGAAGGTCGGGACACCGGACACATTCCAGCGAGCGGCAAGCGACTCGAGCGCCTGCACTTCGGCATGCAGGGTTGGATCATCGAGCGCCGCTACCGTAGCGATGCCCTCTAGACCCACGCGTTTTGCTAATTCGATCAAACAGCTCGGGTCTGCGATATCGAGTCCCTCGCTGAAGTAAGCCTCGAACAAGATCCGGGTCAAGCGAGTCTGCGAGTCGGGATCTATGCGGCGCGCATGGGCAAGTAATACGTGTGCGCGCCGAGTGTTCGGCATACGTTGAATGCCGCTGAAGTTAAATCGGATACCCTCCTGCTCGCCGATCTGCTGGAGCTGACGCTGAGCATCGGCAAACCGATTCACGTCGCCGAAACGCTCGAGCAGATATTCCGCACGCGGGCGACCCTCAGACGGCATGGCCGGATTCAATTCGAACGGCAGCCAAACAACCTCGACGGGAATCTCCGGTCGCCTCGCCAGTGCGGCCGCTAGGCGACTCTGCCCAACGAAACACCAAGGGCAGACAATGTCGGAAAAAATTTCGATGCGCACAACGGCGAGCATACACAAGCACTCGCGTAGAATCGCGCCCGTGATTCACTTGCGCAATGTCCGGCTCCGGCGTGGTCCTGAGCCCCTCCTCGATTCCGCCACCGCCAGCATTCTGCGTGGTGAGAAGGTCGGTATCGTCGGCCGTAACGGCAGTGGCAAATCGTCGTTACTCGCGTTGATCAAGGGCGAACTGACGCCAGATCAAGGCAACCTGGAGATACCGGGCGGCTTAACCTTCGCCGCCGTGACTCAGGAATTACCCGACTCGGATCGACCCGTCATCGAACACGTCATCGACGGCGACATCACGTTGCGTCGCTGCGAGCAGATTCTCGCCGAGGCAGAGCGTCGCGAGGACGGCATTCAGCACGCCCAAGCTTTGGCGGATTTCGATCAACTCGGCGGCTATACAGCGCGGAGTCGAGCTGCCGCTCTGCTCGATGGGCTCGGTTTCGATTCCAAACGTATCGATCAACCGATCAAGGAATTTTCCGGTGGCTTGCGCATGCGAGCCAATCTCGCGAAGGCGCTGATGTGTCCCTCCGATGTCTTGCTACTCGACGAGCCGACGAACCACCTCGATCTCGATGCCGTGCTATGGCTCGAACGCTGGCTGCAGAGTTATCCAGGCACGCTTTTGTTGGTTTCGCACGATCGGGACTTTCTCGACGCCGTCATCAACCGCGTGCTGCATGTCAGTCTTGGCTCACTCTCCGCATACAGCGGTAACTTCTCCGATTTCGAAACACAACGCGCAGCACGACTTGCACAGCAGCAAGCGCAGAACGAAAAAGTTCGCCGTGAAGCCGACCATGTTCGTAGCTTCGTAGAGCGGTTCCGCGCCAAGGCCAGTAAGGCCAGACAAGCGCAAAGCCGATTGAAGTGGCTTGAGCGACTACCAACTCTGGTCACGCAACGTGTCGAACACACGTTCGACTGGCAATTTCTCGAACCACGCAAGCTCCCAGTTCCGCTCGTGTCACTCGATCGGATCTCTGCCGGATACGGCAATCAGGTCATCATCGACGACTTTTCGCTCTCCATTCCACCGGGTGCGCGCATCGGAATCCTCGGACGAAACGGTGCCGGTAAGTCCACGCTCATCAAGAGCATCGCCGGGCAGCTAGCGCCGCTCGGTGGGACGGTCACGACTGCACCAGATATCGAAGTGGGCTTTTTTGCGCAGCTCGAGGTCGACCAACTCGACGCATCCAGTACTGCCATCCTCGAACTCACGCGTCGTGGCGGTACGGTGGTCGCTCAGTGGCCTGAGCAGCAGAAGCGCGATCATCTCGGCTCGTTCGGATTCAAAGGCGATAGAGTCTTTGAATCGGTCAAACATTTTTCGGGTGGTGAACGCGCTCGACTGTCACTCGCCATTCTCGTCGCACGTCGACCAAATCTGTTGCTGCTGGACGAGCCGACCAACCACCTCGACCTCGAAATGCGTGATTCGTTGCTGCTTGCGCTGCAAGAATTTTCAGGTGCCGTCATCCTCGTATCGCATGACCGAGGTTTGCTCGGAAGTGTTTGCGACGAGTTCTGGTTGGTTCGCGATGGCGCTGCAACCCGCTTCGATGGCGATCTACAGGACTATGCGCAATCTTTATCTCGCGATGCCCGCTCGGGTCAGTCAACCACCATTCGCCGTAGCGAGGATGGGATTGATCGTCGTGAACAGCGTCGACGTGATGCCGCAGCCCGTCAACAGCTGACGGCATTGCGAACCGAGTTCAAAAATATCGAGAAAGAACTCGAGCGACTTTCGACGCAGCGACGTGAACTGGAGCAGCAGATGCTGGATTCGGCCTCATCAGGCGCCAGCGATTCCACCGTTCGGGCCGCGCCGCAACGCCTAGGCGCAGTGATAAAGCAGATCGAAGCTCTGGAGGAGCGTTGGCTGGAGATCGGCGGCCAACTTGAATCAGCAGGCTCGCAGAATTGACCAAAACCGCCCTCTTGGGCGACGGAAAATACCCCTGAAAAAGAAAAGGGCGGATCTTGCGATCCGCCCAAACGGGGGTCACTCGTCAGAAGGGACGGTTGACGGGCGACAGTTTAGCGGCGCCTCGAGACATGTCAAGCATTTGTCCGGTACAAATACTGGACAGACCTGAACAAGCCTCGGGGAAGGGACAGAACGACGCCGAAAACGCCAGGAATATTAAGGGGTTATTGTTTCAGCACCGTGACCGCCGACAGCTCATTCACGAGTCCAGTCAGGGCCACACTGGTGGCCGAACCGAGAGCGGAAACGATCATCGCGCGCCGATTTTCCGTCGCCACTGCCGCTCCGGATACCATCCAGGTTGCCATGGGGAGTCGGTCGCGACGCCGAATCAACGTGACATCGAGAACGACACGGGCTGTCGGCGCTGCCGCTCGCCCCGGATCCCCACTGGTCGCGTATTCGGCATCGAAACGCCGGATGGTGATCCGGAGGGAATACGGGGACACGAGAGCGGCCGAATTGGGGTGGGCATCGAAACCAGCCGCCCGCAACTGATCGAGTGTTGCCACCTCGAGCAAACGCGGAATCGATCCAACCCAGCGCGCATCGGCTAGAACGTCCACACGACCGTCTGGATGCGTCACCAGGATCCGCCGCGTGTCATAGCCGGGGGCGGCTTCGATTTGCATAAGCTGGATAGGCACGCTGGTGGGCGCGGTCGCGGCCGACTCTGCGCGGTTGCTCGTCGTGTTGAGAGTGTACTCGTCCACTGCCGGCGACTCGCTATCGAACGTAGATGCACATCCGCCGAGCAACAAGGTCAACGAAATAATCGCCAGTCTCATCGTGGCACCTCAATGCCGCGGGGCTTTTTTTCGTAGAGCAGACTTGATGGCTCGTCGCGCAACTCCCGCGTGAGCCCCCTCACCTCTTCAGCTGTTGCACGCGTCTCACGCAACAGACTCTCGAACTCGGGAAGCCCTTGCTGCGCAAATTGCGTGATACCGCCCGAACTCTCCGCCAGTAACGTATCCACTCTGGCACTAGCCGAGAGCAGATTCTCAGACGCTTGCGAAAGCCTGCTAATACTTTGCGATACCAAAGGCGCACTCTGCTCCGTCGTTTGTCGCAAGGCGACCGCCACCGCCGCCAAATCACGAGACAACACGCGAAGCTCACGAGCGAGGTTTTGAGCTTCGCTCACTGTATCGGGCAGTAACCGACTTGCACGCTCAAGATTCACGATCGTGCTCGACAGAGCGTCTAGGTTGTCATCGGATAGCAAGCGACTTGCGCGCTGCGCGACTTCCGAAGCGCGACCCATGACCTCAGGCACACCAGAGAGGAACACATCGAAACCAGAACGCACCGATCGAATCACCGGATGAGACTCACTTGCCACCAGCGGGGCCAGCTTTTTAGTTCCGGCGTTCCCTAGCAAATCGATATAGAGCAAACCCGTCACGCCGAGCAGCGATAACTCTGCAACCGTCTTTTCAGAAATGGGCGTGGCCGAGTCGATATCAACGATGACCTGCACTCGAGCAGCGGAACGCCGGTCAATGTTTAGGGCGATTACGCGTCCGATATCGACGCCGAGATAACGAACCGTACTGCCGACATTGAGCCCGCTGACGGAGCCCTCAAAATACACCTCGTAACGCTCGTAAGATCGACTGTTACGACCATCGGAATACCAATAGACAAAAGCGACCGCCATACCGATCACCAGTAGAACAAACGCTCCGACCGCAGTGTAATTAGCTTCACGCTCCACGAGATGCTCCGAAACGACTGGCTCTGGCGCCGTGAAAGTATTCCCGAATCCACGGATGAGGATTGTCGATGATTTGCTCCAAAGTCCCCGAGATCATTTTTCGATCGACGATGACACCGACACGATTACAGGTTCGGAATATCGTGTCCAGATCATGGGTGATCATGACCACCGTCAAGCCAAGCTCCTGCTGCAAACTCACCAACAACTCATCGAACGCCGCCGCGCTGATCGGATCGAGGCCAGAGGTGGGCTCGTCTAAAAATAGCAGTTGGGGATCGAGCGCAAGCGCCCGAGCTAAGGCTGCGCGTTTGATCATCCCACCCGATAACTGCGACGGAAACTTATAGGCTGCTTCGGTCGGTAATCCAACCAGCAGCACCTTCAACAACGCCAACTCCTCGAGCGCACGAGCGCTGAGATCGAGATGCTCCAGCATGGGCAGTTGCACGTTCTGGAGAACCGTCAGAGAACTAAAGAGAGCACCTGCCTGGAAGGTCACGCCATAGGTCATCTTGAGATGTCGAAGCTCTGCGTCCGTCAGGGTAGTGACATCCACTCCGGAGAGCTCAACTCGGCCTTTCTGTGGACGCCTAAGCCCGAGTATCGTGTTGAGCAGCACGCTCTTACCTGAACCGGATCCGCCGACAATACCGAAAATCTCGCCACGCTCGACCCGCATATCGAGACCGTCATGCACGGTTTGCGTACCGAAACGATTGACGATATCGCTGACGATAATCGCCGGATCCGAATTCATATGCCGATCTCCATGAAGAGAACGGCAAACAAGGCATCGGCCAAAATCACCATGAAAATCGCCTGCACGACTGCAACCGTGGTCAAGCGCCCGAGTTCACGCGAAGATCCGCGCACTTGCATACCACGATAAGTGCCTGCTGCAGCGATGAGCACCGCAAAAACCGGCGCCTTGATGATGCCAACCCAGAAAGTCCAAGCTGCAATCGACTCGTCGACTCTTTGGAAATATTGCACCAGCGGCATATCGAGCAACAAATGACAGAGCAATGCCCCACCGACGACACCGACCGCATCGGCAATCACCGTCAAAAGAGGCAGCGCAATGACCAGACCAATCCAGCGCGGTAGCACTAGCACTTCGATGGGCTCGACTCCGGTGGCCTTGAGCGCATCGATCTCCTGATTGAGCTTCATGGCACCGATCTCGGCAGCAAAGGCACTACCCGACCGTCCGGCTACGATAATAGCCGTGAGTAACACACCGAGTTCGCGCAGCACACCAACGGTGACCAA
Organism: Pseudomonadota bacterium; assembly: GCA_039799645.1. GTDB lineage: Bacteria > Pseudomonadota > Gammaproteobacteria > Steroidobacterales > Steroidobacteraceae > UBA964. The sequence continues at coordinate 27,251 of JBDLSG010000022.1, read as the reverse complement.
ATCCACCACGAAGATATCGGCGCCGAACTGCTGCAACTGCTGCGCACCCATATAGGCGATGATGACAGCGATCAAAAAAGCGATGAGCGCGACGATCGGAATGGCTGTAAGCCCCGTATCGTAAACATGCCTTGCGATAGAGATCGGGCGCCAAACCCGGGGATCTTTCAACGCCGCTAAAAATCGAAGCACCGTAGCTCCGAGAAATGCCAAGCCATCAGCCCAACTTGTCAGGCGCTCAAAGGCATGGCGACCCAGATTCGCGACGACCGAACGCGGGCTGCGTTGCTCGAGCTTGCTTGCCGATTCGCCTTTAGCGAGTGTTTGAGCGACGAGCCGCAACATGGGTGGCTCGGCTGATGAAAGATCGACTTCCCGGGCAGTAGCGAATCGCATCCGAAGGTCGTGTATCAACCAGGCGCCGGATAGATCGAGCGACGAAATGCCCGACAAGTCGATTTGAATATGACGGATACCGTCGAGCGCCAGCGCCTCTAATGAGCGCTCGATTTCACCGACGTGCTGAATCGTCCAGTCGCCGAATGGCGACAACCGAAGCGTCTCGTTGTGACGCTCGGTACGAAACCACATTAGGGCAGTTTCTTGTGCGCCCCGTCGCACAGCGGCGCGTTCGCAGTTTGCTTGCAACCGCAGAACCAAACCTTAGTGGAGGCCGTCGCTTCGTATTTCACTGGAGTGAAATCTGAACCCTTATGGGATCCGTCACAGAAAGGCTGTTTGGCTGACTTGCCACAGCTGCACCACCAATAGCTCTTGCCGGCCTCGACATCGACCGCAATGGGTGTACGGCTCGCAACGACGGGATCAGACATGGCAGACCTGCTCTACGAGGTTAAACTTCGGTCCAGTGTAACGCGAGGAACATGATGTCTACCACCATCGGAACCCCCGGTTCGCGCGGTGCAACACGCTTGATGTTGCTCGGTTCGGGCGAGCTAGGCAAAGAAGTCGCCATCGAAGCCCAGCGTCTCGGTATCGAAGTCGTCGCAGTGGATCGATATCCCCACGCGCCCGCCATGCAAGTCGCGCATCGGTCCCATGTTATTCGCATGCTCGATGCCGACGCTCTACGAGAGCTCATCTTGCGCGAGAAACCAGATTTCATCGTGCCTGAAATCGAAGCCATCGCAACTGATGAACTGCTGCGCCTCGAAACAGAGGGCTTTCACGTTGTTCCGACGGCGCTAGCCGCCAAGCTCACCATGGATCGCGAGGGCATCCGACGTCTTGCCGCTGAACAACTGGGCTTGCCAACCTCCCGCTATCGCTTTGCTTCCACCCTAGACGAATATCTCGCTGCCATCGACGAGATCGGACTGCCCTGTGTGGTCAAACCGGTGATGTCGAGCTCCGGGAAAGGCCAGAGCGTCGTCAAAGACAAAGTCGAGGCGGAAACGGCCTGGCGTTATGCGCAGGAGGGCGGTCGTGCTGGCGCAGGTCGCGTCATTATTGAGGGCTTCATCGCTTTCGACTACGAAATTACCTTATTGACCGTCAGGCACGCAGCCGGAACCTCGTTCTGTGACCCAATTGGTCATTTGCAAATTAGCGGCGACTATCGCGAGTCGTGGCAACCACACCCGATGAGCGCAACTGCGCTTGCTCGCAGCCGTGACATCGCCCTGCGCATCACGAGCGCACTGGGTGGTCGAGGGCTGTTCGGCGTTGAGCTGTTCGTGAAGGGTGATGATGTTTGGTTCAGCGAGGTGTCGCCTAGGCCGCACGATACCGGTCTCGTGACCCTGATCTCACAGGATCTGTCGGAGTTCGCCTTGCACTTACGAGCGATCCTCGGTTTACCGATACCTCACATCCGTTCGCTCGGACCCTCTGCATCGACAGCCATCTTGATCGAAGCCGACACGACCGAGCTGCAATTTACAAATCTACAAGCGGCACTTGTCGAGCCAGACACGACACTGCGACTATTCGGGAAACCCGAGGTGCGCGGTCAACGACGGATGGGCGTGGCGTTAGCGCGCGCCGATAACATCGACGAGGCCCGTCGACGTAGTCGCGAGGTTGCCACCATCGTCACGGCCGGAGTACAGATCGCCGATTGAGGCGATCTGCTGCACGTCCCATCAGGCATCGTCGCGCCAGCGACGCAACCGCACGATGACGAAGAAGCCGACCACGGCAAAAGCAACCCCCAACCAGAGGTCAGGCTTCAGGAGCATGTCGAGTGTGCCAAGCTGATCGTAGCTGCGAGCGATCTCCTCGATCACAGACGCAGAGGTGTCGCCATCCTCGGACGAGATGTGCAGATCGAGTTCTCGGAAGAAGCCGAACAGGCGATTGGCGATGAATCCGGCGATCATGCTGGTATTGAAGGCCATCTCTTCGAAGATGACCAGCAGTACTGGTGGCAAGACAGCCCAAAGAAACGGGCTGCGCTTGGCGTAGACGGACGTCAACAATAAATACACGGCCACTGGGGCGTACCACAGTGCCGCGACGAGCACGTTTTGCAGCATCGTCAATTGCAAGGCGAACCACGTGCCGAGATGGAACGTAGCTAAAGGCTCGAGCGGCGTACCGGCGAGCTTCACGCTAACGATAGCGAACACGACGAGGCTAGCGATCAACGAAACGAGCCACACCCATAACGGCACGAGCAATAGAGCCGTGGCGAGTTTCGAACCCACAGTTTCCGCATCGGAGACTGGCATCGACTTCCAAAAGAGGATGCTGCGATCTTTGCGCTCGTTGTAGAGACTGTCGAGCACGTAGAACACCAAAACAATCATCGCAACGATCATCTGCGGAATCACTAGCGCGCCCAACCACACCGCGAAAAGTTGTCGCTGGTGTGACAGGTCAGTCGCCAAGGCGGCAAAAATTTCCCGCTCTTTGCCATCGATATTGATCTGAACGCTGCCGGTGAAGCTTGTACTCAGCAGCGCGGTGAGCACGATGACCGCAGCGGTGATCAGCGGAGCCCAGATGAGCCCGCGATGTTCCCATGTCTCACGCCGGAGCAAGGTTTTCATGACCGTGATATTCATCTTGCCACCTCTGCGCTATCGCGGGTCGCAGTCGCACCATTCGAGTGGCCACCGTTCATCAACGCCACGAACAAATCGGCAATCGAGGGCGTCCGAACATCGCCCCAAGCTGCTAATTCATCCGTTGTGGGAGCGCCACCCTTGCCGATATCGAACACGAACGCGTACCGACCAAACACCTCACGTTCATAGACTGGTCGAAGCGCTCGCACTGCTGCCGCGTGCTCGGAAGTGGTGACAAGCTGTGCAAAGCGACTCGAGAGAGCATCGACGGTCGAGTCGAGCACGATCTTGCCGTGGCTGATGAAAAGTACATCAGTCAGTAAATTCTCAACTTCTTCGACCTGGTGAGTCGTGACGAGAATGGTGCGCTCGTGATCGAAATAATCGTTGAGCAATGCTTCGTAGAAGCTTCGGCGATACAACAGATCGAGGCCGAGCGTGGGCTCATCCAAGACCAGCAACTTGGCATCGATCGCCATGATCAGCGCCAGATGAAGCTGTGTGATCATGCCTTTAGATAGTTCACCGACCTTGCTCTTTCGCTTGATATCGGTACGCGCCAACACTTCATCCGCGCGCTGGCGATCAAATTTGGGATGAACCCCCGCAACGTAGTCGAGCGCGTGATCGACGCGCAGCCACTTCGGCAACACGGCAACGTCAGCGATGAAACAAACGTCCTTCATCAAAGAATCGCGTTCGGTACGCGGATCGCGACCGAGCACCTGCAGCTCGCCGTCGAAAGGGGTCAATCCGAGGATGGATTTGAGCGCAGTCGTTTTGCCTGCGCCGTTCGGCCCCATCAAGCCGACGATACGCCCGGCGGCGACGTCGAAATCGAGCCCGTCCAATGCGAGAGTCGATCGACCGTAGCGCTTGCGAACATCGCGAGCGTGTATCACTGCTCCCATGGGAGAGTCCTCACTTCTGTTCTTTGGTTGCGAGCAGCTGGTCGACGGCTAAACCGAGGCGTTCGATCTTGGCGCGAGTGCGAGGCCACTCGTCGGCCAGAAATCGCTGCCGCTCGTCTTTAAGCAGCGCCGCTCTGGCCCCCGTGTTGACATACATTCCGCGACCACGTCGTTTCTCGACTAATTGCTCGTCGACCAACTCTTGATAAGCCTTGAGTACGGTCAGGGGATTGATACGAAACTCCACCGCGACGTTACGTACCGAAGGCAGGGGATCACCCTCCTTCAATGCGCCGTCGAGAATCATGGCAACGACACGATCCCGCAGTTGGCGGTAGATCGGGGCGTCGTCATTCCATTGGCGGTCGTTCATCGACCCCACATTAGTACCTCTGACTGAAACAATCTAGTGTTATATATAACTACAACACTAATACGCAGTCAAGTGGCCACGGCGCGGGCCCGTCGATCACGTAAAATTCGCCTGCCTATCAACGTGGAGATTCTCTGGATGAAGCAGCCCTTGAATGTCGCCATCACCGGCGCCGCTGGTCAGATTGGTTATGCCCTCGCTTTCCGTGTCGCCTCGGGCGCCATGCTCGGACCCGATCAGCCCGTCAACCTGCACTTGCTGGAAATCACGCCGGCCCTGCCGACGTTGCAGGGTGTCGTGATGGAGCTCAACGACTGCGCTTTCCCGACGCTGAACAAGGTCATCGCAACAGACGATGCTCGGGTCGCTTTCAAGGATTGTCACGCCGCCCTGCTGGTCGGCGCCCGCCCCCGCGGTCCTGGCATGGAGCGCAAAGACCTGCTGCTCGCCAACGCCCAAATCTTCTCGGCACAGGGCAAGGCTCTGAACGATGTGGCGGCACGCGACGTACGCGTACTCGTGGTTGGCAATCCGGCGAATACGAATGCGCTGATCGCGATGAAGAACGCGCCTTCTTTGAAGCCGCAATCCTTCACCGCGATGACGCGTCTCGATCACAATCGCGCGCTTTCGCAACTGGCTGAGAAAACCGGCTGTCATGTGAATGACATCCAGAAAATGATCATCTGGGGCAATCACTCCGCGACGCAGTACCCGGATATCAACCACTGTCTCGTAAAAGGTCAGCCGGCGCGCTCGCTGGTGGATGCCAATTGGATCGAGAAGGATTTCATCCCGACCGTACAGCAGCGTGGCGCAGCCATCATCAAGGCACGCGGAGCATCGTCAGCCGCCTCTGCAGGTTCGGCCGCCATCGACCATATCCGCGATTGGTTCCGTGGCTCTGCGGCCGGCGACTGGGTCTCGATGGGTATTCCGTCCGATGGCAGCTATGGTATTCCCGAGGGTGTGATCTATTCGTACCCGGTGGTCTGCCGCAATGGTCAGTACGAAATCGTACAGGGTCTCGCAATCGACGAATTCAGCCGTCAGCGCATGGACGCGACACACAAAGAGTTGCTGGAAGAGCGCGACGGCGTAAAGGACCTGCTCGGCTGACACAGAAGGTCTCTCAGGATCTTCGCCAGGAGGGGCCTATCGGCCCCTCTTTTTTTGCCCGACCTCTTGTAGGCTATCGCCATGACTAACGCGATCATCTCCATCACTCTGGCCCTCCTCGCTGCTTGGGCGCTCACGGCGACCGGCGGCATCATCGCTTTGCTGTTCGTGGCAGCGGTGCTCTACCTCGCCTATAAGCGACTCAGTCTGCTGGCGTTCACGGCTACGTTCTTCGTGTTGTTGACTGCCTACAGCGCTGCCGGCGATCCGGCAGGCGTATGGAAGGGGATTCTTTGGCTGCTCTTCTTCGTGCTGGTGGCGTTCAACATCCATCCGCTACGAAAAGCCGTGATCACGCGGCCCTTCATGAAGATTTATCGACGCATGTTGCCGTCAATGTCATCCACCGAACGCGAAGCGCTCGAAGCCGGAACCGTTTGGTGGGACGGCGAGCTGTTTACCGGCAACCCAGACTGGTCGAAGTTGCTCGGCGCTAAAACACCGCGACTCACCGCCGAAGAACAAGCCTTTCTCGATGGTCCGTGCGAAGAACTGTGCCGAATCATCGACGACTTCGACATTACGCACCGTCGTGGCGACATGCCGCCGGAGATCTGGGATTTCCTAAAAAGCAAAGGCTTCTTCTCGATGATCATCCAGAAGAAGTACGGCGGACTCGAGTTTTCCGCTTACGCACACTCGTGCGTTCTCGCGAAGCTATCGAGCCGTAGCGCCGTGGTCTCCTCGACGGTTGCGGTTCCGAACTCGCTTGGCCCTGGAGAGCTGCTGCAGCATTACGGAACCGAAGAGCAAAAAAATCATTACCTGCCACGTCTCGCCCGTGGAGAGGACATCCCTTGCTTCGCACTCACAGGCCCACGTGCCGGTTCCGATGCCGCATCGCTGCCAGACACGGGCGTCATCTGTCGCGGGCAGTGGCAAGGACAAGACATCATCGGTATCCGCCTTAACTTCTCCAAGCGCTACATCACTCTGGCCCCGGTCGCGACGGTTATTGGTCTTGCATTCCGATTATTCGACCCAGAGCGCTTGCTCGGTGATCGTGAAGACATTGGTATCACCTGCGCACTCATTCCGCGCAATACGACAGGCGTTTCGATCGGACGCCGACACTTCCCGCTCAACGTGCCATTCCAGAACGGTCCCATTCAAGGCGAGAATGTTTTCGTACCGCTCGAATTCATCATCGGCGGACCCAAAATGGCGGGTCAAGGCTGGCGCATGCTAGTCGAGCAGTTGTCGGTGGGGCGTTGTATTTCTTTGCCCTCGAGTGGAACCGGCGGCGGCAAAGCTGCCGTCTTCGCTACGGGTGCTTATTCGCGTATCCGTCGACAATTCAACATGCCGGTGGGTCAATTTGAGGGTATCGAAAGCGTCATCGCCCGCATGGTAGGACTGACCTACACCATGGACGCCGCACGATCCGTAACGGCAGGCGCCATCGACGGCGGTGAAAAACCCTCCGTACCCTCGGCGATGTTGAAGTACCACGTGACCGAGATGAGCCGTATGGTCGCCAACGACGCCATGGATGTGCACGGCGGCAAGGGTATCTGCCTAGGACCGAAGAATTACCTCGGCCGCGGTTATCAAGTCGTTCCGGTCGCCATCACGGTCGAGGGAGCGAACATCCTCACGCGCAGCCTCATCATCTTCGGGCAAGGGGCGATTCGTTGTCATCCGTTCGTTCTCAAGGAAATGGAAGCCGCCCGTAATCCCGATCGCAAGCGTGGAATCGACGAATTCGACGCCGCGCTCTTTGGTCATATCGGCTTTACCCTGAGCAACGCAGTGAGATCTTTCGTGATGGCGTTGACCAACGCGCGCTTTACGGCGGCGCCCGCGGTTGGTCCGGCGACGCGCTACTACCAACACATCGTACGCTTCTCGGCCAGCTTTGCCTTCGCGGTCGATGTGGCCATGTTGTCTTTAGGCGGCTATCTCAAGAAGAAAGAAAACCTGTCGGCCAGACTCGGCGATGTACTCTCATATATGTACCTCGCATCGATGGTGCTCAAGCACTACGAGAACCAAGGTCGTCGCAAGGAAGATCTCCCCATCGTTGAATGGGCATGCCGTCACTTGCTGTATCAGGCCCAGGAACAGCTGCACGGCTTTCTACGAAATTTTCCAAACCGCTTTTTGGCGGCAACGATGCGCTTTTTGATTTTCCCCCGCGGGTTGCAGTATTCAGCGCCAGATGATCGACTGGGTCGCAAATTGGCCGCGCTCGTGACCTCACCAACCGAAACTCGGGATCGCCTCTGCTATCCCGTTTACCGACGAATCGAGCAAGGCAATGCACTCGGTCTGCTGCAGGAAGTTCTTGAGATGGCTGAGCGTGCCGAAAGTCTCGAAAAGCGCATCCGTGTCGAGGGTGTCAAAACAGGTCGAATCCATTCACTGGATCTGCCAGGACAAATTTCTGAAGCGCAAGAGATCGGCATCATCAACGTTGACGAAGCGGTTTGGTTGCGCGCATACGATCGCAAAGTCATGGATCTGATCAATGTCGATGACTTCGCGCCGGATGAACTCGGCACTCAATCCCAACCACGTATGCAAGTGTCGCTGAGTATCGACGAGCACGACGTCGTTTCGTGAATTGTCTGAACTGTAATGCCCCGCTGACTGGCGCGTTCTGCGCCAGTTGCGGGCAGCGGCATATCACAAAGCGGCCGACTGTCGCGCACTTGCTCGAAGAGACGGTCGAAACACTGACACACGCAGACTCACGACTGTGGATCACGTTGCGTTACTTGATGATCAAGCCAGGCTTACTGACACGCGAGTATTTTGCGGGTCGACGCAATGCTTATCTGCCGCCCATTCGTCTTTATCTGATCATCAGCGTCGTCTTTTTCTTGCTGGCCTCGTTACCACCAGCAAACGAGACTCGCCATAAACCCATCGAACTCGATACGACTACGGAGAATCGATTTTGCGAATGGCAAGTCGAGGGGCCTTTCGCAGATTTTCTCCAACCGCGATTTCGAGCGGCATGCGAACGAATGAAGGCGGATAACGGCGCCAAACTTGTCGAGAATTTTCAGCGCAACGCACCCAAAGCCATGTTCGTTTTGCTGCCCGCTTTCGCGGTGCTGATGATGTTATTTTTCTGGAGTCCGCGACGGCTGTATGCCGAGCATCTGCTCTTTCTGATCCACAATCACAGCGCCATCTTCGCGGTCTTAGTGCTCGATTCGCTTGCAGCTTATGTCCTGCCCATCGCCGTCGGTGGCTGGTTGAGTGGAGCCATCTTTGTCTATCTCACATGGTATTGCTGGCGCGGACTACGTGTGTTCTACGACAAGAGTCTTGCGAAGACTTTATGGCTGTTCGTAACGTTAGGTCTCATCTACTGGGTTCTGGCCTTGACCGTCTTGATATTGACCGGCTTCGTGTCACTGCTCGCAGGTTGAGTAGGCGTGAGAGGCACTCGCTCGATTCTGCATGTCGATATGGATGCGTTCTATGCGTCCGTCGAACAGAACGATCATCCCGAGTTACGTGGCAAACCCCTGATCGTGGGCGGCACGAGTGGTCGTGGCGTAGTCGCAGCAGCCAGCTACGAGGTGCGAGCCTTCGGTGTGCGATCTGCCATGCCGGTGAGTCGTGCCCTGCAGCTATGTCCAGAGGCTGTTTGCGTACGACCACGAATGGCGCGATATGCGGAAGTGTCCGCGCAGATCTTCGAGATATTCAACGAATTCACGCCCCTAGTAGAGGGCCTGTCTCTCGACGAAGCTTATCTCGATGTCACTGCGAGTCTCGCTTTAAAAGGTGATGCGATCTCAATCGCTCGAGATATTAAGCGCTTGATACGAGAGCGCACCGGACTCAACGCATCCGTGGGTGTTGCACCTAACAAGCTCGTTGCCAAGATTGCCTCTGATCTCGATAAACCGGACGGCCTCACGGTCGTTGATCCCGACCGCATACCCCAAATACTCGGCCCGCTCTCAGTCAAACGTCTTCCGGGACTTGGTCGCAAGAAGGGCGATGAATTGCTTGCCGTTGGCATCAAGACCATCGGCGATCTGCAAAGAGCAACGAACACTCAAATGGATCGATCGTTCGGCCGACATGCATCGTACTGGCGCGCTCGAGCAAACGGTATTGATGATAGAGCGGTCGAGCCTGACCACGATGAGAAGTCGGTCAGTAACGAACAGACTTATTCGAACGATCTCACTGATGAACGCGAAATGTTTGCGGAAATCAGTGCGCTCAGCGATAAGGTCAGCGCCAGACTACGTCGCAAAGGTTTGCGCGCGCGATGTGTGGGTATCAAAGTACGCCGTGCTGATTTTGTTACGTTCAGTCGCCAAAAAACGCTCGCCGCTGCAACCGATGAAACCCGTCTCGTGATGACTACGGCAACCGATCTACTGCGTGCGTTTCTACGTGAAAATCCGCATACAAAGATACGGCTACTAGGAGTGACCACTTCGGAATTCGGCGCCAATGAACAGCCAGATCTGTTTTCAGACCTAGGTGCACCGATCTCCCCCATCGATACGACCGTCGATGCTATTCGTCAGAAGTTCGGGAATATCGCCGTCTCTCGCGCGAGTGGACTCTTAAGAAAGAGCGATCGAACGCGGTCGACACCATCCCGTCGACGCGAAGATTAATCCGCAGATCACCCCCGACATCGCTCCAAAAAGATGCGCATCGGTCGCAATGGGTATACCACTGAGTGAAGCGCCTGTATCTGAAAGTTGTTCAAAAGCTAATTTCAGCAAGCCGGCGAGTGCAGCTACGAACGCAAACCATTCGCCGTCAGCCACGCGGATAGCGATACCTGCGGCAGCGATCGAGTGAATCAGAGCAGATGATCCGACGTACCACTCGAAGTTCGTCAGCCACCACAAACCTAAATCAATGGAAAGGATCGCGACGGCCGATACGATCACCCAACCCTTCTTGGTCAAGGCGTTGGATAGCCAAGCGAGAACCAAGCCGAATCCTGCTACGTTTAGCAGCGCGTGAGTTAAATCAAGATGTAACCAATGAGCGCACCAACTGCGCCAGAGCCATTCGATGGGGGGCGCCTCTCGAGACCAGCGTAGCAACTCGCGAATCGGCTCAGGGATAAGCCCACCCACAAGGAAACTGATCGCAATCAAGCCTGCGATCGCGAGATCTATTCGTCGGGACACAAATGATATCGGTGTGTGTGACTGACGGGTGTAGCACTCGCGAGCGCCGCATATCCTGGCGATGGTAGATCGAGACTGCGAATGTCGACGTCGGCGATCTTCGTCGATCCTTTAATACCAACGGCAAAGTCTCGCGCCGGCATCGTGAATCCATCGCCGCGACACTTTAAATAGGCTTCCTTGCGCGTCCAGATTTTCAAAAAGACCTCATCCCGCGCGGATTCCGACACTACTTCCGCTTGGCGCAGCAGCGCTTGCTCATCAGCGGTGAAGACGCGTTTAGCGAGTTGCGAGGCGCGCGGCACAGATCGCGGCACTTCGATATCCACGCCGATGCTCGCACGCATGCTGACGCCGACGAGTAATAACGCGCCGCTATGACTGAGATTGAAGTGACAATGCTGATAAGGCGGTTTGAGCGCGGGCTTCCCATGCGCGTCTGACTCGAAGTGCAGCTCAATCGGCCGCTGATCCAACAGGCTGGCCAGAATCCGCCGCAGTACCATACGAGAGCGGATGAAGCGCTCGCGGGAAATCCCCTCCGGCTTACGTCTTGCTCGCTCCCAATCAAGTGGATCGAGACATTCTCGATGCTCGTCACTGGAGCTGTCCCATCGGTCTAGGTCAGTCAACCACAGATGACAGTCTTCCCTCGGAACGAGCGCCGTAACGGAGCCGAGAGAGTGCGGAGATAGTGCGAGCCAAGATGAGCCAACGGTAGGCACGATGCGCGCGACTATGCCGCGCGGCCTCGGACCATGCAATACTCGCATCTGGAAAGGGGGACGCCGCGGATTTCTGCGGTCTTGTACGCATGTCTTTCATTCTTGATGCGCTGAAAAAATCTGAGGAAGAGCGGCTCCGTCAACAAAATCCGTCGGCGCTGCCAACGGCTGTGCCGCGCTCAAGCGGCAGGACTCCAGCTTGGGTCTGGGCACTGCTCGGACTCTTGGCGGTGAACCTCGCGGCTCTCGCCGTCGTCTTGCTGAAACCGCCGATCGAAGCGGAGACACCAAAGGCAACTACAACACCTGCAGTCGCCACTTCGTCGACGACGACAACACCACCGGCAGCGGCAGCGGCATCGAACGCAGCGCCCCCGGTGTTAGTACACAGCACGCCCATGCCGAGCGTGGCAGCGCAGAGCGCAACATCGATGCCTTTGTCCCAGTCACTCGTAACCGTGCCTACTCGCGATCAACAGCTCGCAGCGGGCGCAAACCTGCCGCCTGCGGCGCTGAACCTGCATGTATACGACGCCGATCCGATCAAGCGCTTCGTGCTATTGAACGGCGAACGCCTGCGGGAAGGCGACACGAGTCGTGAGGGGCTCGATGTAATCTCCATCACACCCGAAGGCGTCGTCTTGTCTTACGGTAACGCCTCGTTTGCTGTATCGATCGAAGGCCGATAATGACTCAAGCGATCGCAATCGATGAACTCGATGGACTACAACTGGCAAACGCGCTGCGCGCCGGAATATATCGCCTGTTCGAGTGCACCGACCACATCAACAAGATCAACGTATTTCCTGTGCCTGACGGTGACACGGGTACGAATATGTCGATGACCTTGAGTGCCGTACTGGCAGCGATCGATCGAGCACCCGAACCCCATGCCGGCACCCTGCTTGTCCGGGCTGCCGATGCCGCGCTCGATGGCGCCCGCGGCAACTCCGGTGCCATCCTTGCGCAATTTTTATTGGGCCTTGGTGATGGCGCGGGCCATCTCGCTCGACTCGGTCGTCGCGAGTTTGTCATTGCCGTAAATAAAGGATCGGTTTACGCACGCGATGCGCTGAGTCAGCCACGCGAGGGGACCATTCTGACGGTATTACGCGAGTTCGCGCAGGCATCCGAAGCCACACTCGGTCAGTCGCGGAACTTCGGCGAACTGTTCTCTGCAGCGTTGATTCGTGTTCGCACCAGTCTGGAAGCCACCCGATCGCAATTGGATGAGCTGCGCATCGCCAACGTCGTCGATGCGGGCGCGCTCGGATTCGTCGAAGTGCTCGAAGGCATGCGGCGTTTCCTAGAAACCGGTGAGGTGGGCCCGGTGGTTGCTCCTCTGCACATCGGCGACGAGCCTATGGCCGATGCCGGCAGCGTATCAGTCGATCAGAATTTTCGTTATTGCACAGAGTGTTTGATCACGACGAGTGGCGATGATCAACTTGATCTCCGTCAACTTCGAGAACAGTTTGCCGAAAGAGGCGCAAGCCTTGTCATCAGCGGTAACAAACACAAAGCTCGAATTCATATTCACACCAACACGCCCGATGATGTGTTTCGTCTGGCAGCAAACTACGGCGTCGTATCGGCCCAGAAGGCCGATGATATGCAACTGCAGCAATCAGCAGCACATCACAAACGAACCCAAAAGATCGCTATCGTGACTGATTCGGGTGCCGATATACCGGATTCGTTCGTAGAGCGGCTCGGCATCATGATGGTGCCAGTACGAATTCAGTTTGGCGGTCGGTCCTATCTCGATAAAGTCAGCATGACGCCGAGCGAATTTTATCGAGAACTCGTTGTGAACCCGGAGCATCCCAAGACGTCACAACCGCCACCGGGCGATTTTCGCCGTATGTTCGAATTTTTAGCGTCCCACTACGAAGGCGTGGTGTCCGTGAATCTGACCGCCCGCCATAGCGGGACCTGGGATGCTGCGAAAAAAGCGGCTGATCGCGTATCACCGGAAGGCAAGCCGATTCGCGCGATCGATAGTCGCAATGCATCGGTCGGACAAGGACTCGTCACCATCGCTGCAGCAGAGGCAGCGGCGGTTGGCGGCGATATGGATAATGTTTCAGCAGCAGCTCGCGATGCACTCGAGCACACGCGGACGTTTGCGCTACTCAAAGATATCAAGTTCGCGGTTCGTGGCGGTCGAATTCCCGCCATCGTCGGCACTATTGCTAAATGGCTGCGTCTCAATGTCATCCTGCATACCCATCCCGATGGGCGCATCGCCGCTGGCAGTGGCCTCATCGGCAGGATCAATCTGCGCCAACGCTTTGCTAGACACGTGGCAAAGCAGGTCGGAACACTCGCAGCCGGCGAAAAACTTCGCATACTGGTGGGACATGGTGACCTACCGACAGAAGCGCAACTGTTACAGGCAGATTTGCTACGACTGATTGATCCGGATCACATCGAGTGGCTGGAGGTTACCGAAATGAGTCCCGCCGTTGGTGTGCACGGCGGGCCGGGGACGCTGATCGTTGCGGTTCAACGCAAGGCAGCGATAACCTCGGGCGGTGCCTGAACGAGCTCGATCAACACGCCCTCACCGGCAATCGGGAACTCTTCGTTCGACTTCGGATGCAGAAAGCAAATGTCGTGACCGGCAGCGCCCTTGCGGATGCCGCCCGGCGCGAAACGCACCCCTCTATCGGTTAGCCACTCGACTGCCTTGGGCAGATCGTCAATCCACAGACCGATATGGTTGAGTGGTGTCTGATGTACCGCAGGCTTCTTGTTCGGGTCGAGCGGCTGCATCAAATCGACCTCCACCACATGAGCTCCACGTCCCATTGCACAAATATCTTCGTCTACGTTCTCACGCTCGCTGACGAAGTTACCTGTCACATCGAGTCCCAACATATCGACCCACAGCGTCTTGAGCCGCTGCTTGTCTGGCCCACCGATGGCAACTTGCTGGATACCGAGAACGCGAAATGGTCGATTCACTGACTGCGACATCGTGAATGTCCTCACTCGAACCGCATGATGACTTGATCGACCGCGAGACTATCGCCTTTCTTTGCAACCACCTCAGTCACGACGCAGTCCTGTGTAGCGAACAGGATGTTTTCCATCTTCATCGCCTCGATCGCAGCAAGCTTTTCACCGGCTCGGACCGTCTGCCCTGGTTGTACTGCGACATCGACCAGTAAGCCAGGCATGGGCGACAACAACACCTTCGACAAATCGGGCGGTGCCTTGAAAGGCATCAAGGCTTCGAGTTCGGCCTGACGGGGCGAGAAAACTCGAGCAAACAGCGATGCGCCATTGTGAGAAATGCGATAACCGAGTCCAACTCGTTCGATTTGAGCACAGAAGGTGCGCCCGTCGAAACTACCGTGCACGGCGATGTCGCGCAGATTGTCCTCGAACGAAACCTCGTGCGTTTGTCCGGCGATCGTGACATGGAAGGCGGTACCCACCGGCCGCACCGTCACCGGGATCTGATCACGACGACCCGATTCGTCGGTCAAGACGATGATGAAATCCTCGCGGATCCGAACCTCGCGATGACGACGTTGGCCCGTTAAGGTCGCCGCACGTTCACGCGAGCGGCGATGTGACACTGCCGCCAATGCCAACAAGAAGCCGGCCTGCTCGTGAGCCACGCTGCTCGCTGAAAAGCCTTTTGGATAGTGCTCGGCGATGAAACCGGTATTGAAGTCACCGGCGACGAACTTCGGGTGTGCAAGCAAGGCCGCTTGAAATGGAATGTTGCTAGAAATGCCGCGAATCACGAAACCATTCAAAGCCTCGCGCATCCGCGCGATCGCCTCGTTACGATCACGCCCATGCGTGATCAGCTTGGCGATCATCGAGTCGTAAAACATCGGGATCTCGCCACCTTCGTAAACGCCGGTGTCGACACGCACACCCCCACCTTGCGGGACGGGTTGCGATGCTTCCATGTTCTGCTCGGGTGGTCGATATTTGACGAGTCTTCCGGTCGAGGGCAGGAAGTTTCGATACGGATCCTCGGCATTGATGCGGCACTCGATCGCCCACCCATTGCGCGCGATTTCGCTTTGCTTGAAAGCCAACTTCTCGCCGGCTGCCACTCGAATCATCTGCTCGACGAGATCGAGACCCGTGATGCACTCCGTCACCGGGTGCTCGACCTGCAGTCGAGTGTTCATCTCCAGAAAATAGAAGCTCTTGTCTTTGCCAACCACGAACTCGACGGTACCGGCGCTTTGGTAGTTCACGGCCTTGGCCAAGGCCACCGCCTGTTCGCCCATGGCCTTGCGAGTCTTGTCGTCGAGGAAGGGGCTCGGCGCCTCTTCGATCACCTTCTGGTGTCGACGTTGGATCGAGCACTCACGCTCCCACAAATACACGCAGTTGCCGTGACCATCACCCAGTACCTGGATCTCGATGTGGCGGGGCTCTTCAACAAACTTTTCGATGAAGACGCGGTCGTCACCGAAGCTGTTACGCGCTTCGTTGCGACAGGAAGTGAAGCCATCGAAAGCTTCTTTATCATTCCAAGCTACGCGCAAGCCTTTACCACCGCCGCCGGCGCTGGCCTTGATCATTACGGGGTACCCAATACCCTTTGCAATCTCGACCGCTTTCTCAGCTGACTCGATTGGGCTGTTGTAGCCCGGAATGGTGTTCACCTTGGCTTTTGCCGCCAATTCCTTGGACGCAATTTTGTCGCCCATAGCGGCGATCGAAGCGGTCTTCGGGCCGATGAAGATAATGCCCTCGTCTTCAACACGCCGCGCAAACTCGGCGTTTTCCGATAAGAAGCCATAACCCGGATGGACGGCTTCTGCGCCGGTGTGTTTGCAAGCAGCAATGATCTTGTCGGCGACCAAATACGACTCGCGCGATGGCGCCGGACCCAACAAGACGGCTTCGTCGGCTAACTCGACATGACGCGCGTCACGGTCCGCTTCTGAATACACCGCAACCGTCTTGATACCCATTCTTCGCGCTGTCTTAATGACACGACAGGCGATTTCACCACGATTGGCGATCAGGATTTTCTTGAACATGATTAGCCTTGCTCCTTCACGCCATCACAGAGGAATGTTGCCGTGCTTACGCCACGGCTCTTCAAGCTTCTTGTCGCGTAGCACCGTCAAGGCTCGACAGACGCGTCGACGCGTTCCGTGCGGCATGATGACATCGTCGATGTAGCCGCGGGCGCCAGCCACGAACGGATTGGCAAACTTCTCCCGATATTCCGCTTCACGGGCGGCGAGCTTTTGAGGATCGCTCTTTTCATTGCGGAAGATGATTTCTACAGCGCCCTTCGCGCCCATCACCGCGATCTCGGCATTTGGCCAAGCAAAGTTGACGTCGCCGCGTAGATGCTTCGAGGCCATGACGTCGTAGGCGCCACCGTAAGCCTTGCGCGTAATAACAGTGATTTTCGGTACAGTGCACTCGGCATAGGCATAGAGCAACTTTGCGCCGTGCTTGATGATGCCGCCATATTCCTGCGCCGTGCCCGGCATGAAACCCGGCACATCGACGAAGGTCACGACGGGGATGCCGAAAGCGTCGCAGAAACGCACGAAGCGTGCTGCCTTAATACTGCTCTTGATGTCGAGACAACCCGCTAATACCAGCGGTTGATTGGCAACGATGCCGACAACCTGCCCATCCATACGGGCAAACCCGATCAGGATGTTCTTTGCGTAGTCCGGCTGCAACTCGAAGAACTCACCGTCGTCGACGACTTTCGCGACGAGCTCTTTCATGTCGTAGGGCTTGTTCGGGTTGTCTGGAATCAGCGTGTCTAGCGAGAAGTCATCGCGATCAGGGGGATCGCCCGCTTCTCGTATCGGTGCCTTCTCACGATTGTTGGAGGGCAAATAATTGAAGAACCGTCGGACCATCAAGATCGCGTCCACATCGTTTTCGAAGGCGAGATCGGCAACACCACTACGAGTAGTGTGAGTGATCGCGCCACCGAGATCCTCAGCGGTAACTTCCTCGTGGGTGACGGTTTTGACGACCTCAGGACCGGTCACGAACATGTATGAGCTGTCCTTGACCATGAAGATAAAATCGGTGAGAGCTGGGCTATAAACCGCGCCACCAGCGCTCGGACCCATGATCAAACTGATCTGCGGCACCACACCCATAACCACCCAGTGAGGCTACGCCTTCCTGGATTCGCGCGCCGCCCGAGTCGTTGATGCCGATGACAGGTGCACCCACCTTCATCGCCATATCCATGACCTTGCATATCTTCTGCGCATGGGCTTCGCTGAGCGATCCGCCGAAGACCGTGAAATCTTGGCTGAATACAAACACCAGTCGACCGTTGATGAAGCCGCATCCAGTGACGACACCATCACCCGGAATTTTTTGATCCTGCATGCCGAAGTCGCTGCAGCGATGTTCGACGAACATATCCCATTCTTCGAAGCTACCCTCGTCTAATAACAACTCCACACGCTCGCGTGCAGTGAGCTTGCTGCTGTGCTTCTATGCGCTTAGGCCCACCACCCTGACGGGCTTGAGCCCGCTTCTTCTCGAGCTGCTGAATGATGTCATGCATGAGTGGATTCCCTTTTTTCAAATAGGTCTAGCAACTTTCGCGCGGCCGATGATGGCGCGGTACGTGAATGAGAGACATCGGCTAGCACTGCAGGTAGCGCCGCGCGGACTGCCGCAGATTCACGAAAATCGGCGGCCAACCGGGCATGGACTTGATCCCACATCCAGGTCAGCGCCTGCTGGCGACGCTTCGCGGCAAATTCGCCGGATAGATCGCCCAAACGTTTGAACTCCTGCACCTCGGCCCAGAACTGCTCCAAGCCTTCGGCGCGCAGCGCACTACCGCGCATCACCCGAGTCTGCCAACGATTCTCGACGCTCGTACCGGGTGCGCCCGTGAAGCGCAACACACGCAATGCACTGGTGATCTGCGCTTCAGCGCGAGTCGCCGCATCAGGATCAAGATCGGCTTTGTTGATGACGATGAGGTCGGCCATTTCCATGATGCCCTTCTTCATCGCTTGCAGATCATCGCCGGCATTCGGCAACTGCAACAGCACGAACATGTCGGTCATGCCTGCAACAGTGGTCTCGGATTGACCGACACCCACCGTTTCGACGATCACGACGTCATAGCCAGCAGCCTCGCAAACGAGCATCGCCTCGCGCGTTTTCTCGGCAACGCCGCCTAAGGTGCCGGACGAAGGACTCGGTCGGATGTAGGCGCGATCGTGCACGGACAGACGTTCCATGCGCGTCTTGTCACCGAGTATCGAACCGCCCGACACGCCCGATGAAGGATCAACCGCAAGCACGGCCACTTTGTGCCCACGCTCGATGAGATACATGCCCAAAGATTCGATAAAGGTCGATTTGCCAACGCCCGGCACACCAGAAATACCGAGACGCAGTGCACGACCACTCTCAGGCAGCAACGCATCGAGCACCGAGTCGGCGCGAACGCGATGCTCAGGCAGCGTCGATTCGAGCAAGGTGATCGTCTTCGCCAGTGCCCGACGATCGCCGGCACGCACGGCCGCGATCAAGGCGAGGTCATCCATATCAACCGATGGCACAGGCGTCCTTGATGTGCTTCAACACGTCGCGCGCACTTTCAGGAATCGGCGTACCCGGCCCGTAGATGCCTTGGACGCCCGCGCCGTAAAGAAACTCGTAGTCCTGCTGCGGCACGACACCGCCGACGAAAACGATGATGTCGTTCGCACCCTGCGCGCGCAGCGCACGGATGATCTCGGGGACTAAAGTCTTGTGTCCAGCGGCAAGGGTGCTGACCCCCACCGCGTGCACGTCATTCTCGATAGCCTGACGAGCGCATTCCTCCGGTGTCTGGAATAGCGGACCCACATCGACATCAAAACCGAGATCGGCGAACGCGCTGGCAACGACCTTCGCGCCTCGATCGTGACCGTCCTGACCGAGCTTCGCGATCATTACACGCGGCCGGCGACCTGCTGCAGCGGCGAAGGTATCGATCTCAGTCTTCAATGCGTTCCAGGAGTCTGCGCTCTCGTATGCACCTGCGTACACGCCACTGACCTCCTGAGAGTTAGCACGATGACGACCCCAGACCTGCTCGAGGGCATCACTGACTTCACCCACCGTCGCGCGCTCACGCATCGCTGCGATGCTGAGCTCGAGCAGATTGCCAGCACGCTCTCGCGCAGCGCTCGTCAACGCCTCGAGAGTCTGCCTCACACGAGCCTCGTTACGACTGGCACGAATCGACTTGAGACGCGCAATCTGATTGTCGCGTACAGCTACATTATCGATCTCGAGGATCTCAACCGGATCTTCTTTGTCGAGCTTGAACTTATTGACGCCGACGATGACATCACGACCAGAGTCGATCCTCGCCTGCTTCTCCGCAGCGCTGGCCTCGATGCGCAACTTCGCCCAACCGCTTTCGACGGCACGTGTCATGCCGCCCATCGCATCGACTTCCTCGATGATGGCCCAAGCCTTATCCGCCATCTCCTGCGTCAGCCGCTCCATCATGTAGCTGCCAGCCCACGGATCGACCACTTTGGTGATCTGCGACTCTTCTTGCAGGATGAGCTGCGTATTTCGAGCGATACGTGCACTGAACTCTGTCGGTAATGCAATAGCCTCGTCAAAGGAGTTGGTATGCAAGCTTTGCGTGCCACCAAAAACGGCCGCCATCGCTTCAATCGTCGTGCGAACGATGTTGTTGTATGGGTCCTGCTCGGTGAGGCTCCATCCAGAGGTCTGGCAATGCGTCCGCAGCATCAGGCTCTTCGGGTTCTTCGCGCCGAAGCCGGACATGATCTTCCACCAGAGCAGGCGCGCCGCGCGCATCTTCGCAATCTCAAGATAGAAGTTCATACCGATGCCCCAGAAGAAGCTGAGACGTCCGGCGAACTCGTCGACATCGAGTCCCTTGGCGATGGCGGTTTTGACGTACTCCTTGCCATCAGCGAGCGTGAAGGCCAATTCCAGCGCCTGATTGGCACCCGCTTCCTGCATGTGATAGCCGGAAATCGAAATAGAATTGAACTTAGGCATCTTCCGCGCGGTGTACTCGATGATGTCGCCGACGACACGCATCGAGGGTTCCGGTGGATAGATGTAGGTGTTACGCACCATGAATTCTTTGAGAATGTCGTTTTGAATCGTGCCCGACAACTGATCCTGGGCGACACCCTGCTCTTCGGCGGCCACGACGTAAGCGGCCAACACCGGCAACACCGCTCCGTTCATGGTCATCGAAACCGACACTCGATCGAGCGGAATACCGTCGAAGAGGATCTTCATGTCCTCGACGGAATCGATGGCGACACCCGCCTTACCCACGTCGCCGGTGACACGCGGATGGTCGCTGTCGTAGCCACGATGGGTCGCCAGATCGAACGCAACGGACACACCCTGCCCACCGGCAGCCAGCGCCTTGCGATAGAACGCGTTGGAGGCTTCCGCCGTGGAGAAGCCGGCGTACTGGCGGATAGTCCAAGGGCGCACTGCATACATGGTGGCCTGAGGGCCGCGGATGAAGGGCGCAAATCCCGGGAGAGTGTCGGTATAGGGTAGTCCCGCGACGTCCGCCGCCGTGTACAGCGGCTTGACCGCAAGACCCTCGGGGGTAGCCCACACCAGCGCCTCGGGGTTAC
Organism: Pseudomonadota bacterium; assembly: GCA_039799645.1. GTDB lineage: Bacteria > Pseudomonadota > Gammaproteobacteria > Steroidobacterales > Steroidobacteraceae > UBA964. The sequence continues at coordinate 6,279 of JBDLSG010000022.1, read as the reverse complement.
CCCCCGGCGCGGATTTAGCGGCCGCCTTGGTCCAGACCCCGATGGAGTCGGAGTTCAGAATATCGTCCTTGCTCATGACATCCCTGCAACCGGGCGAAAAACCTCGGCAGTCTAGCAAGGGGGGCGTTAAGCGGCGAGCAGCGCCGGCGGCCCCGCCCGCAGAACAGGACGCTGGATATTTAAGTTATTTAAATCAGGAACTTAGCTCGTCACCGACCGGCCGCAGCGCGGTGACTAATGCGCACCAGTTTGCTGACGTCGTAACCCATGGCACCCACCTTGCCGACCAGCTCGCGATATCGAGCCTCTTCGATGGTCGGGGTGCGGGCCATGATCCAGACATAGTCGCGGGCGCTGCGGGCGATGATCGTCTCGGTGTAGTTCGCATCGACATGGGAAATCACGTATTCCGCCTTGATCGGCCAGATGAACTGCATGCCCCAGATAGCATTATTGGTGCCCGGAATGACGAAGCCCTTCGGGTTCATCTCCTTAGCCGGCCCATCGAGCGCGCCCTTGTTAAAGGTGAACGTCGTGCGAATCGTGCCATCCGGAGCGAGCTCGTAAGACTCGACAGCGTTATAGATGTCTTTCTCGATGAAGGTCGGAATGACGGCAATCACGTACCACGGCCCCATGAAGCGCGGCAGGTCGACTGCCGGTACGACCGGCACCGTCACTTTCTGCGGATTCACGCCGCAACCACTCAGCAACACGGCGAAAGCCAAGACCCACCACCCGGTGCGGCGGCCCATTCGAGGCAGAGATCCTGAAACATTTCGCATGACTGACTGCTCCAACTGAATTGGCTGACATTACTCGGCGACGTACCAGCGCCCTTCAACTCGCTCCAGCACATACCGATCGAAAGGCAAACCCTGACCCGTGACATCGTACACCGCCCGATTACCGCCATTTTCAATGGTCGCGGGCGTGCGCTTGACGATCCGCAGTGCGGCGATCAGCAGCTCGCGACTGGCCATGCTGCGCCGGCAACTGGTGATTAAGGAGTCCATGGTACGACCAGCAAGGCTGCGCTGAAGTTCCGGCGTTAAGAATTCTTTGTAATAGCGATCACATCGGCCATCGACCAGCGCCTTCTCGGCCGCCTCCAGCATGCTGACGATTTCCGGCGGATTGCGCTCCGGCGCTTGAGGTGCGCTCCGGGGAGCCGGCAGTGCATCAGTCATTCCTCCATGACGCCCGCTCACCAAGTCATCTACAAGCGCCTCAAACTCAGGTGGCAGCGCGGCGCGCCACTCTCGCCCGTAGGTCATGAGTGTCACGACTTCGAGGGTTTCGATGCGGCCGCCGTCTTTAGGGGGTCGCTGCTTCACCAGCACATGTACTCTCTCGCCATCTCGGGTGGCGCTCAAACCGTCGAGACTCTCGTGAGTGCGTACGGTAGGCGACCAACGGCGGGCAACTGCACGAAAGAAATTGACGCTAGTCAGTCGCTCGATATCCGCAAGTGGCATCGCTCCACCGAACAGACGCTCGCGGATCGCATTGCCGCCGCGGGCCGACTCCTCTCTCAGTCTCTGTAGAACGCCAAAACGCAAACGATCCAGTTCGGTGGGATGGATTGCATAAGCGATAGCTTGAGGATCGTTACGCGACACGGCCAATAGGTAATCACTCGCCGCTTGACGCTGCGCACCGGTGACCGATTCCGCTCGACCTAACGACCCGATGACGGCAAAGAAAACGACCATGAGCAGTTGAAGGCCGACTCGAATCCGCATACTGATCAACCTGCTTTACGCTCGCGCGCTGCCACGGCTGCGTAACCCAACTTCAAACCCATCATGCGCGTCGCTCCGTAAATCACCGCATAGGCGACCATCGAAACGAGCAAGCCCCAAAGGCCCGAGGCGATCCACGGCGGAGTAAAAGCCTGCGCGGCGATGACGCCTGCCACAAACGCCGCGACGGCAGGAGGGTTCCAGCTCGGTAAGTCTGGCAAACGCGTCGTGTCGTAGTGTCCGCGTTGGAACAGGTAGTAATCGACGATGACGGGCCCGATCAGCGGCGGGACGAGATTCGCGATTTGATTGATCCAACCCATAAAGTGTTGATAGATGCCAAGACCCAAGATCGTGCCGATCAAACCACACACGACGATCGTGACGCGCTTCGGCAATTTGAAAACGCTGGCCGTCTGGATGGACGGCAGATACAAGTTGGTATCGCCGGTGGTCCACAAAGCCAGGCTCATCGCGACTAAACCGACGAATGCGATGAGTGGGCCCGCTGTCTTGAGGTAAGCACTGAAATCGAAGCTGCCAGATACGATGCCGCCCATGGCGCCAATGACTTGCAGAAAAATCTGCGTGACGATCAACACGATGAACGGAATGGCAATTGCGACCCAGGCTTTGCGAGCGAAGCGAGTATATTCCGCCATCACCACACCACCGACGATCCAAGAGCCAATCACGAGATTGATCGCCTGATTGTCGGTTAACGGACTCGTTGCAGAGGCGCTCGCCGACAAGGCAAGAAATGCATCCCAACCGCCGGCACGATCGACATTGAACCAACCTGCGTACAAACCGACTAGCGCCAGCACCACGGTCGACGGCACGGCGACACGCTCAAGTCCTTTGACGCCGAGATAGGTTGTCGCCGTGTAGAGCAAGCCGGCAAAGATGGCGATCGGATAAAACAGCGGGCTGTCGAAACTACCTGCCCAAGTCAAACCCATCGCGCCAACCACGATGCCTTGCCAGCCGATGGTCAGCGCCGCCAGAAACAGTACCGGCAGGTAAGCGCCGACATTGCCATAGGTGAGTCTGTACAGCAGACCGCTGTTACATGCCGTCTTGTAACCCATGTAACCCACTAAGGCGCCCACGATGAAATTAATCGTGTTGCCCCACAAGGCGTTGCGAATCAAATCGGGAAAATACAGCCCGGCGCCGAGTGAGCTACCGACCAATAAGCCGGTGACCAAAAATCCCCAGCCAAAAGCCAGTGTCAGCAATGGCAAGGCATCGCGTCGCTGCTCGTCACTCAAAGGAGCGTGCGGACTGTCGGCACTCGCGGCCTCTTCCCGTTCGTCGAGTCGGAACCATTCTGACCAGCGGCTCATGTTTTATTTTTCTCCTCTGATGCGTCATCGTGCTTACGACCAAGTAGCCAGCCGTTTCCGACCCAAAGCACGCCCAAGACGGCCCCAATCAAGGCGGCGCCGCTCGGCGAGGTACCCACCGCGTCCAGCGCCGTCTTGGCTTGGGCGCCCACATAATCGGCAGCGCGGTACACGGGCACATCGATGAAACTCTTGGCCTTATATTTGGACTCGGTATCGAGAGAACCCCAAAGCATCTCGCGGCCGGGCCGAATGAACGCATACTCGCCCCAGCGTCGTAGCACCAGCAACGCTGCGATCATTCCGAAGACATTGAAGATCGAGAGCAACAGGAACCCGATCACCATCAACACCGGCACGAAGGTGAGCAACGTTCTAACACCGAGCTTCGATGCGATACGACCCGTGAGAAACAACTGCGAAAAAATCGTCAGTGACTGTACGACGAAGTCGATGGTGGCAAACACCTCGGTTCGGCGAGTCGTGTCTTCGAACGTCTCGGTGACGATGCGCAGCTGTTCGAAGTAGAGGAATGTGTTGACCGCCGACAACAACACGACGAACGATGCGATACCCAAAAGGTAGGGGGATCGCAACACGATGAAGATGCCGGCGAAAGGATTTCCGCCAAGGCCTGTATCAGAAGCCACGGTTGATGTATCTGGCGTCTCCGCCATTCGCTCATTGCGCTCTCGATTCCAGATACCGATCAAGATACGCTGACAGACGATGGCGCCCAAGAATCCGACTGACCCCACATAGAGAACGCCCGAGTTTCCGATCGAGTCAACCAAAAGGCGCGCGATCAAGGGGCCGATCAACGCACCAAAAGTCCCGCCCGCAGCAATGAACCCGAACAGGCGCTTGGTCTGCTCGGCTGAGAACATCTCGAGTAGGAAACTCCAGAAGACCGAGACCAGCATCAAGTTGAGCACGCTGATCCACACGTAGAAAAAAGTGCCGACTCGCAGATTGGACTCATCCATCTGGATGTTGAAACCAATGACACCGAGAATGACGGCGACCACACCGTAAACCCAGGGAAGCAGGATGCTGCGACGGAAGCGAGCGATCAGCCAGCCATACAACGGCACGATCAAGATCGCGAATAGCGCCGTGTAAAACCAGAGATCTGCCACGCGATCACGACCGAGCAGAGTGGCCACGGTCTCGCGAACGGGACGAACAGCGAAATAGCTACCCAGTACAAAGAAAAACAGGCAGAACGCGGCCACAACCGCAGCGGTTTCGCGAGGCTCTACCTTGGCGAAGCGCGACAACTGGCGCTGCAGCGCCGTTTCATTTTGCATCGACGTTCAAGCTCCCGAAAAGAGTCGCCCAGTCCGGCTGGCCTGTCGCATTGCTGGCGATGACTTCAAAGGTTTTTTGCATCGCCTCGGGACGATCAAGCGCAGCGACGGCAATGGCAGCGACATCCGCCCGTGCGATTCGCCCCTGCCGTGACAGATCGTCACCCTGCATCATCATCGGCAAGAACTCACCGCCACGTGCTTCAGTCAGGCCGCCCGGGCGCACGATCGTGTATGGAACTCCGGAAGCGCGTAAGGCCTCTTCACCCTTGAGCTTCCAGGTCAAGATATTTGAGTACATACGGTTGAGGGGGTGATCCCGATGGGTGGCGCCCATCGAAGATACGAGCACGAAGTGACGAATCTTTGACTTGGCTGATTTTTCTGCCAAACGACGAATGCCACCGTAATCGACAAGCTCTGGCGTATTGGAAGGATCATTGCGAACGTTGGAGCCCAAAGCAGAGATGATGAAATCAGCTCCCTCGATCGCTTTTGCGATGCCCTCATCGGTACGCACATCGCCGACGATGAGCGTGACCTCGCTGCCGAGCGCTGCGCGGGCACGAAGCTCATCGCGCACGAGAGCTCGAACTCGATAGCCCGCCTCCAGAGATTTCACAACCACTTCGCGCCCAGTTCTGCCGGTCGCACCAATGACGAGAACCGTTCGGGCTGTAGCGCCCGCCGGCTCCGCAGCAACAACCAAAGTGGAGGCTGGCAACGCGCAAAGCGAAATCACCAAGGCGAGCACCAGCTCGCGCAATCCGGATTTCATCGATCGACTCTCCCCAATCGCATCGAGACGAGGTCGATGATATCCCCTCGACGGGGGATAGAGATATGCGCGCCGCGCTGCTGCAGAGCCGATTGCAATAGCCGTGCGGGCTCAGGCTCACCGTGAACCAGGCAAACCGCGGGATGGCCGTCGAAACTGTCATACCAACGCAACAGATCGTGCTGCCCGCCGTGTGCCGACAAGCCACCAACGGTATGAATCGTCGCCTGTACCGGCACGGACACGCCGTGGATGTGGACCCGGCGCGCATGATCCACCAGAGCTCGGCCGAGGGTGCCAGGCGCCTGATATCCCGTGAAGATGACGTGGCACTCGGCGCGCGGCAAGTTGTGCGTCAAGTGATGCAGAACGCGCCCGCCATTGCACATGCCGCTGCCTGCGATGATCAAGGTATGCGAGCGCCGTGAGTTGATCGCTCGGGACTCGTCCGCAGTTCGAGTTAGCGCCAGATTCGGCAGATTCGGCATGGAGCCGAAACTATCGCGCAGCCGAGCGGCCTCCTCATCGTATCGTTCAGGGTGCCGCCAATAAATCTCGCTCGCCTTAATCGCCATGGGGCTATCGAGATACACCTGCCATCGCTGCAAATTCCATTGCTCGGCATGCTGACCAAGCAGGTAGAGCAACTCCTGGCTGCGGCCCACGGCAAAGGCTGGGATGACAATATTGCCGCGGTCCCGATCCGCACGGTCAATGATTTCACCGAGCTCAGCCACGGTGGCGGACCGATCGCGATGATCACGATCGCCGTAGGTGCTCTCCATCACGATGAGGTCAGCCGTCTTGAAAGGGTGCGGATCGCGCAAGATCGGTGAATCGTATTGGCCAAGATCGCCACTGAAGACGATCCGCCTGACCGTATCGAGTTCACGCAACTCGAACTCGAGACTCGCTGATCCGAGGATATGCCCCGCTTCGCGAAAGCGCAGCGTCATGCCCGGAAATGGGGCGTATTCGGTGTCGTAACGAATGACTCTCAACAACTTCAGGCATTCTTCAACATCATCGAGATCAAATAGCGGCGTCGCTTCAGGCTCACCTGGCTCGCGGTGCCGATTGATGCGCTCGACCTCCCG
>JBDLSG010000021.1:0-36780 GCA_039799645.1 Pseudomonadota bacterium | reverse complement strand
TTCGTCGGCGTGTTGAAGGGCTACGCCAACCAAACTCTCGAGCAGCAGCTTGCCGCGCACTACGCGCGCGATCTCGAGCCGCAGTTCGTTGCCGCGCATCACCGAGCGCCTGCCGATCGAAGTGAAGCGCGACCGTTGTTCGAGTCTGATCCGCTCTACCAGCTATGGGGATCGATGGTGTACGCGTCGCAGTCGTTGATGTGGCAGAGCGTCGGTGAGACCTGTCGTCGTATCGGGCCCGCCTTCGAGGCGCGCGCTCAGACCGTGACGCAGAAGCCGCGGGGTTCACTGCAATTGGATCCAAGTCTCGAACTGCCGCAACCGATCGCCTCGACCGAGATTCATCGCCAGCCGGGCGGGTACTACCACAGCGAGCATGAGCAGGATCTGCACGCGGCCTTGATCTACTTCGGCACGCTGGAGCTCTATCGCGCGGCCAAAGGGCTCACGGCGCACGCGCCGGTCGGTGAGCCCGGCATTGGCCGCTACATCGCAAGCGTGGTTCGCCGCCGCTATCCCGATCTTCAGCCGCGGCGGATCCTCGATCTCGGCTGTGGTCCTGGCACTGACACCATCGCCTACAAAGAAGCCTTTCCGGATGCCGAGGTGCATGGCCTCGATCTGTCGGCACCGTTCGTTCGCTTCGGTCACGCTTGGGCCGAAGAGCGAGGCGTCGAGCTGCATTTTCGGCAGGCCGATGCGCGGCACACGGGTTATCCCGATGGGCACTTCGATCTGATCGTTTCGCACATCCTCTTTCACGAAACCTGGCACGACATCGCGCCGCGGATCTTCGCCGAGGCGCATCGACTCTTAGCCCCGGGTGGCGTCTTCCTCAACGCCGACGTGCCGTATCAACCGGCTCGGTTGTCGATTCCGAAACAGGTCACCAACGATTGGCAGGTGCGTAACAACGGCGAGCCGTTCTGGACGGGCTTTGCCGATACCGATGTGCCGTCGCTGCTGCGTACGGCCGGGTTTACTGAGGGCAATGTCGTCGCTGATTACGAGCCACTCGGTGCAGGTCACTACTATTTCTTTGGAGGTCGCCGTGAGCGCTGAGTCTCGTCCGATTCACGCGCCGACCTCGGGGCAAGACCAGCGTCTCGATCCGGCTAATATTTCGCAGCTGGTGGCGGTATCGCTGCGTCTTGCCATGGAGCTTTCAGCGGTGCGTGAGCGTTTGCGCACTCACGAGTTGCTGTTGCAGAAGCAGGGGGTCCTGAATGCTGAAGCCGTGGATCAGTTCGCGCCTGATGTCGAGGAGACGCGCCGACGATTGGCAGAAGATCATGCCTTGATCGATGCTTTGGCACGCGATCTTGGAGTGCAGAATCGCGCTTAAGGGGCAGGCGTCGTCTCAACCGGCTTGTTGCCAGGCGTATTGCTCGGTGCGTCACTTGGCGTGTCGGTGCGCAGTAACGCATCTTCGGCAGCCTTAGTCATGACGATGACGCTGATGCGGCGGTTGATCGGATTTCGCGGGTTCGCTTTATCGAGCAACACATAAGACGACATACCAATGACGCGGGCCACCTTGTCGTAGGCGAGTCCACCCTCGATCAAAGCGCGACGTGCCGCATTGGCTCGATCAGCCGAGAGTTCCCAGTTGGTGTAGTTCGGTCGTCGGCCGGTGAACGGGGTCTCGTCCGTATGTCCCGAGATGGTGATGCGATTCGGTACGGTATTGAGATACTTGCCCACTTCCAGCAGTAGCGCGGTCGCGTAATCTTTGAGTTGCGTGCCGGCGAGATCGAACATGGGGCGGTTCTGTGCATCGACGATCTGAATGCGTAATCCCTCGGGTGTGATGTCGATCAACAACTGATCCTTGAAGGCTTCGAGCGCTTTGCTCTTCTCGATGGCCTCTTGCAGATCCGACTTGAGTGCCTGCAGTTGATCGGCCTCGTTCAGGCTTCCGGTGTTGGTGCGTAAGCGCCGTACTTGCTCGGGTTTGTCGGAAATCGGCGTGCCTGCGCCGGATTCGGCGATGGGGGAGGGGGCTGAGGCGGTGAGTCCACCACGCAGCTCGATCGGGCTCGTGCTTGCACCGCCTGGGCCGTCCTGCCCGGGTGCCGGGATCGGCGCCGAGCCTTTGGCCATACTGGGATTTTTGAAGTAGTCGAAGATCGCGGTTTTTTGTTGATCGTTCGCCGATGCGACGAGCCACATGACGAGGAAGAATGCCATCAAGGCGGTGACGAAGTCGGCATAGGCCACTTTCCACGCGCCGCCGTGATGACCGCCCGCGATGATCTTCTTGCGACGAATGATGATCGGTCGCGATTCCTCCACTTTTTGCTGAGGGGTGCTCATGGGCGGTATGCGATCACGCCTTGGGCTTCGACTTCAGGTGCCCCTCAAGATCACCGAAAGTCGGCCGCACCTCACTAAAGAGCAGCTTGCGCGCAAATTCGACGGCCACCTGCGGTGGATAACCGCGCACACTGGCCACGAGCGCCATCTTCACGACCTCGAATGCTTTGCCCTCTTCGTCGGCGCGGGCTTTCATGGCCGAGGCGATTGGGCCCACAAAACCATAAGCGACCAAAATACCAAGGAAGGTGCCAACGAGTGCGGCGCCCACTTTGGCGCCAAGTTCCGCGCTCGTCGCCTCGGCAACGGCCGCCATGGTGTTCACGATGCCAAGGACCGCAGCGACGATACCGAAGCCCGGCAATGCATCAGCCACTTGTTGAACGGCATGTGCCGGTTCATGCGCTTCTTTATGATGGGTTTCGAGTTCGTAATCGAGCAGGGTTTCAAGCTCATTCGGATCTAGATTGCCGCCGACCATCAGGCGCAGGCAATCGGTAATAAACTCCATCATGTGATGGTCGGCCAAAATCTTCGGGTACTTGGAGAAGACGTTGCTTTTCTCGGGGTTCTCGATGTCGTTCTCGATCGCGAGCAAGCCCTCTTTGCGTGATTTCACCAGGAGGTCAAAAATTAGCTTGAGCAGATCGACGTACGTGTCTCGGGTATAGCGCGAAGGCTTCATCAAGCCGATGGCATTGGCGAACGAGGCTTTGACGACTTTAAGAGAGTTGCTCGTAATGAAGGCGCCGAGTGCCGCGCCGATGATGACGACGATTTCGGAGGGGTGCCAGAGCAACAACAGGTTGCCGCCGGCCATTAAAAAGCCGATGACGACCGAAGCAACGACAATGACGGAACCGATCAACGCTATCATTAGGGTGTTCTGCGACGCTGGAGAGTAGGGGTGCGAGACCAGTGGGCATCCTAAGGTTGTCCTCGTCGCTAACCACGGTCACACTGTTCCATAACGGCAGCTTTCCGAGAGGCTTTAGCAAATCATGTTTGACGCGACTTCCTGGTTTCTGGCTCTCCCTGGCCTTGCGGCCCTGGCCGTGCTCGGCTGGCTGATTTCCTTGCCGCGTCGCAATGTCGATGTGGTCGATAGCTTGTGGTCGCTGATGTTCTTGCTGTCGGTCGTGCTGTATGCCGGCTTTCCGCCCGAGACAGAGCGCGGTCGGCTGCTCTTGGTGCTCGTGGCGGTGTGGGCAGTGCGTTTGTCGATCTTCATCACGGCACGAAACTGGGGTCATGAAGAAGACCGTCGCTATCAGGCCATTCGTCGTCGCAACGAACCGGGCTTCGCGTTCAGCAGCGTTTATCGTGTGTTCATCTTTCAGGCGGTACTCGCCTGGATCATTTCGCTGCCGTTGCACGGCGCGGTGAACGGCACATCAGAGCTCGGCACCCTCGATTACATCGGCGTAGCACTCTGGATCGTCGGCTTCGCATTCGAAGCCGGTGGTGATTGGCAGCTCGCTCGCTTCCGACGTGATCCGGCTAATGCCGGCAAAGTAATGGATCGGGGGTTCTGGCGTTACACGCGTCACCCGAATTACTTCGGTGATGCCTGTGTGTGGTGGGGCTTCTACTGCATCGCACTGTCGGCAGGTGCGTGGTGGAGCATCATCGGCCCCGCGATCATGACGGTATTGTTGCTGAAGGTCTCGGGCGTGAAGCTGCTGGAGCGCGACATCGGTCAGCGCCGCCCGGATTATGCAGAGTACATCCGTCGCACGAACGCGTTCATCCCAGGGCCGCGAAAAGACTGATCAGCACGCCGGCTGATCAGCCTAGTCGTTGATCAGCCGGCCTCGGACTCGCGCGAAGCACGCTTACGCTCGTGCTCCTTCAAAAAGCGCTTGCGCAGGCGGATCGACTCGGGCGTGATCTCGACGAGCTCATCTTCGTTGATGAACTCCACCGCATATTCGAGCGTCAGCGGAATCGGCGGTACGAGCAGCAGTGCGTCGTCCTTGCCGGCCGCGCGCACGTTCGAGAGTTTCTTTTCTTTGATCGGATTCACGACGAGATCGTTGTCGCGACTATGAATACCGATGATCATGCCTTCGTAGACCTTGGAGCCATGATCGACGAAGAGACGTCCGCGTTCCTGCAAAGTGAATAGCGAGTACGCCACCGCTTCGCCGTTTTCGTTCGAGATCAGCACACCGTTGTGGCGCTCTGGGATGTCTCCCTTGACCACATCGTAGCCATCGAAGATGTGGCTCATGAGGCCCGTGCCACGCGTCATCGTCAGAAACTCGCCCTGAAAGCCGATGAGACCGCGAGCTGGGATTCGATATTCGAGTCGGACGCGACCCTGACCGCGACCGGTCGGATCACCCTCCACCACCATATCGAGCAACTCGCCACGACGCGTGCCGAGCTCGGACATGATGCCGCCCTGCAAGCCTTCGTCGATGTCGATCGTGAGGGCCTCGAAAGGCTCCATCGTCACGCCATCGATCACTTTGCGCAGCACCTGCGGCTTGCCGACAGCGAGCTCATAGCCTTCGCGGCGCATGTTCTCGATAAGGATCGTCAGGTGCAGTTCGCCACGGCCCGAGACCCGAAACACATCGGCATCGGCCGTCTCTTCTACGCGCAGCGCCACGTTGCTTTGCAGCTCGCGCATCAGGCGATCACGAATCTGACGGCTGGTGACGAACTTGCCTTCGCGACCGGCGAGTGGCGACGTGTTGACCTGGAAAGTCATCGAGAGCGTGGGCTCATCGACCTTGATAGGTGGCAACCCATCGGGCGTTTCGACATCGCACAGCGTGATGCCGATGTTCACCTCTTCGATACCCGTGACGGCGACGATGTCGCCCGCGACCGCTTCATCGACCGGCACGCGCTCGAGGCCACGGAAACTTAAGATCTGTGCGATCTTGCCCGTGCCGCGATCCTCATCGCCCCAGCGCAAAGCTACGTTGCGGCCCGATTTCAGCGTGCCACGACGAATGCGGCCGATGCCGATGCGACCGACGTAGGAGTTGTAATCGAGCTGCGAAATCTGCAGCTGCAAGGGCGCCTCGACGTCGGTCGGCGGCGGCGGGACGTGCTGGAGAATCGCTTGATAGAGCGCCGTCATGTCGGTCGACGGCTTTTCGATGTCGGTCGTCGCCCAGCCTTGCAGTGCCGAGGCATATACGATCGGAAAGTCGAGCTGTTCGTCGGTGGCGCCGAGCTTGTCGAAGAGCTCGAAGGTGCGATCGATCACCCAGTTCGGACGCGAGCCCGGACGGTCGACCTTGTTGATGACCACGATCGCCTTGTGACCGAGGGCGAGTGCCTTGCGGGTCACGAAGCGCGTTTGTGGCATCGGGCCTTCGACGGCATCGACAACCAACAACACGGCGTCGACCATCGACAACACACGTTCGACCTCACCGCCGAAATCGGCGTGTCCCGGGGTGTCAACGATGTTGATGCGGGTGCCTTGGTAATCGATCGCGCAGTTCTTGGCGAGGATGGTGATGCCGCGCTCGCGCTCGAGATCATTGGAATCCATCACCCGTTCGCCAACTCGTTCGTGAGCGGCGAAGGTGCCCGATTGCTTCAGCAAGCAGTCGACCAGCGTGGTTTTGCCATGATCGACGTGCGCGATGATGGCGATATTGCGGATCGGACGAGCGGTAGACATGTGAAGAACCGGGCAAAAAAGGCGGCGCAGCGTAACAGAGCGCCGCCCCGGTTGCGACCTCGGCGTGCCCTGTGAGTAAATCCGTACAGTTGATCGATTCCCTCACCCCAAGGATTAGGAGATACCTCATGCGTTCGATTCTGCGTTCGACCATCCTCGTTGCGGTTGTAGCCGCCCTGACCGTGCCGGCGTTTGCGCAGGATGCGCGCGTTGCCCAGCAGGTCAAATTGCGTCAAGCGGCTTTCACCGTCCTTGGTGCTCAGATGAGCCAGATGGGCGCTATGGCCGCTGGTCGCGCTCCCTACGACGCCAAGGCGTTCCGCCTCGCCGCCGAGCGAGCGGCCTTCATGGGGACCATCGTTCCCGATCTGTTTCCGGCAGGGTCCGCTGGCGGCAAGGCGAAGGATGAGCTGTGGCAAAACTCGGCCGACTTCCAAAAGCTCATGAACGACATGAAGAGCAAGACGGCCGCCTTGTCGGCTGCCGCTGCCAAGGGTGAGAGTTTCGATGCGCTCAAGCCGCTCTTCGGTGCCGCGGGCGGCAGCTGCAAAGCTTGTCACGACAAATACAAGGCTGACTGATTCTCCATGCTCAGAGGCGAGATCAGTCGGCCCACGGGGCCTGCACGCTATGCCATGTCGGGGCGTAATCACGCCCCGACTTTGGTTTTGTTGTCGCCAACGGGTAGCGGACTCGAGCAATGGGCGCCGCTGCTGCCGCAGCTCGACCGTTTTTTCCGAGTGGTAAGGCTCGACTTGCCGGCTCCGGCGAACGCAGACGATGCGCTCGCGGTACTCGATTCGCTCGGGCTCGATCGGGCGCATTGGGCCGCTCTGGGTTCGGCGAGCGTGGCCTTGCAGGCTGCGGTGAATGCGCCCAAGCGAGTGCTGCGCTTGGTGCTCGTGGGCGTCGGCAATCTGGAGGAGACGCTCGAGCCCGCGCGAGTGTTGGCGCCCGCTTTGCTCGTTACATCGACCGCGTCGACGAGTGCGCCGCCCGAGCAAGTGGAGCAAGTACAGCGTCAATTAGTCGGTGCCGGCCTCGTCGTTCACGATGGGGGTGAGAGTTTCATCGCCGATCAGCCGGATGATCTCGCGACCACCCTGATCGAATTCCTGCGCGATTGAACACAGCTCTCTTTAGCGCTCACTATTTGCCACTGTGGATCGGCGGTGAGATCCGCGGTCGCGTGCGTACCGATCTCGTCGATCGTGTGGCCGGATTCGCCGAGATCGCGACCATAGAGTCGGGCTTGCGGCTACGTGATGATGGTCTCGATCGCCACGGGCGCAGCGCAGCGTTGCAAAGCGTGGCCGTGCAGCTACGCAAGCTCGGCTTGATCGGCGATTGGCGTAACGAACTTTGCGCTGTGCTCGATACTCGTGGCGAGGAACTCGCCCGCTGCGAGCGCGGTTTGTTTCGTACCTTGGGTTTGCAGAACCGTGCCGTCCACATCAACGGTATTGGTGCCGACGGGCGTTTGTGGGTATCGCGCCGCAGTGCGATCAAGCGTGCTGACCCGGGTAAGCTCGACACGCTCGCTGCCGGCGGGGTGTTAGCCGGCGAATCTTTTCGACGCTGCGCGATTCGAGAATTGTGGGAAGAGGCGGGGGTACCCCGAGAGCTCGCGCGCGAGATCGATTTTCCGGGTGTGATCATCCGCTCGCTGCGTGAGGCCACTTTTGGTATTCACGATCAACAGGTCATCGTGGCCGATCTCATACTCGATACGAGCTTCGAGCCCGTCGGTCGCGATGGCGAGGTCGAGGAGTTTCTGTGTCTTGAAGCCGATGCCGTTCGCGCCGCTTTGGACGGCGACGAGTTTACGGTTGAGGCGGCGCTCGCAACCCGGGAATGTCTCGAGCGGCGAGGGCTTTGAGCGCATCGCCCGTGACGCGATGCGGCCACCATTCTTTCTTGGCCTCTGCGCCGAGCGAGGCATAGAAGTCGAGCGCGGGAGTATTCCAATCGAGCACCGCCCACTCGAAACGACCGAGATTTTCTGCGACGCAGCGCCGCGCCAGATGGACGAGCAAGGCGCTGCCAATACCGTGACCGCGATACTCGGGCTTGACGAAGAGATCTTCGAGATAAAGACCGTGCCGACCGCGGAAGGTCGAGAAGTTGTAGAACCAGAGCGCAAAGCCTGCGCTCTGACCGTTCCATTCGGCGATCTCGCAAAAAACGCGGGGGTGCTCGGCGAACAGCGCCGCCTGCAGATCGACGAGGGTCGCATCGACTTCGTGCAATAGTTTTTCGTAATCGGCGAGACCGCGGATCAGTTCAAGAACCGTTTCGAGGTCTGCTTGTTGTGCGCGTCGCAAGTGCAGCATTCTGCCTCCGTTATACTCGTTCCTATTATCCCTCGCTTTTGCGCTCACAGGAGTTCACTCATGCAGATCTCGGGCAAGACAGTCGTGATTACCGGCGGTGGTCGCGGTATCGGGCGTGAGTTGGCCAAGGCTTTTGCAGCCAAGGGTGGGCGCATCGCCGCGCTCGATCTGAATCAGGCGGATCTCGATGAGACGGTAGCCCAGTGCAAAGCGCAGGGTGTCGAGGCGCGGGGTTATGTGGCGAACGTGACGGATGAGCAGGCCGTGATCGCTGCCATGGATGCCATCGTGGCAGATCTTGGTAGCGTCGATGTGCTCATCAATAACGCGGGTATCGTCAAAGACAGCTTATTGCTCAAGGTTAAAGATGGTGCGATCACCGGCAAGATGACGCTCGAGCAGTGGCAAGCGGTCATCAACATTAACCTCACGGGCGTATTCCTCTGCGGTCGAGAAGCAGCCGAGCGGATGGTCAAGCAGGGTCGGGGCGGTGTGATCATCAACATCTCGAGCGTCTCGCGCTACGGCAATCCGGGTCAGACCAATTACACCGCGACCAAGGCGGGCGTGGCGGCGATGGCGGAAGTGTGGGCCAAAGAATTGGCACGCTATGGCATTCGCGCGGGCTCTATCGCGCCCGGCTATACGCGAACCGACATTCTCTCGGCGATGCGTCCGGAAATTCTCGACAAGCTCACGGCGCAGGTACCGCTGCGACGCTTGGGCGAAGCGTCAGAAATTGCCTCAGCGGCGGTCTTCATCGTGGAGAACGACTTCTTCACGGGCCGCTGCATCGATGTCGACGGCGGCATGCGCATCTGAACTAGGGGTGATTCACGCCGGCGGCGAGGGTGAGTTCGGCGGGTTTTGAAAGTCCCGCTCCACCGGCGCTGCCATAGCCCCATTGCGCGGCAAAGAAACGCAGTCCATTCGCCTCTGCTGAACGTCGATCCTCTTCCGAATCACCGACCATCCAGGTTCGGCCGGCTGCAAGTTCGTGCCTAGTCAGCACGGTGGCGACCAACGCCGGTTTGTTCGCGGCGGGCGGTTGCAGTGCATCGAGCGCATAGACTGCCTTGAACCAGTCGCGCCAACCGAGATGATCAAGAATTCGCAAGGTCGGCAAGATGCGCTTGTTGGTGACGATGTAGAGCGCGACACCGGCGTCGTGCAAGGTCTGCAACATAGAGGGGACACCCTCGTAGACCTCGGTGTGCTTGTAGCCGTCCGAGTCGTAATGTTCGCGGAAGGCGGCAGCTAGACGATCGATCAATGCAGGCTCGTCGCTGCCGGCGAGCTTGGCGAGCGTGAGGCGCAAGGGCGGCCCAATGATCGAAGCATCGAGTGCGCAGCGCGCTTCGATGGAGGCGCTGGTGAGCGCGTACTGCAAGCCCGCGAGAACGCTCGTCGCCGAGTCGATCAAGGTGCCGTCAAAGTCGAAGAGAATGGCGGTGGGTTTTTGCCCGTGCGACTCGCTCATGCGCTAGCGCCGTCAGTAAACTGCAGTGCGGCAAGCCGCGCATACAGTGGGTTACTCACGATGAGCTCTTCGTGCTTGCCGCTCGCGACGATCTTGCCTTGATCCATCACGATGATGCGATCGGCCTTCAATACGGTGGCGAGTCGATGCGCGATGATGAGCGTGGTGCGGGTGTGCATCAGCGCTTCGAGCGCTCCTTGCACGGCGCGCTCACTCTCGGCATCGAGCGCACTCGTGGCTTCGTCAAGCAACAGTAGCGGCGGATTTTTGAGAATCGCCCGAGCGATTGCGATACGTTGACGCTGTCCGCCCGAGAGCCGCGTACCGCGCTCGCCGAGGAAGGTCTCATAGCCTTCTGGCAGCGCGCGAATGAATTCGTCAGCCGCGGCAGCACGAGCGGCCTCTTCAACCTCGGCATCGGTCGCCGTGGGCCTACCGTAGCGAATGTTCTCTCGCGCGCTCGTGCCGAAGAGCATGGTCTCTTGTGGTACGAGACCTATGCGATGTCGAATGTCGAGAGGGTCGGCCATCGCGAGATCGACGCCATCGAGGCGAATGCGGCCCTGCTTCGGATCATAGAAGCGCAGCAGCAATTGGAACGTGGTGCTTTTGCCGGCGCCCGAAGGGCCAACAAAGGCCACCGTTTCGCCCGGTTCGATGTCGAGTGAAAAATCATCGAGCGCCGGGCTGTCCGGCCGCGACGGATAGTTGAAGGTGACGCGCTCGAAGTTGACGCGACCTGCCGCTGCGGTGCGCTCGTAGGGCGGCAACGCGATCGGAATGGGCGGTGCGACGATAGCGGGCTCGGCCTGTTGCAGTTCGACGAGACGCTCCATCGCACCTGCGGCGCGCTGTACTTCGCTCCACATTTCACTGAGTGATGCCGCAGCGATGCCCGCATAGACGGCGAGCAACAGGAACTGGCCGAGTTCGCCGCCGGTCATTGTGCCGGCGAGTACCTGATGGGCACCGAACCACAACACCAAGGTGATCGCGCCGAAGACCAGCATGGTGGAGAGCGCCGTGAGCCAAGCGCGTACGCGTGTTCGAGTGATCGCGACTCGGAACGATGCTTCGACGGCATCGTCGTAGCGTTTGGCGTTGAGCGCTTCGAGCGTGAAGGCCTGCACGGTCTGGATGGCGTTCAGGGTTTCACCCGCCAAGCCACTGGTGTCGGCGATTCGATCCTGTGACGAGCGCGACAGGGTGCGCAGTTTTCGGCCTAAGGCGATCACGGGCACGATCACGATCGGCATGGCGATCAAGATCAAGGCCAGGAGCTTCAGGTTGGTGATCGCGAGCAGCACGAGCGAGCCCACGAGGTTGATCGACGAGCGCAGTGCGATCGAAAGACCCACGCCTGAGATCGACTGCACGAGGGTGGTGTCGGTGGTCAGACGCGAGAGCACTTCGCCCGTACGTGTGACTTCAAAAAATTGGGGATCCATGCGGATCACGTTGCGATAGACGGCTTCGCGGATATCCGCGACGACGCGCTCGCCAAGCCAGGTGACGAGATAAAAACGCAGCGCTGCAAAGCCGCCGAAGAGCACGGCGACGCCGAGGAAGGAGATGAAGTAGATGTTGATCGTCTCGGCGCTACCGGCTGCCATGCCTTTGTCGATCAAACCTTTGAGGGCGATCGGCAGTGCGAGCATCGCCCCGGAGGCGAGTAGCAGCGCCACCATGGCCGCGCCGAGTATCTTTCGATAGGGGCTCAAGAAAGGCCACAGTGCTGCGAGTGGACGTATCGATTTCGCCTTCGGTCGGTCGGCGAGTGTGGGATCTGCCATGCGTCTATTCTACCGGCAGCTCGAGGACGACCTTGCCCGTTGTCTGCCCACCCTGCAGTAACTTCATTGCTTCGATGGCTTGTTCGAACGAGAAGCGAGCACCGATGTGAGGTGGCGAGGGGATGAGTGCCAGCGTGGCACGCAGGGATTCGGGCAGTCTTGCCGATTGCTCCCACAGCCAAATGAGGTTGAAAGCGAGCAGGCCACGATTGAGCGGAATCATCGCCAGCGGGTCGAGTTTCGGTCGGCGCAACCAGCTCGAGAGTAGGCGCAGTGGATTGGGTCGTGCGCCGCTGCCCATGAAATCCGCCGCACCGAAAAGCACGTAGCGCCCCTCTGGCGCCAGACGATCGAAAGCGGGTTGGAAGGCATCGCCATAAACGGCATCGAAGACCACATCGAAGCCGCTCGCTTGGTAGTGCCGCAGCGCTGCATCGAGATTAGCGGGATATTGAGCATTGCGAACCACGATAGCTTCGGGCGCGAGTCCGCGTTCGGCGATCAACCATTGTCGTTTGCGCTCACTGCCAACTACGGCAACGGGTTTTGCCTCGAGGCTATGCAGCGCCTGTAAGGCGTGCAGGCCCACGCCGCCTGCGGCCGATTGCACGAGCACGAGGGAGTCTTTGCGGGCATTGCCGAGGCGTTCGATTCCGTACCACGCGGTCAATGCCTGCACGGGGTAAGCAGCGGCTTGCGCGAACGACCAGTCCGATGGCACGGGCCAGAGCGTTGCCGCTGGCACATTCATGGCATCGGCGTAACCGCCGAAGCGGGTGAGCACCATCACTCGCTCGCCGATGTGCCGATTCGTGACTCCTGCACCGACCGCGACGATCGTGCCAGCGGCTTCGAGGCCCGGTACGAAGGGTCCTTTCGGTGTGGCCGAATACAGCCCTTGGCAGGCAAAGATATCGGCGAAGTTGAGACCGATGGCCTGAATGCGGACCTGAACTTCGCCAGGGGCGGGTGGCGGTAGGCTGTCGGTGACGAGCCTGAGGTTGGCCAGTGAGCCAGCGCTCGGTATGCGCCAAATACGACGATGACGCGCAGGCGCGTCGTGGGATCGATTAGGGTTCGACGGTGCCGATGGCCGGATTGGTGGCATACAACCGAGCATACTGCGACGGCAGCATGCCCGTGTAGCGACGGAACATCCGTGCGAAATACGACCCATCGTGAAAGCCGACCGCATACGCGATTTGCGTGACGGGCATGTCAGCGCGCTGCAGCCGCTCACAGGCCGCGATTACGCGGTAGCGCAGCAGATATTCGCGAAACGTGAGGCCAAAGATATGGTGGAAGCTGCGGCTGAACTGAAAGCGGCTGAGACCGCAATGCTCGGCGATATCGCGCGCCGGGAACTTCTCGTGGAAGTGATTCCGCACATAATCGGGAGCTTTGATCACTCCCGCGTGCAGTGCAGAGAGGTTGTCGAAGCGAGCCGTGACCTCGTCGACGGTAGGCAGATGGATCGTCGTCGGCAGACGACTCTCCTGCCCTGAATCCGCGTTCATCGTGCATCCCCCTGCAAGCGATCATCCTATATGTAGGATGACCCGATAATAGACATTGGTTGCTAGTCAAGGCCATTAAGACGGCGTAACTCGAATAAAACTTTGTTGCAAAAGTGCGAGTTATGACATAGCCGGGGTGGGGGTCCGGGGCTAGAATCAGCCTATGGAAAACGAGTTTCGAGATCCCCCTGTCAGCGGCTTCGATGCCGCGTTTACGGACGCGGTCGACCTCGGCAACAAGTTGGCCGACCGTGATCGTGAGGCCGACGTTTGGGATATCGCCGATGGTTTGCTCGCCGGCGCGATCCAGTACTGGCTTTACTCGCGCCAGCCCTGCAAGGACCCTCGCTGCACGGAATGCTTGCCGGTCTCGACGGCCGAGGGGCGCATGGCTGAGTTGCAACGTCTGATCAAACAACTCTCCGAAGAGAGCGAGTACTACCACAGCCCAAACGATTCGAACGTCGGCCGGGCTTGATCTAGCGTCGGCTAACGTCTTCGAGCGCCGCTTCCAGAATCGCGAGTCCTTCGGCGAATACGCCGTCACTGATCGTCAGTGGCATCAGGAAGCGAACCACATTGGCATAGACGCCGCAGGAGAGCAGCACTAACCCTCGACGACCCGCGGCTTGCACGAGTGCGCGCGTAAGCTCTGCATCAGGCGCATCGGGGTTACGTTGCTTCACGAGCTCCATGGCCACCATCGCCCCCAAGCCGCGAATCTCACCGATGCAGTCCCAACGGGATTGCAAGTCGCGCAAACGCGCCATCAGCGTTTCACCGAGTTGCGAGGCGCGAGCACAAAGATTTTCGTCGTCGATCACATCGAGCACGGCGAGACCTGCTGCGCAACCGAGGGGTGAGCCTGCATAGGTGCCACCGAGACCACCCGTGAGCGGTGAATCCATGATGTCCGCTCGACCCGTCACGGCAGAGAGCGGAAAGCCGCCAGCGAGACTTTTGGCGACGGTCATCAAATCCGGGTGGATGCCTGCATGTTCGATGGCAAAGAGACGTCCGGTGCGGGCAAAGCCGGTTTGGATTTCATCGATGATCAACACGATGCCATGTGTATCGCAGAGGCGTCGCAGCTCTCGCAAAAACTCGGGCGGTGCCACATAAAAACCGCCTTCCCCGAGCACGGGCTCGATGATCATGGCAGCGACTCGCTGCGGATCGACATCCGCTTTGAAAAGCATTTCTAGACCGCGCAGCGCATCACGGGTTGTGACACCGTGATACTCCATCGGGTAGGGCGCGTGGAATACCTCGGGCAGCATCGGGCCGAAGCCGGCTTTGTAGGGTTGGACCTTGCCGGTAAGACTCATGCAGCCGAGTGTGCGGCCATGAAAGCCACCGCTGAAGGCGATGACGCCCGAACGACCCGTGTGATATCGCGCGATCTTGATGGCGTTCTCAACCGCTTCGGCGCCGCTTGAGAGAAACAACGTCTTGTTTGGCCCGGGGCCTGGCATCAACGCGTTCAGTCGCTCCGCGAGCGCAACATAGCTCTCGTAGGGCGTCACTTGAAAACAGGCGTGGGAGAAGCGGGTCAAT
Source organism: Pseudomonadota bacterium (assembly GCA_039799645.1). Lineage (GTDB taxonomy): Bacteria > Pseudomonadota > Gammaproteobacteria > Steroidobacterales > Steroidobacteraceae > UBA964. The sequence goes on along the minus strand of JBDLSG010000021.1, from coordinate 22,135 downwards.
TGCTGTTCGACCGCAGCAGCCACTTTGGCATGCAGGTGACCGGTGTTGAGCACGGCGATGCCGCTCGCGAAATCGATGTAGCGACGGCCCTCGACATCCCAGATCTCGGCGTTGCGAGCCCGATCCGCATACACCTGCAAGGCGTTGCCGAGACCTCTCGGAATGGCGGCAGCGCGACGTTGAGCAAGATCGGCGTTAGTGGTCATAGTGTCATCGCTCGCGGGCATGGGTGATCGGGTCTGTTAGAATTTACTCGTTTTAATTAGGGTTTTCTTCGGGAGTCGTCGTGACAGAGACCATCAAGACCGAAGTCGTCATCGTCGGTGCCGGGCCTTGCGGTCTGTTTCAGGTCTTCGAGTTGGGCCTGCTCGGTATGCGGGCGCACATCCTCGACTCGCTGGCCGCCCCCGGAGGTCAATGCACCGAGTTGTATCCCGACAAGCCGATCTACGATATCCCCGCCTTGCCGGTGTGTGGCGCGCAGGAACTGGTCGATCGCTTGATGCAGCAGATCAAACCATTCGAGCCTGTGTTTCATCTCGGCGAAGAGGTGCTCGAGGTCAAACCGCGCGACGATCGCCGCTTCGATGTCGTCACTTCGTTGGGGACGCGTTTTGACGCAGGCGCGATCGTGATCGCGGGCGGCGTGGGTTCGTTCCAGCCGCGTCGCTTTGGGGTGCCGGGCGGTGACGTTTTCGAGGGTCGGCAGCTGCACTATCGCATCAAGAACGCCGATAACTATCGACAGCAGCGTCTGGCGATTTTCGGCGGTGGCGATTCTGCGCTTGATTGGGCGATCGAATTCGCTCCGACGGCCGCTGCTATGACCTTGGTGCATCGTCGCGCGGAGTTCCGTGCGGCACCGGCCTCGGTGGCGCGCATGCGTGAGCTCGAGGCGGCCGGCAAACTGCGCTTCATCGAAGGGCTTGCCGAGTCGGTCGTGACGAGTAATGACCAATTGGTCGGCGTGACCGTCAAAGCAGCCGATGGACAGGTCCACGAGATCCCGGTCGATCACGTCTTCGCTTTCTTTGGTTTGCATCCCAAGCTCGGTCCGATTGCCGAGTGGGGGATGGAGCTCGAGCGCAAAGCGCTAAAGGTCGATACCGAGAAGTTCCAGACCAGTGTGCCCGGTATTTTCGCAGTGGGTGATATCAACACCTATCCCGGCAAGAAAAAATTGATTCTGTCGGGCTTTCACGAGGCCGCATTGGCCGCCTTCGGAATCCAGTCGTGGCTGTATCCCGACAAGAAGCAATTTCTGCAATACACGACGACGAGTCCGGTGATGCAAAAGCGTCTCGGTGTCGGTTAGGTCGAGAAAATCATGGATCGTCGTCTGGCCGATTTGCTGAAGCAGTTTGAGCTCGAGCGGCTTGAGGTCAACCTCTTTCGTGGCGAGAGTCGCGATATCGGTAGCCCGCAGGTCTATGGTGGCCAAGTGCTCGGCCAGGCGCTCATGGCGGCGAGTTCGACGTTGCCGCCTGAACTCGTCGTGCATTCTTTGCACGCTTACTTTTTGCGTCGCGGCGATTTCAATTTACCGATCGTTTATCAGGTCGATCGCAGCCGCGATGGCCACTCGTTCTCGTCTCGTCGGGTGATCGCGATCCAGAACGGTCAACAGATTTTTACGTTCTCGGCGTCCTTTCAAAAACCCGAGGCGGGTTTCGATCACCAGGTCGATATGCCCCAAGTGCCGCCACCGGAGGACTTGCCCGATTGGGATCGCCCAACTCCGGAGGTCGCTGCGAGCTTGCCTGAGAAGACGCGCCAGTACCTGGCGCGTGAGCGGCCGTTTCAGATGCGTCCGGTCGAACTTTTGAGTGCGATCCACCCGGTAGCTGGGCCACCGCTGCAGCGAGTGTGGTTTCGTTTGGTGGATCGTTTACCCGACGATGCGCGCCTGCATCGCTGTTTGCTCGCCTACATGTCGGACTTCGCCTTGCTCGGCACGAGCGTTCGGCCGCATGCGGCTGTCGTGGGTGACGGGACGTTGATGATGGCCAGCATCGATCATGCGATGTGGTTCCATCGCGACTTTCGACTCGACGATTGGTTGCTGTATTCGCTCGAGAGTCCAAGTGCATCGGGTGCGCGCGGCTTCGCTCGCGGCAGCATTTATACGCGCGATGGTCGCCTTGCGGCGAGTGTGGCGCAGGAAGGTTTGATTCGCTTGATCGCTAAGCAGGGAGAGTCGAAGAAATGAATGGTCTTCGGTGGACACGCTTGCGGCGGGCGCTCGCTAGCGCCGCGGTCTTGGTGTTGGCAACTGGGGCGCAGGGCCCGGTACACGCACAAGCCTCGGCTCAAAAGTCGGTTGATGTGACTTCGCCCGAATACAAGCGAGGCAGACTGCTCTACATCCAGTGTCGCGCCTGTCATGACCTGCAGCCGTCGGAGATCGAGAAGATCGGTCCGAATCTTGCCGGGTTGATGGGTCGCAAGGCCGCAGCCGATGCCGCGTTCGCGTATTCACCGGCATTGCAGGCCGCTGCCAGCAAGCTCATTTGGGACAAGGCGACACTCGATCGATGGATCGAGAAGCCAGGTGCAGTGGTTCCGGGAAACACGATGGCCTTTGCCGGAATTTCGAATCCGGCGGATCGAGCCGCCTTGCTCGCTTATCTCGAGGCGGAGACCTCAGCGCGCTGATCGTCTAGCATCCCGCTGATGGTTTCGATCAGCACGGGGTTGAACCGGGTCGGGTTCTCCATCATCAGGAAGTGCCCCTGACCGGCGAGCGTGATCAGCTGAAACGACGGTGCATAGCGCTGTAATCTCGCTGCATCGAGTGGAACCTGATCGGCGTTGATGGTCGCAATCGGTTGTTTCAGTAGTGGCAGTCGTTGGGTTCCGTCCCAATCGTTGAGGCCCTGAATCGCAGCGAGCGCCACCTTGGGATCAGCCGATGCCATGTCGTTAGCAATCCGTTCACGCAAGCTGGGATCCGCATCGGCTCTGAAGAACGATTGCGACACGAAGGCGTAGGTTGTGCTGCGGAAGTCTCGTTCGAACGCAGCCAGTCGGGCTGCATTCTCTACCGCTGAGGGCTTCGGTAGACCGATGCTCGCGAACGTGTCGACGCCGATCACACCGCGAACTCGCTCGCCGAGCAGCAAGGCGGCCTCTACCGCCACCGGGCCGCCCATCGAGTGTCCGACCAGAACGATCGGCTGATCTGCCGGTAGTTGCGCTACCACCTCGGCCACATCGCGTCCGAACGAAGCCATCGAAAAATCAGCACGCGTTGCGGGGGTTTTGCCATGACCTGCGAGATCGATGGTGATCACATCGAAATGTCGACGCAGCGCGGGCAGCTGTTCACTCCAGTAGGTGGAATCGCAGGACCAGCCGTGAACCAGGATCACCGTGGCATCGGGTGTGCTGCCCGACAGTCGCGAATGCCGCTCGTGATGAACGGCGGCATTGCTCATGTCAGGCGCTGAAAACCAAGCTAACAGCAAAAGTCCGGTGAATAGTTTGATCATCGTGGTGCCTCGATTCAGGGTGCCTCGACCAGCATCCAGTGGTAGCCATCCGGTGCGAAGAAGGTGAAAGTTCGCCGCGCGAACTCATCGAGAAGAATATTCGACACTTGTGTGGCGCCGGCTTGTGTCACGCGTCGATGCAGCGCGTCGAGCTCGAACGTGCGCCAGCAATACAAGCTGTAGCCGAGCGCGCCCGCGCGAGAGTGTGACCGTCGATCTTCGATATCGGCATCAGCCGCGAAGCGAACGCATTTGAGTTTGCCCGAGCGTCGATCTGTAAGGGCTTTGCCGGAAGCGGGATCGTCAAAGTCGACCATGTGAAAACCTTCGCCCGCTCGCAGCCCGAATATCCGACGCGAACCCGTCGCGTTTTCGTAGGGAACCGTTTCCTCATGCATCCGCTGCAGACCGAGGATCTGCTCGTAGAAGTCGAAGATCTGCGGATCGTCGCTCGCAATCATCAGACCAAAGTGGGTGTGTTGACTGGTTCGCAGCAGACTCGAGTGATCAATTTGCCCATAAGCCGGGCTTTCGTAGCCGAAGCGTTCGAAGAAGACCTGGCGATACTCCGCTTGCAGCAACACCATCTCGCGAACGCCGACGATAGGATCGCGAAAGGCGTGTGCGCGACGTTCGCCGCTGACTTCGCCGATGACGGCGAGAACCGGGGGAATCAGATTGAGTGAGGCGCCTGAGGCGAGGGCGCGTTCGGCATGGTTGACGATGTTGAGCACGCTGCTCGTCACGCGCACGCCCCAGCGCGAACCCACGCAACGCAGATCTTCTGTCAGACCGAGGCCCGCGTTGAGTGGCTGCTCCCAGTGCATCAGCCGGACGAGGCCATGGTCGGCGTCCTGGTGCGCTAGGCGTATCGAACGGACTGCCGAGTTCACGCCATACAGCCGCTGCGCCGACTCGGCATCGAGACTGCCCTCGAGATCAGGGTGGCAGCCGTAGGCGGCAAAATCTGCCAACGCTCGATCGAGGTCGGTGACACCGACGCAGACTTCGTGCAGTCCGCCGGTGCACCGCTCGGTCATACGTGACGGCGCTCGACGATCGCTTTGCGGAACGCCGGCCTTCCCCAAGCCAACAAGATCGTGGCGAGGACTGCGGCGCCGCCTGTGACGATCGCCGTGCTTTTACCGACGGCAAGATCATCGGCAAACACATATTGGGTCATGACCGCCGTGAGAAACGGCGCCAAACCGATGCCGATCAAGTTGACGAACAGCAGATAGATCGCAGAGGCCTGTGCGCGCATGCGAGGTGGCGTGAGTACGACCACGCCTGCGGAGGCAGCGCCGAACGCAAAGCAGGTAAAGAAACCGAGCGGGATTAACAGCACGGTCGACCACATGACATCGTTGAGCAGTGTGCACACGCTCGCTACGGGGATCAGGGCGACGGCTGCTGTGAGGCCCACGCGCATAGCGGCATCGAGATGTCCTGCAGCGCGCCATCGATCAGTGAGCCAGCCGCCGGTGAGAATGCCAGCGGTGCCGAAAATGGCGATCGCGACGCCCATTCGGGTACCCGCTTCACCGAGCGGCATCTCGAGGACGCGAACGAAATACTGCACGCCCCAGATCTGGTAGACGTTGATCACCATACCGAGGATGGAGAAACCGAGTATCAGCGAACTATAAGCGCGCCACTCCGAGAGCATGTACCGGATCGTATCGGGGATGGAGGCGGTATCGGCCTTGCTGGCTGCGACGCCTGGCCGCTCGCGACGTACGGGTTCTTTGAGCGTCAGCACCCACAATGCAAGCAAGATCCCGGGAATGCCGACGAGCAGGAACGTCAACTGCCAGGAGCGGATCGTGCCAATGATCGGCACGGTGTACTCGGGAGAGCTCGCGACGAACTGGATGACCGCGCCGCCGATGATGAGCGCAAGCCCTACACCGAGCGGCAAACCGATGACGAATACCGAGAGCGCACGCCCCAGTTTTTTCTCCGGGAAGCTGTCGCCTGCCATGGAAAAGGTGGCCGGCGACAGCACAGCCTCACCCACAGCGACGCCGATTCGCGCGAGCGCCAGTTCGATGAACCCGCGCGCAACGCCGCACAGCGCCGTCATGGCACTCCACACGGCGACACCGGCCGCGATGATGTTGCGCCGGTTGTATCGATCGATGGCCCAGGCGATCGGCACGCCGACACCGGTGTAGAAAATGGCGAACACGAAACCGTAGAGCAGACTCATTTGGGTTTCGCTGATGCCGAGGTCGGCACGGATAGGTCCGACCAGAAGGCCTAGCACCACTCGGTCGATGAACGAGAGGATGTAAGCCAGCATCAGTACGACAACCATGTACCAGGCGGTTGAAGCCTTGGGCCAATTGCCTTCGTCGGCAGAGGAGGGTGCGGCGTTGTTCATACGCCGATGATAGCCAGTCAGTGGCGAGGCCGCAGGACTTTGCCGGGGTTCAAGATGCCGTTCGGATCGAGCAGTTGTTTGAGCTGCTGCATCAGTTGCAGTTCGACCGGATCGGCATAGCGTTCGAGCTCGTCGACTTTATGTCGGCCGATGCCGTGCTCTGCGCTGAAACTGCCCCGGTACTCCTGCACCAAATCATGGATGGCCCGACGGATCTCAGGCTCGCGCGCAAGTAACGATTTCTCGGCAGCCTCGCTGGACTGATTGATATTGAAATGCAGGTTGCCGTCGCCGACATGTCCGTAGCAAACCAGAAAGCCTTCGGGTACGTGGGTGACGACCCAGTCGCTCGCCCTGTCAACAAACTCAGCCAAGCGGTCGATGGGTAAGGACACATCATGTTTGACGCTCGGCCCATCGCGCCGTTGTGCTTCGGGAATGTTCTCGCGGATGAACCAGAACGCGCTGCGTTCGCGCTCGCTTTGTGCGAGCAACGCGTCGGTAATGAGTCCCTTTTCCATGGCGGCCTCCAGCAAACTGGCCAGACGCTCATCGATCGAATCCTCTGCATCGCTACTACTGACTTCGCAGAGGACGCACCACGGCGACGAAGGGGAGATATCGACTCGAGCACCGAGGTGACGGTCGACGAGTTCGAGCGCCGCGCGCGGCAGCAGTTCGAACGAGCTCACCCGGTCGCCACTGCCGGCGCGTAGTTCGGCGAGTAGCTCCACGGCGCATTTCACCGAGGGTATCGCGACGATCGCGGTGCCGTGGCGTTTGGGTAGCGGGAAGAGTTTCAGACTTGCCGCTGTGATCACCCCAAGCGTGCCCTCTGCCCCGATGAACCATTGCCTCAGATCGTAACCGGTGTTGTCTTTGCGCAGCGCAGACAGAGTTGAGATCACACGGCCATCAGAGAGGACGACCTCGAGGCCGAGAGTCAGTTCGCGCGTCATGCCGTAGCGCAGTACGTTGACACCACCCGCGTTGGTCGAGAGATTGCCGCCGATCGTACAGCTGCCCTCCGAGCCGAGACTGAGGGGAAAGTAGCGATCAACCGACTCTGCTGCTCGCTGGATTTCTTTGAGTATGCAACCCGCCTCGACGACGAGGGAGTTATTGAGCGGTTCAACGCTGCGAATTCGATTCATTCGGCGCAACGACATGACGAGTTGCGTGCCGCTGTCGTCAGGCGTTCCTGCTGCGCAGTAACCCGTGTTGCCGCCTTGCGGCACTACCGGAATACGCAGTGCGTTACAGAACTTGAGTATCTCGGCTACCTCGCTCGTCGAGCGCGGTAAGGCGAGCGCAAGCGCTCGACCGGGATATAGTTTTCGATGATCAACGCTGATGCCAGCCAGCACGTCAGGCGAGGTGACGATGACCTCGCTACCGAATCGAGACAGCAATTGCCCGAGCACTGAAGAAGGGCCTGCGGGCATCATGTTAGTCGACACTCCGGCTTGGTAAGCAGGAACTGTACGTCACCTAATTGCCGCTCTGCAAATCCGCCTTCGCAGTAGCAAAGGTAATATTCCCAAAGTCGGACAAAGCTTTCCGGGTAGCCCAAGGCGCGCACCTGATCAATGTTGGCGAAAAAGTTCTTTCGCCATTCGCGTAGCGTGCGAGCGTAGTGGGGGCCGATATCCTCGAGATGAAAGATCTTGAGATCAGTTGCTTTGGTGAGAGTGCGGGCGATCAGTTCGACACTCGGAATGAAGCTACCCGGGAAAACATAGCGCTGGATGTAATCGACGGATCGTCGGGCTCGCTCGTAATACTGGTCTTGCAGCGTGATCGCTTGCAGCAACATGGCGCCGTGCGGTCGCAATAGATCGGAGCACTTTCGCAGATAAGTGTCGAGATAGTTCTCCCCGACGGCTTCGATCATCTCGATCGAAAATGCCTTGTCGAACGTCCCCTTGAGATCGCGATAGTCCTCGAGTAACAAGGTGATGCGATCTTGCAAGCCGCGCTCGACGATCTTGTCGCGGGTGTAGTCGTGTTGCTCGCGAGAGATGGTGGTAGTCGTGACATGACAACCGTAGCGCTCGGCTGCGTGCATGGCGAGACCGCCCCAGCCTGTGCCGATTTCGATCACCGAGTCACCGGGTTGCAGCTGCAGCTTGCGGCAGACGGCATCGAACTTGGCGATCGAGGCATCTTCGAGAGTGCTGCTCTCATCGGGAAAAATGCCGCAAGAGTAGGCCATGGTCGGATCGAGCATCAGCTTGTAGAGCTCGTTACCGAGATCGTAGTGAGCCGAAATATTGCGCGCACTGCCTTGCTTACTGTTGCGATTGAGAAAGTGGAGTACGCGCATGGCAGGCTGCGTCAGGAACGACCAGCGGCCATCGAGCGAGTTCATCATCTGACGATTCGCGACGAAGAGGCGAACCAGTGCGGTTAGATCGTCGCAACGCCATAGACCGTGGATATAGGCCTCACCCGCGCCGAGTGTGCCGCCGAAAGCGGCATCGGCATAGAGTTGCTCATCAAGCACTTGCAAAGTGACGCTGACATCGAGTCGCGGTGTTCGTGCTCCGAAGCGCGAGCGTGTTCCGTCCGGGTCGATCAAGATCAGCTCGCCATCACGCAGCAAGGCGAGTTGCGAGCGCAAGAGTTTGCGTCCAAGACGAGCCAACAATGGCGCGGACGCACGCTTGCGATCTGGCAGCAATTCACTGGCGCGAGTGTTCATGATGTGCGTTTCTCCGGGTGTACGAAGAAGGGTGTACGTTTCCACCAGAGGCGCAGTGCCTGCCAGTAGATCAGCCAGCTGACTTTCAGGGTCATCAGCGGGAACGACCAGAGTGCGCGCGCGAGGCTGCCACTCGTCAACGGAAGACGGCGCAAAGTGAGCGATGAGTCGAAATCACATTGTCCTTCGCGCCAATTTTCCATGTGAACATCCAGCGAGTCGCCGGGCGCGGTGAAGCGCCAGTCGTAACGCATGTCCATCGGCAGGAACGGTGAGACATGAAAGCGTTTATCGAACTGCCAGCGGAAGACTTTGGCGCCGACTCGCTCGGCATTGACGACGGAGAGAACATAGGAATGCCGCTCGTCCCAAGGTGTGTTCGTAATCTCGGCCACAACGGTCTCCAGCTCGCGCCCTGTGGCGTCGTAGACGTAGTAGAAACTGACCGGATTGAAGTTGTATCCAAATTGACGCAAGTGAGTCAGCAGGCGGATAGGCCCGCTCGGTCGCCGACCGGTTTCTTGTTCCACCCGGTCTCGAACGGCCTCGACCAGCGGGGTAGCAGGATCACCGAGATAATCCGCGCGGCGGAACCAGGCGAGCGCCGGCCGTCGCGATGACCAGAACCATCGATTCTTGAACAAGGTCGGCAGCTCATCGAGGTCGATCAGCGTGAAATAGATGCGATAGCGAAAGTCGTTACGTCGCGGCGCGAAGCGACGATGCCGCAAGTGCCCGACATAAAGGGCGCTTTGGCTGCTCATGCCGGAGGTGGGCGGCGTTGCGGCTCTAAGACGGGTTGCGGCGGGCGTTGGCCTCCGGCGATTTTGTAAAAATCGTCAAGCGCCCACAACGCGCTCACCACGCCATCCTCATGGAAGCCATAACGCCAGTACGCACCGCAGTAAAAGCTGCGCTGATGGCCGGACACTTCCGCGCGGCGCGCTTGGGCGCGCACAGCCTGCGGGGTGTACACCGGATGGTCGTAAACGTAACGGCCGAGAATCTGTGCAGGATCGATATCGTCGCGATTGAGCGTCACCAGAAAACGCGTCGATGATTCGATGTTTTGCAGCACGTTCATGTCGTACGTGAGGCAGACCCGCTCGGTGTCGGGATTGCGCAAATGATAGTTCCAGGCCGCGCGTGCGAGCGGCTTGCGAGGTAGCACACGCGCATCGGTGTGTAGGATCGCCTCATTAGGCTGGTAAGGAAAAGCGCCGAGCACATCGCGCTCTGCATGGGTGGGCGACTCGAGCATGGCAAGAGCCTGGTCACTGTGGCAGGCCATGACGACGTAATCGAAGCGATCGAGTGCGCCGCGCGCATCAATGATGTCGACACGATCAACGTGACGACATACCTGTTTGACGGGTGTGCCGACTCGACTGATCACGCGTCGGTCTTCGTCGAAAATCCGCGCCATTTGCTTAACGTATTCGCGCGAGCCGCCGCGAACAGTGCGCCATACCGGCCGATCGTCAATGTTGAGAAAGCCGTGTCGATCGAAGAAATCGACGAAGAATCGCGCCGGGAAGTTCAGCATACCGCTGCCCGTTGCCGACCAGATAGCGCGACCCATCGGCACGATGTATTGCTCGATGAAGGCGCGCGAGTAGCGCCCGCGCTGCAGGTAGTGGCCGAGAGTTTCGGCGTGGGTGTCATCGCGCAGCAAGGACCGACAGTCGCGATTGAAGCGCAGGATATCGGCGATCATCTGCAAGAATTTCGGATTGACGATATTTCGTCGTTGCGCGAACAGCGAGTTGATCGAGGTGCCGTTGTATTCGAGGCCGCTACGCTCACAACGCAGCGAAAAGCTCATGTTCGACCACTGCCACTCGACACCGAGTTCGGTTAGCAAGGCGATGAAGTTGGGGTAAGTCCAATCATTGAAGACGATGAATCCGGTGTCGACCGCATACCAACGATCGCCGACTTGAACGTCCTTGGTGGCGGTATGACCGCCGAGATAGTCGTTGGCCTCGTAGATCACGACCTCATGGTCACGGCGCAAGTGCCAAGCGGTGGTGAGGCCGGCGATGCCGGAGCCGATGATGGCAACTCGGCTCATGATTCGCTCCTCAGCGGATACGGCGCGGGGAGTGATCGCGTGCCGAGGCGGGCACCGGTTTGAGATCCCAAATGATGCCGAGCCAAGACATGACCTTCAGCACGTAATAAGTGATATCGATCTCCCACCAATAAAAGCCTTGGCGGGTCGAGCTCGGAAAATGGTGGTGATTATTGTGCCAACCTTCACCCAAGGTCACGAGTGCGAGCAGCCAGTTGTTACGACTCGTGTCACCGGTGCGGTATCGCTGTTTGCCGAACACGTGCGAGAGTGAGTTGATGGTGTACGTGCCGTGGTAGCAGGCTACGGTCGAGATGAAGAATCCCCAGATCAACATCTGACCACCGCTCGTGCCGAGCTCGGGCGCGAGTTGTTGCAGCAAGACTCCAAGGCCGAACATGCCCGTTGCAAACAGCGTCGGCACGACGATGTCGAAACGATCGAGCCAGCAGAGCTCGGGGAATTGCAGCAGATCGCGTACTCGTCGCAGATCCGGCTGAAATCCGCGTGCGGTGAGGAACCAGCCCATGTGCGAGCGCAGGAAGCCATGTTGTGCCGGGGAGTGCACGTCTTCCGGTTTGTCGGAATAGGCATGGTGATGACGATGGTGAGCCGCCCACCAGACCGGTCCGCGCTGCACGGCGGTGGCTCCGATCAGGCCAAAAATAAACTGGCCAGCACGGGAGGTTTTGAATGATCGGTGCGAGAAGTAACGGTGATAGAAGCCCGTAATCGCGAACATGCGGATCAAGTATGCGGCGATGGCAACCGCTACCGCCACGGGGCTCCAGCCCACCCAGATCACGGCGAAGCACGCGAGGTGCATCGCGATGAAGGGGAGGATACGTGCCCACTCGATACGATCGGCAATCTCGGGCAGCGCAGAACCGTCGGCCGGTGCAACCAGCGGGCCGGTATCGAACCAGTTGACGAAGGCGCGAATCCAGCGACGCCAGAGCGTCGGTGCAGGGGAGTCATCGATCACGAATCAGTCCTCAAAAGTCGTCGCCAAATTGCCAAACTTCCCTCCCCAAAGTAAACGCGCCGCGCCGAGCTTGACCTCGACGCGGCGCATTCGCTGCAACCAAAGCCGCGCTACGGTCGTCTTTTAGACGAGACCGTTCATGCGACGCAGCGCCTCGATGCGCTCATCGAGCGGCGGGTGGCTCATGAACAACCGCTTCAAGCCGCTCGGGACGCCCGAGTTGATGCCGAAAGCCGCCATCTGCTCGGGGAGGCCCTCGGGCTGTTGGCGTTCCTGAGCACGCTTGAGCGCTTCGAGCGCGCCAATCATCGCAGCAGGACTTGCCAGCACGGCACCGGCCGCATCGGCACGGAACTCACGCTTGCGAGAGAACCACATCACGATGGTGCTCGCCAGAATGCCAAGGAAGATCTCCGCAACGATCACCACAGCGAAGTAGGCGAAGCCGCCACCGTTTTCATTCTTGAAGACGACCTTATCGACGAAGTTGCCGATGACGCGAGCGAGGAAGATCACGAAGGTGTTCACGACGCCCTGGATCAGCGTGAGCGTGACCATGTCCCCGTTGGCGACGTGACCAATCTCGTGACCGAGTACGGCTTCGACTTCTTCTTTGCGCATGCTGCGCAGCAAACCCGTGCTGACGGCCACCAGTGCCTTGTTCTTGTTGGCACCCGTGGCGAAGGCGTTGGGCTCCGGCGACTCGAAGATGCCGACTTCCGGCATGCCGATACCGGCTTCCTGCGCCTGACGACGCACCGTTTCGACGATCCAGCGCTCAGCATCGTTGCGCGGCTGCTCGATGAGCTGCACGCCCATCATGCGTTTGGCGCTCCACTTCGACATAGCGAGCGAGATGAAGGCGCCGCCGAAACCGAACACGGCAGCGAAGACGAGCAGGCCGTACAGGCTGCCACCTTGGGCGGCGATGTACTGATCGATGCCGAGCACCTTCATCACGACCGACAGTACGAGGACGACGGCGAGGTTAGTGGCAAGGAACAGCAGAATACGTTTCATACGGGTCAAGGACTCCTGTGTCAGTGTGACCGGCTTTTCCAGTCGACGAATTGGACTCATTCCAGCAACGGAGGTTCAGTCCGTACTGCAAATTTATCCGGGTCGCGCGGTGACCGCCAGTCGAGTTGAGCTGCTTTCTAGAAACTGGGGGTCAGGCTTGGCAATTCAAGGGCTTAGGAGCCGTTTTTCTTGACAAATTGCGCCAGCGCAGAGAGTTCTGGCTCAGGCAGATAGCCAAAACCGGGCATGACTCGGCCGCTGACGTTGTCCGGCTGGCCGGGCGCGCGACCCACCTTGAGGAACGCGGTGAGGGCTGCGGTGTCGCTGCGTCGAACGTAATCCGAGCCGGCAAGGCGCACGCCGAGCTCGGCGATGCCCTGAAGGTTCGGTCCGTGACAGGCGAGGCAGTGCGTGGCGTAGAGGGCCGCACCGTCCAAAACGGGGGTCGGTGCCTGCTCTTCGACCTGCCTTGCCGTGTAGCCGAAGGGGGCGGGAGCCACCACTTTGACGGGTTCGGCCGCCGCTCCGCCGAAAGAGAGCGGGATACCGCTGGCCGAGGCGATCATGACCACACCGCCTGCGACCCCCGCGACGATGCCGCCGCCCGCAACCGCGGCGGTGCGCCGGCCGAGCTGAGCCTTCGGCCAGCTGTTGATGATCGAGATGGCGAGAATGGCAACCGCGATGAGTACGCCAACGCGCATCGCAAAGAGCAGGATCTCAGGTGACCAGATGCCGCCACCTTCGAAGAGATCCGCGAGACCCGCCGCCGTTGCCGCATCGAGATGCGCCGTGCTGGCAGCTGTCCAGATCTCTTCGATATTGTCTTGGATCGCCGTGACGAGGCTCGCGATCATCGCGAAACCGGCTGCGTAACCTGATTGGCGCAGAACGCCGATGAGGCCCGCTGCCGTTACGAGTGCGCGAGGCGGCACGTTGCCCATCATCAAGGCGTTGTTGGGTGCGAAGAAGAGGGCGGAGCCGACGCCCAGTAGCAGCATGGCAGGCATCAGTGCGAGCTGTCCGTGATCTGCCGAGATCGGTAGCAGCGCCACGTAACCGAGCGCCGTCAGCACGGCGCCGCCCACCGCAAGGCGTCCGGCACCGAATCGGGCGGCTAATTTGCCCGCTGCTGGGCTGATCAACGTCGTCGACACCGCGATCACCGCGAGCGTCATGCCGGTATCCCAGGCGCTGAATTCCATCGCGCTGATCAATACCAACGGCAGTACGAACAGTTGCACCGGCAGTGCTGCGAAGTAGGCCGTGAAGGCGATGCAGGCGCGGCTGAACTCGCGACTCTCGCGGAACAACGAGAGATCAATCAAGGGTAATTTCGCCCGCCCTTCGTGGCGAATGAACAAATAGAGTGCTGCGAAACCGCCGGCGGTGATCGCCCAGACGAGCAGATCGCGATGATTATCCTCGACAGGCAATCGGTTGAGGCCAAACAGCATGCCGAAGATCGCGAGCGTCAGTAAGAACGCGCCCGCGAGATCCCAGTCTTGTTTTACCGCGCCGCGCGCGCGATGTTTCGCATCCGTGATCAGGAATGAGCCCGCAATGGCGAGCACCGCCAGCGGGATACGCGTACCGAACAGCGCGCGCCAGTCGTAGGCATCGAGCAGCCAGCCGGCGAAAATCGGTCCAAGCACGAAGCCGACCGAGTTGCCCGCTTGCATGATGCCGAGCGCCTTGGTGCGCTCGGCGGGAGAATAGAGTTCCGCAGCCAAAGAAAAGGTGATGGGTAGAAAGAGCGCCATGCCGGCGCCTTGTATGACTCGTAAGGCGATGAGCGTCTGGATATCTGGCGCCCAGGTGCAGGCGATCATCGCCATCGAGTAAATGAACACACCGAGTTGAAAGACGCGATCGGAGCCCAAGAAGGCGGATAAGCGCGACGAGAGCAGCATCAAGCCCGTTGCCGAGATCAGATAGCCGAGCGCCACCCACACAACGACGCTCGTACTCGTATCGAGTTTGTCGATGATGTCGGGGAACGCGATCGGGACGAAACTCGAATCGAGACTGGCGAGGACGGTCGCGAGCAACAGGGCGGACAGCACGAGACGTCGCCGCCCGAGACTAATGGGCGGAGCGGCGGGGGCTACAGGGGGTGTCTCGGCGGACATGCGATCCTCAGACGTACTTCACTACCGGAATGCCGAAGAGCTGCTTCCAATCCGCAGCGATCAGCAGATCCATCAATTCGGACTTCTTGCCCTCTTTGCGGCGCTCCATTTCATTGAGGAGGGTAATCAAGGCGTCATCGACCTTGTCACCGAATAGGTAGCGCAGATACGACATGGGAATACGCGGGTTCTCGGTAAAGTCGCCGTTCTCGTCGAACGAAGCGGCGAGAATCGGCGGGACGTAGAACACGTTCGGCTCGGTGCCGTATTCCGGATGCAGCGGCAGCGCCACTTTCCATTGGTAAACGAGCTTGTGAATGGGGCCATTCTCGTCATCGAGAAAGCCGACGAAGCGCAATCGTCCGGGGCATTGACGCGCGCAGGCCGGTGCAACGCCCTGTTCGATGCGCGGGAAGCAGAAAATGCATTTGGTCGATTTCTTCGTGACGAAGTTGAAGTAGACCTTCTTGTAGGGGCAGGCTTGATTGCACTTGCGAAAGCCTTGGCATTTGTCTTCATCGAGAACGACGATGCCGTCTTCTTCGCGCTTGTAGATAGCTTGGGTGGGGCAGGCTTTGAGACACGCGGGATTGGTGCAGTGATTGCACAAGCGAGGTAAGTAGAAGTGGTAGTTGTTGGGGTAGGTGCCTGAGCTCGTATCCTCGTCCCAGTTCGCACCGTAGCCCATATCGCCTTTTTGTTGCAGACGATCGGACTTACCTTCGAAATATACTTCGTCGAAGTTTAGCGGCTTCTCGCCGCCGTAGTCCTTCGAGTCGATCAAGGCCGGCATCTGCAGTTGTCCGTTGCGGAACCCGCCGTTCACTTGTTCCCAATTCTTCGGATAGCCCGGACCAGGCTTGGTTTCGACGTTGTTGAACAGGATGTTCTCCATCCCTTCGCCGCTGGTCCACAGCGTTTTGCATGCCACGGTGCAGCTTTGGCAGCCGATGCATTTGTTCAGATCCATTACCATCGATATCTGGCGGCCCATCGCGTTCAATCCCCCAAGCTCTGCAGTTCGACTGCAATGAAATCTTTGGTTGCCCGCAAGCTCGCTTGCAGCAACGGATGCGCATCGCTGCGGGCGGCGACACTATTGGCAAGATCGCCCACCCACCAGGCGAGGTGTCGCTGGCAGAAATCCCGTTGAGCGGAGCGCAGTCCGGCAATCAGCGCGGCATCGCCGCTTTGCGACTCGTGCCAGCTCAGAAAATGCATGAATTCCAGCAGCACGGAGAGGTGATCGGGGCGCCAGGCGTAATCGTCGCCCAGGCGATAACCGAAGTGTTCGTAAAAGCGAGCCACCTCTTCTTTGGCTGCTGCGTTGGCGCCCGGTGCCAACTCTTCGCGGATTGCCAGGGGAGGTCCGCGATCACCCACTTCGAATAGCGCTCCGTAGCTCGCGCCAACCAAGGCAGCGACATCTTCGGCGCCGTGCTCGAGATCCGCTGCTTGAGAGAGGGCGAAGAGCTCGGCGATTCGGCTGTCTTCGGTGGACAACGCTTCATCGGCGATCAAAAGACGCTCAACGATCGCTACGTGATCGAGCCAGGCTTTGGCGATCGCTTGCTCCGGTGAGGCCAGCAGGCGTGAGAGTCCCGAGTACATTTCCGCGCGCGCCAAGGCGAAGAGCTTGGCATCGCGTGAGTCGTCGGTGTCTGGCACGGCGTTCATCGATGGCTCAAGCGATACGCACTTTGGCCGCAGTCACTTTGCCACGTGAATGCAGTTTGAATTCGCAGGTGAAATCGCGGTAGGTCTGATTCGGTGCATAAGCCAGCACTCGATAGCCGAGATGGCCGTAGTCGCCAGCGACGGAGGTGGGTTTGACGAGTCCGGCCGTGGGGATCACAGCCGCAAAGTTTTGTCGGCCGCGGAACATGGTCGGATCCCAGCCGTGATACATGTAGAGCGTTCCCGGCATGATGCCGGCTGACAAGTGCGCCATGCAGATGAAGCTGCCGCCGTCATTGAAAACCTCGATGAGATCACCATCACGCACCTTGCGGGCGGCAGCATCGTCCGGGTTCACATAGATATCCGGTTCGCCGCGTTGCAGCGATACGAGGAAAGAGTCGTCGCGCCACATGCTGTGGATGCCGTGACGAGCATGTCCCATCGTCATCTGCAGCGGATAGCCCTTCTGCTTCAGCGGCGGGTGATAGACCGGCAGCGCCTCGTCAAACTTCAGAAACCACTCGTGATCGATGTAGAACTGCTGTCGACCGGTGAGCGTTTCATATGGACGTTTTTCGTGCACCGACTCAGCGATATCGGCATGGAACGGGCTTTCATCCGAATTCCAGACCGTGCTGCCGCGTGATTCATCCACACGCACGATGCCTTTGGCGGCCAATTCCGCAAAGCTCATCTTCGGAATGCCCGGTGTCGCGTTGATGATGAATTGCACGATGTCGCGCGAGTCGCGAATGGCGCCATCCATCGTGTAGAGCTCAAGCGTCCGCTTGAGATCGCGGCGGAAGGTGCGGCCGTCGACGTCGTCTTTGATCGCGGGGGTGCCTTTCTCGCGCGCGATGGCGCTGATCGCAGCCGAAACCCGCCGCAGCGCTTCGAAGTCGTCGACAGCTTCGCCTAAGGGCTTCACCGCTTGATCGAGTACCTGCACGTACGGGTGGCGCGACTGCAGCATGATGTCGGCGCGTTCGTAGTGGTGTGCGATTGGTAGCACGATATCCGCGTGATGCATGGTGATACCGGCATCCGGCACCAGTGCCACGATCATCTCGAGCTTTTCGAAGGCTTCTGTACGCCAGCGATTACCCGAGGCACGCCAGTTGGCGCCATTCTCGCCGGCGAAGATGCCCATCTTCCAGCCGTTCTTGCCGTACTGAGGGAACCAGTCTTCTTTGAGGCTATGTTGATAGTGCGAGTCGAACTCATCGGCGAGCTTCTTGCCGTAGATCTTCTCGTTGAGCTGTTTCATCTTGCCGTGGTCGTAGTCCCACAGCGTCGAAGCGACGACACGTGAAGCCGCGCCGACACCCGCAAACGCGAACGAGGTGATGCCGCGCGATTTGGGTCCGTTGGCCATCTGCACACCGCCACCTTCGTGGCCCGTCGCGCCGGTCAGGGCGCATAGCAGCACCATCGCGCGTTGCAGAATGTCGCCGTGCAGCCATTTGCAGGCGGAGAACCCGGCGTAGATCATGGCGCGCTTGCCGGCCTTGGCGAATTCGCGCGCTACGGTACGCATCGCGTTCGGATTGAGGCCGGTTTCCGCTGACATCTTCTCTGGACTGTGTTCGGCTGCACGTTTTTTAAGTAGCGCGAACACCGTCGTGACGGTCACCTTGCCGGTGCGCGTCTCGACGTTCCAACGGCCTTCGAGTGCCGGTTCAATGTTGCCAAGTGCGATCGTCTCGAACTTACGTCGTCGACGACCGACCGGCGCTTCGGCAGCGCCGGTACCCGGCGCTTGCACTATGCGCCGAGTTTTTTGATCCCAAAGATAGAAGACGTTTTCACGTACGGCGAGCATATCGACGAGGTTCAGATCTTCGGCACGCAGGAACTCACCGTTGTCTTCGCGTACGAGGAAAGGTAGATCCGTCTGCTCGCGAATATAGGCTGCGTCGTACAGCTTCTCTTCGATGATGGTGTTTACCATCGCCATCGCAAGAGCCGTGTCGGTACCGGGCTTGATGTTCAGCCACTTCGACGAGTGCATCGCCGTTGGAGTGAACTCCGGCGAAATCGTCACGACTTCGGTGCCGTTATATTTGGCTTCCCAGAAAAAATGCGCATCGGGAATACGCGTGACGGCGGGATTAGCCATCCATACGAGTACGCATTTCGATTTGAACACGGCCGCCATGGTGTCACCGAGATAGGTGAGACCGGTCGTCATGTAGAAGCCGGTCGGCAAATCGCCCACACCCGAGTAGAACTCGGGCACGGTCACACCCGTGATATTCGAGAAGCGCGCGAGCGCGGAATAGGATGCCATCTTCACCGCGAGCTGCGTGCCGCTACCCAAGGTGATCGAGTCGGGTCCGTGTTTGACGGCAACTTCAATAAATTTCTCGGCGATTTCGCGCGTAGCCTGATCCCAGGAGATGCGCTGCCATTTCCCTTCGCCGCGCTTACCGACACGCTTCATCGGATAGAGCACGCGCTGTTTGCCGTACATGTAACGCGCGTGGCGCAGGCCCTTGTTACAACCGCGCGGACCGTAGTCGGGCACATCTGGCGTACCCGAACGTTCGTACTCGGCCTGTTGCTCTTCGCGCCAGACGACGCCATTGCGGATGTAGACGTTGAACGCGCAGGTGCCGGCGCAGTTAGTGCCGTGCGTGCCGTGCGCGACGCGATCCCAAGTCCATTTCTTGCGCCACACGTCTTCGATGCGTCGGTAGGGGCGTGTCAGGGCGTCCGCGAGCGCATCGCCGTGCTGCAAAGCGAGAGCAGCGCCTGCGAGTGCCGAGTGAGCAAGAAATTGGCGACGGTTGACTGACATAAGACCCCCAAACCGAAGGCTAGTGCAGGGGTGCCGTCCGGTTGAGGATGCGGGGTAGCGCGCGCCGCAGCGCGGTCATTCAGCCGAGCGCCACTCCGAGCCAGCTGCCAACCCACCAAGCGATGACGCCAGCGCCACCGCCGATCGCCACCATGCGCGCAGCACCGAGCCATGCGTTACGCCCCGTAAAGAGGCTGATCAGCATGCCGACGGCCGCGAGTGCAATGGCGGTAACGCCGATCGTCCAGCCCATGACCGAGTGTGCCGGTAAGCCGATGAGAAAGGGCAGCAGGGGGAGCACAGCGCCCAAGGCGAAAGCGAGAAATGAAGACGATGCGGCGCCGAGAGGTGAGCCGAGATCATCCGGGTTGAGACCTAATTCTTCGCGGGCCAACACATCGAGCGCATGATCGGGATTACCGAGTAGCGAGCGAGCAAAAATGCGCGCTTGCTCGAGATCCATGCCGCGCGCCTCGTAGATCAACGCGAGCTCTTCGGCTTCTTCTTCAGGATACTCTGCGAGTTCTTCCCTCTCGAGCGCGATTTGATACTCGTACATGTCGCGTTGCGATCGAACAGAGACATATTCGCCTGCGGCCATCGACAAAGCGCCCGCGAGCAAACCGGCCGTACCGGTCATCAAGACGATCGAGGGTGCAGCGCCCGAGCCTGCCACACCCATGACGAGTGCCGCATTGGAGACCAAGCCGTCGTTAATTCCAAAGACGGTCGCGCGAAGGTTGCCGCCCGAGACACCACCGCGATGCCGCTCGCCCACTTGGGAGACGGAGGTCGGCATCACGTGACCTGGTGCGGTTGTCGATGTGTAGATCGACAAGCCGCGCAACTTCATGGCGGCGAGCACGTTGCGCGCAGCACGCGGACCGATCTGATCGACGAGGCCTGCCACGACGCGCGCGCGTACTGACGGACGGAATTCGAACTCGCGCTGCGGTTGTAGGGATTCCCACTTGCGCGCTTGGTCCTCGGCAGCCTCGCCGAGTTTGCGGAACAGCTGGCTCTTCAGCGGGTCGGACTCGCGGTCCGCAACCCGCCGATAGAGCCAAGCAGACTCTTTTTCGTGGTACCAGCTGTCGAGGCCGTCACTCACGAACGAGGATTACCGTTCACGACCGTCGTCGTCTTCCCAGTCTTCATCCTCGTCTTCGTCCTCGTCCCAATCGTCATCCTCGTCTTCGTCGTCTTCTTCTTCCTCGTCCTCTTCGTCCCAGTCTTCGTCCTCGTCTTCATCCGACCAGCCTTCCGGCTCTTGGGTCAGTTCGAGGTCGAGCTCATGCCACTCTTCGAGATCGAGTTCCTCGATCTCGCCGTCGAGATATTCGATCTCGACGATCTCGGCATCTTCATCGACGGACAGGACACGAAAGGTCTCTTCCTCTTCGACATTCTCGTACCACTGGCCCTTGACGGGTTCGTTGTCTCTGCTCACGGAAATCACCTCGGCGCGGAGGAAGTGGATCTAGGTTGCGGATTTTACTTCGACTCTCAACTATAGTGCCACGCGATCAGGAGCCCTTCATGGCCGTTCGTTCCCAAAACGCACCGTCCACTTCGCCCTTGACGCGCGCTCGCCGTGTGGTCATCAAGGTCGGTTCGGCATTGCTCGTCGATTCGGCAACCGGGCGTCTCAATCGCGCTTGGCTTGAGACGCTCGTGGCGGATGTGGTGCGTTTACGCAAACAGGGCAAAGAGGTGGTCCTCGTGTCCTCGGGAGCCATTGCCCTCGGGCGTCGGCATCTCGGGCTCCCGAAGGGTCCCCTGCGACTCGAGGAGAGCCAGGCCGCCGCTGCCGTTGGGCAGATTCGCCTTGCGCATGCTTATAAAGAGCTACTCGAGCAATCGGATCTGCCGGTAGCGCAGATTCTCCTGACTTTGGAGGACAGCGAGCAACGTCGTCGCTACCTCAACGCCCGAGCAACGCTCAACGCGTTGCTAGAGCGGGGTGCGGTGCCGGTCATCAACGAGAACGACACGGTTGCCACTGCCGAAATTCGCTATGGCGACAATGATCGACTCGCAGCGCGTGTCGCACAGATGATCAGTGCCGATTGCGTCTTGTTGTTATCCGATATCGATGGTCTCTATACCGCAGACCCGAATCGCGATCCTGCTGCGCAGTTCATTCCGTTGGTGCGCGAGATCACGCCGGCGATCGAGTCGATGGCGGGCGGATCTGCGTCGGAGGTCGGCAGTGGTGGTATGACCACCAAGATTCTCGCAGCGAAGATCGCCGTGGCAGCCGGTGCGCATTTTTGTATTGCGGCCGGTGCGCCCCGACATCCGGTGCGTCGTATCGAACAGGGTGCTCGCTGCACTTGGTTTCGGCCTTCTGCGACACCGGTCGCTGCGCGCAAGCAGTGGATCGCCGGCGCTTTGAAACCGGTCGGTGCCTTGGTGATCGACTCGGGTGCCGAGCGCGCCTTGCGCTCGGGCAAGAGTTTGCTCCCCGCTGGCGTGACGGCGCTGCGCGGTCGTTTCGAGCGAGGCGATACGGTGAGTGTGCAAAACAGCGACGGTCGTGAAGTGGCGCGCGGTATCGTGGCCTATTCCGATACCGATGCGGCACGCATCATCGGTCGACGCAGTGCCGATATTCCCGCGATCCTGGGTTTCACCGGCCGCGACGAATTGATCCACCGCGATGATCTGGTAATGCCATGAGCGAAACGACGACCCCTCCCGCGTTGACACCAGTGTCGCTCCCATCGGTGATGAAGAGTCTGGGTGAGGCCGCGCTGGCGGTTCAGCCTGTGCTCGCTGCGGCAACGCGCGAGCAGAAGGATTCGGCTCTGCTGGCTGCAGCGGCTGCGTTGCGTGGCAACGTCGAACGGATACTGGCGGC
>JBDLSG010000020.1:0-39075 GCA_039799645.1 Pseudomonadota bacterium | reverse complement strand
TTAGCCGCGCCGGTTTCTTGAACCTCGCCGCCCGGACAGAACAGCACTTGATCGACACCAAAGGTCTTCTTCGCCGCGAGCGTCGGGCCCATCGCCGCCGCATAGTTGCCGCCCGTCTTCACCACACCCAAGTGCGGCGCGCAGCGCTGGGCGTGTTCTTCGATCAGGATCTTCAGCGGCTTCGCACCACCGGCAAAGTAATCACCGACCGGACTCGCGAGTACCACGAGGCAGGCCTCGTTCGATGGTTGCGCTGCCGCACCGATGTTGGCCATCGTTCCGAACAACAACGGACGCAAGTAGAGAGCCGCGGGCGCTGCAGGCACATCGGCGCGCACTCGATCGATCAACGTCGTCACCGCCGCAGCGAGTTGCGCAGCATCAGGCTCCGGCAAAATCAGGGCACGCGCGCTTTGTTGCATGCGCGCCAGGTGCCGATCCATTCGAAAAACGTGCACCGAATTGTCTGCATGCCGATAGGCTTTGAAGCCTTCGAAACATTCGCTGCCGTAATGCAGCACGTGTGCGGCCGGGTGAATCTCGAGCGGTCCCAAAGGCCGGATCTCCGTCGGCGACCAGCGCCCCTCTCGATACCACGCTACTGCCATCTGACCGGCCAGCACACTACCGAAGGGCGCATTCACGGGACTCGCACTCATCACTCACTCCGCAAGAATCGTTTCCGGATGTTCCAACTGCGTCTTCAGCGCTTGGATCATGGCGGCGGCATCGTAACCGTCGACAAACCGATGATCGAACGAAGAAGACAGGTTCATCATACGACGAATCGCGATCTTTCCGTCGAGGACGACCACCCGCTCCGTGGCCTTGTTGACGCCGATGATGGCGACCTCCGGCAGATTCAGAATCGGCGTTGAGACGATCCCGCCGAGCTTGCCCAAGCTCGTGATCGTGATCGTCGAGCCAGAGAGTTCCGCTCGGCTCGCTCTAGCCTCGCGCGCCGCCTCGGTCACCCGCCGAATTCCAGCCGCCATGGCTGCCAAGTCATGATCACCCGCATCGCGAATGACGGGCACCTTGAGTCCGTCGGGCGTTTGGGTCGCGATACCGAGATGGACGGTCCGGAAGCGCTTGAGCACGTTACGCTCGGCATCGTAATGGGCGTTGCATTGCGGGAACTGCCGCAGCACTTTGACGAGCGCTCGCGCGATGAACGGTAGATAGCTCCACTCAGTGCGATGCTCGGCATTCAAACGCTGGCGCAACCATTCGAGCTCAGTGACGTCGACTTCTTCGACGTAAGCAAAATGCGGCGCCTGTCGCTTGGCCTCGCTCATACGCTGCGCAATCATGCGTCGAATACCGATGACCGGCAGCTCCTCGAATTCGGCAGCCGGCTTACCCACCTGATCGTGACGCGGCAGATCGTGACGCAGGATGCGCCCCCCTGGCCCGCTGCCACGGATCTGCGTGAGATCGATACCCGCCTCGAAAGCACGACGACGCGTCGCAGGCGATGCCCGCACGCGCCCCCGGGCTGTCCCACCCACGATAGACGCGCTCGCCGCCTCTGCCGATACGGGTTTGACCGATGGGGTGGTCGCGCTCAGGACAGTGGCCGCTTCGGTCTCGAACACGGCGAGCTCAGCGCCAACGGCGATACTATCGCCCGGGTTGCCCGTGACCGAGACCACTCGCCCGGTCACCGGCGAGGGGACTTCAACGACTGCCTTATCCGTCGCCATCTCCACGAGTGGCGCATCTTCCGTGATGAGATCACCCACAGTGACTCGCCACGCGATCACCTCCGCTGAGACAGTGCCCTCACCCAGATCGGGCAGTCGCATGCTGTATCGAGCCATGATGATTAGCCCTCGATCTGCATGAGTTGACGCAAGCTGTGCCGAACGCGCTGCTTGCCAGGGAAGTACTGCCACTCGAAGGCGTGAGGATACGGAGTATCCCAACCGGCCACCCGGACGATCGGTGCCTCAAGACTCCAAAAGCAACGCTCCTGAATCGATGCGGATAATTCCGCACCGAAACCGGCGAACCGAGTGGCTTCATGTGCAATCAAACAACGGCCCGTTTTCTCTACCGAGCGAGCGATGGTGTCGATATCGAGCGGCATCATGCTACGCACATCGATCACTTCGGCATCGATGCCCTCTGCCTCGGCTGCCGCGATACAAACGTGCACCATGGTCCCGTACGCGACCATAGTGACCGCACTTCCCGCGCGCGCAACTGACGCTTTGCCGATCTCGACTCGATAGTAGCCCTCGGGAACTTCAGCCATCGGATGACCCGCCCACGCCTGCGCGGGCTTCTCGGGGTCGCCATCAAATGGTCCGTTGTAGAGCCGCTTCGGCTCAAAGAAAATAATCGGGTCATCATCCTCGATCGCCGCGATCAGCAAGCCCTTCGCATCGTACGGATTTGACGGCATCACGGTCTTGATACCACTCACGTGGGCAAACACGCCCTCGGGACTCTGCGAATGCGTTTGTCCACCACGGATTCCGCCTCCGCAGGGCGTGCGTATCGTCAGCGGTGCGGTGAAGGCTGCCGCGCTTCGATAACGCAAGCGAGCCAACTCGCTGACGATCTGATCGTAGGCGGGGTAGATATAGTCGGCGAATTGGATTTCAGCCACCGGTCGCAGGCCGTTGACGCCCATACCGATGGCGGCGCCCACGATGCCACCTTCGGCGATCGGCGTATCAAGTACGCGGTGAGCGCCGAATTTCTTTTGTAGACCGTCGGTCACACGGAAGACACCGCCGAAATAACCGACATCCTCCCCGAGGACGACTACGGCGGAGTCGCGCGCGAGCATGACATCCATCGCCGAATTGAGTGCCTGAACCATGTTCATGACAGTCATGCTTCACTCTCCATCTGCTCGCATTGCGCCCGCAGATGATCCGGCATGTCCTTGTAGACATCCGAGAACATGAGCTTCGGATCGAGCTTCTCACCTTCAGTGAGCGTGCCGTAAGCCATTGCTTGCTTCCACGCGGTGGCGACCGTCTCCTCAAGTTCGACGAGCAACGCTTCGTGCTGCGCGTCGCTCCAGACGCCGAGGTGTATCAAATGCCGCTTGAGGCGCTCGACAGGATCACCGAGAGGCCACTCGGCAAACTCCTCGCGAGGCCGGTAACGAGAAGGATCATCACTGGTCGAATGCGCGCCAGCGCGATAGGTCACGAGTTCGATCAGAGTCGCGCCTTCACCGCTGCGAGCACGTTCGGCAGCCCAACGGGTCGCCGCGTATACGGCGAGATAATCATTGCCATCGACACGCAGCCCCGCGATGCCAACGCCGGGGCCGCGCGCCGCGAACGAACGCTGCTCGCCGCCGGCATACCCTTGGAACGTCGAGATCGCCCACTGATTGTTGACCACATTGAGAATCACCGGCGCCCTGTACACCTTGGCGAAAGTCAGTGCGTGATGGAAATCGGCAGCCGCCGTACTGCCCTCACCGATCCAGGCCGCTGCAATCCGCGACTCTCCTTTGATGGCGGCGGCCATACCCCAGCCGACGGCCTGCGGATACTGCGTGGCTAAGTTGCCGGAGATGCTGAAGATGTTTTGCTCTGCGGCGTGATACATCACGGGTAGCTGTCGCCCCCTGCACATGTCGCGCGTATTCGAGAGCAACTGGCACATCAACTCAACGAGGCTTACGCCGCGCGCGATGAAGAGGCCCTGGTTGCGATAAGACGGAAACAACATATCCGACTCCGCGAGTGCGGCAGCGGCGGCAACGGAGACGGCCTCCTCGCCGAAGGAGCGAACGTAGAACGTAATACGCCCCTGCCGCTGTGTGCGCTGCATTCGATCATCGAACACGCGCGTCAACAGCAACTCACGCAGCCCAGCCCGCAAGCTCTCGGGACTGAGCTTCGGATCCCACGGACCACATGCCACGCCCTGATCGTCGAGCACTCGTATCAACGACTCGGCGAGCTCCACCGTTTCCCGAACGGGCACACGCGGGTCGGGTCGATGCACGGCACCCGCAGGCGTCAAATGGACATAACTGAAATCCGGCTCCTCGCCGGGGCGTGCCGGCACTGCCGGAACATGCAGCTTGGGTTGGGTCATGCCAAGAGACTACGGCAGCACCCGGCGGATGGGATGGCTGGGTGACGCACCGGAGCGTCACTTCAAAAATAAGTTATTCTCTATACCCTAATTTGGAGAATAACCTAGCCATGAAGCTCGACCCTCAGGATATCTCGATCCTCAAAGAACTCCAGCAGGACGCCAATCTGTCGAGCACGGAGCTCGCCGAGCGAGTCGGCCTATCGCAATCGCCGTGCTGGCGTCGCATCAATCAGCTAGAGGAAGCCGGCGTGATTCAGCGGCGGGTCGCTCTGCTCGCACGTAAGAAACTGGGCATCGATGTTCTCGTGTTCGTGAACGTCAAGCTCGCGAGCCACGGCTGGCAGTCGCTACCGAAGTTCAAACAGAAAGTCGTGAGCTTCCCGGAAGTGCTGCAATGCTTTCTCGTGATGGGCGATATCGACTTCATTCTGCTCGTCGCGACACGCACGATCGAAGACTACAACCGCTTCGTACAGAACAAGCTTGCACAGATTCCCGGGGTACAGTCGATCGACTCTCGCATCGTGATCGAGGAAACCAAGAACACCACGGAATTGCCGCTCGGTCTCGTCTGAGACCAAACGGATGGATTCAATTGAGCAAAATCACCAGACCGAGCACGAGGAAAACCATCGCCACGACGCTATGCACCAATCGCATGGGCAGTTTCTTCGCAGCGACCTCACCCAGCAAGACGGCTGGCACATTGGCCACCATCATGCCGACCGTAGTTCCTGCCACGACAGCGATGACGTCAGCATATTTCGCCGCCAAAAATACGGTCGCCACTTGCGTCTTGTCACCGATCTCGACGATGAAGAACGCAATCAGCGTGGTGAGAAACACCCCAAAGCGTGCAGGCTTTTCTTCTTCTTCGTCGAGCTTGTCGGGAATCAACATCCAGCCCGCCATGGCGATGAACGAGACGCCTAGAATCCACTTCAACATCTGCTCGCCAATCGTTGCAGCGAGCCAGGCACCGAAATAGCCAGCAACAGCGTGGTTCAGTAGCGTCGCCACAAAAATGCCGAGAATGATCGGCACGGGCTTGCGGTACTTCGCCGCTAGCACGAGCGCGAGCAGCTGCGTCTTATCGCCGATTTCGGCGAGCGCCACGATCCCCGTCGATATCCAGAATGCTTCCATCACCGCATTAGGCCTCGGATCGGAATTAGACGTTGAATCGGAAGTGCATTACATCGCCTTCTCGCACGATGTATTCCTTACCCTCGAGACGCAGTTTTCCGGCCTCTTTAGCACCTTGCTCGCCCTTCAGTGCGATGTAATCCTCGAACCCAATCACTTCGGCGCGGATGAATCCCCGTTCGAAATCGGTATGAATGACACCCGCCGCCTGCGGCGCCGTCGCACCCTTTTTGACGGTCCAGGCGCGTACTTCTTTGACGCCCGCCGTGAAATAAGTTTGCAGCCCAAGCAAGGTGTAACCCGCACGAATCACCCGATTGAGACCCGGCTCTTCGAGACCGAGATCTTTGAGAAACTCGGCACGATCTGCATCTTCCAGCTGAGAGATCTCCGCCTCGATCGCAGCGCATACCGGCACGACCTGCGAACCCTCGCGGGTCGCGAGCGCCTCGACGGCGGCCAGCATCGGGTTATTGGTAAAACCACTCTCCTGCACATTGGCGACGTACAGTACGGGCTTATAGGTCATCAGCTGGAGCTCGCGCACGATCGGCCGTTCAGTTTCATCGAGCTCGACAGCGCGCGCCGGCGTCCCTTCGTTGAGCGCATCGCGCACTCGCTTGATGATGTCGCGCGCCTTGATCGCTTCTTTGTCTTGCGCCTTGGCTGCCTTCTCGGCGCGCTGCAGTGCTTTTTCGACCGTCTCGAGGTCGGCAAGCGCGAGCTCAGTGTTGATCGTCTCAATGTCAGCAAGCGGATCGACTTTGCCTGACACGTGAATCACATCGTCGTTGACGAAGCAGCGCACCACATGAGTGATCGCATCGACCTCACGAATATTGGCCAGAAACTTGTTGCCGAGCCCCTCACCCGTGGAGGCACCTTTGACGATGCCTGCAATATCGACGAACTCCACAGTCGTTGGTACCACGCGCTCGGGCTTCACGATGGCGGCCAATTGATCCAACCGCGGATCAGGCACCGGGACGATACCGACGTTCGGATCGATGGTGCAGAACGGATAGTTCTCCGCTGCAATCGCCGAGCGCGTCAACGCATTAAAGAGAGTGGACTTGCCTACATTGGGCAGCCCGACAATTCCGCACTTAATTCCCATGAGTGTGTTCCCGTATCAATTCGTGGTGTGAAGACGAGTCATCGCCTTCTCGCCGCCCTGCTCAAGCAGCAGCGGCAAAACATCGGCCGCCTTGCCGATGGCGTTCTCGATCGCGTGTTCGTCGGCAGCCGCAGCACGCTGCAAAACGTAGTCGAGTACGAGATCCTTGTGTCCCGGATGTCCGATGCCGAGACGCAGGCGCCAAAAATCGGCGCCGATTGCAGAAATCGTATCGCGTAAGCCGTTGTGTCCACCATGGCCGCCGGCGAGCTTCAGTCGAACCGTGCCCGCTGCCAAGTCGAGCTCATCGTGAGCGACCAAAATCGAGCCCGGCGAAATCTTGTAGAAGTGACTCACGGACGCAATCGACCCGCCGCTGCGATTCATGAACGTAGTCGGCTTCAACAACCACAGCTCCTGTCTCGATCCAGCGACCGTCAAGCTAATGCGCGCAAGCTCACCTTGGTGCTTGGCTTCGGCGCGGAACGAACCGCCATGACGACGCGCCAGTTCATCGACGAACCAGAAGCCCGCGTTGTGACGCGTGCGAGCATACTTCTCGCCCGGGTTACCCAAACCCACGACCAACATGATCGATTGCGCGCCCACTCGAGCTCCTCAAAAACGGAGGCCGCCACGGGGGCGGCCTCCATCAGAAAAAAACACGGCGAAATTATTTCTTCGCCGGTTCCTTCTTGGCCTCTTCCTTCTTGGCATCGGCCGCCGGTGCCGCAGCTTCCGCGGTCGGAGCCGCCTCCGGCTCTTCGGCGCGCGGGCTGTGGATCGAGACCACGACCTGATCCTTACCCTGAACGACCAAGGTCGCCACGACACCCGCCGGCAGCGCGATATCCGAGACGTACTTGGTGTCGTTGAGCTTCATCTCCGACAGATCGAGGACGAGCTCCTCCGGCAGATCCTTCGCGAGACACTGCACTTCAATATCAGCCAAGCGGTGCGAGACGATACCACCCTGGGTTTTGACGCCCGGCGCAACCGACTCTCCCCTGAAGTGGATCGGCAAGCGCAGGCGGATCTTCTCGTTATCGAGAACGCGCTGCAGGTCGAGGTGCAGAACCTGATTCTTCGCAGGATGCATCTGCAAATCTTTGACCACGACCGGGTGGACCTTGCCGCCGACGTTGATGCCGACGATCGTCGAGTAGAACTTTTCGTTCTCGATCAGCGTCAGCAACTTTTCGTGATTAAAGGACAGCGACTGCGGCTCATCCTTGCCGCCGTAAAGGATCGCGGGGACTCGGCCAGCATGACGGAGGCGGCGGCTCGCACCTTTGCCCTCGTCATTGCGGGCTTCCGCCGCAAGTTCGAAAGAGATCTTCATGATATTCAACTCCTGATTTAACGTTATTCCGTTCCGCGACCAGAACGGACTCAATCGACGTACAACGAACTGACCGACTCTTCGTCGCGAATTCGTCGTATCGTCTCACCGAGCAGACCCGCCACCGAAAGCTGGCGAATCCGCGGGCATTGTTGGGCTTCCGCACTCAGCGGGATGGTGTCGGTAACGACCAATTGATCGAGACCCGAGTTGGCTATCCGCTCGACAGCCGGCCCCGACAGAATGGGATGCGTAATGTAGGCCACCACCTTGCGAGCGCCCTCGTCCTTGAGTGCCTGCGCAGCAAGGCACAACGTGCCTGCCGTATCGACGATATCGTCGATGAGTACGCAGGTCTTGTCTGTCACCTCACCGATGATATTCATCACCTTCGATTCGTTCGGTCGCGGTCGACGCTTGTCGATGATGGCGAGCTCGACATCATCGAGCCGCTTAGCCAGCGCGCGAGCACGCACGACGCCACCGACATCGGGTGACACCACGATCATGTTCTCGTAGCGTTGGCGCCAGGCATCACCGAGCAACACGGGCGACGCGTAAACATTGTCGACCGGAATATCAAAAAAGCCCTGAATCTGCTCGGCATGCAGATCGACCGTGAGCATACGATCGATGCCCGCACCCACCATCATGTTGGCAACCACCTTGGCCGAGATCGCTGAACGGGTCGCTCGCGGGCGACGATCCTGTCGCGAGTAGCCCATGTACGGGACGACTGCCGTGACGCTTCGAGCGGAACCGCGGCGACATGCATCCGCCATGATCAGCAGTTCCATGAGGTGATCGTTGACCGGCGGACAGGTCGGCTGCACCAGAAAGACGTCGCGGCCACGTACGTTCTCGATGAGTTCGACGTTGACCTCGGCATCACTGAACCGAGAGACCATGGCTCGCCCCAGCGGAACCTTTAGATGACGGGCGATTTCCTGCGCCAGTGCGGGATTGGCATTCCCGGTGAAGAGCGCAAACGTCGGACTGTCCAAGCGACCCTCCCCCGATGACGGGGAAACTTATCGAGTGGCTGGGGTGGAAGGATTCGAACCTCCGAATGGCGGGATCAAAACCCGCTGCCTTACCACTTGGCGACACCCCAACCGTTACAAACTCTGCCGAAGCGGCGATTCCGCCAGCCCCTGCACCACATAAGCCCGCCAGACATCCGGCACTCTCGCGGCAACTCGTTCTGCCTCGGCAGCCGAGGCGAAACGGGCGAAGAGGCAGGACCCGGTACCGGTCAGTCGCGCGGACGCGAACCGACCGAGCCAGTCGAGCGCGGCTGCAACCTCCGGATAGCGCGTACGCACCACCGGCTCGCAGTCGTTACGACCCCCGGAAGCCAAAAGGGCGGCTATTGTGAGGACGGGGGAATTTCGTGTCAATTCAGGAGCCTGGAAGACATCCCGAGTGGGGATCGACACACCGGGGTGAATGACCAGAAACCAAGAATCCGGCAGGTCGAGCGGCGTCAGGCGCTCACCCACCCCCTCCCCGAGCCCGGAGTACCCGCGGACGAAGACCGGCACGTCTGCCCCGAGGGCAATTCCGAGCTCAGCCAATTCGTCCACAGACAAATCGGCATGCCAAAGTGCGTTCAGCACCACGAGAGTCGTGGCCGCATCAGAACTGCCGCCCCCGAGACCGCCGCCGACGGGGATATTCTTGCGAATCCGGATCGCGACCCCGGCCTTTACACCCGCGCGCAACTGCAGAGCCCTCGCCGCCCTAACGCACAGGTCCTGATCCTCGTCGACATGACTCAACGCATCCGCAGCAGCGCCTTCGTAGTCGGAACGAATGATTCGACCGTCGTCACGCAGATCGAAAGACAACTGATCAGCCAAAGATATGAGCTGAAAAATCGTCTGCAACTCGTGGTAGCCATCTGCGCGTCGACCCGTCACGTGCAGACAAAGATTGAGCTTGGCCGGCGCTGGCCACCAACGTTTTGGATCGGACGCACTCATGGACCGAGCGAATCCCAACTATCGATGAACATCCGTACGCTCACTTCGGACGATTCTAATTGCAGTCGACGCGGCAACTCGAATCGGGCGCCGGGAACCGGTGCATAGTCCAGATACCGAATTGACCATCCCTGCTGCTGCAAGGAATACAAACGATCAGCGATGATCTCGACCGATTGAACCTCAAGTGATGGGTCTGGCACACCCAGAGCCCAATACCGCACCGACGCGATCGGCAGAGCGACGCCAAGTCGACGCTCGAGATCAGCGAGCGTCTCATCGGATCGAGTTGAGTCGAACGACCATTCCGAAGCGCCCATGCCGAGCGGCCCCTCGAGCGCGAGGCGCAGCCCATCGCCACGCTGCCGCCAGCGCACGACGGCCACCACGCTCTGCTCACCGCGCAAGATCGACACTTTCCCGCGTAAGTCAAAGCGCGCCCACGATTGCAACAAAGCTTGACGCGCGGTCCACTCCACCGGCAGATCGGTCGCAGGCAGCGACAAGCGCGGAACGCTGACGCATGCGGTCAAAGACGACAGAGTGAGAATGGCGAAACATCGCCATGGCGCGATACGACGCACTTATCTGCGCTCGGCAAATCGCTCGATGACATCGCGCAGCGGCTTCGACTCGGGGGACAACAACAATGCCTGTGCCCAGACTCGTTGCGCGGCAGCGCGATCACCGCTCGCCCAGAGTGCCTCGCCCCAGTGCGCGGCGATCTCCGCTTCCTTGGACAAACGCCACGCGCGCTCGAGCAAGGGCAGCGCATCCTGGGTTTTACCACGACGAAACAGCACCCAACCGAGACTGTCGAGGTAGGCAGCATTGTCGGGTCGTTGATCGAGCGCCGCTCGGACCAATCGCTCGGCACGAGGCAACTGACGCTTGCGATCGGCCAGGGTGTAGCCAAGCGCGTTCATGACGTTCGCCTCGTCAGGCCGCTGCTTCAGTAATTCCTCAAACACACGGATGCCTGCTGCCGTGCGGCCCATCCCATCGAGGAGCACCGCCTTGTGATACCGCAACTCGGGGTGGTCGGGGTGGCGTTGCAAAGCACCCTCGATGCTGTCGATCGCCTCGTCGTCGAAGCCCGCCTCCGCCAAGGAGCGAGAACGAGCGATCTCGATTTCGATCGTATTGTTGCGCGCTGGATGCTTCAGCGCATCGAACAAAGCCAGCGCGTCGTTATACCGACCTGCCGCGAAGAGCAATCGAGCCGCGCGTACCCGCGGTGGTAGCCCTGCACCCGCAGCACTGAGCTGTAAATAGGCCTTCAAGGCGGAATCGGTACGACCCTGTCGCTCAGCGATCACCGCGAGGTAATACAAAGATTCCGCTGAACCGCGATCGGCACGTAAACGCTCACTGAACAAACGCTCCGCCTCCGTTAACTCGCCCTGCGACAGCGCGAGCAGCGCGAGTCGTCGCTCCGCTTCACGACGAAATGGCGTATCTGGCGACGCATCATCGACGGTGGCTATCTTTTGGAGCGCAGCACGAGCCTCATCGAGACGATCCAGCGTGATCCAGGTTTCGATTTGCGCAAACCGATGGTTGACCGGATCACCCTGCGCGACCAGCGACGACTCATCCAGTGCAGTGCTCTCGTCACCGAGTGCGGCAGCGGCAGCCGCGGCCAATCGAATGGTTCGTACGTCTCGACCAGCACCGCGGGTGCGTGCCAGCGAAATCAATGAGGCGCAGGCGGCGAGATCATCCGAGTTGCAGGCCATACGCCCGAGTGTGGCGATCGCCTGCGGTGTGAGCGTTTCGCGATCGAGCATCGAGCCGAAGACTCGCCATGCGGCAGGTGCGAGCGGCCCCTCTGACAAAGGCGGCAAGATATCGGCCAAGGCCCGCCCTGGTTCGACGTCTGGCTTCGCGAGCAGCGATGCATAGATTTCACGCGCTTCGGGAATCTTCCAAGCCTGCAGCGCGACC
Organism: Pseudomonadota bacterium; assembly: GCA_039799645.1. Lineage (GTDB taxonomy): Bacteria > Pseudomonadota > Gammaproteobacteria > Steroidobacterales > Steroidobacteraceae > UBA964. The sequence goes on along the minus strand of JBDLSG010000020.1, from coordinate 27,461 downwards.
ATCCCGACGCGCTGCAGGGCCTCCGGGTTCTCAGGATCGAGCGACCACAGACGCGCTGCCATTTGCCAAGCGGCCGGGATGTGATGACACGCCAAGGCAATATCGAGCGCGCGGTCGGTGCGCCGCGGATCGCGATCGGCGGAGGCTTCGAGCACCAACGACTCGACAGTCGCCCGACAATCAGGCTGCTTCGCCGATGAGGGCTCAGCCCGAGTGGGGTCGCTTGACTGGGCAGACGCAGACGCAGCCCCGGTCAGCAACCAGAGCATCGCAACCCACATCAAGCAGCGCGACCCACTCATCTTGAAGACACTATAGCCCGTCACGATAGCCTCTTGTCAGCAACCTGCTTGTCATCAACCGGCGCGACCCCGAGAATCGCGCTGCCCCGGAGAGCCGCGGGCGTCACGGATCGAAAATGAAAGACACCATCAGGCAGCGACTGGAAAAACAGGTCGACCGATACGAGGAAGTCGGTCGCCTGCTCGCCGCACCGGACATCGACGGCAGCTCGAATCAATTTCGCGAGCTATCGATGGAGTACGCGCGATTGACGCCGATGGCCGAACGTTTCGAAGCCTATCGTCGCTGCGAGGCGGAGCTGCACGCAGCAGAGGTGCTGGCAACCGATGCTGACGCTGAAATGCGGGGGATGGGTGACGAAGAAGTTCGACGCCTCGAGCCGCTGCTCAGCAGTCTCGAACTCGAGTTGCGCCGCTCACTGATCCCCGTCGATACGCGAGATGCACGTAACGTGTTCCTCGAAATCCGCGCAGGCACGGGTGGCGATGAGGCTGCGATCTTTGCTGGGGATTTGCTTCGCATGTACGCCCGCTACGGCGAGAAGCAAGGCTGGCAGATCGAAACCTTGAGTGAGAGCCCCGGTGAGCACGGCGGCTTTCGGGAGGTCATCTGTCGCGTCATCGGTCAGGGCGTTTTCTCAAAGTTGAAGTTCGAGTCTGGCACCCATCGAGTACAGCGGGTCCCGGAAACCGAGGCTCAGGGCCGCATCCACACCTCCGCCGTCACGGTTGCCATTCTGCCGGAGATGGACGAAGTCGAAGACATTGAGATCAACCCGGCGGATCTGCGGATCGACACCTTCCGCGCGTCAGGTGCTGGCGGCCAGCACGTCAACAAAACCGACTCGGCCGTCCGCATGACCCACTTGCCCACCGGGATCGTGGTCGAGTGTCAGGACGAGCGCTCGCAGCACAAGAACCGCAGTCGCGCTATGTCGTTATTGAAAGCGAAACTATTGGCGAGCGAGCGCGAGAAACGCGATGCTGCGCAAGCGCGAACGCGCAAACTTCAAGTTGGCAGCGGCGATCGATCAGAACGAATCCGGACCTATAACTTTCCGCAAGGACGCGTCACAGACCATCGCATCAACCTGACGCTGTACCAGCTCGAGCAGATCATCGAAGGACGATTGGACGACTTAATCGAGCCGCTGATGCAGGAATATCAGAGCGAGTTACTGGCCGAGGAAGAAGCCTGACGCTCACGCAGCGCCTGGTATTGCGCCCAACCCGTGGCGGTCACGAACGGTTGGAACAAAGCGGCCAATAGCGCCGTCACCACTGACATCGGTAGCAGATCTGCCAAGACGAAACCCGCTAGCGCACCAAGCACGAAGAAGCCCAGTATGAGCATGAGCATCACAACGAGCACGCTCAAACTCTGCCACCACGCGCCACGGACGAGCACCAACGCCCGATCGATACTCACCCGCGCCGATGCATCCTCTGCCAGTAACACCGCCAGCGCAGGCGATAGCGCAACTAGCAGGTAGATTCCTGGTAACAGCAGCACGAGTACGCCCAAGCCGACAAGCGCACTCGAGATCAGGAGAATCAACAGCGCCCGCGGCAAGACGCGCGTGGCCGAGCGGATGTCGGTGATGAGTGACTCGAGATGCCACTGTCGCCGCGCGATCATGAGCCAGCACCAAAGAGTGCCCACACTGGCCAGCAGCATCGCGAACCACCAGCCGAGCGACTTAGGTGCGAGCAACTGTAAGGACTCGCCGCCTTGCAGCAGGTAGACCGACGGCCATTGACCGAGCAATACCGCCAGGAGCGAAAACGGCAAAGTTCGAAGCAAAGTTGCACGAAAGCGCTCGAACGCCAACGCGACGACGTCTCCGACCGGCGGCGGTGCAGACTGAGTTGAATTGCTCACCCGCTCACTGTAGCAAACCTGCCGGAATAACCGCCGAGACTGTGGGCGATGCACCGCTCATGTCACACTTGCGCGCATGAACAGGATGCCTCTACGCGACGCACTCAAGGAGACTCGCGATACGCTCGCGGGCCTCGGCGATGAGGCCACGCGCGAAGCGCAGCACCTGCTCACCGCCTGCTTGAACATTCCGCTCATCGCACAACATACCGAGCCTGAGCGCCTGATCAACGCGCAGCAAATTGACAAACTGCGGGCGTGGGCAGCGCGTCGAGCCTCAGGCGAGCCACTTGCGTATCTCACCGGCCGACGCGAGTTCTGGTCACTCGAATTTGCCGTCACTCCCGATGTACTCGTCCCGCGCCCGGACACGGAACTCTTGGTCGAGCGAATCCTGTGTCACGGCGATGAACTCGCAAAGCGGCTCGAGAATGGGAATTCGACGTCCATCCGCGTAGCCGATCTTGGTACCGGCTCGGGGATCATCGCGATCACGGTGGCGCATGAACGACCTGACTGGCTGTGCACTGCAGTCGATGTGTCGTCGAAAGCACTGGCCATCGCCGCAGAGAATGCGCAGAACCTCGTTGCGGGCCGAGTCACGCTCCGACACGGCTCCTGGTTCGAACCCCTAGCCGACCAGCACTTCGATGTCATCGCCTCGAATCCACCTTATGTGGACTCGGACGACCCCGTGCTCAAGGGCGATTCACTGGCATTCGAACCGCTGCTCGCCCTCACGGCAGGACCCGACGCGCTTGCCGCGCTAAACCATCTCATCGAACAGGCGCCGCGACATCTGGTCAACGGTGGCTGGCTCTGTCTCGAGCACGGAGCTGCTCAGGGCCTGGCGATCCGCGAGCGACTTGTGGCGAGGGGCTATGCTCACGTAGTCTCGCATCGCGATTTAGCCGGTCACGAACGCGTGACCGAAGGACAATGGTTGCCCGATGGCAATCGAACATCAGATCTCACCTCAGGATGATCTTCTAATGCTGCGTTTCAAAACCACCGCTGGTGAATTCACCGTTGAACTCTTCGAGAAGGAAGCACCAGAAAGCTGCGCCAATTTTCTGCGCTACGTGGATGAGGGCCACTACGATGGCACGCTGTTCCATCGTGTGATCCCGGGTTTCATGATCCAAGGCGGTGGTTTTGCATCGGGTCTCGAACAGAAGGAAACCCACGAGCCAATTCGTAACGAAGCGACCAACGGTCTCGAGAATCTGCGCGGCACGCTCGCCATGGCTCGCACCAATGACATCAACAGCGCCACGGCGCAGTTCTTCATCAACTTGGTCGACAACGACTTTCTCAACCACAGCCCTGGCAACTACGGCTATGCCGTCTTTGGCCGCGTGACGAGCGGGATGGAGGTGGTAGATGCGATCGCCGAAGTTCCGACGACGCGCCGGCGCGGTCACTCGGACGTGCCGGCTGATGAGGTGGTGATGCTGGCGGTCACCCGCGAGGCAACGGCCTGACACTCGCTGGCATCGCCCGCCGTGTGCTGCGGGCTTTGCTGATCACGGTCGCCACCTCGATCGTGGTGGTACTCCTATTGCGCTGGCTACCGCCGCCAACATCCGCGTTCATGTTGACGGCTCGAGCCGATGCGATGCTGGGCGGAGATTTCCGCTACCGGAATGAGTACGACTGGGTTCCGCTGGAGGCCATCTCGCCGCATGCGGCAATGGCCGCGATCGCGGCCGAAGATCAGTTGTTCCCCTTTCACACCGGGTTCGACTTTGAATCGATTCGCAAAGCCGTCCAGCACAACGCCAAGGGACGACGGGTACGGGGTGCGAGCACCATCACTCAGCAGACAGCAAAGAATCTCTTTTTGTGGTCAGGCCGAAGTTGGGTCCGCAAAGGGCTCGAGGTGTACTTCACCGTACTTATCGAGCTGCTGTGGCCGAAAGACCGGATCCTTGAGGTATACCTCAACGTGGCGCAATTCGGTCGAGGCGTCTACGGAGTACAAGCCGCATCGCGAGAATTCTTTGACAAGGATGCCGCCAAGCTGACTCGTCGACAGTCGGCCCTGCTGGCAGCCGTACTGCCAAACCCGATCAAACTGCGCGCGGCCTCGCCCTCACCCTATGTGCTACGACGCACCGAGCGCATCATGGGACAAATGCGGGCACTCGGTGGCGCGGCGTATCTGCGCCAACTGGACGACGCCGAACCCCGCTGACGCAACCTAAGGTTCGTAACCGAGATTCGGCGCAAGCCAGCGCTCGGCCTCCTGGACTGCGATTCCCTTACGAGCCGCGTAGTCGACCACCTGATCGCGATCAATCTTGCCGAGCGCAAAATAGTGCGCATCGGGATGTGCGATGTACCAACCGCTGACGGCCGCGGTCGGATACATCGCGTAACTTTCAGTCAATCGGATGCCAGTGTTGCGCTCGACATCGAGCAGCGTCCAGAGTTTGGCCTTCTCCGTGTGGTCCGGGCAGGCGGGATAACCTGGCGCTGGTCGAATCCCGCGATACTCCTCTCGGATCAGCTGCTGATTCGTCAATTGCTCCGCGGATGCGTAGCCCCACAACTCTCGCCGCACGCGCTCGTGAAAATGCTCGGCAGCCGCTTCAGCCAGACGATCGGCCAATGCCTTCAGCAAAATACTCGAGTAATCGTCATGGGCCGCTTCGAATCGCGCTATGTGCTCCTCGATCCCGATGCCCGCCGTGACCGCAAACGCGCCGACGTAATCACGCACACCCGACTCACGCGGCGCGACATAATCCGACAGACACTCGTGCGGCTGACCAGCCGGTTTACCCTTCTGTTGCCGCAAATGCTGCAAGGTGGCGAACACATCACGTCGTTCCTCGCCCGCGTAAACCTCAATATCGTCCCCGACCGAGTTCGCTGGGAAGAGACCGATGACGGCTCTAACCTCGAGCCACTCCTCGGCAATCAATTGTTTGAGCATGCGACGCGCGTCGGCGTAAAGGTTGCTCGCAGCCTCACCCACGATGGGGTCAGTGAGAATGTCTGGAAACTTCCCAGCAAATTCCCAGGCGTTGAAAAACGGCATCCAATCGATGTAGTCGAGCAAATCGGCCAGTGGATACCCGTCGAACACCTGCACACCCGGGCGCAAGGGCGAAACTGGGCGATACGCCGACCAGTCAATGCGAGGCCGATTCGCGCGCGCTGCCACCAAAGTCGCCTCGGGCTGCTTAACGCTTTTCCCGGCGTGTTGCTCGCGCCGCCTTTCGTGCTCCTCGGCCAACTTGGCCGCAAACACCTTCTTACTCGAAGGCGTCACCAACGATTGGCAAACACCCACGGCCCGTGAAGCATCTTTGACGTAGACCACGGGCTCTCGATACTGCGGTGCAATTTTGACCGACGTGTGCGCTGGGGACGTCGTCGCACCGCCGATCAAAAGAGGCACATCGAAACCCTGACGCTGCATCTCACGAGCAACATGCACCATTTCATCCAGCGATGGCGTAATCAAACCCGACAGACCCACCAGCGCTGCGTTCTCGCGACGCGCTACCTCGAGGATCCGCTCGGCGGGCACCATCACTCCAAGATCGATCACCTCGAAGTTGTTGCACTGCAAGACGACGCCGACGATGTTTTTACCGATGTCGTGTACGTCGCCTTTGACCGTCGCAAGCACGATCTTGCCATTGCTGCGCGCGGCGCCGGACTTGTCGCGTTCGATGAACGGTACGAGATGGGCAACCGCCTTCTTCATCACGCGTGCGCTCTTGACGACCTGCGGCAGGAACATCTTGCCGGCACCGAAGAGATCACCGACCACATTCATGCCATCCATCAAAGGCCCCTCGATAACCTTGATCGGATGCTCTGCCTCAAGACGAGCCGCTTCGGTATCCTCAACGATGAACTCATCTAGGCCCTTGACGAGCGCGTACTCGAGTCGCTTGGAGACAGGCAGAGAACGCCATTCAAGATCGACTTCACGCTTGGTCGAACCGTCGCCCTTGAAGCGCGAAGCCAGCGCCAAAAGCCGTTCGGTCGAGTCGACTCGGCGATTGAGAATCACATCCTCGACCGCTTCGCGCAGTTCCGGCGGAATGTCCTCATAGATCGCGAGCTGCCCCGCGTTGACGATGCCAAGATCCATACCGGCACGGATCGCGTGATACAGAAACACGCTGTGCATCGCCTCTCGCACCGGATCGTTGCCACGGAACGAAAACGACACGTTGCTCACGCCACCGCTCACCATGGCGAGCGGCATGCGCGCTTTGATCTGCCGTGTGGCTTCGATGAAATCGAGCCCATAGCTCGCATGCTCCTCGATACCCGTAGCCACCGCGAAAATATTGGGATCGAAGATGATGTCTTCGGCAGGAAAGCCGATTTTCTCCGTCAGCAGATCATACGATCGCTGACAAATCTCGACCTTACGAGTGATCGAGTCGGCCTGACCTTTCTCGTCAAAGGCCATGATGACGACGGCTGCGCCGTACTGACGGATCTTGTTCGCTTGCGCGAGGAATGCCTCCTCGCCTTCCTTCAGGCTGATCGAGTTCACGATCGGCTTGCCCTGCACACATTTGAGGCCCGCCTCGATCACACTCCACTTCGAAGAGTCGATCATCAACGGTACGCGCGCGATATCCGGTTCTGCTGCAATCAAGTTCAGGAACTTGACCATCGCCGCTTCCGAATCGAGCATGCCCTCGTCCATGTTGACGTCGATGATTTGCGCACCGGCGGCAACCTGCTGCCTTGCCACATCGAGTGCGGCCGAGTAATCACCCGCTTCGATCAGCTTGCGAAACTTCGCTGAGCCGGTGACGTTGGTCCGCTCGCCCACGTTGATGAAGAGGCTGCTCTCGTCGATGCTGAGCGGCTCGAGTCCCGACAAGCGGCATTTGACCGGAACCTTCGAGCGCGCCCGCGGCGCTGAGGGACGGACCGCATCGGCGATGAGGCGAATGTGATCGGGCGTCGTGCCGCAGCATCCGCCGACGATATTGAGCAGACCGGAACTCGCGAACTCGGCGAGGATCGCCGCCGTTTCCGCGGGTGTTTCATCATACTCACCGAAGGCGTTGGGCAAGCCGGCGTTCGGATACGCACAGACATAACGGTCGGAAATACGCGCTAACTCGGCGATGTAAGGACGCATGTCCTTTGCACCGAGAGCACAATTGAGACCAATGGCGAAGAGATCGCCATGACGAACCGAATTCCAGAAGGCCTCGGTCGTCTGCCCCGACAAGGTTCGACCTGACGCATCGGTGATGGTGCCCGAGACCATGACAGGCAGATCGCGACCGAGTGTCGAGAGCACCTGGCGAACCGCGAAGATCGCCGCCTTGGCATTGAGCGTGTCGAACACGGTTTCGATCAAGATCAAATCGGATCCACCCAGCACCAGTGCGCGGGTAGCCTCGGAATAAGCCTCGACGAGTTGATCGAAGTTCACGAGCCGCAGGCCCGGATCATTCACATCCGGAGACAGCGAGGCTGTGCGATTGGTGGGACCTAAGGCCCCCGCCACGAAGCGCGGCGTCCCGGTGCGTGCCGCCACTTCATCGGCCACCTCGCGAGCCAAGCGTGCCGCGCGGTAATTGAGCTCAGGCACCAACGCTTCCATGCCGTAATCGCCCTGAGCGACCGTCGTCGAGTTGAAGGTGTTGGTTTCGACGATGTCGGCGCCCGCTTCAAAGTAGGCGCGATGAATGTCAGCAATGATCTTGGGCTGCGTCAGCGTCAACAAGTCATTATTGCCACGTATATCGCGGCCATAGTCAGCAAATCTTTGACCCCGATAGCCCATCTCATCGAGGCGATGCCGCTGGATCATCGTGCCCATCGCGCCATCGATGATCAAAATGCGCTCTTCGATCGATCCACGCAGTTGACGAACCCGCTCGTCGCGGGCGCGCTCGTCGAGCGACTCGATCGCAAACGGCGCAGCGGTGGCAGTGGCATTCAGTGCACGGGTGTGCGCGATCTCGTCGCGAGGTGTGGCATGAGACTCGCAACCGCACGGCATCGCGGCACTCATGCCGCACCCGTAACAGGGCGCAGGCCCAGAGCGTGACAAATGGCGTAGGTCAGCTCAGCGCGGTTCAGCGTGTAGAAGTGGAATTCGTCGACGCCGTGATGGCGTAAACGGGACACCTGCTCGATCGCCACGTTCGCAGCGATCAGACGACGGGTCTCAGGATCATCATCGAGACCGACGAATCGCTCGGCAAGCCAGTTCGGAATCTTCGCCCCGCAGCGCGCGGCAAACCGCGTCACTTGGGGAAAACGCGTGATCGGCAAAATCCCAGGGACGATGCTGACGTGGATGCCCGCAGCGACACAGCGATCGCGGAAGCGCAGATAATCGTCAGTGTCGAAAAAAAACTGCGTGATGGCTCGAGATGCACCGGCATCGATTTTCTTGCGCAGATTATCGAGATCAGCTTCAGCCGATGGCGCCTCGGGGTGAGTCTCTGGGTAAGCAGCGACCGAAATGTCGAAGTCGGCAACCGATCGCAACCCGGCCACGAGATCCGATGCGTAGGCATAGCCATCTGGATGTGGCTCGTAATGTGTCGCGCCCTGCGGTGCATCACCTCGCAGCGCGACGATGTGCCGGATTCCTTCACGCCAATACTGCCGCGCAACCTCGAGCACTTCCGCTCGCGTGGCCCCGACACAGGTCAGATGCGGCGCACCGGTCAGATGAGTCTCGCGTTGAATGCGACTGACGAGCTGATGTGTCCGGTCGCGCGTCGAGCCATCCGCGCCATACGTCACCGAAACGAAGCGTGGCGAGAGCGGTGCGAGCCGCTGCACCGATTGCCAGAGCGTAGTCTCCATCGCCGCATCGCCGGGAGGAAAGAACTCGAAAGACACACGGATCGAACTCGATGACATGGACGCCACACTCCTCAAGCAGACACGGACAGCACCGGCACCACGGCAGCTCGACGAGCGCGGGCGCGGGCACGAAAAACGAGCAGATGACGACCCTCGGCTTCCACCGGGATCAACGACTGGCAGTCGAAGGCCAATTCCTGCAGCAACGCGCGTAGGCGCGTCGGCGGCGCACCGCCCGCCTGCTCTAGCAAGTCGTAAGCGATAGCGCACCACAGAATGCCGTCATCGGTTAATTGGGTGCGTGCGCGCGAGATCAGACTCGCCAACTGCGCCGCATCTTTGATCTCACCGGCGAGCGGTATGTCGATCACGACGTCGAAACGCTCTTGCTGCCGCAATTCGGAATTGGCTCGAACTTCCAAGCCCGCGGGCTGATCCTGCGACCAGGCCTTCAGCAGCGCGAGTTCGTGTTTGTCGCGAGCACGCAGTGTCAATTGCGCATCCGAGTTCGAGAGACTCTCGAGCAACTCACGATGCTGGGTACGAGCGAGCACGCGCGCACCGGCGAGATCTCGCATCAACTCCCCTTCGATGGCCACCCGCAGGGTGCGCCCGAGGCGCCCTGTCTGCAGCCACTCGTGGGTGGCTGCGCGAAGCAAAGCCGGATTACGCGCCGCGACCTCGATAGCCCGCAGCCGCGCGCGCGCTTCGCGTAGCGCCGGGTCATCTGGATCGAGTCGCTGCAACAAGAGACCCAGCAAGTCGCGGGCGAAGCCGCTGTCGGCGACCGGCAGGTACTCGACTCGCTGCCCACGGCGCACGCGACGCAGCAGACCCGCGAGCGCGAGCTGCTTAAGTTGCCGCGAAACGTTCGGTTCGCTATCGGCCGTCGCGGCGGCAAGCTCAGAGACACTGGTGGGTTGATCGCTGCACAGGCGCAGCAGTCGCAGACGCGCGGGGTCGGCCACGGCCCGCAGCGCGCGGACCATGAACTCCGAATCGTACTTGATTTCAGAGTTACTCAACATTGCATAACTATAGAGATTGGGGCCCGAACTGTCCACGAACAAAATAGTTTCAAGTGAAACTATAATGCCGCCTATGAACCTAGCCACCTCGCCTCGCGACAACCCCATGGGCCTCGACGGCTTCGAATTCGTCGAATTCGCCTCACCGCAACCCGGTGTTCTGGAGCCCGTCTTCGAAGCCATGGGCTTCACCTTGGTTGCCCGTCACCGCTCCAAGCAGGTCACCCTGTTTCGCCAAGGCGGAATCAATTTCATCCTCAACAGCGAACCCGCTAGTCAGGCCGCCTACTTCGCCGAAGAGCATGGACCCGGCGCCTGCGGCATGGCTTTTCGCGTTCGCGATGCGCATCACGCCTATTCCAGGGCACTGAAGCTGGGCGCCCAGCCCATCGAGGTGCCAACCGGCCCCATGGAGCTGCGCTTACCCGCGGTGCGCGCCATCGGTGGCGCTGCGCTCTACCTCATCGATCGATATCACGATGGCAGCAGCATCTACGATATCGACTTCACGTTCTTGCCCGGAGCCGATCGCGCACCGACCGGCGTTGGGCTCACGCATATCGATCACCTCACCCACAACGTCTATCGTGGACGCATGGCGCACTGGGCTGGGTTCTACGAGCGACTGTTCAACTTTCGTGAGATTCGTCACTTCGATATCCAAGGCACACATACCGGGCTGCAGTCCCGCGCGATGACGGCGCCCGACAATCGCATTCGTATTCCCTTGAATGAAGAAGACGGCAAAGGTGGCGGACAGATCGAAGAGTTTTTGATGCGATTCAACGGCGAGGGCATTCAGCACATTGCTTTGGCTACCACCGATCTGTGCGCCACCGTCGACCAACTGCGAGCGCGCGGCGTGCCCTTGATGTCGGCACCACCAGCAACCTACTACGAGGCGCTCGAGGAGCGCCTACCGGGGCACGATCAACCCGTCGCGATGCTGCAGGAGCGCGGCATCCTGCTCGATGGCGATACTCGCGGCGAAAAGCGACTGCTGCTGCAGATCTTCTCCGAGTGCATGGTGGGCCCACTTTTCTTTGAATTCATCCAGCGCGAGCGTGATGAAGGCTTTGGTGAGGGTAACTTCAAGGCATTGTTCGAGTCACTGGAACGCGACCAGCTGCGTCGAGGTGCGCTGCGTACCGAGAGCACCGCCGTATGAGCCTTACACAACGCATTCACCATGTGGCCTACCGCTGCAACGACGCGCGCGAGACCGTCGAGTTCTATCGCGATATGCTCGGCATGGAATTCACCGTTGCTTTCGCCGAGGATCGAGTCCCCTCCACGGGCGAACACGACCCTTACATGCATGTCTTTCTGGATGCCGGTGGTGGCAACGTCCTCGCCTTTTTCGAGCTCCCGACTCGCCCACCGATGGGTCGCGATCCGAACACCCCGCAATGGGTGCAGCACATTGCCTTCGAGGTGGTCGATCTCGCGACACTGAGCCTCGCTCGCGCACGCTTGCTCGAGCGTGGAATCGAAGTCGTTGGACCCACAGACCACGGCTTGTTCCGCTCGATTTATTTCTTCGATCCGAATGGTCATCGCCTCGAGTTGACCTGCAACACGGCCAGTGACGAGGCGACTGCGAAGGCGCGCGCCAACGCAGAACCGATGTTGGCCGAGTGGAGCCGCACGAAACGGGCACCGAAGCACAATGCTTGGCTGCACTCATCCTCGGAGCACGAATCATGAAGCTCGCGAGCGTGCGCGATGTCCACCATCGCCGCGACGGACGTCTTGTCGTCGTCTCGCGCGATCTCACACGCTGCCTCGACGCTCAGTCGATTACACCGACACTGCAGGCAGCGCTCGACGATTGGGCGCAAATCGAACCATCGCTCCAAGCCCTGAACGCACGCGTCAACGCGGGCGAAGGCATCGCTTTCGATCCCTCAGAGTGTCTCTCGCCGCTGCCACGCGCCTATCAGTGGGCCGACGGTTCCGCCTACGTGAATCATGTGGCCTTGGTCCGCAAAGCTCGCGGGGCGGAATTACCGCCGTCTTTCTGGAGCGATCCGTTGATGTACCAAGGCGGTTCCGATGGCTTCCTCGCTCCGACCGACGATATCCCGCTCGTCAATCCGCAATGGGGTCTCGACTTCGAGGCCGAGCTCGCGGTGATCACCGACGATGTACCGCAAGCCTGCGATGCAAGTACGGCCCGCGAGCACATCCGATTATTGATGCTCGTGAACGATGTCTCGTTGCGAGGCCTGATCCCGGGCGAACTGGCCAAAGGTTTTGGATTTTTCCAGTCGAAGCCGGCCTCGGCTTTCTCGCCGGTCGCCGTCACGCCCGACGAACTGGGGACCGCATGGGATGGTGGACGCGCACACCTGCCGCTACTCGTCCGACTCAATGGCCGAGACTTCGGACGCGCCAACGCCGGCGTCGACATGACCTTTGACTTTCCAGCACTCATCGCTCACGCGGCAACGACCCGAAGCCTCACAGCCGGCACCATCATCGGTTCCGGTACGGTATCCAATCGCGATGCTGACGGTGGTCCTGGTCGCCCGGTTGCCGAAGGTGGAGTCGGTTACTCGTGTATCGCAGAACAACGTACGGTGGAACAGCTGCGTACCGGCACCACGTCAACCCCATTCTTATCGCCAGGCGATCAAGTCAAAATAGAGATGCGGGATGCAGACGGTCGATCGATCTTTGGAGCGATCGACCAGCGCGTCGTTGCCATCGAAAGATCATGAATGACTTGCTGATACTCGATCGATTTCTTCCCTACAGACTCTCGGTGCTCAGCAATACGGTGAGCACGGCGATTGCAAACCGCTACACCGAGCGATTCGATCTGCGCATTCCCGAATGGCGAGTCTTGGCCGTACTCGGTATGCAGCCAGGCCTGTCGGCGGCCGACGTCGCGGCGAGGACTGCGATGGATGCCGTGGCCGTGAGTCGTGCCGTCACCCGCTTACTCAAACAAGGTCGACTAGAGCGCCGCTACACCTCACAAGATCGTCGTCGCTCCGAGCTTCGGTTGTCCGTGCAAGGGCAGCGCGTCTACGAAGAAATCGTTCCCATTGCACGAGCCTATGAGCGCACCCTGCTCGACGGTCTCGATGTAACCCAACGTCTCGAACTCGATCGCTTGCTGCAACTGCTGACACAGCGAGCCGATCGCTTGACCATTCAACCACCGATTCAAGACGAGAATTGACATGCCGACCCAACTCCCCAAGCGCCGTCTCACCCTCATCGACCAGATCATCAAGGCGGCTAAAGGCCACGCCGAGCGGATGCCGCTCGATCTACTGCGACGTTATTTCAGCGGTGTCGGCGAGGAAGACCTCGCAGCGCGCGAGGCCGCCTATTTGGCCGGCATCGCCGGCTTGCATTTCGGCATGGCCGAGAAACGACGCACCGACCAAACGCTGTTGAAGATCGTGCATGTGTCCGACTCGAGCAGTCTGGTACTGATTGCCACCGATGATCGCCCGTTCCTGGTCGAATCGCTCGGAATCGCTTTTGCGGAAACGGGAGTCGCCGTACGGATGCTGGTCCATCCTGTACTGCATGTCAGACGAGATGGGCGTGGTCGTTTGCTATCAACCCACGACGACGCTCACGAGCGCGCCCGCACTGAGTCTTGGCAGTTATACGAAATCGATCGACTCTGGGATGCCGAGTCGACCGAGCGCCTGGAAGCACGCCTGCATGTCGCACTGGAGCACGTACAGCTCGCCGTCACCGACTGGATGACGATGCGCGCCAAGGTTCGTCGAGCCATTGAGCAACTCGCCAAAGCCCCGTTACGTGGCGAGAGAGCGCAACAGCGCGACGAAGCGATCGCTCTACTCGACTGGATGGAGGGAGCCCACTTTGTCTTCCTCGGCTATCGATATCAACGCCTGACGCGCGGCGCACATCGTGATCGTCTGCAAGCCGATCAACGCAGCGGGCTCGGTATTCTGCGTGCCGGATCGCTCGAGAAGAGCGGCACCGAGAACTTGCAAGGTGAACTGCGCGACGCCATGCGCAGCACCGATCCGCTGATCATCACGAAATCGGCATTACGCTCCACTGTGCACCGTAGTGGACATCTAGATCATCTGACTATCAAAGATTTCGATAAGCAAGGTCGTGTTCAAGGTGAACATCGCTTCCTCGGTCTGTGGACCGCCACGGCTTACTTCGCATCACCAAACGACATCCCGGTCGTACGCCGCAAAGTTTCTGAAGTCATCACGCGTTTCGGCCTCGACCCCCGCAGTCACGATGGCAAGGCCGTGCTTGCCGTACTCGAGACCTGGCCTCGGGACGAGCTGTTCCAGTCTACTCCGACCGAACTCGTCGACTTCGTCCGTGGCGTCGTCAACCTCTACGATCGTCCGACTACACGCGTGATGCTGCGCCACGACCCGCTCGGTCGGTTCTGGTCCTGTATGGCTTTCGTACCCCGCGATCGCTACACGACAGAAGTCCGTCATCGCATCGAGGCACTGCTGACACGACATTGCGGCGGCAGTGATCTCGAGTCGCAGGTTCAGATCGCCTTGTCCAACCACGCGCGCTTGCATGTGATGATTCGGGGCGGAGTCGAGAAACTCTCGGGCATACAAGTCGCTGCACTCGAGCGCGAAGTCGCCGATGCCGTCGCCACCTGGACGGATCACCTGCGTGCGACCTTGCAAGACGCGCTCGCGCCGGCGGCGGCAGCGCGACTCTTTCAGCGCTATGCGCCATGCTTTCCCTTGGCGTATCAAACAGCCGTGTCACCGTCGACGTCGCTGCGTGACATCAACGCGATGGAACATCTGGCGAGCTCGAACGCCACCACGCACTGGCGAGTCCACCGCCCTGAGGGTGATGCCGGCATTATCGAGCCTCATTTACATCTTCGTCTGGTACGACGTGGCTCGAGTCTGCCGATCGCCGATCTGGTGCCGATGTTCGAAAACTTCGGCTTGCGTCTTTTGGGAGAGCAATCTTGGATCGTAGGCGACGCAAGCTCGCAGAAGAATGCCATCCAGGACTTCGATATCGAACTGAAGGCAGACGCCAAGTTTGATGTTGATGTCGACGGTGATCGACTGCTCGAGGGCTTGCAATCCGTTCGCGACGGGCTGATCGACAACGACGGTTTCAACCGACTGTTGCTGTCGACTCCGCTCGACATCCACCAAATCAACGTGCTGCGCGCCTGCTGTCGATACCTGCTGCAAGCGGGCATCCCCTTCAGTCAACGCTACATGGAGCGCACGCTGGAGTCGAACACAGCCGTCGCCCACGATTTGTACCAGCTCTTTGCTGTGCGGCACGACCCCAAACTACGCAAAGAGACACGCGAAAAAACCGAAGCTCAGGTTCTGACCCGTCTAGCCAAACGACTCGACGGCATCGTAAATGCAGACGAAGACCGCATCCTGCGAAGATTCCAAGCGGTCGTTCTGGCCATCCTCCGCTGCAATTTCTTCCAGCGCAGCGAGAACGGTGAGCATCGTCCGGTACTGGCATTCAAGCTCGACCCGAAGGGGATTCCCGACTTGCCGCTGCCGCGACCGCGCTACGAGATATACGTGGTCGGTCCGAGGGTCGAGGGCGTGCACCTACGTATGGGTGAAGTGGCTCGAGGTGGATTGCGCTGGTCGGATCGTCGCGAAGACTTCCGAACCGAAGTGCTCGGGCTGATGAAGGCGCAGAACGTCAAGAACACGGTCATCGTTCCGGTCGGCGCCAAAGGCGGCTTCGTTGCGCGCCAACTGCCGAGCGGGCCGCGCGATGCCATCCAGACCGAGGGCGTTGCGGCGTATCGCCAATACATCAACGCCCTGCTCGATCTCACGGACAATATCGTCGCCGGCCGCGTTGCACCGCCGCCGAATCTTCACCGTCGCGATGGTAACGATCCGTATCTCGTCGTCGCTGCGGATAAAGGTACGGCAACCTTCTCGGATATCGCCAATGCGATCGCCGTCGAGCGCGGCTTCTGGCTGGGTGACGCATTTGCCTCCGGCGGATCCGCCGGCTACGACCATAAGAAGATGGGCATCACAGCGCGCGGCGCCTGGGAGTGCGTGAAGCGACACTTCCGCGAGCTCGGGAGAGACATTCAGCGCGAGCCTTTCACGGTTGCCGGTATCGGCGATATGTCCGGCGACGTCTTCGGTAACGGCATGCTCTTGTCGCAGCAGATCAAACTGGTCGCCGCGTTCAATCACCAGCATATCTTCATCGATCCGAATCCGAATCCTGCCACTAGCTTTGCCGAGCGAGTGCGTCTATTCGCGCTGCCCCGCTCCGCTTGGACGGACTACAACGCCCGTCTCATCTCCAAGGGCGGTGGTATCTACGAGCGTAGCGCCAAGGCCATTCCACTCAGCGTAGAGGTTCGCTCGATGCTAGGCATCGACGCGACCTCCGCCACTCCGAACGACGTTATTCGCGCCATTCTTTGCATGTCTGTCGATCTGCTTTGGAACGGAGGCATCGGCACCTACGTCAAGGCAAGCGACGAACCCCAATCCGCAGCGGGCGATCGCAGCAACGATGCCGTCCGCGTCGATGGTCGCGATTTACGAGCGAAAGTCGTCGGTGAAGGCGGCAACCTCGGCTGCACGCAACGCGGGCGTGTCGAGTACGCCCTCACCGGTGGACGCATCAATACCGACTTCATCGACAATTCGGCGGGCGTCAATACTTCCGATGTCGAGGTCAACCTCAAGATTTTGACTTCGGCCATCGAATCGCGCGGCGCCTTGCGCAGAGCGGAGCGTGATCGTCTGCTCGCACGCTTAACGGGGGACGTGACGAAACTCGTTCTTCGCAACAACTACCTGCAGAGCCAAGCGCTCTCCACGCTCGAGTTGCAGTCGGCCGCGCGACTGCCGGAACTACAGAGTCTGATCAGACATCTTGAGCGTAAAGGCGAACTCGATCGCCAAGTCGAGAATCTACCGGACGACGAGGCACTGGCCACGCGTCGCAAACAAGGACTCGGCCTCACGCGCCCTGAACTGGCCGTCGTGCTCGCCTACTCGAAGATCTCTCTCTATCGGCAATTGATCGATACCAATTTGCCGGACGACAGCTACTTTGCCCAGGAAGTGGAGCGATACTTCCCGTCCGCTGTAACGCAGCGCTTCAGCAAAGACATTCGACGACACCAACTGCGACGAGAGATCGTCACCACTGCCGTAACCAACAGCCTGGTCAATCGCATGGGACCGAGCTTCGTCATGCGCGCCTGCGAAGAAACCAGCGCCTCGGCAGCGGATGTCGCTCGCGCATACAGCATCGCTCGTGAGTTACTACAGGCACGCGATATCTGGAGCGATATCGAAGCGCTCGACAATCGCATCCCAAGCGAAGCGCAATACGCCGCTTACGCCGACACCGCCAGAACCCTGCGCCATGCGACGATGTGGTTGTTACGACGTCAGAGCGCACTGGTCGTGGCTGACACCGTGTCTGAGTTGAGCGCTCCAGTGCGGACCTTTCAACAAATCGTCCAACGCAGTCTCAGCGGCGATCTCAAGCGCGAGTTCGTGTCGACAGAGCAGCGTTACCTCGACGCAGGCCTGCCTGCAACACTGGCGACTCGGTTGGCAAATGGAACCTCGCGCGATGCCGCGTTCGACGTGGCAGAGCTGGCTAAACTGCAGCGGCGCCCTATCGTCGCCGTTGCGGCTGATTGGTTTGCGATCGGTGAGAAGCTGAAGCTCGATTGGCTAGGATCCCGAATCGACCGCCTGGTTGTGGACGGCCCACTGCAGGCGATCGCACGCTCGGGGCTACGCGAGGCCGTACGCAAACTGCAACGTGCGATCGTCACTGCCGCCGCGACGCAAGATTACAACCGATGGTCTGCTAGCCGACGGGAAGCCTTGGCTCGCTGGGAGCGAACCTTAGCGGACGTGTCGGCAGGGGGCTCAAGCGACTTCGCCGCCCTGTCGGTGTGTGTCGACAGCCTGCGCAGCCTCACCGACTGAACAGCTCTGTTTAACTGTCGCGATTGGTCTTCGTGTGCATCGGAGTGCGAGCCGCTAACCAGGCTGCCGCCACGATACCGATGGCCAACGCCGACAGTTGCCAGGCGTAGTCTTCCGGGTGCTCCCAGAACTCGGTAAACCAGTGCCAGCGACCGCCAAGCTCGACCGCGTTCCAGGCGATGATCGCCGTCGGAATGCCGTACCGTATCGCGGTCGTCACGCGCCAAAACAACATCAAACGACGGAACAAATAAACCGCCCAGATGACGTTGAGAAAAAACACGGCATAGGTCACCGGATGACGGTCGCCTGCGAAATCTTTGTGATACAAAAACAGCAGGACGAGGTAAAAAAACCAAATCACATAGACCGTCTCGAGCGCCGTGATCGCCGCAAAGTTGCGCTCATGATGCGGATTGGGTTTGCCCGTCTTCAGTCTCAGATGGCGCTGAAACCAGACAAAGAAATTGCACTTGGTTTCTTTGTTGAAAAGAAAATAGACCAGTGTCGATCCGAGCACACCGATCGATGACATCATCACGAGATATTCGGCCTTCGTCGCGATGACGCCGGGCTTAAAAGGATCCATCAAATCGGGAACACCGAGATCCTCGCCCGACCAAACGAACGCGAATTCCACCCAACCCGTCCACAAAAAAGTCCCGGCCCAAAATCCGTACCATGTTGCCGATACTTCATTGGGATGGCGCATGCCGAGCCAGAGCAAGAGCGCGCCCAAGGCTCCGAGAGCGAACGCCGACTCGAACACATAACCGGGACCAGGCCAGATCTCCTCCATCATGATCATCACGGTGTGGCCGAGTGCCTGCACCACGAAGACGATCAAAAATGCCACCAAGCCGATGTAGGGCGGTCGATGGAGCCAGCTCTTCACACCCCCGTTGCCCGAGGTCGTAGACTCGAGATTCGCGCTCATGTTTTTCTCCCGCGATCTGACGCCGCGATGTGATCCCCTTTCGGTTCGAGTCTATGCCCGGCCATCGGACGAGGACAACAGACCCCTGTGCTAGCATCTGCGCCCTCGATTCCACCCCAACGTTGCGGGAGCACGGCAAAAATGGCGGGAAAACTGGTCCTGGTACGTCACGGTCAAAGCATCTGGAACGTGGAGAATCTGTTCACTGGTTGGACGGATGTCGATCTCTCGCCGCAGGGGCGTATTGAAGCTGCCAATGCGGGTCGTGAAATCCAAAAAGCCGGTATCTATGTTGACGTCGCCTACACCTCGGTTCTCAAGCGCGCGATCCGCACGCTTTGGATCGTGCTCGACGAAATGGATCGCATGTGGGTGCCGATCGAAACGAACTGGCGCCTGAACGAGCGTCACTACGGCGCCCTGCAAGGTCTCAACAAGGCACAGACGGTGGCCGAACATGGCGAAGCACAGGTGAAAATCTGGCGCCGCAGCTATGACATCCCACCGCCGCCGCTGTCGGTCGATGACCCGAGACATCCGCGTTTCGATGGTCGCTACGCGGGGATCGATCCTGCTCTGCTACCTGCGACCGAGTCGCTCAAAGATACCTTGGCTCGCGTGAAGCCAATTTGGGACAACGGCATCGCGCCGCAACTGCGCGCCGGCAAGAACGTGTTGGTGACGGCGCACGGCAATAGCCTGCGCGCGATGGTCAAAATGCTGGACGACGTACCCGAGCAGGACATCGTCGAGCTCAACATCCCGACGGGCGTGCCTTTGCTCTATGACCTCGATGCCAACCTGCAGCCGCGTAGTCACCGCTATCTTGGAGATCAGGCCGCGATCGAAGCCGCTGCCGAAGCGGTAAAGCGGCAGACTGAAAAACGTTAAGCCTTGCCCGGAGCCCAACCGTCGTAGCGACCGCCCGATGCCTCGGCTAATTCGCGTAGGCGCTGCGAAGCCGCTCGGATCACCGGAACATGCAGGTGCATCGACTTGACCGCATGAACGCTGACCGGGTGCGCACCACCTTCGGCTGATTCGCGCATCTCGATCGCATAGCCGTCGGCTTCCAACTGACCCGCCACCGTTCGCGCCGCTTCCAGGGTGGGCATGGCGATGAAGAAATCGATCTGCAGGGGTTGGAAGGGATCGACGCCGCCGCGACGCAGCCGTTCGATCAGCTTAGCGTCCCAATCATCGGCTCGATGCGTGGCCGTGCGACGCACCTGATAAACGATGCGTGCAACCGCGATGCTTGCGGCCGCCACTAGAAACAGAACGAACCAATCCACCGCGCGCGCCCGTCACTCGTCCGGTGCGATGGTAACGCGCAGCCCGTCGAGCGCGTCGGTCATCTCTATCTGACAAGAGAGGCGTGAGCCTTCCTTGTGATGCGCCAACTCGTCAATCAATTCACGCTCATCCGACATCGGAGCCGGAATCTTGGCCGCCCAAGAGGGATCGATATAGACATGGCAAGTGGCACAAGAGCACATGCCGCCGCAGATCGCCGAAATGCCGTACTCGAGTTCGCGCAGCGTTTCCATCAATTTGACACCGGCTCGAGCGGGAACGTCGTGCTCCACACCGTCGCGGTCGATTACCTTCAAGGTAGGCATTCGCTCATCCTGTATCCACTTTGAAACCGAGCTGCCTAGTTTGCCTAGGCGTGGGGCGCGTTTCCAGCAGAATGCGACGCCAGTGCTACCCAAACCCCATCCAAGATGCGGCGCGCCTCGACCCACCAGCCGAGGCGTCGAACTTGCTCTGCGTGCCCCGGGCAACCAAGTGCGTCGAAAATCGTCTCTGGCCACCAATCAGGGCGCGGCGCTGTGGCGTGCTGCGCCTTCTGCCACTCCGCCTGCAATACCGATGAGGCGTTCAGCAAACCTGCCAAGTCCTCCAGAGGATGACCGGCGTGCGCATATTCCCAGTCGATGCAGACCAATCGCCCATCCGCTCGGCGCAGCACATTGCCCGAATGCAGATCACCGTGCACGAGACACGATCCGACACGCGATGCAGCACTCTCGGCTGACGCCCCCTCCTCTGCTCCCGTCCGAAGCACCCGCCACTGCTGCTGCCATATCAGCCACGCACTCGAATCGACCCGACTCAGCCGATCGAGTAACTCGTCGAGGCGATGCGATACATCGAGCCTCGGTACGTCCTGCGTGCCCAACCTGCGCAGTTGCTCAAGCAGCGCCCAGAGCGCCGATCTCGACGGCGAGGCAACGAGCTCATCCACGACGATGGGCACACCATCGACCCACTCAATCTCCATCCAGCACGATGCCCAATCCACATCGGTGATCTGCGGGGCGATACCCGCTTGACTGGCCAAGCGATGCGCCGCCAATTCCGCATCGCGGCTCGCACCCAACCACGACGCTCGCGTCGCACTGCTCCAGTGCCGACGAACGAGCCGTCGACCCTGAACCTGCCGACATTCGATGCGGTTGCCAGTCAGCGACTTGAGACCAGACGCACTCATGTGCGCTGTTGCCACCAACTACGCAGTCCGAAAATCGCAATGACGAAATAAATGCAATACAGCATCGCCACGAACATCAAGCCCTGCGCCGAGTACATGTAGAACGACAAGGCATCGACCAGAAGCCAATACAGCCAATTTTCGAGGATCGCTCGAGCGGTCATCCAAGTGGCGAGCAAACTGAGACCCGTGACGACCACATCCAGATGCGGCCACGCCGCAGCCGTATGCTGCTGCAATAGCGGCGCACCGAACCAGACCAAAGTGGCGATGACGACCCACGCGACGAGGTGTCGTTGCCAACCCCACATGGTCACGGCAATGACCTTCTCACCCGGTGCAACCTTCGACCAGTGCCAAAAACCGTACACGGCCATCAACACGTAAGCGGCCTGTAGCACCGCCTGCAGCGGCAACGCCGCGCCCGCCGCCAACCACACCAACACGGCAGACGAGGCGGCACCAAAGACCCAAGCCCAGCGAATCCGCTTTACGGCTAGGATCGCGTAGGTGACACCGCACAGCAGTGCCACGTGCTCAGCCCAATGTGTCGCGAGTAGTTGATCGAACCAGATTTGCACTTAGTGCACCGTCCACGTCACATTGAGCCCGGCGCGCCGCGGATCAGCCAGCTGCACATACAGCTTGTTGGGATAATCAGGCGGCTCGTTGCCAAAGAAAAAACCGCGTTGGGCGTAATCGTCATCGAGCGCATTTCGAACCCAAAGATCAACCCGCCAACGCCTACTTTCGTATCCGGCGCGCAGATTGAGCAGATTGTAGGACTCGGAACGCTCGTCGTGACTGTCACTGAAGTAAAACGCAGCGACATGTTGCACATCGGCCCTGGCGAACCAACCTCGCTCGTGGCGATATTCGGCACTCAACGCGGCTTGTCGCGCCGGCGCATGCGCCTGCTCGCGACCGGCAAGATCACGATCCACCGTCACATAGTCCAGAAAGCGGGTACGCAAAACACCCGCCGACGCGGATAGCTGCCAACGCGCCGACAACCTACGGCTGATGCTCGCTTCGAGACCGGCATTCTCGCCACGGGCCGCATTGTCCGTGAGGTAGATGAACGACAGTGGATCGCCCGGATCGAGTTGAGCCGAAGTACTCACCTGTTGATCCGCGCGTCGCATGAGAAATAGGTTCGCCTCGAGGCGCCACAGACGATTGGGATCCTCGGCCTTGTAGCCGAGCTCGATCGAGTTCAAAACTTCTTCCGCGAACTCGCGACGATCGGCCGGAATCACGGCACCAATATTGAAACCCCCGGCCTTGTAGCCGCGCGCGAGCGACACGTACGCGCGCTGATGCGAACCGATTCGGTAGCTGAGGGAGAGGTTACCACCCCACATGCTCTCGAGCGGCGCGAGATCCGTGCCATCGGTGTCGATGTACTCGGAGTCGCGATGCTCGAGGCGTGCGCCGACCGTGAGCGTCCAGCGACTCGAGAGCGCCTGATCGAGCGAGCCGTAGAGCGCGGCGTGCCGGGCGCGATAATCGCTTTGCAATCGACGATAGATCTCGCCGCCGTAGAGATCGAGCTGATCGTTGGTTTCGCGGATATCGAGACCATAGAGGCCGATAATCCACCCTCCGTCGTTCGATAACCAACGCAAGTCCTGGCTGACGGTTCGACGATCTCGCAGGAATCGCGAGGTGAAATCGTAGTCAGGATCAAAACCCCAGTCGCCGTCGAACGAATAAAGAATGTCTGCATCGACAAGCGCAGTGACGCTACGAAACTCTACCTCCCCATCGCGCGCCAGCTGCAACGACATGCCGTATGAACGCTGTCGATCACGCCCGGGATCGTCCGAGCGAGTCCGTCTTGAGTTGTCGATGGAGAACGCATCAAAGCCGTTATCCTGATCCACAGCGAGCACAGACCAATCCGCTTGCCATTGCGGTGCGAAGCGATGCGTGCTGCGCCAGCGCAAGGTGTCCTCTGACAAACCGTTGGTGTCGTCGCGACCCAAGAATTCGTTATCGCGTGCGCCATCGGCGCGATAACGCTGGGCGGCAATACGCCAGGCAGACTCCGAACCGAGTGCGCCGCCCGCAACGAGCCCCAGTGACGCCACACCGGCCTCGCCCCAACTGGCCTCCCAACGCTGCTGCTGCTCGTCGGTCGGTTTTTGGCTACGCACGTGGAGCAAGCCCGCTAACGCATTGGCGCCGAAGGTGGTTCCTTGAGGCCCCCGCAGTACTTCGATCTGCTCGAGATCGAGCAGCATCGCCGGCATGCCGATTCCCGAGAAGTCCATTCCATCGATCAAAAATCCAACCGACGGGTTCGGAGCGCCTTGCCATTGATCCGTCTCGCCGATTCCACGCAATTGAAAATAGCGAGGCCGAGAACTGCCCGACGCCCAATTCAGGTTCGGCACCAGCGGCAAGACATCTTGCAGATGCTGCAAACCAGCCTCCTTCAGCGTAGCTCGATCGAGCACGGTGACGCTGGCTGGAACTTCCAGAGACGCCGCCGGCCGCAGAGTTGCCGTCACGATGACCTCTTCCAGGGTGGGCTCAGACGCCGCCGCAGCCATCGGCATGGCGAGCGCGAGCGATACGAAAGCAAAACACGAAAGACGAGATGGATACACCTGCTCCCTCCGCCGGTACTAACCGGATCAGGTTCAACGGGTTCGCCGCCCCATGCGACGTCTCAGGCCCGAAGGCCACCCCAAGGTAAGTGGTTATTTTGCTTGAAAATCAGCCGGTTGCAAGTGCGGGGTGCAGTTGGCGAGCGACTTGCCTACAATCGCGCCCCTTGCGTCAGCCAATGGGGCCCTCGCCCGATGGGAGGCAGATCATGTCGAGAACCGTACAGGTCTTTCAGGTCGACGCGTTCACGCGGCAACTTTTCACGGGCAACCCAGCAGGTGTCGTACTTGGCGCCGAAGTGTTGAGCGATGAGGAGATGCTCGCCATCGCCCGCGAACTCAACAATGGTGATACCGCCTTCGTGCTGCCCCCTGAGGCAGACGATCACGATTTGCGCGTACGATTTTTCACACCACGCACCGAGTCTGCGTTCGTGGGTCACGCCACGATCGCGACGCACTACGTGCTCTCGCGTGATCGCGCGCCGCACCCCGGACGTGCTCGGCAAAAACAAAAAGCCGGCCGGGTCGATGTTGAAATTCGCGGCACCGGCGATGACCGCCGCATCGCCGTTCGACAACCGGCGCCTCCGTTAGGTCGTGAGCTGAATGAACGTGAGCGACTCGCTGTGCTCGACGCGCTGGCGCTCTCGAGTGCCGATCTCGATCCACGCTGCGAAATGCGCATCGTCGGTGGCGCCGGGAATCGACTATTGATCGGCGTGCGCGGCAGTCAGCAATTAAAGCAAATGAAGCCGGACTTCGGCCGCCTGACCACGCTCTCGGCACAGCTCGGCGCGTCGGGGCATTTCGTATTCACGACTGAATCAGGTCAACCGGACTGCCTTACCCTCTCGCGCATGTTTTGTCCGGCCATCGGTATTCCCGAAGATCCGGTGAGCGGTAACGCACACGGACTGCTTGGCGCCTATCTATTGCACCACGGACTCTTGGAACGCAATGGCGACAAGGTCGAGTTTTCAGGCGCCCAGGGTCAGTTTCAAAATCGGCCGGGGCGAGTCGATGTGGAGTTGGAGTTCGAGGATGGTCGCCTCGCGGGTGTTTGGATCGTCGGCAGTGCGGCGATGGTCTTCGAGACCACGATCACTCTGCCCTGACTTTTAGCGAGCGACGTCCCAGAACAGTGCATCCAAACCGATCCGCAGCCCCGGATCGGCGGACCACTGCCGCTCACGATCGAAACGCACGAACGGCTCGACGTTCAGAAAAAGCCATCGTCCGTGCAGAGGCTTTTTCCAAAAAAAACCGGCCTCATAGAAATCGGCGCCGCTGGCGCTGCGACCACCCGCCTCGAGCCGAAATCCAGCAGCATCACCGAGATCGCGATTTCGCACCTGCGACAAACGTCGATCAGGACTGATGACGGCTTTTGCATGGGCGGATACGAATTGGTAAGACCAGCCGGTCTCGCCGGTTTCATTTAACCAGCGCACGGACAAAGATGATCGGAGTAGGTGTCGCTGCCGCCAGCGATCGATCAAGACGCTACTGGCCAACCCGAAGCCCTCGTCGGTCTCGGCGAACACCTTCAGGAAAGGCTCGATTCGCCACGCACCCGACGAAAACGCCCTGCCGGTTCGCACGGCGACGAAGCCGACCGGCGCCGCCGCCAACTTAGCGCCCACTTCGACATTCATCAATCGAACAGGATCGTAACGCAGACCCGCGCGCAGCGATTCGGTCGCCTGCTCCAGCGTGCTCTCGGAGAGCGCATCGGTCGTGATGAACACGTCCAGACTCTGTTCGAGATTCGGTAAATTCAAAGAAATGTCGAAATCTGCCGCCGTCTCGAAATCGACGGATCCGTCACGACCAAGACCAATCAAATCCACACCGAGCCGAAACGGCGAGACGGGTACCGCAACCGCAACTGCCTCCTCCGAAGGATCGAGAAAACGATGGTCGAAAGAGAGCAAACGTCTCTGGACGCCGAGAAAAATCCGGTTGTGCCAGGCATTGAGGCTGGAGGAAGCCTCGATCGGCTCGTCCACCAAGCGCTCGATGTCGAGCATCGATGGTCGAATTTCAATGATAGCTGGTGTAACTTCGGCTGCTATCAGCCGCGGCATCGAGCCGATCAGCAAAATGCATCCGAGCGCGATGCATCCGAGAATGGATTGGGACCATCGAATCATGCAATCGAGTGTAGCCTCGTTTTTCACTGCTCAGGGAATCGCGATATGAGAAAACAATGCTTGCTAGCAGTCGGACTCTGCTTCGCATCGACGGCACCGCTCGATGCCGCCATCCCGTTGTGCGCGACAGAAGCGCAACGCTCCACCATCCAAGCAGCGATGGCGGATCCTGCCAAGCCGGCACCCTACCGCGTCGCTGCCAAGCTCTCTTTGCCAGAGGCTACCGTGCAAAGCGCACTGCCATCGGCAAGCTACGGTATCGCTGCCAGCCATTTCCGCAGCGTCTGGACCAGTCTCACCACTTGGGACGAAGCGGTCACTGTTGTCATGAAAGGCGGTCATATCTTTGAAACGCATGGTCGCATCCCCGAGGGAGAGCCCTCAAAGCGCAGTCAATTCTTTAATCTGAAGTCCGAAGCTGAGGGAATGCACGGTCATCTGCGTCCTGACTTGCTTTCGGCAATTTACGTCATGGAGCTGCCCATTGGCGACGAAACGCAGCGTGGCGTCCTGTTCTACGACCAGCAAGGCGACATTGTCTTTGGTGTCTATCTGCCCGGCGAGGGGCACACGCCATCTGCGGCAACACTCAAGCAGTTCGCGGCGACCCGCAGCTTGATCGAGCAGCAGCCAGCACTCTGCCGCTAATCAGCGGCGCCAAGCTCAGCGCAGCATCTCGTCGACGATCGCCGCAACGCCGTAGCGAACCGGATCCGAGGCGGGCAGGCTGAAACGCTGCTCGAGTTCGCCAAGCAAACGGCGCGCCGCCTCATCAGCTAGCGCCGAAGTATTGACGGCCATGCCGACGAAACGAACGGCGGGATTCATAATCCGCGCACAGCGCAAATGCAGTTCGAAGCATTCCTCGAGCGATGGGACAGGCCAATGCGACAAGCCGCGAAGATGCTTACGGGTCGGCTCGTGGCACATGACCAGCGCATCGGGTGTCGCACCATGCAGTAGGCCGAGACTGACACCGGAGTACGACGGGTGAAAGAGCGAGCCTTGCCCTTCGATCAAGTCCCAGTGGTCAGGCGAATTGGCAGGACACAACTGTTCGACGGAGCCCGCGACGAAATCCGACACCACGGCGTCGACCGGAACCCCACCGCCCGCGATCATGATGCCGGTCTGTCCGGTCGCTCGAAAATCAGCGGGCACACCACGTGCGCGTAACTCACGCTCCAAGGCCAAGGTCGTATACATCTTCCCGACCGAACAATCAGTGCCCACCGCCAGCAGACGACGACCGCTGCGAGGCTGT
>JBDLSG010000019.1:0-40145 GCA_039799645.1 Pseudomonadota bacterium | reverse complement strand
GTCTCTGTCACGAGCTCCACGGCATCGGCCAAAAAATTCAACTGTTGCAGAGACTCTTCACGCAGCACACCACCCGCAGCTTCAAATGCGGCAAGCGCGGCACGCTGCAATGCCCCATTGCCGATGATGTGCCCGAGATTAGGCTCGGCCAACTCCGCTGCATCGAAACGCAAACTGCCGGCCCCTCGCGGTTCGACGCTCGCGGGCCACACGTGCATACGCTCATAGGGCGATATCACTCGAGCTTGCTCTGCCAGAGCCGACCAGACCCCGGCATGCTGAAGGATGCGCTCACTCGCACGCGAGATCGCAAAAACGCGCAAATCTGCTGGATCCTGCGCAGGCGGCACTGGCCAAGTACGTGAGGGGACGTCACGCTCGAGCAACAATACGCGCCCGGCGCGACAGAGACCGGCACGCAGCAACAATGCACCCTGCGCCGCGCCGACGGGGCCTCCGCCTACGATGGCAACGTCGAAATCCGTCTCGCCTGCGATGCCAGCGTTCACAGCGACACACCTCGCGCGAGTCGCGGCGTACGCCCTGCGAATCCCCAACTCAAGCGCGACATCGCCTGCTTGGCGGTCGGCGACAAATCGAACAGCAACAAACCGACATCGCGCAACAGAGGCACCCCGGGGCGCTGATCGCCGAAGAGTTTCACGAGTCGGTCAGTGAAATCGATGATGCCTTCCCGATCGGCGCTGCGTCGGTGCGCGAACTCAGCCAACAGTTCCGCCGAGCCCACATCGACAACGCGCTCGTCCCGCTTCGCATCGGCCAGCGAGTCCATCAATATCTCAGCGAGCGTTACCGCGTCGCGCAAACCCAGATTGAAGCCCTGACCTGCGACCGGGTGTAAGGCCTGCGCTGCGTTGCCGATGAGCACGCAGCGCTCTGCCGTCACGGCGGCCGCGCGGGTCAAGCGCAACGGATACGCCTGGCGCCGACCGACCGTCAGCAAACGACCGATGCGCCAGCCGAAGGCAACCTGCAGCCGTGCGAGATAGTCGGCATCCGACAGGGCGAGGATTTCTTCGGCAACCGCCGGTGACAAGGTCCATACGATGCCATAGTGCCCATCGTGCAAAGGCAAGACGGCGAATGGCCCGCTCGACGTGAATCGTTCGTAGGCCGTGCCATCGGCAGGCCTCGAACTCGCCACGTGCGCCACGATCGCGACCTGCTGATAATCCTCCACATTGGCCTCGAGCCCGGCAGCCGAACGGACCAAAGAATTCGCGCCATCAGCCGCGACCACGAGTCGGGCTCGCAAGGGCCGCTCGCCAGGCTCGGTGTGAAGTACGACGCCCTCGTCGTCGAATGCCACGCCGGTACAACGAGCCGGCATACGCCTCTCGAGACTGACATGCCCAGCGAGGGCCGCATTCAGCGCACGCCCCATCGACCGATTGGTAATGACATAGCCGAACGCATCGATATCGTGCTCACGCGAATCGAGTCGCGCGAAACCGGCACGACCTGCATCCGAGACATGAATCCGGCGGATCGGTGCCGCTTCGCCGGCCATCGCTGACCATACGCCTAGCGACTCGAACACCCGTCGCGTGCCATTACCGAGCGCGGTTGTACGATCATCGAAGCTCGGTTGAGCTGCGGCATCCGGTGCCACGCCCTCAATCAGCGCGACCCGCAAACCCGCCGGGCGTAAGGCTAGCGCTAGGCTCGCACCCACGAGTCCACCGCCAACAATCGCCAGATCCACCTCGACGTACTCGCTCACCGCATGATCCTCAAGCTGCACTCATCACGCTGCACACATCAGGGCTTCGATCTCGGCGACAGACTTGGGCACACCCGCGGTGAGCACCGCGGGCTCATCCTCGGTGACGAGTACGTCATCTTCGATACGGATACCCAAGCTGCGAAGTTCCGGCGGCACGCCACGCGTCCCGGGCGCAACATAGAGCCCAGGTTCTATGGTCAGCACCATGCCAGGTTCCAGCAGGCGCCAAGCATCGCCAATCTTGTAATCGCCTACGTCGTGCACATCCATGCCGAGCCAATGCCCAGTTCGATGCATGTAGAACCGACGATACTCCTGCGACTTGATCAACGACGGTACGCGACCCTTGAGCAAGCCCAGTTTCACCATGCCTGCGGTCAACACCTCGACGGCGACCTCATGCGGGCGGTTCCAGTCGTTACCGACGCGAACCGCGTCGATCGCCGCTAGGTTCGCTTCGAGCACCACTTCGTAAGCGGCGCGCTGGGCGTCCGTGAAGCGCCCATTCACCGGAAAGGTACGCGTGATGTCGGAAGCGTACGTCTGATATTCGCAACCCGCATCGATCAACAACAGCTCGCCATCGTTCAAGACGGACTCGTTCTCACGGTAGTGCAGGATGCAACCATTGGCGCCACCGCCCACGATAGGCAGATACGAGATGTCAGCGCGCCACCTCGCGAACTCGTGACGCAGCTCGGCCTCGATCTCATACTCGTAGCGACCGGGCCGACAAAAACGCATGGCACGCACATGGGCGGCGGCGGCGATACGCGCGGCCTCACGCATGCGTTCGATTTCGCCACGACTCTTGAAGAGCCGCATCTCGTTGAGCACGTGTTCGAGCGCCACCATCTCATGAGGCGCGTGACGACCTTGCTTGGCCTCGGCACGAAGACGATTGACCCAGCCAACGACCCGCTGATCGAACTCGCGGTCGTGTCCGACCGAGTAGTAGAGCTTGCCGCGACCCTCGAGCAAGCCCGGCAGAATCTCGTCGATATCGCTGATCGGGAAAGCGTCGTCGGCGCCGTAATCGCGCCGCGCACCGACCGGGCCCGCACGACGCCCGTCCCAAGTCTCGCGCGCCGGATCTCGATCGCGCACGAACAAGAGATATTCCCCTTGCGGACGACCGGGAATCAGCACGGCTACCGACTCGGGCTCACCAAAGCCGGTCAGATAGTGGAAATAGCTGTCCTGACGATAAGCGAATTCAACATCGTTGTTACGCATCGGCACCGGTGCAGCCGCGACGATCGCAATGGCGTCGCGACCCATCGTCTTCATGAACTGCCGGCGGCGGCGCGCAAATTCGTCCCGCCCGAGGGGCGGTAAAGCACCCGTCGAGCCGAGTGCAGCCAGCTTAGTAGCCGGTTTATTAGTGGAGCGAGACCGGACCATCAGGTGCACTGCCTCCGGTGGTCGTATTTCGGAAAGGCGCGAGCTCGTCGAACAACAACTGCACGCCCACGCGAACGAACTCGATGAGTTCTGCGAGCGCCTCTTCGTTGCTGTCGGCCGACTCGGCCTCATCGACGCTCAGCTGGGTGATCGCCGTGAGATCCCGGACGAGTTCGCCCACCTCAGGCGAGAGTGAATCAATATCGGGTATCGGCGTGGAACCGAGGCCATACAGAAAACCCTGACACCACTCACCAAGGGCGGCCGCGCGCTCATCGAGCGGACGATCATCCTCGGGTAGCAGCATGGCGAACTCCATCTGTCCGTTGCCGAGCACATGTCGCGTCCACTCGAAAACGGCATGCATATCGCCTTCGGCGGCGCCGGCGACGCCCTCGGGAAACACTTCGCGCAGCCAGTCTTGCAAGGCGACGGCGTTGCTCGCGCACAGGGCGCCGGCCAAGGTGCCGTGCGCTTCGGGCAGGTCGGTCAGGGCGCGCGATTCGTCGAGTCGGCTCTCGATCGTCCGGTAATCAGGTTGACTCATGCCGAGATTATGCCCTTCGCCCGTGGACACCGGTAATCGCAGGCCTATAATTTTGCCTATGCAACCCACTGCAACCGATACGGCCGCCGGCCTCGACGCCGAGATCAAACGCCTCGAGAAACAACTCGACGAGGTACTCTCGCTGCTCGGCGCCTTGCGCGAAGAGAATCGCGCACTGCGCCAGCGTCAGGACCACCTTGCCACCGAGCGCGCCAACCTGCTGCAGAAGAACGAAGCTGTGCGTACGCGGGTCGAGGCAATGATCGGTCGCCTCAAGACCTTGGAGCACGGCGCATGAGCGGCACCGAAAAAGAGTCCGCTCGGGTGAGCATTCGTATTCTCGAGAAAGAATTTCTTGTCGCCTGTCCGATGGAAGAGCGATCTGCGCTCCTCGATTCCGCTGAATACCTCAATCAGCGGATGCGCGAGATACGCGATAGCGGCAAAGTCGTGGGTTACGACCGTATCGCCGTCATCGCTGCGCTCAACCTCGCCAACGATTTGCTGCGCCTGCAATCGAGGGAACAACGCAGCGAAACAGAGGCTGCATCCAAACTGCGCGCTATGCGCGAACGGATCGATGGTGCGCTCGAGCGCGATCGACAGCTCGAACTCTGACGGCCGCGCCTCTTTGGTGTAACCTTTCCACGGCGTCACCTGCGGTGTTCGATAGTGGATCGGGTTACCTCTCGACCCTAAGTTTGAACGCCCAGGGGCATCAGGGCTTGCTGTCAGCATTGTGCATGTCCGCCTCGAGCGGAAAGCCTTACCTGGCGTAGTCCGCCCCACTTGTTGCTCTGTGTCGAGAGCAACGGTTCACACCGGCACAGGCGGGTGACGTCTTCGAATTCATCGGGGGAGTGTTCGATTTGAGCGACCGCGTGCCGCTCGCCGCTCGTGCGGCTCTGCGACAAGAGCTTCGGCGTCGCCGAGCCGCTCTGTCGCAATCGGAACGCGAAGCGGCCCATCGCCAAGTCGCACTCCACCTCTCGAGACTCGGCCGCCTCAGACCCGGCTTGCGTGTCGGCCTCTACCTGCCCGTCGGCAGTGAGCTCGATACGGCACCACTCATCGAATTGCTGCGCAGACACCGCTGTATCGCTTACCTGCCCCGAATCACGTCGCCGCGAGCGCAGCGGATGACGTTCGCGCCAGCGACCTCGAAGCTCAGTCGAAATCGGCACGGCATTCTCGAACCGACGGGCCACGACCACACATCAGCGCAAGAGTTGGATCTGATCCTGCTGCCCTTGGTGGGTTTCGATGCGCAGGGTCACCGCTTGGGCAGTGGGGCGGGTTATTACGACCGGGCGCTGAGTTTTCGCCGACGAAGACACGGCTGGCGCGGACCGAAACTCATCGGGATCGCCTACGAATGCCAGCGAGTCGTCGCACTCGCAGCAAGACCCACCGACATCCCGCTCGATGCGGTGATCACCGAGCGCGGAATCGAATTCTTCATTGGAGAAACAACATGAAGTATTGGCTGATGAAGTCTGAACCGTCGACATTCAGCATCGACGATCTTGCCAGAGCGCCCCGTCAGACGACCTGCTGGGACGGTGTTCGTAATTACCAGGTGCGCAACATGTTGAGAGACGAGATGGCGGTCGGCGATCTCGCCTTCATGTACCACTCGAGTTGCGATGAGCCGGGTATCGTCGGCGTCATCGAAATCGTGAAGCCGGGTTACCCAGATAACACCGCCTTCGATCGCAAGCACGACCACTACGATGCAGCATCGAAGCCCGAGTCACCGCGTTGGTATATGGTCGACGTGCGCTTGAAACAGCGTTTTTCTCGAGTGATTTCGCTGGATGAGCTGCGTCGTCACGAGTCGAAGCAACTGCGCGAGATGTTGATCTTGAAACGCGGTAATCGTCTTTCGATCACACCCATCGATGCCTCTCACTGGAAGTTCATCATGTCGCTGCAGTGAACAGTGATGACCACCGAGGTGTGAACGCGATGACCTCTTGCTTGTTTTTTGCAATCGCGTGTATATACTCACCCTCGGACTAACCCGTAACTGGAGAAAGACAATGGCTAAGGCCAAAAAGAAAGCTAAGGCGAAAGCTAAGGCTAAGAAGAAGGTCGCCAAGAAGAAGTAAGACTCTTCGTGAGTCTCGGCGGGTGGGATGAGAATCGCATTCGCTGTCTTCTGAAAGACGAGAAGGTGCCCGCGCAAGCGGGCATCTTCTTTTTTGCCCGAGGAAAATCGCATGAATCACGCTGACAACGGCAAGCAGGCAGCAGCGCTCGCAGCACTGCGCTATCTCGAAGACGGTATGGTGATCGGCGTCGGCACGGGCTCGACCGTCAATCACTTCATTGACGCACTCGCTCCCTGGCGGGATCGACTCAAGGGCGCCGTGTCGAGTTCGGAAAGTTCAACCACCCGTTTGCGTTCGATCGGTATCGAGGTGATCGACCTCAACCGAACGGGCGATCTCGAACTCTACGTCGATGGTGCAGACGAGACCGATCGGCACCGCCGTCTCATCAAGGGCGGCGGTGGCGCGCTGACCCGCGAGAAGATTGTCGCAGCCGCATCGCGTCGCTTCGTCTGTATCGTCGATGAGAGCAAGGTGGTTGATGTACTCGGCCGCTTTCCGCTGCCGGTCGAAGTGATTCCGATGGCGCGTTCGTACGTGTCGCGTCAGATGGTGAAACTCGGCGGGCAACCGCTGTGGCGCGAGAACGTGGTCACCGACAACGGCAACCAGATCATCGACGTCCACGGTCTCACGATCCTTGATCCGATCGCACTCGAGAACACCATCAACGGCATCGCCGGGGTCGTCTCGGTCGGCTTGTTCGCAAAGCGCTCTGCCGATGTTGTCTTGGTGGGCGGTCCGAACGGCGTTCGCACCCTCGACTGATCGCACTTTTGGCATCGGAAACGAACAAGGCCCGCATCGCTGCGGGCCTTGTCGGTTTTGGCTGGGGGACTAGGATTCGAACCTAGGTAAACGGAGTCAGAGTCCGTTGTCCTACCGCTAGACGATCCCCCAAAAACGGTGGCCGTGACGGCAGTCCGTGCACCTGCGCGATTAGCGCTTGGAGTACTGCGGTCCGCGACGAGCCTTGCGACGACCGACCTTCTTGCGCTCGACTTCGCGAGCATCGCGGGTCACGAAACCCGCCGCACGCAACGGGCGACGCAGGGTCTCATCGAATTCGATCAACGCACGGGTGATGCCCTGGCGGATCGCACCCGCCTGACCCGTGATACCGCCGCCGGCAACCGTGACCTTCACGTCGAAGCGCTCGGTCATCTCGGTCAACTCCAACGGCTGACGGACGATCATGCGGCCCGTCTCACGTCCGAAAAACACGTCGATCGGGCGATCATTGATGGTGATCTTGCCGGAACCGGGCTTCAGGTGAACCCGGGCGGTGGAGGTCTTGCGACGGCCGGTGCCGTAATTCGTGGCGGGCATTCGATGGTTCCTGTCAGATGTTCAGAGGCTTCGGCTGTTGAGCCGAGTGCGGATGCTGATCGCCCGCGAAAACATGCAGTTTGCGATACATGCGACGGCCGAGGATGGTTTTCGGCAGCATGCCCTTGATGGCGAACTGCAGGACGCGCTCAGGATGCTCCTTGAGGAGCTTCTCAAGCGCGATCGACTTGATTCCGCCAATGGCGCCGGTGTGGTGGTAGTAGATCTTGTCGGTGAGTTTCGCACCGGTGACCTTCACCTGCTCAGCGTTGACCACGACGATGTGATCACCCATGTCGACGTGCGGGCTGTAATCGGCCTTGTGCTTGCCCTTCAGGCGCAGCGCAATCTGCGAAGCCAGACGACCGAGGGTTTTGCCCTTGGCGTCGACGACGAACCAATCACCGCGAACGGTCGCGGGTTTTGCAAATACCGTGCTCATGTTCCAAGCTCTCCGACTGCGGCGGGCGCCCCAAATGGCGGGGTACCGCAAGTCCCGAAAAAGGCGCGAGAGTGTACGTGACCCGTCCCGTCTTTGCAAAACCCTCCTTGCAGGCCGGCCGACCCGGCCCTCGATCTGCGCCCGGTATCGCACAACAATTTTGCCAAATGACCCTCAAGCCGAGCCCAGCCCGGCCGTAACAACCACTGAGAAATGAGCCATCCCATGCAACAACCCCTCGACAACCTGCTGACCACCCTCGATCGAGCCCTCCGCTCGGTGCTCGCCTCCCCGGTCGCCGCCAGGCCCATGCCCGGTGCGGATCTGCCCGAGGCCGCCCTGTCGGATGCCGAACGACGCGAGGCCGCCAGCCTGATGCGGGTCAACCACGCGGGCGAGATTGCGGCGCAGGCGCTTTATCACGGCCAGGCTGCCTTCGCGCAGCGCCCGCAAGTGCGCGACATGCTGCTACAGGCAGCCCGTGAGGAAGCCGATCACCTCGCTTGGTGCGAGCAACGTTTAAAAGAGCTCGGCTCACGTCCGAGCCTGCTCGGCCCTCTCTGGTATGCCGGCTCCTTCGCGATCGGCGCAGCCGCCGCCGTCGCCGGTGATCGCATCAGCCTCGGCTTCGTCAGCGAGACCGAGAAACAAGTCGAAGGCCACATCGACAGTCATCTGCAGCGCTTGCCGCAAGCCGATACCCGCAGTCGCGCCGTGCTCGAAGTCATGCGCGGCGATGAGATTGCCCATGGTGTAGCCGCGCGCGACGCTGGTGGCACCGAGTTACCGCCCCCCGTTCGCGATGCGATGCAAGCGACGGCCAAAGTCATGACGAGTACGAGTTATTGGTTCTGACCCCGCACTCAGGAGAAACCACCATGCTGCCCAACCACAAACCTGCTAACGCCAATCTGGTTCGACCCGTCTCGACCGCACCGGGCTTGCGCAGTGCCGTGGTTCCGCAGCGCCCGCTCGGTCCACCGCCGAAACCCGTCGCCGCCGTACCAAAACCGGTCTCGCCGATGCAGCGTTTCATCGATATCGGGGTGAAACGACAGGTTGCCTCGCGCGCCGTTCTGGTCCGTGGTGGTGAGCCACCCGATGTGCTCTTCCTCGTGGTGTCGGGTTCGGTCGAGGTGGTGATCGAAGATGATCAAGGCAAGCAGATGGTGCTCGTCTATCTCGGCAAGGGTGAATTCTTTGGCACCATGGTCTCGCTCGGCACAGAGCCGGGGCGCAGCATGTTCGTGCGAGCACGCGGTCGCGCCGAGATCGCCGAAATGCGCTACGCACGCTTCCAGCAGCTGGCCGCCGAGCAGCCGATGCTCGCTCTCGAACTCGCCTCACAACTGGCCGAGCGACTCGAACACGCCACGCGCAAGCTGCGCGACCTCGCCTTCGTCGATGTCAGCGGTCGTATCGAGCGCAGCCTGCGCGAGCTCTGCGAAGAGCCCGATGCAATGACTCATCCCGATGGCATGCAGATTCGTGTCTCGCGACAGGAGCTGGCGCGACTCGTTGGTTGCTCACGCGAGATGGCCGGGCGCGTGCTGAAGTCGCTCGAAAACGAGGGCGTCCTGCGCGCCAGCGGCAAGACGGTCGTGCTGGTCGGATTCAGACCCGCGAAACTGAGTCAGCCGGCGGCAACGACGGCCGAACGCATGGCACGCACGGTCGCCGCGTAGTCACGGCTGCCGAAGATTGCTGAGCCCGCCACGAACGTATCGGCGCCGGCGGCAGCGACGGCGCCGATGTTGTCCGTCTTGATGCCGCCATCGACTTCAAGACGAATCTCGCGACCCGTCGCGTCGATACGTTCACGTACCGCACGAATTTTGGACAGAGTCTCCGGGATGAAGGACTGACCACCGAAACCGGGATTGACCGACATCAGCAAAACGAGATCGATCTTCTCGAGCGTGTGATCGAGCCACGAGAGCGGCGTGGCCGGGTTAAGCACGAGCCCCGGGCGACAGCCGGCTTCGCGGATGAGACCGATGGTGCGATCGACATGATCGCTCGCCTCGGGATGGAAACTGATCCAGTTGGCGCCTGCGCGCGCGAAATCGCCCACCAATCGATCGACGGGCCGCACCATCAGATGCACATCGATCGGCGCTTGGATGCCGTGCTTGCGCAGCGCTTCGCAGACGAGTGGCCCAACCGTGAGGTTCGGCACGTAGTGGTTGTCCATGACGTCGAAGTGAATGACATCGGCACCAGCCGCGAGTACGGCGTTGACCTCGTCGCCCAATCGCGCGAAATCCGCCGAGAGTATCGAGGGTGCGATCCACGTTGAGAGCTTCATGACTTGATTCCTCGATTCTCGCGTATCACGTTCCAAGCTTCGATGATCTGCTGCGTGCGCTGCTGCGCATGCGCCAACATCGACTCCGGCAAACCGTTGGCCTTGAGCTTATCAGGGTGGTTGCGCGAGAGCTGTCGTCGATAGGCCTTAGAAAGTTCTGCAGGCCCGGCTGAGGCCGGCAAACCCAGCACCTCGTAGGCCTCGGCCAGCGACATGCGCGCGGCGGTCGCGGGACGCGCGCCACTGCTGCTGCGAGCTCGCTGTTGCTCGGCTCCCGGACGCGCTTTACGCGCCGAGTCGGCGCCGGTGCCCGACGTTGCGCCACGCGGCTCATCGCTCGTACGTCCAGAGCCCGGTCGATTCCAATCGGCTGCATCACCGCGGTTGCCGCGCGCGCGATAGCGAATGCGTAGTGCCGCCTCAAGATGCGCGAACTCGAGACCCGCCACGCCGAGCATCGCTGCGACTTTAGTCAAAAGTGGCCGCGCCGGGCCACGCAAATCGGAACCGCCGATCGCTGCGCGCATTTGAATTTCGAGGAAGGTGCGCAGCATGTCGGGACGACCCGCACACGAGCGCCGCAGCGCCATGACGGCGCGCGAGATGTCATAGCCTGGCTGCTTACCAAGATTGAATCGCTCGATCGCACGCGCGGTTTGGGTGGCATCGAGCTGGAAATCCTGCATCACGGCGCGAGCTGCGCGAATGTCTTGCTCTGAGACGCGACCATCGCATTTGGCGACGTGACCCATGACCTCGAAAGTGGTGTCGAAAAATCGCTCGCCAACCTGCTGCGGTGCATCGGCCATCGCAGGCGACTCCGCAGCACCCGGCTCCTGCGCAAACGGGTCGCCGTCTTCGACGTGATGGAACGACTTGGCTCGCGGCTTGGCAGATGAGGCGGCTTGAGCAGGCGAGGCAGACTGGCTCGGCGGCGCTTTGCTTTGGGGGGATCCGTCCCCCTGACTTCCCGCGACCTTGTCGTCGACGAGGTGACCCGCCAACACGCCGAGTGCGGCACCGACCGGGCCACCGACCAGCATGCCGACAGCACCGCCGACGAGTTTCCCGCTCCACTGCATGCTGCAATACTACCAATCCCCGGCGAAGGGCCGGCAACTCGACGAGAACCATCCGCGTGCAATCCACTTCCTTAGTGCATACCACCCACCTGCGCCACCTGCCGCTGCTGCACCGAGGCAAGGTTCGTGACATCTACGACATCGATGCCGGTCACATGCTGATCGTGACGACCGATCGCCTCTCCGCCTTCGACGTCGTGCTCTCGGACCCGATTCCCCACAAAGGACAGGTTCTGACGGAGATTTCCGATTTTTGGTTCAAGCGCACGAGCGCGATCGTGCCGAACCAATTGTCCGATCGCAGCCTAGAGGAGTTACCTCTGGATGCCGACGAACGCGAGCAGCTGCGCGGCCGCGCGATCATCGTTCGCAAGCTCAAAGCGCTACCGCTCGAGGCGGTCGTGCGCGGTTATTTGATCGGGTCGGGATGGAAGGATTATCAAGCGACGGGCAAAGTCTGCGGTATCGAGTTACCCGCAGGCCTCGCACTGGCCGAACGTTTGCCAGCGCCGCTCTTCACACCCGCGAGCAAAGCACCCGCCGGTCAGCACGACGAGAACATCCGCTACGACGAAGTGGAGGCGTTGATCGGCGCAGCGATGGCAGCGAAGGTGCGTGAGACAGCGCTCGCGCTCTATGAATTCGCCGCCCGTCACGCGCGCGACTGCGGCATCATCATCGCCGACACCAAGTTCGAATTCGGTCTCGATGCCGAGGGTCGACTGACTTTGATCGACGAAGTATTGACGCCCGATTCGTCGCGCTTCTGGCCCGCCGATACCTATCGAGTTGGTATCAGCCCGCCTTCATTCGACAAGCAGTTCGTGCGGGATTATCTCGAGACGCTCGATTGGGACAAACGCGCGCCAGCACCGAAGCTGCCAGCGGCCATCATCGAGAAAACGAGCGAGAAGTATCAGGAAGCGTTACGCAGGCTCACTCGCCCGCAATAGTAAATTCGCCAACCCAGATCGAACCCACCCGCACGCCACCGCGCGCATCGACGTCGCTGCCGATCGCCTGCAGACCTGCAAAGAGATTTCTGAGGTTACCGGCAATCGTCACCTCGTGCACCGGATAGGCGATCTCGCCGCCTTCGATCCAGAAGCCGGTGGCACCGCGCGAATAGTCGCCCGTGACACCGTTGACGCCTTGACCCATGAGTTCGGTGACGAGCAAACCTCGACCCATGCGCTGCAGCAAGCTCGCTTGATCAGGTCGATCAACACTCGCATCGACCATCAGGTTGTGCAGACCACCGGCGTGACCGGTGCTGACGAGACCGAGTTTGCGCGCGCTGTAGCTACCCAGCAGATAACCATCGACGATGCCATCGCGGACGAGTTCGCGATCCACGGTGCGCACGCCCTCACTGTCGAAGTTGCTGCTCGCCACGCCCTTCAACAGGTGCGGTCGCTCGTGCATCTGTACCCACTCGGGGAAGATCCGCTGACCGGCCGTACCGAGTAAAAAGCTCGCCTTGCGATACTGGGCAGAACCGCGGATCGCACCAATGAAATGGCCGATGAAACCGCGCGCAACCTCGGGCGCCAGTATCACCTGCGCAGGACCCGTCGGCAGGCGCCGCGCACCGAGCCGCGCGATGGCGCGCTGACCGGCACGACGACCCACCAGCTCTGCCGCCTCCAGATCGCGCGGATCGCGCGCCGAGGTGTACCAATAGTCGCGCTGCATATCCTCGCCAACTTGCGCGAGTAGCACACAGCTCAGCGAGTGACTCGTACCGCAATCGCCCGCCAGAAATCCGTGCGTATTGCCGTAGACCCGTACACCGCGCTGACTGCTGACCGAGGCGCCTTCGGAATTGCTCAAGCGCGTGTCGACCGCTCGACCTGCTGCCTCGCACTCGCGGGCGAGTTCGACGGCCGCATCGGCGGACAACTCCCACGGGAAATCGAGATGCAGATCACGGAACTGCGTCTGCAGCAAAGCCGGATCGGCCAGTCCCGCGCATTCGTCTTCGGCCGTATGCCGCGCAATCGCGCAGGCCTTTGCCACCATGTCCTCGACTGACTGGGCAGACAAATCACCCGTGCTCGCCGAACCCTTGCGGTGACCGAAATAGACCGTGATGCCGAGCGCACGGTCGCGCTGGTACTCGACCGTCTCCACTTCGCCGAGGCGGACGGACACCGAGAGTCCCTGTTGCAGACTCGCATCGGCCTCGGCTTGCGTAGCACCGGCTCGACGTGCGGAATCGAGTGCTCTCGAGACTACGTCTTTGAGTTCCGGGATACGCGATGCATCGACTTGCTGTGACATGAGGCAGAATTGTAGCCATGTCACGCTTCACCAGATACCTATCGCCCGATCTACAGCCCCAAGAGCAGACGCCCGAGGAACAGATCCTCGATGAGCGTCCGAGCAAGAGCTCGCGCAAGCGGGCAGCCCATGCTGCACAGGCCTTGGGCGAGCGATTGATTCAACTCAAGGAATCGGAATGGGCGAAGTT
Source organism: Pseudomonadota bacterium (assembly GCA_039799645.1). GTDB lineage: Bacteria > Pseudomonadota > Gammaproteobacteria > Steroidobacterales > Steroidobacteraceae > UBA964. Next base: position 26,699 of record JBDLSG010000019.1, on the reverse strand, counting down.
ACCCCTTCCCGAAACGCTGCTCGATGCCCTGCGTACCGCCAAGCGCATCAAAGCGCGCGGTGGTTTGGCGCGACAAAAACAGTACATCGGTAAACTGATGCGCGACCTCGACACGGCTGCCATCGAGGCGGCATTGGAGGATCTGGGCTAGAATGCGCCGATGAAGCCTCTCGTCGGCGTCGTCATGGGTTCGCGCTCGGATTGGGAAACGATGCGCGCCGCTACCTCGATCCTCGAGCAACTCGGCGTGCCCCACGAAGTGCGCGTCGTTTCCGCTCATCGCACGCCCGACTTGCTGTTCGAATACGCCGCCACCGCTGAGACGCGTGGGCTCCAAGTCATCATTGCCGGTGCGGGCGGCGCCGCGCACCTGCCCGGCATGATTGCTTCCAAGACCACCCTTCCCGTCCTCGGAGTGCCGGTTCAGTCGAAGGCGTTGAATGGTCTCGATTCCTTGCTGTCGATCGTGCAAATGCCGGCCGGCGTGCCCGTCGCCACCTTCGCCATCGGCAATGCCGGGGCGACCAACGCCGCGCTCACGGCAACGGCCATCCTCGCGCGACACGATGCAACGCTCGATGCCGCCTTGAAGGCGTATCGCGCACAGCAGACGGCAGCCGTGCTCGAGCATCCCGACCCGCGTTCATGACGATCGGCATCGTCGGCGGCGGTCAGCTCGGTCGGATGCTGGCGCTGGCGGGTTATCCACTCGGCCTCGACTTCCTCTTTCTCGATCGCAGCAACGACACCCCTGGCGGCCAGGTGGCGCCGTCGCTCGTAGGCGATTTCACCGACAAACGTTTGCTACGAACACTCGCCGCGCGCAGTGAAGTCATCACCTTCGATTGGGAAAACATCTCGGTCGAGAGTCTGCGCGCCCTCGGGCGCAGCGCGAAGATCGCTCCGCCACTGGCCGCGCTCGCCGTTTCACAAGATCGCATCGCGGAAAAACGTTTATTCGAGAAGCTCGCTATACCCACCACCCGCTATGCCGCAGTCGACTCGCGTGCGAGCCTCGAGCGCGCACTACGTGAGGTCGGCTTGCCCGGCGTTTTGAAAACCCGTCGCTTGGGCTACGACGGCAAAGGTCAAGCCGTCGTCCGTGATCGAGACTCGGCCTTCGCTGCGTTTGAGCAGTTGCAAGGTACAGGCTTGATCTACGAGGAATTCGTACCCTTCGATTTCGAGGTGTCGATCATCGGCGCACGCAGCGCGCGCGGCGAAATCGCTATCTACCCACTCAATCGCAACCGCCATCGCGACGGCATCTTGCGTCTGACGCGCGCGCCTTGGGATGCACCTAGCCTACAAAGAAATGCGGCGTCTTACCTACGACGCGTACTCGAGCATTTTCGCTATGTCGGCGTGCTCAACGTCGAGTTCTTCGTGCGTGGCGGTCGACTGTACGCCAACGAAACCGCGCCTCGCGTGCACAACTCGGGACACTGGACGATCGAAGGCGCGGCCACCAGTCAGTTTGAGAACCATCTGCGCGCGATCCTCGGTTTGCCGCTCGGCTCAACTGCCGCCCGGGCACAGGTCGCCATGATCAACCTGATCGGCACGATGCCGGCGCGCGATACGGTGCTCGGCATGCCCGAAGCGCACTGGCACGACTACGGCAAAGAACCCAGACCCGGTCGCAAACTGGGACACATCACGCTACTCGCGTCGACGGCCACCAAACGCGATTCGCTTGCGCGCAAGCTATTACGCGAGATTGATCCAGCGACCAGCCGAAATCTTTGAGCACTGCGCGACGAGCGATGCTCGCCCGAAGCTCGCCTGAAATCGCTGCTCAGCCAGTTCCGCCGACGGTCAAACCATCGATACGCAGGGTCGGCTGACCGACACCAACCGGCACACTCTGTCCTTCCTTGCCACAGGTGCCGACGCCATCGTCGAGCTTCAGATCGTTACCGACCATCGAGACGCGCGTCAGCACATCCGGACCGTTGCCGATGAGCGTCGCGCCCTTGATCGGCGCGCCGATGCGGCCATTCTCGATGAGATAAGCCTCGCTCGCCGAAAATACGAACTTGCCCGAGGTGATATCCACCTGACCCCCACCGAAATTGACGGCGTAAATACCCTTCTCGACGGAGGCGAGGATCTCGCCCGGCTCGTGCGGACCGGGGCGCATATAGGTGTTGGTCATGCGCGGCAACGTGAGATGGGCGAATGATTCGCGTCGTCCGTTACCGGTCGAATGGGTACCCATCAAGCGCGCGTTCAACTTGTCCTGCAAATACCCTTTGAGGATGCCGTTTTCGATCAAGGTCGTGCAGCGCGTCGGTGTACCTTCGTCATCGACGTTGAGCGATCCGCGGCGCGCCGACAGCGTACCGTCATCGACCACCGTGCAATGCTCCGAAGCGACCCGCTCACCAACGCGGTTGCTGAACGCCGAGGTGCCCTTGCGATTGAAGTCGCCCTCGAGCCCGTGACCGATGGCCTCGTGTAGCAAGATGCCGGGCCACCCGGCACCGAGCACGACCGTCATGGCACCTGCGGGCGCCGGCACCGCAGTGAGATTGACGAGCGCCTGGCGTGCCGCCTCGCGCCCCAGATTGAGCGGACGATCGCCGGCAACGAGTTCGGCCAAAGAATAACGGCCGCCCATGCCGGCAAAGCCGGTTTCGCGCCGCCCATCCTGCTCGGCAATCACCGAGACATTGAATCGAACAAGCGGACGCACGTCGGCAACCAAGGTGCCGTCGCTATCGGCAACCATGATCACGTCGAACGACGACGAGACGGAGGCCATGACTTGCTTGATACGTGGATCGATGCGCCGCGTTTCGCGATCGACGCGCTCCAACCATTTGACCTTCTCGTCGTCAGATAAGGAACCGACCGGATCGAGTGGTCGATAGAGATCATGACCGCGCTGCCGTCGCAGCACCGGCTGACGTGCCTCACTACCCGAGGCTGCAATCGCCCGTGCTGCGCGCGCGGCTTCCTCGAGCGCAGCGGGCAGAATTTCGTCTGAGTAGGCAAAGCCGGTTTTCTCGCCCGAGATCGCTCGAACTCCGACGCCCTGCTCGATGGCTGCGCTGCCTTCTTTGACGATGCCATCCTCGAGCGACCAACCCTCGTCACGCGAGAACTGAAAGTACAAATCCGCCGCATCGACCTGCGATGCGCGCACGAGGCCGAGCGCCCGCTCAAGATGCGACAGCTCGAGACCTGCGGGCTCGAGGATCAGTTGCTTGGCGAGGCCGAAAGCATCATCACGGGCGTAATCGATCTGCGTACTCATGGTTTTTCGAATGACGATGTTGGATAGATGGTGATCAAGGATCGCAATTCAAGCGAAGGGCCTCATTAAAGGCGACGGTGCGAGAGCACGGGAAATTCTGCGCGCACCCGCGCCTGCGCCTCAAGATCGAATTCTGCCACCACCACACCCTCGCCGTGCGGCAGTCTCGACTGGATCGCACCCCAATGATCGATGATCATCGAGTCACCCCAAGTCTCGCGGCCATTCGGATGCAGCCCCGTCTGACCGGCTGCCACCACGAAAGCCAAATTCTCGATCGCGCGAGCGCGGAGTAACGTCTCCCAGTGCGCGCGTCCGGTAGGGACGGTGAATGCCGCCGGCACGACAAACCAGCGCGCCCCCGCTGCAGTGAGCGAACGAAAGAGTTCCGGAAAACGAAGGTCGTAACAGACGGAAAGGCCGAGTGGACCCGCCGGTGTGTCGACCACCACTGGTGCGGCACCCGGCGCGATACTCGCCGACTCGCGATACGTCTCGCCACGCTCGGCTACGCTCACATCGAACAGATGCATCTTGTCGTAACGCGCGACCTGCTTGCCCGACTCGTCGAACACGAGCACCGCTGCCGCGACCCGCGATTCACCGACACGCTTGATCGGTAAAGTGCCGCCAACGATCCATAGGCCGCACTCGCGAGCCGCATCGGCTAAGGCTTGCTGCAGCGGGCCTGAGCCCTCGTCCTCGGCGATGGCGAACTTGTCGGCCTCGCGTCGACCCATGAGTGCCACGTTCTCAGGCAAAAGTGCGATCTTGGCGCCTGCTTGTGCCGCTTGTTCGAGCAAACGTCGTGCGTTTGCCATGTTCGCCGCCGCATCGTCACTCGAGGTAAGTTGGATCGCAGCCACTTTGACCCGCGACGGCGTCGTCATACCAGCACCACATCGTAGCGGTCGATTTCATAGAGTGCTTCGGCCTGCAGACGAATGGGCCGCTCGGTCTCGGCTTCGAGTTCAGCGAGCACGGTCGATTCCTCGCCGAGCAAACGCTCAATGACATCTTGATGCGCCAACACCAGCAACTCGCGACTACCAAACTGTCTCGCCTGGCGCAGGATTTCGCGGAAGATATCTTGGCAGACCGTCTCGACCGATCGAATCGAGCCATGCCCCTCACAGCTCGGACACACTTCACACAGTAGGTGTTCGAGACTCTCGCGCGTCCGCTTACGTGTCATCTCGACAAGACCGAGCGGCGAGATCGGCGCCACCTGCGTCTGGGCGTGATCAGTTTCGAGCGCTTGCTCGAGCGCCGCTACTACCTGCGATCGATGTGACTCATCGCGCATGTCGATGAAGTCGATGATGATGATGCCGCCAAGATTGCGCAGGCGCAGCTGGCGCGCAATCGCGACCGACGCCTCGAGATTAGTGCGGAAAATCGTGTCCTCGAGATTGCGATGACCGACGAAACCGCCCGTGTTGACATCGATCGTCGTCATCGATTCGGTCTGATCGATGACGAGATAACCGCCAGACTTCAACGGCACTTTTCGCTCGAGCGCGCGATTGATCTCTTCTTCGATCCCATGCAGATCGAAAATCGGCCGAGAGCCGGCGTGCGACTCCATACGTGGCGCACCGGAAGGAATGAAATCGGCGACGAACTGACGCAGACGCACTAGCTCATTGGCATCGTCGACGAGCACTCGCTCAACGCTCCGCCCGAGTTCGTCACGCAACATACGCAACGCCAACGGCAACTCTTCGTGCACCAGTTCACCCGGCGAAGCTCGCAAGCCGCGCTCACGTACGTGCAGCCAAAGCCGATCCAGATAGGCCAGATCAGCAGCAAGTCGCTCGGGCTGCACGCCCTCGGCCGCGGTGCGTACGATATAGCCGCCCGGATGCTCATCGCCGAGGAGCGTCTGCATAGCCTCACGCAATCTTTGACGCTCGCCCTCATCCTCGATACGCGCTGAGATACCGATGCCGCGACCACGCGGCATGAACACCACGTATCTCGAAGGCAAAGAAATGAATGTCGTCAGCCGCGCACCTTTGGCGCCCATCGGATCCTTGACGACCTGCACGATGAGATCGTCACCCGGGTTGATGAGTCGACGGATGTCGATGTCCTCATCACGCGAGGCTGCGGTGAGCCCAGCGGGACCACCAGAGGCAGCCGTCGCCGCGACACGCTGCGCATCGAAATGCGCCTCGGCGCCCACGATATCGTGGGCGTGCAGAAAAGCGGTTCGAGCGAGACCCGCATCGACGAAGGCAGCCTGCATACCCGGCAGCACTCGCGTCACACGGCCTTTGTAGATGTTGCCGACCAGTCCACGCCGACTCTCGCGTTCGACAAACAGCTCCTGCAGCACGCCACCTTCGAGCAGCGCAGCTCGAACCTCGCGCGGAGCGACATTGATGAGGATTTCGGCAGTCATGCCCCAGCCTGCCATATCGGCACACCGGCGGCGACCAACAAGGCCGCTGTTTCCGCCAGCGGTAGCCCCATCACACCGGAATAACTGCCTGCGATCGACTCGATGAAGATCGCGCCGAGCCCCTGAATCGCATAACCACCGGCTTTATCACGAGGTTCGCCGCTCGCCCAATAGGTAGCCCGCTCGTTCTCGGTGACGGTACGAAAGACGACCCGCGTCACCGACAACCGCACCGCAACACCCGCGCGGGTCGCGAGCGCGACGGCCGAGTAAACCGCATGTTCCCGAGCCGATAGCCGCTCGAACATCACACGGTGCTCACGCTCGTCGGCCGGCTTGCCGAGGGCGAGACCGTCGATCGCCACGGTGGTATCAGCGCCGAGCACGGGCATTGAATCGCGGCGTAATCCGAACACCAAGCTCGCTTTTGAGCGGGCCAAGCGCTGCACGTAGTCACCCGGAGTCTCGCCGAGCAGTGGTGTCTCGTCGATGTCGGCAGCCTGCACGACATGTGGCACACCGATCTGCTGCAGCAATTCGCGACGACGGGGCGAAGCAGAGGCGAGTATCAACATGCGAACACTCAATCTCGGTGATAGGGATGACCGAGCAACAGCGACTGCGCGCGGTACAACTGCTCGGCCAACATCACGCGCGCGAGACCATGTGGCAAGGTCAAACGAGATAGCGACCAACTTTCCGCAGCGCGCGCGCGTACCGCCGGCGCATGGCCATCGGGACCGCCGATCAGCAACGCGAGATCGGGTGATTCACCCGCCAGATGCTGCAGGCGTTGCGACCACTCGCGCGAAGTAAAGGTCTTGCCGGTTTCGTCGAGCAGGATCACTCGTTCGCGATCGCGCAATGCAGCCAATACTTTCTCACCCTCGCGCAGAGTAGCCGCCTCAGCCTTACCACTTGCGCTGCGCGCAACGGCCTCGATCGCGACGAGCTCCACTCGCCACGGCGGCCGAATGCGCTTCAGATATTCATCCACCGCCGTGTCGACCCACACGGGTTGGCGATGACCGACAGCGAGGATACGCAGCCGCACGCCCGTGATCCGAAGAGGCGGCTCGGCTTAACGGCTGGGTGTCTTGGCCGGCGACTTGCCGCGCGGCTTAGCCGGGCGAGCACCATCGCGCTTGGGCGCACCGCTATTTCGCCTCGGAGCTCCGCCATTGCGCTTGGGCGCCGCGCCCGCGCGTGGCGATGAGCGCTTCGGCTTGGTTGTCGGTGCACGCTCGGCAACCTTAGCCGGAGCCGGCTCCCACAATTGCTCAAGCTGATAGAACTCGCGGGTGCGCGGCAGCAAGACATGCACCATCACATCGGGCAGATCGACGAGCACCCACTCGCCCTGCTCCTCACCCTCAACACCAAGTGGTCGGTGCCCAGCGGCTTTGGCCATCTGAACCACTCGATCGGCAACGGCTCGCAAGTGTCTGTCGGAGGTACCACTCGCGATCACCATGTAATCGGTCACATCGCTCGATCCACGCACGTCGAGCACTCGAACATCGACTGCCTTCATATCGGCGAGTGCCGCTTCGACAACCGGCAATACACCCGTCACGCGCGGCCGGGTCGGCGCCTTGCCCCGTTTTTCGCGGGAAGGAGGACGGGAATTCGGTCGGGTTGTCTTCATGCGAATGGCAAAGCTCCTCAAAGCAGCGATATCGTGTAATCAGTCGTGAAATCAGCGACGAGCATAGCATCCCGTCTCGAGGATGATCCGTCGCACGGGCTCAGGCACGAGAAAACGCGGATCACCACCCGAGATGAGAATCGCGCGCAGTTCACTCGAGGCGATCTCGAGTTGCGTCACCGCGTGCACGTACACCCGGCCACTCAGTGCCGCATGCAACGTTGCCACCTCACTCACACTCGAGGTCGCCACCAACTCCGCCAAAGGGCCGACCGCGGGCAAACTCCAACCGGGCCGATGCGCAACAACGATATGACATAGCGACAGTAACTCGGCCGCGCGATGCCACTTCGGCAAACCCAAAAATGCGTCCATGCCGAGTATCAAGCACAGCGGATGCTCTGGAAATTCACCGCGCAATTCTTCGAGCGTGTCGATGGTGAAAGTCGTTCGCTCTCGCTTGACCTCACGATCGTCGGCGACGAAGCCGCTTTGGCCCTCGATTGCCGCGCGCACCATAGCAAGGCGCATTGCTGGGCTCGCGAGCGGCGCATCGCGATGCCCCGGCCGACCACTCGGAATCCATCGAAGCTCGTGCAGCTGCAGTCTCTGAGACAACTCGAACCCGGTACGCAGATGACCGAAGTGGATGGGATCGAACGTACCCCCGAAGATGCCGATCGGCGCCTTCATCCCGCACGCACCGGTCGCAAGCCGCAGAACTCGGCACACAATAACGCGAGCTCATTCCAAGGATCACCGGCCAAACGCCCTTTGATCATGCGATCGACCCTAAGCGCACGCGAACTGAGTCGTGCATACGGTAATTTCGCAGCGCGGGGTCGCGCTCGCTCCAGTGCCGCCAACTGGCTCGGCGGCAAGCGCGGGCCCGGACGACGCGCCGGATCTTCGCCTCGACGCAAGGACCAAAGATTTCGCAATTCGCGCGTGACAGACCATAGCACCAGCGTGGGTTCGACGCCCTCGCCGCGCAAACCCGCGAGCACTCGCAAAGCACGCTGCGCATCACCCTGTAGCACGGCCTCACCCAGCGCGAACACGTCGTAGCGAGCACTCGAAGCAACCGCTTCCAAGATCGCCTGCTCGTCGACACGCCCGGCCGGCAGCAATAAGCGGAGCTTCTCGATCTCCTGCTGCGCGGCGAGCAAATTGCCCTCGACACGTACCGCCAGCAGTGACAGCGCGGCTGGCGTGAGATCCAAGCCTGCTTGGCGTGCGCGCGCAGACAGCCATGGCTCGAGTTGCCGCGGCGTGATCTCCCAAATCGGCAACCAGGCGCCGCGCGATTCGATCGCCTTGACCCACGCCGTCGATTGAGTCGCCGTATCGAGTCGGGGCGTGATGACCAGTAGCAGCGTGTCTTCGCCAGCCATGTCGATCAAACGCTGCAGGACGGAGCCACCCTCTTTGCCCGCCTTGCCCGAGAAACGCACTTCGAGAATCTTGCGATCGCCAAAGAGCGACATCGAGCCGGCACCGGCTGCGATATCGCCCCAATCGGCGACCCGCTCGGGGAAGTGCACTTCTCGTTCGGTGTAGCCCGCCTGCCTCGCGGCAGCCCGCAGTGCGTCGGCGGCCTCGGCGACCAACAGATCTTCATCGCCCGACAGCAGGTACGCGGGCGCAAGACGCGCCTGGCGAAGGTGAGTCGGGAAAGTGTCGAGGCTGAGTTTCATGGCGAGATGGCGCGATTATCCGCCCAAGCGGCCAAGGCTGCTCGGCCCGCATCAACCCACTTGCGCGGATAACGTTATAAAGTAATATGTTATTTAATAACGCTATCGGAGCCTCATTGTGACCCGTCGAAACACCCCCCGGATCGTCAAACTGGTCCCGCTCGCCCTCGCTGCCGCGCTGCCAACGACGGTTGCGGCAGAGGAAACCTTGAAGGAGGTCACCATCACGGCGACCCCGCTGCGAACGACGGCGCTCGAGACCGCCCAGCCGGTCCTGCTCTTGGGCGCAGATCAGCTGCGCCGCTCACTCGCAACGAACCTCGGCGACACACTCGCCAATCAGCCGGGGCTTTCATCGACCTCGTTCGGACCGATCGCAAGTCGACCCGTCATTCGCGGGCAGGGTGGACTGCGCGTGCAGATTTATCAGGACGGGGCCGAATCGCTCGATGTCGCGGCGCTTTCAGACGATCACGCGGTCTCCATCGACCCCGCCTTTGCCGATCGGATCGAGGTACTGCATGGGCCGGCGGCACTGATGTTCGGCAGCGCGTCGGCAGCCGGTGCCGTCAACGTGGTGACCGATCGTCTACCTTTGCGCCGCGTCGATGGACCGATTGAGACACGCATCGAGCTACGAGGTGACTCTGCCAACGAAGAGCGCGCCGTCGCGCTGCGCAGCGGCGGCCAGCTCGGCGACCGTTGGCAGTGGCGCGTAGATGGTTTTTCGAAACGCAGCGGCGATCTGTCGATTGCCGACTTCGTCGAGTCACCGGCGCTACGCGCCGAACTGCTGGCCGAAGGCGAGGACGTTAATGAACACCGCGGCGAGTTGCACAACACCGATGCCAAGAGTGAAGGCGGCAGCGTAGGTCTCGGCTGGAGTGACGAGCGTTTGGCTTTCGCACTCTCACTCAGCGGCTATCGCAACAACTACGGCTTGCCCGAGGGCGGACACGCTCACGAGGAGCATGCCGACGAACTCGAAGTCATCGATACCGACCATGCGGATCATGAGGACGTTCGTATCGATCTTGAGCAACGACGTGTGGATCTCGCGGGCGAATGGCGTCCGACAGCGGGATGGATCGATCGCTGGTCACTGCGCTTAGCCCGCAATGACTACGAGCATGCCGAGATCGAAGACGGCGCGCCGGCCACGCGTTACGGGCAACTCGGCTACGAGACACGCCTCACCGCAGATCGTCGCACCGACGACGTCGCTCGTGGTGTGCTCGGACTGCAGTATCGCGATCTCGATTTCGCGGCCCTCGGCGACGAAGCCTTCCTGCCACCCTCGCGCACGCGCAGTCTCGGTCTGTTTTTCTTTGAAGAACGCCGTGTGGGTGCGTGGCTCTTCGAGGCCGGTGCGCGCTGGGAGCGTCAAACACTGGACGCACACGATGCCGGCAACTCTCGTTACCGTGACGATGCCGTCAGCGCCTCGATCGGCTCGGTCTGGGCAAGCTCATCGCAAACTCGCTGGAGCCTGCAACTGACGCGCACACAGCGACATCCGACCGCCACGGAGCTCTATGCCGATGGCGAACACCTCGCGCTGCAACGTTACGAAATCGGCAACGCGGATCTCGGCATCGAAACCGCTCGTACGGCCGATCTCGCCTGGCGCTATAACGACGCCGATGATCGCTGGCAAAGCAAGATCAGCGTCTTCGTCAGCGACTATCGCGACTACATCTTCGCGGCGCCGCTGGCTGATGGCGATGACCACGCTGAGCATGCACACGATCACGCGCACGAAGCAGACCTGCGCGAAGTGGAGTACCGCGCCACCAATGCTCGCTTCCACGGCCTGGAAGCCGAGTGGTCAATCCGAGAACTCGCACAAGTCGCGCGAGGCAGTCTCGGCCTGCGCCTCTTCGGTGACCTTGTCCGCGCACGCGATGCCGAAGGTCATGCGCTGCCGCAGATCCCGCCGCTGCGAGTCGGGGGTGAGCTACATTGGAGTCGCGGCCCTTGGCGGATGGGTCTCGAATCGCTCTGGCACGACGCGCAAACCCGCCTCGCCGACAACGAACTGCGCACCGATGGCTACAATCTGCTGGCAGCGGATCTTGCTTATCGCCACACCTATCGCCACGGAGCAGGCGCTGCGACTATGCTGTGGTTCCTGCGCGGCCAGAACCTGCTCGACGCGGATGCTCGTCGACACGCTTCACCGTTGAAAGACGTGGCGCCGCTCGCAGGGCGCGCGTTGAGCGCTGGAGTCCGCGTCGAATTTTGATCAGGAGAATCGCGATGTCCGTTCGTCGATCTGTTGCCGTGTTGTCTTCCGCCGTAGTGTCATCCGCCCTGATGGCGTCCCTGATGCTGTTCTCCACCTCGGCCCCCGCCCAGACGAAGCATAGCCACAGCGATCAGCATCAACACGATCATGACCACGACCATGACCACGACGGGATGCAGACCCAAGGCAAGCACGTGCACGGGATCGTCACGTTGAACTTAGCCCTCGAGGGCGGCTTACTGTCGGCGCAACTCGAAACACCCGCTCTTCACGTTCTTGGCTTCGAGAACGCGCCGAAAACACCCGAGCAAAAATCAGCGAGTACCGCGGCTGACTCTTGGTTGCAGAGCGGCAAGAACATCCTCGCCGTTCCTCGCAATGCCGGCTGTCGACTGGAGAGGGTCGACTACAAAGCACCGAAGCTCGGGCCCGGTCACGCCGACTACCGAGCGCGGTTCGATTTTCGCTGCAGCAACCCGGCGGCACTCGGATGGACCGACTTCAGTGCACTCGACAAGCTGAAAGACGTCGAGAAAGTCGAAGTGAATCTGATTACCGCATCGGCTCAGCGCCAGATCACCCTGCAAGGCGGAGCCCGTCGCATCACGCTACAGTAACGCGCGATGCAAGCTGATCTCGACAAGCCGGCCATCGAGGCCCGCGACCTGCGCTATGCGTGGCCCGACAAGCCGTTGACCATCAACATCCCGCAGCTCGACATCGCTCGCGGCGAACGAGTGTTTCTGAAAGGCCCGAGCGGTAGCGGCAAGAGCACCCTGCTCGGTCTATTGGGTGGCGTGCTCACACCGCAGAGCGGCAGCGTGCGCGTACTCGGCACCGATCTCGCTCCGCTCTCTGGAGCAGCGCGTGATCGGTTTCGCGGTGACAATATCGGCTTCATCTTCCAGATGTTCAATTTGCTGCCCTATCTCGGCGTGCTCGAGAACGTACTGTTGCCACTGCAATTCTCCGCAGCCCGCGCAGCACGCATCGCAGGTGGCGATCCGAGCAGTGAGGCACGACGTTTGTTGGCCGCCATCGGCCTTGGTTCGGACGATCTGCTGCAGCGACCGGTCACGGAACTGTCGATCGGCCAGCAGCAACGCGTCGCTGCAGCGCGCGCACTGCTCGGCTCACCGGGCATCATCGTGGCCGACGAGCCCACCTCGGCGCTCGATCATGATGCGCGCGAAAATTTCCTCTCCCTGCTCATGAGTGAATGCCGATCCCAAGGCAGCACGTTGCTGTTCGTGAGTCATGACACCTCGCTCGGGTACTTGTTCGATCGCACGCTGTCTCTGTCCGACATCAATCAGGTGCGCTCGTGAATACCCTGAGTCTCGCTTGGCGATCGCTGCGTAACCGTCGCAGCACGGCACTATTGACCATCAGCGCCATCGCCATCAGCGTGGCTTTGTTGCTCGGCGTCGAGAAGATGCGAACCGCAGCCCGCGAGGGTTTCGCCAATACCGTCTCGGGAGTCGATCTGATCGTGGGTGCCCGCTCGGGCCAGCTGAACTTATTGCTCTACTCGGTGTTTCGCGTGGGCGATGCGACTGCCAACGTCAGCTGGGACAGCTATCAAAAAATCGCCCGTCATCCGGATGTAGCCTGGACCATTCCCATTTCACTCGGCGACTCGCATCGCGGTTTTCGCGTGATGGGCACCAACGACAGCTACTTCGAGCACTACCGCTACGCCGGCGATCGGCGCATGAATTTTACGGTCGGCAAGCCGTTCGACGATTTATACGACGCCGTGATCGGTGCCGATGTCGCGCGGCAACTCGGCTATCAACTCGGCGACCCGATCGTGATCGCGCACGGTGTCGGCAACGTGAGTTTCGCCAAGCACGACGACAAACCGTTTCGGATCGCGGGCATCCTCGCTAAGACCGGCACGCCCATCGATCGAACGGTACATGTCAGTCTCGAGGCGATTACGGCGATCCACCTCGACTGGCAGAGCGGAGCACGCGCGCTACCGGGTGCACAGGTGTCAGCCGATGAGGCTCGCGGACAAGATCTGACACCGGAATCCATCACGGCTTTCATGGTCGGGATGGAGAGCAAGGTCATGACCTTCACCATGCAGCGCGCAATCAACGATTATCGTCAGGAAGCCTTGATGGCGATCATTCCCGGTGTCGCGCTGAGTCAGCTCTGGAACCTCGTCGGCATCGCCGACACGGCACTCATGATCGTCGCCGCCTTCGTCGTCCTTGCCGGCCTGCTCGGCATGCTGACCGCCATCCTGACCAGCCTCAACGAACGTCGGCGTGAAATGGCGATCCTGCGATCCTTGGGCGCGAGACCGAAACACATCTTCACACTGCTGATCACCGAAGCCGGCATTCTCGCCAGTGCGGGCGTGGCGGCCGGCGTAGCGCTCACCTACGGTCTGTTGTTCGCCGCTCAGCCCCTCTTGGAACGACGCTTTGGAATCTTTCTGCAACCGGGCGGTCTGACGGGCTACGATGCGTTGATCCTAAGCGCCATCATCGTCGCTGCTCTCTTGATGGGGGCATACCCGGCGTGGCGCGCTTACCGTCACACGCTAAGTGACGGCCTGACCATACGAGTTTGAGCTTGGCGAGTTTAATGGAGACTGGCATGTTCCGATCGTTCACCCAATCCTTGCTGACCGGGCTCTGCGCTGCGGCCCTGATCATCGCCAGCGTTGCCACTGGCCACGCCATCACGCCTCCGCCGGTCGGCACGCCAGCGCCCTCGGCCAACGACAAAAACAAGAATGCCAAACGAACATCGAACGCGATACGAGAGATCGATTGGGATGAACTCATTCCGCCAGATGCCCGCTCGAAGTTTCTCGCCGGCCCACCGCCCGCGGCGCACGACTATCTCGGTGAAGGTGGTATGGCCGCCCAGCAGGTCATGGACTTCAACGTCAACAAGGAGTTGAACGGCCAGTCACTGAAGATTCCGGGTTTCATCGTGCCGCTCGACGTTGGCAAAGATGGCCTCGTCTCGGAGTTCTTCCTCGTCCCCTACTTTGGCGCTTGCATCCACGTACCTCCGCCGCCACCTAATCAGATCGTCTACGTCAAGATGGCTAAGGGCGTCGCGCTTGATTCCATCTACGAGGCGTATTGGATCACCGGACGCATGAAGACCACTAACAAGACCACCCGCTTGGGCGCTGCGGCCTATCAGCTCGATGCGACCAAGGTCGAGATCTATAAATACTGAGAGCGCATCATGCCGACGCTATTCGAACGTATCGTCAATCGTGAACTGCCAGCGGATATCGTCCATCAGGACGAGCGCGTCACCGCTTTCCGTGATATCCATCCGCGCGCTCCGGTGCATCTGCTGATCGTGCCAAACAAGGCGATCGCAACCGCTAACGATATCGCCGATGAAGACGAGGCTCTCGTCGGCCATATGTTCACGGTCGCGCGTGATCTCGCCAAGCGTGAAGGCATCGCCGAAAACGGCTATCGCCTCATCATCAACTGCAACTCACACGGGGGACAGGAGGTGTATCACCTTCACGTCCACCTTGTCGGCGGCGTGCCGCTAGGCCCGATGATCTCGCCCTCCAAGACTGCACGCGAGGTGCTGTGATGAGCGCAGCTCTGCGAACACTGTATCCCGCATTCGAGGCGTACCGTAGCGGCATGCTGCGCGTCTCGAACGTGCATGAAATCTACTGGGAAGAAAGCGGTAACCCGGCTGGCAAGCCGGTCGTGTTTCTGCATGGCGGCCCGGGCGGCGGCACCGATGCGCGCATGCGTCGATTCTTTGATCCGACGCGCTATCGGATCGTGCTGTTCGACCAACGCGGCTGCGGCAAGAGCCGACCGCATGCCAACCTCGAAAGCAATACCACTTGGGATCTCGTCGCCGATATCGAGCGGATTCGCGAACACCTCGGCATCGAGCAGTGGCAGGTCTTTGGCGGCTCCTGGGGTTCGACACTAGCGCTGGCCTACGCCCAAACGCATCCGGATCGCGTGACGGAACTGGTGCTTCGCGGCATTTTCCTACTGCGTCCCTGGGAGCTCGACTGGTTCTACGGCAAACCCGACGGCGCCGGCGCGCTGTATCCGGATCTTTACGAAAAATTTCTCGAACCGATTCCGGTGGAGCGACGCCACGAGATCATCCAGGCGTACTACGAACGCCTGACGAGCGACGATAAGTCGATACGCCAAGCGGCTGCGCGCGCATGGTCGATCTGGGAAGGCGCGACGAGCTATCTACGACTTGATCCCAACTCACTCGATCGCTTCGCCGACACGACTTTCGCCGAAGCTTTCGCGCGCATCGAATGCCACTACTTCATCAACGGCGGCTTCTTTCGCAGCCCGACGCAACTACTCGATGACGTACATCGGATTCGCTCGATTCCCTGCACGATCGTACAAGGCCGCTACGACGTGGTCTGTCCGATCAAAAGCGCGTGGGATCTGCACAAGGCGTGGCCAGAGGCCGACCTGCGCATCGTACCGGATGCGGGACACTCGGCTTTCGAACCTGGAATTTTGAGCGAACTCGTCGCAGCGACCGATCGCTACGCCAAGCGCTGAGCTTGGCGCCTCGATCGCCTGCCTAGCGACGACAACGGCCAGTCAGGCTCCCGTCGTCTCTCACGATGGCCTCGCGCTGCAGCCACTGCCGCGCATCACTCGCATCTTCGTCGAACCAGCGAGCCGCAGAGCCGAGGCGAAAGGTATAGCCCCAGGCATCCATGTCTGCGAGGATGCGCTCGCGGCCGACGCCAGGGAGCTGATCTCCCCAAAGAATTTGCAGATAGCAAACGGCGTTTTCTTCGGGATGGTCACCGCCCGCATCACGCTCCAGAGCCGCGCGGCGCGGCGCCGTCATGCAGACGAAATGCGCCGCCTCGTGTAACGCCGAGTGCAACGGTGTGTCGTGACGAAGATAGAGTCGATCGCCGATCAACCCCGCTTCACTCTCACCCCAATAGCTACCGGGAATCGGCGCCGCAGCGATGACCCACTCAAGCTGTAGGCCGTAGGGCGACAGCAGACTCAGCAGAGCCACACGCAAATCCGGATCATCCAGCGTGAGCACGCTTAATTGAGGCTGGCGATGCGTTGTAATACGACGCCGGCGAGCTCGCGAGCGAGAGTCTCACGCAGCTGCTCGCGCTCGCGCGACTTAGCGAGTGCGAGACGCTCATCGAAACTGAAATCACGGGTGGCCGTGACCTCTTCGGCCTCGACAAGATAAACGCCGTCACGCATCACCGAATACCGAACGACATAAGTGAGTTCGTATTCACGCGGCTGGTTACGCGCCGACACCGAGGCAACTCGCTCAAGCAGCTCGTCGCGTTCGATGCGTACTCGTAGCGCCCGCCCACCGGAGCCATCGATTCGCGCGCCGACACCACGCAACGCCTCCGAAAGCGATTGCGCGAACGGGCTCTGTCGATCATCGGTATCGATCGCGAGAACTGCGATCGACTCAGGCAAGGCCAATCGCGACTGCAACTGGAAGCCACAGCCTGCCAAGCCCACACACAGCGCTAGCAGCAGCGCAAATCGGCGCATCAGACCACCACGTTGACCAATTTACGCGGCACCACGACGATTTTCTTGGGCGGTGCCTCACCCACGAACTTGCGCACCGACTCCTCGGCGAGCGCAGCCGCTTTCACGGTCTCCGCATCGGCATCAATCGGCACGGTGATTTGCCCGCGCAATTTGCCGTTCACCTGCACGACGAGCGTGATCGCATCTTGCGCCAGTGCGTTCGCATCGACCGCCGGCCAACGCACATCGATGATCGCCTCAGTGTGACCGAGTTCGTTCCACAGGGCGTGACATACGTGCGGCACGATCGGCGAGAGGCAGATCGTCGCGATCTCGAGCGCCTCTTGCACGACGGCTCGACCCTGTGCAGAGGGATCTTCGAAACGCGAGACGGTGTTAAGCAACTCCATCACCGCCGCAACAGCGGTGTTGAAAGTGCGGCGACGGCCAATGTCATCGGTGACTTTGGTGAGCGCCTGATGTGCAGCGCGACGCAACTCTTTCTGCGTCGGCGTGAGATTCGCGAGGTCCGGTTTGCCAACTGCACCCTGCGATACGTGTTCGTGCACGGCCTTCCAGAGACGCCGAATGAAACGGAACGCACCCTGCACGCCCTCATCCGACCACTCGAGTGATTGCTCGGGTGGTGCGGTGAACATCATGAACAAGCGCGCGGTGTCGGCACCATATTTCTCGACGAGACTCTGCGGATCAACGCCGTTGTTCTTCGACTTCGACATCGTGCCCAGGCCGTCGTAATTCACCTCGAGACGCGAGCCATTCTCACGCGTGGCGAACCAGCGCTTCACGCCGTCCTGCTCTTCGACATCCACATCGAGAGGATTGAAATAGGCGCGTCGACCTTCGGCCGGCTGCTGCCAGTAGATGTGGTTCAGCACCATACCCTGCGTCAACAAGTTCGCAAACGGTTCGGTCACGTGTACGAGATCGAGATCGCGCATCACTTTGGTCCAGAAGCGCGAGTAAAGCAGGTGCAGGATCGCATGCTCGATCCCACCAATATATTGATCGACCGGCAGCCAGTAGCGAGCGCGTTCATCGACCATAGCCTGATCGTTGTCGGCCGACGCGTAGCGAAGGAAATACCAGGACGAATCGACGAAGGTATCCATCGTGTCCGTCTCGCGACGCGCAGGCTTACCGCATGTCGGACAATCCACTTTATGGAAGGACGGCGACTTAGAGAGCGGGTTGCCGCTGCCATCGGGCACGAGATCTTCGGGCAGGACGACCGGGAGCTGCGAATCAGGCACCGGCACTTCGCCGCAATGCTCGCAGTGGATGAGCGGTATCGGACAACCCCAGTAACGTTGACGCGAAATACCCCAATCACGCAGACGGAACTGAATGCGCTTGCGGCCGAGACTTTTGGCCTCGAGGGCCGTGGTGATTGCGGAGTAGGCCGCCGCGAAGTCGAGTCCGGAGAACTCACCCGAGTTCACGGTGATGCCGGTCTCGCCGTAGCTCTCCTGCCACGGCGCGAGCGCTTGCTCATACGAGCCATCCGCGGGACGAATGACCGTGACGATGTCGATACCGTGCTTCAACGCAAACGCAAAGTCGCGCTCATCGTGCGCCGGCACGCCCATCACGGCGCCTTCGCCGTAACCCATCAATACATAATTGGCGACCCAAACGGGCACGGGCTTACCGGTAAAGGGATGCAACACATGCAGCCCTGTCGGCAGCCCTTTCTTTTCCATGGTGGCGACATCCGCTTCCATGGTGCTACCACGCCGACACTCGTCGACAAACGCTTGAAGCTCGGGATTCCGGGCAGCTGCCGCAAGCGCGAGCGGATGCTCGGCGGCCACTGCCATGAAAGTCACACCGAAGAGTGTATCGACGCGGGTTGTGAATACTTTGAGCGCACCCTCAGCTGCCATCAGTGAGCGCGTGTCATCGGCGAACGGGAAGCTGACCTCAGCGCCTTCACTGCGACCGATCCAGTTCGCCTGCATCGTTCGAACGCGCTCGGGCCAGCCGTCGAGCGTCGAGAGATCGCCGAGCAACTCATCCGCGTACGCGGTGATGTTGAGGTAGTACATCGGGATCTCGCGCTTCTCGACCAACGCACCGGTGCGCCAGCCGCGACCGTCGATGACCTGTTCGTTGGCGAGCACGGTCTGATCGATCGGATCCCAGTTAACGACGCCCGTACGCTTGTAGGCGATACCCTTCTCGCGCATCCGCAGGAACAACCATTGGTTCCAGCGGTAATAGGACGGATCACAGGTCGCGATCTCGCGATCCCAGTCGATCGCGAAACCCAAAGCCTGCAACTGCTTTTTCATGTACGCGATGTTGTCGCGCGTCCACTTCGCAGGCGCCACGCCATTGGCCATGGCGGCATTCTCTGCAGGCAGACCAAAGGCATCCCATCCCATCGGCTGCAACACGTTCTTGCCCTGCATCCGCGCGAAGCGCGAGAGCACATCACCGATGGTGTAGTTGCGTACGTGCCCCATATGCAAGCGGCCCGAGGGGTACGGGAACATCGAGAGGCAGTAGAACTTCTCGCGCGACGGGTCTTCCTGCGCGGCAAAGCTGCGATGCGTATTCCAATGTTGCTGTGCCGCGCGCTCGACGATCGCCGGCTCGTAACGCTCATCCATCTTTAAAAACCGTGTAAAACCGCGCCTCTCGCGGAGACGCGATCGTACACGACGGGGGCCTAGGATGCTTCAGGTCATTCCACGGCCACAGCGATGAAGAGCTCATTTCCGCTGCGCGAGACCAGCAACGGGACGACTTTCTTTTCCTTGGCCACGGCCTCGCGGAACTGCTTGACCGACTCGAGGCGCTGACCGCGGATCCCGACGATGAAATCACCGCGCTGGATACCGGCATCGCGCGCTGCACCCTGCGCGCGCTCGACCAGCAGACCGCGCGGCACGACACCGCGGGCCGCGGCGCGCGAACGCTCTTCTTCGGTCAGCTCACGCACGACGAGACCCAATCGATCGGCGGCATCGTCCGCCTGCGGCTTGGCATCGGTGCTGGTCTCGCTAGTCGCCGCCTGCAACTCCGCCACCCGTAGGTTCAGACGACGCGCGCTACGATCGCGCCAGACTTCGACGATCGCGTCGGCGCCCGGCTTGATGGCACCGATCACGGTCGGCAACTCTTCGGAGCGTTCGATGAGGCGACCATTCACCGACAGGATGATGTCGCCGGCGCGGATACCCGCCTTAGCCGCTGGGCCGGATTCTTCGACGGCACCCACTAGCGCGCCGCGCGGCCGATCGAGTCCAAAACTATCGGCGAGCGCCGCATCGATCGGCTGGATGGTCACACCGATCTTGCCGCGACTGACTCGACCCTTGGCGATGAGTTGGTCGCGCACGTTGACCGCGACGTCGATGGGGATCGCGAACGAGATCCCCATATAGCCGCCCGAGCGGCTGTAGATCTGTGAATTGATGCCAACGACTTCACCGGCAAGATTAAACAGCGGCCCACCCGAGTTGCCCGGATTCACCGCCACGTCGGTCTGGATGAAGTTGACGTAGTTGGTATCGCCGCCCGGTAGACCGCGCGCAGTCGCGCTGACGATGCCGGCGGTGGCGCTGTTGTCGAATCCGAACGGCGAACCGATCGCGAGCACCCACTCACCGGGACGCAATTTGGCAGGGTCACCAATACGAACAACCGGCAATCCCGTGGCTTCGATTTTGAGTACGGCCACGTCCGTTGGCTCGTCCACACCCACGATCTTTGCTTTGAACTCACGCCGATCGGTCAGCTTGACCGTGACCTCATCCGCCTCGTTGACGACGTGGGCGTTGGTAAGGATGTAGCCATCGCTACTGACGATGAAGCCTGAACCCGCACCACCGGGGCGGCGCGGCCCCTCACCGCTCTCGGGTTCGCCATCCGGCTGTGGCATGCCCCGCTGTCCCGGCGGTACCGGCACACCGAATCGACGGAAAAACTCAGAGAATGGATCCTCACCCGACGCAGTCACGCGCATGCGTTTGCCTTTGGTCGAGATATTGACCACGGCAGGACCGTGTTGCTGAACCAAGGTCGCGAAATCCGGCAGGCTCCCGATAGCCGTGATCGGCGACGGGCCGGTCGCGATGACGCCCGAGGTCACACCCGATGCCGAGCCTGCCGGCAATTGCGCCAGATCAGCAGGTCGCGCCGAGGAAAAATCGCCTTGGCAAGCCGTGAAGATGAAGACGGACAAGATGGCGCCTAACGAGCGGCGCACGAACGGACGTCGTGACATGGACCACACCCACTGCATAAACACTCTCCCTAGACCGACGCGGCCGCCGGAAGTTCACGCTCACGACGTCGCATCATGATCGCCACAAAACCGCACAGCGTCGCGAGCCAAAGCAAAGGCAGGTTACCGAAACGCAGATACGGCGGCACGCCGAATCGCGGGATCACCTCGCCGCGCAACACAACCGGCTTGAAATCCGGCGCCTGGGCCAGCAGCTCGCCACGCGGCCCGATGATCGCCGAGACACCATCGTTGGCTGCGCGAATGACGTAACGCTGCGATTCGATCGCGCGCATGCGCGAAATCTGTAGATGCTGATGACGCGCCGTCGATCGACCGAACCAGGCGTCATTAGTGACGTTCACGAGTGCAGTGGATTCACGCGCGCTGCTCAACTGCGAGGCTGGATACGCATCTTCGTAACAAATGCTTGCTGACAAACGCAGTCCTGCAATCGACAGCGGCGGCTGTGCCGTCGCACCGGAAGTGAAGTCCGAATAAGGTAGGTTCATCAATCGCAACCAACGACGCACGAACTTCGGTACCGGAAAAAATTCACCAAAAGGCACGAGGTGATGCTTGTCGTACCAACGAACATCCTCGTCGTACGCGAGGATCGAATTGTAGTAAAGCGGCTCAGCACCCGGACCGGGTTCGGCGCGGATCAAACCCATCAGCAGCGCGGAGTCACGACCTTGCGCTGCTGCGGCGAGATCCTGCAAGTAAGGGACGATGTTATTGGCAAGGTCAGGAGCGGCCGCTTCGGGCCAAACGATGAGTGGCGTGCCGAGTGCCTGTAACGTCAGATCGCGATATCGGGCCAGCGTCGCATCGCGATTGGCTGCCAACCATTTTTGATCCTGCGAGACGGCGCCCTGCACGATGGCGATCTCGACGGCATCACCCTGCCGTTTTGTCCACTCGATCGACTTCAAACTAGGCCCACCGAGCCACGGCAGAACGAGCACCGCCAGTGCTACCGCTCGCTCACGCGATGAGCCAAACCAGAGGGTCACGAGCGCGCCGGCACCAAGCAACAGAATCCATGAGACTAGGTGCATGCCACCAATCGGCGCGTAAGCGGCAAGCCAGGTATCCGTCTGCGAATAGCCGAGAGATAGCCAGCCGAAACCCGACAGGAACCATCCGCGCACCCACTCAAGCAGCATCCAGCCAGCCGGCAAACCGACGAGCCAGCGCCACGCACCGCGCGCCGGCATCCAGCGCGCCGCCACATAGCCCAGCACAGCGCCGTAACAAGCCATGATCGCAACGAGTGCGGCCATCAGCGAGAGCGCCAACCACACCGGCGCCTGCCCGAAGCCGTGGATGCTGATGTAAAGCCAATAGGTGCCAGCGCCGAAAGTGCCGACGCCGAACAAAAAGCCCGTTAACGCCGCCGTACGCGGCGCTTGACCTTGCCAAAGAAAAAACAGAATCGCCGGCGACAAGACCGCCAGAGGCCAATAACCAAATGGCGCGAAAGCCAGTGCCAGAGCGGCACCCGCGATGAGTGCCGACGTCAGCGTGAGCGCGCTGGATCGCGCGAGATTCAGTCGCGCTCCCCCGCTTGATCACTTGTCGCGACGTCGCTCGGCATGATCACCTTCAGGGTGTCGACCCGACGACGATCAGCGCGAACCACTCGAAACTCGACACCCTCGATGAACGCCGTCTCGCCGCGACGCGGCATGTGACCAAGCTGCTTCATGACGAGCCCGGCCACGGTATCGAACTCCCCATCCGACCACTCGAGACCGAAGAACTCGTTGAACTCCTCGATCGGCGTGGCTCCTCGCACCAGGTACTGACGATCGGCTTCCTGGCGGATGTTCTGATCTTCTTCGACGTCGAACTCGTCGTCGATGTCGCCAACGATCTGCTCTATGGCATCCTCGATAGTGACGAGACCGGCAACGCCGCCATACTCATCCACGACGATAGCCATGTGATTTCGGTTTCGGCGAAATTCTTTGAGAAGGACATTGACCCGCTTGGATTCAGGAACGACCACGACAGGCCGCATGCACTCACGCATGTCGAAATTCACTTCATCGCCGCTCGCGAACACCCGCAATACATCCTTTGCGAGCAGTATCCCAACGACGTCGTCGCGATCGTCGTCAATGACGGGATAACGCGAGTGACCGGACTCCACGATGATGGGCAGCAAAGTCTCCGCCGGTTCATCTCGCCGCACGGCCACCATCTGCGAGCGCGGCACCATGATGTCTCGCACCTGCAGATCTGCTACCTCGAGCACGCCCTCCAGCATTTGCAAGGCATCGGCGTCGATGAGACCGCGCTCCAGCGCCTGCCGCAACTGCACGTTCAGATCGGCCAGATCCTGAGCCTCGCCCGAAAGCGATTTAGCAACGCGGCGTATCCAAGCGAACACACCGGATTTAGCGGATGTCATCGTAGCTCCAGCAATAGTTGATTCATTTTTTATCAGGGTCGATAGGGATCGTCGATGCCGAACGTCTTCAACAGACGCCGCTCACGTCGCTCCATGCGCAGAGCGTCGGCATCGTGCTCGTGGTCGTAACCCTGCAAATGCAGGCAACCGTGCACAATCAGATGTGCGTAGTGATCTGCGATCAGCTTGCCTTGCTCTTTGGCCTCGCGGGCCACAACCGGCGCACAGAGCACGAGATCACCAACCAGATGCGGTTCCTTAGCGCGGCGTGTCGCACGCACGGCTCTCGAGGGTTCTGGCATGAGCAGCGGCGGAAACGACAAGACGTTGGTGGCATAGTCACGACCGCGCCACAACAGATTAAGTCGGCGCCCTTCGGCAGCACCGACGAATCGGATGACAATGCTCGCTCCCGCGCCGCGCGCGCCAAACGCCGCACGTGCCCAGCGTCGGATGGCCGGCGAGCTCAAGAGCGTCTTATTCGTCAGATTCTGGATGTCGACCGCGAGCGGCTTGATCACGTGTCGCGGGCCTCGTAAGCCTGCACGATGCGCTGCACCAGTGGATGACGCACCACATCGCGCGCTTCGAAAAACTGAAAGGCAACACCATGCACCCCATGCAGTACGTCGATCGCATGCCGCAAGCCCGAGGGCTTGCCGGGTGGTAAATCGGTCTGGGTGGGATCGCCCGTCACCACGGCACGCGAACCGAATCCGATACGCGTGAGGAACATCTTCATCTGTTCGATGGTGGTGTTTTGTGCCTCATCGAGAATGATGAAGGAGTCGTTCAGCGAGCGGCCTCGCATGAAAGCGAGCGGCGCCACCTCGATCACGTTGCGCTCGATGAGCTTGGCCACCCGATCAAAGCCCATCATTTCGTAAAGTGCGTCGTACATGGGGCGCAGATACGGATCGACTTTTTGAGTCAGATCGCCGGGCAGAAAGCCGAGCCGCTCACCCGCTTCGACGGCCGGACGCACGAGCACGATACGGCGCACGCGATCGGACTGCAAAGCCTCGACCGCACAGGCAACGGCGAGATAGGTCTTGCCGGTACCGGCGGGACCCACCCCGAAAGTGAGATCGTTCTGACGAACGCGCTTCAAATATTCGCGCTGGTTCGCGCCGCGCGCGCGAATCGTGCCGCGCAAGGTACGCAGACCCGTATCGGCCTGATCGTCGTTCGTCGCCGACTCAGTCGCTGCTGAATCGGTCGCGACTCGGCCTGCAGCCGGCGCGGGCTCATCCGAAGGCCGATCATGATCGCGCAGTGCCAAATGCACTGCTTCGGGCGTGATGTCTTCGGTGCGCGTCAGACGAAACAATTCGCCGAGCAAAGATTCGGCGGACGCCGCCTTAGACCCCTGCACTCGAAACACACTGCCGCGACGACGAATCTCTACCCCAAGTCGAGACTCGACCAGACGCAGGTTTTCGTCGAGCGGCCCGCACAGATTGGCGAGGCGCTCGTTATCAGGTGGCTCCAAAGAAAATTCGCGGGAAGCTCCCGGCGGAATCGAGTCAGGCACGTCGAGCCTCGGTTGCTTGAATGCGACCGCGCAGCGAATGCGCCTTGGCTTCGGTGATCTGCACGTCGACGAAGTGACCGATCAGATCAGCGGGACCCGGGAAGTTCACCCAACGATTATCTTCGGTACGACCTGCGAGCTCGGTTTGGTCCTTACGCGAGGGGCGCTCGACCAAGATGCGCTGCACGCTACCGACCATACGACGATTACGCGCTTGCGAATGTTCCTCGAGCAAGGCCTGCAAGCGCGCCAAACGTGCCTGCTTTTCCTCATGCGATACGTCATCAGGAAGAGCAGCCGCGGGCGTGCCGGGGCGTCGGCTGTAGAGGAAGCTGAAAGACTGATCGATCTCGAGATCACGAACGAGTTTCATCGTGGCCTCGAAATCGCGCTCGGTCTCGCCGGGGAAACCGACGATGAAGTCGGAGGTGACCGATATATCAGGGCGCACCTCTCGAAGCTTGCGGATCTTGTCCTTGAATTCGAGCGCCGTGTAGCCGCGCTTCATCATCGAGAGCACACGATCAGAACCCGACTGCACCGGCAGGTGCAGATGGTTCGCAAGCGCCGGCACGTTCGCATACGCCTCGATCAGACTGTCGTCGAACTCGAGCGGATGCGAAGTCGTGAAACGAATGCGTTCGATGCCCGGGATGGCAGCAACGTGGTGTATGAGCGTCGCGAGATCGGCGAGAACGCCATCGTCCATCGGACCGCGATAGGCATTCACGTTTTGGCCAAGCAGCGTGACTTCGCGCACGCCTTGGGCGGCGAGACCGCGCACTTCTTCGAGGACCGATTCGAAAGGACGACTGATCTCATCGCCGCGGGTGTAAGGCACCACACAAAAACTGCAGTATTTGCTGCAGCCTTCCATGATCGATACGAAAGCCGTTGCACCCTCTGCGCGCGGAGCCGGTAACTGGTCGAACTTTTCGATCTCGGGAAAGCTGACATCGACGACGGCGCGACGACCGCCACGCAATTCGCCGAGCATCTCGGGCAAGCGATGAACCGTCTGAGGGCCAAACACCAGATCGATCTGGGGCGCGGCCTTGACGAGCGTCTCACCCTCCTGACTCGCAACGCAGCCACCGACACCGATCACGAGGCCGGGCTTCGCATCTTTGAGCAACTTCCATTCGCCGAGCAAAGAAAACACTTTCGACTCGGCCTTCTCGCGCACCGAGCAGGTGTTGACCAGCAGGATGTCGGCTTGCGCCGGATCGTCGGTGGGCTCCATGCCCTCGGCTGCCGCGAGTACGTCCCCCATGCGGGAGGAGTCGTACTCGTTCATTTGGCAACCGTACGTCTTGATGTAGTAGCGACTCGGCACTTTAGAACGGGATGTCGTCATCGAAATCGTCTTTCTCGGTGCTGCTACGCACCGGCTCCGAATAACCGTCATCGTCCGAGCGGGCGCCGCCGCGGGCGCCGCCGCGAGACTCGCCACCGCCGGACATACCACCGCTCGGGCCACCGCTCGGGCCACCGCGCCCTGCGCTGCCGAGCATCTGCATTTCGTTGCCGACGATCTCGGTGGTGTAGCGGTCGTTGCCTTGTTTGTCTTGCCACTTGCGGGTGCGCAACCGACCTTCGATGTAAACCTGCGAGCCCTTGCGCAGGTATTCACCTGCGATCTCAGCAAGACGACCGAACAGCGCCACGCTGTGCCATTCCGTTTGCTCTTTCATCTCACCGGAC
>JBDLSG010000018.1:0-42916 GCA_039799645.1 Pseudomonadota bacterium | reverse complement strand
ACCCGGCCACAAGGACACGCGCATGACCGCCAGATCACTCGAGATCGGGTTCGACAGCGTATGCGCGGCGACATCCGGGAACAGCGCCGACTGGAAGCCAGGTTCGACAAAAGCGAAGTGGATGCCCTCGTGGTAACCGCGAGCCGCCAGCGTATCGAGAAGCCGCTGCTCGGTGGCTGCGTCGGCTGCCAACGGCTTGATGACTTGAGCGACCGGCGCAGGCGCTGTGGGAATCCGCTCAAATCCCACAAGCCGGGCGATCTCTTCGATGAGATCACGCTCGATCGACAAATCAAAACGATGCGACGGAACTACAAAGCGCAACGTCTCGCTGCCCGACGACTCGAGAGCGGCGCTCTCACGCGCGATGCCGAGGCGTTGCAACAGTGCGGTGGCTTCGTCAGCACTAATCGAGAGACCAAGCAGTCGCTCGATTTGCGACACGCGCAACGACACAGGCGGATAACGCTTAAGGTGGATCGCCTCTTCAACCGTGACCACCGGGCCGGCTTCACCACCTGCCACCAACTGCAACAAGCGAGTGGCACGCTCGATCGCCTGCGCACCGATCTCGGGATCGACGCCACGTTCGAAGCGCTGACTGGCATCGGTCGTCAGGCCAAAACGGCGACCACGACCCGCGATAGCCGAGGGCGCGAACCAAGCAACTTCGAACAACTCGGGTTGTAATTCGACGGTGCGTCCGTCGAGCAGCTCACAAGTCTCACCTGACTTCGCCAAGCGCGCGGTGAGCCCGCCCTGCACTTTGTCGAGATCATAGGCGTGCATCGGCTGTCCGAGCTCTTGCACGATGTAATTGGTGATGTCGACGACAGGGCTGATGCTACGAACACCGGCGCGGCGTAACCGTTCACGCAACCAGATTGGCGACGCACGCGTGTTATCGACGTCAACAATGATACGGGCATGGAAGCGAGGACACGCCGCCGCGCTTCCCAGGGAAATGACAGGCTGCTCCATCGAAGTTGCCGCCACCGCCGTGGTATCAGGCGGAACCATCGGCTGGGAAGCCAAGGCCGCCACTTCACGCGCGATGCCACGCATCGACATCGCATCGCCCCGATTAGGCGTCACAGCGAGCTCTAACACGGTGTCATCGAGACCGAGATACTCGCGCACGTTCGCGCCGACGGGAGCATCTGGTGGTAACTCGACGATGCCCTCGGAAATGTCGCTCAAGCCCAATTCTTTGGCTGAACACAACATGCCAGCCGATTCGACACCACGCAATTTGGCGGCCTTGATCTTGAGATCGCCCGGCAGGTGCGCGCCAACCGTTGCCAGCGCCGTCTTCAAACCGGCGCGCGCATTGGGCGCACCGCAGACGATCTGCAACGGCGCACCACCCTCGCCGAGGCTCACCTCGCAAACGCGCAGCTTGTCGGCCTGTGGATGCGGCTGGGCACTGACAATTTCCGCCACGCGCACGCCCTCGAACGGCGGTGCCGCTGCCGCAATCGATTCCAACTCGAAGCCGGCCATCGTGAGCGCGCTGCCAAGTGCCTTAGGTTCGAGCCCCGCATCGACCCATTCGCGCAGCCATTGCAGCGAGATCTTCATGCGGCACCGAACTGGCGCAAGAAGCGCAAATCACTCTCGAAGAATAGGCGCAGGTCACTCACGCCATCGCGCAACATCGCGAGGCGCTCGATTCCCATGCCGAAGGCATAGCCCGTCCAGCGCTCGGCATCGACGCCGGCCGCTTTGAATACGTTCGGATGCACCATGCCGCATCCGCCAACTTCAAGCCAACCGGTGTGCTTACACACGCGACAGCCATCTCCGTTACAGAAGACGCAAGACATGTCGACTTCGGCCGACGGTTCAGTGAATGGAAAATACGACGGCCGCAAGCGTGTGCGCAGATCGCGCTCGAAATACGCCTGCAAGAAACCCTGCAGCGTCGCCTTCAAATTCGCAAAGCTCACGTTTTCATTGACGACGAGCCCCTCGACCTGATGAAACATTGGCGAGTGGGTCATGTCGTAGTCGCAACGATAGACACGCCCCGGCATGATCATGGCGAGCGGCAGACGGCCCTTACGCAACTCGCGGATCTGCACCGGTGAGGTGTGCGTGCGCAGCAAACGCCCGTCCGGAAAATAGAAGGTATCGTGCATCGCACGAGCTGGGTGATCAGCCGGGATGTTCAGCGCTTCGAAGTTATGGAAATCATCTTCGATCTCGGGGCCCGTCGCGATCTCGAACCCGGAGTGCCTAAAGATGCTCTCAATACGCAAACGCGCACGAGTGACCGGATGTACGCCGCCGCGCGCTTCGCCACGACCGGTGGCCGTGACATCAATGCGACCCGCAGCGAGCGCGGCCTCGACCTCGGCCGCCGCCAGCTTTGACTCCGCGGCTTCGATCGCCGCCTGTACCACTTGCTTGGCGTCATTGATCTTAGCGCCCACTGCCGGCCTCTCGGCTGCAGGCAAGGCGCCCAAAGATTTGAGCTGCTCGGTGAGGAGGCCTTTTTTGCCCAGCCAATGCACACGCACCTCGCCGAGCGCGGCGAGCGTCGTGCTCGCCGCGACTTCGTCGAGGGCTTGTTGCGTCAGGGTCGCGAGATCGCTCACGACCGATCCTTACGGAGTGCCGAGCGCTGCCTTGACCTTGACCACCAACGCGCCGAAAGCGTCCGCATCGTGCACCGCGATATCCGCGAGCATCTTGCGATCGATCTCGATGTTGGCGAGCTTGAGGCCGTTGATCATGCGGCTGTAGGACAACCCGAACTGACGGGCCGCCGCATTGATACGCTGGATCCACAAAGCGCGGAAATCACGCTTCTTCAAACGACGGCCCTCGTAGGCGTATTGACCCGCCTTGATGACCGCCTGCTTGGCTGCGCGATAAACCTTGCGACGGGCGTTGTAATAGCCCTTCGCTTTGCCTAAAACTTTCTTGTGGCGGCGACCCGCGGTCACGCCACGTTTGACTCTTGCCATGTTTGATTACCTCGGTAGCGGATTCTTAGAGATGCGGGAGCAACTGGTCGAGACGACCGACATCACTCTCATGCACCAGGCTCGAGCCGCCCGAGCGCAGTTGGCGCTTGGTCTTCCGCGACTTGTGGCCGAGGTTATGGCGACGGCCGGCGGAGTAGGACTTATATCCCTTCGCCGTTTTGCGAAAACGCTTCGCAGCCGCCCGGTTGGTTTTCAACTTGGGCATTTCAGACTCCTTTCACGTTGTAGCTACGCTCACAGAACCCTTGCGGGTCCGTTCGCGGGCGGATGCACCGACCTTGCGGTTAGTGCATCACTTCTTTTTAGGCGCAAGCACCATGACCATCTGTCGCCCTTCCATCAGCGGATTCTGCTCGACTGACGCCGTTGCGGCGAGGTCGGTAGAAAGCCGATCGAGCAGGCGACGCCCGATCTCTTGATGCGCCATTTCTCGGCCGCGGAAACGCAGGGTTACCTTGGCCTTGTCTCCCTCGGTCAGGAAGCGAATGAGATTACGCAGCTTGACCTGGTAATCACCCTCTTCCGTACCTGGGCGAAACTTCACTTCCTTGACTTGCTGTTGCTTCTGCTTCTTCTGCGCGGACTGCGTTTTCTTCTTCTGTTCGAAGAGGAACTTGCCGAAGTCCATGATGCGCACCACCGGCGGCTCGGCCATCGGTGACACCTCGACGAGATCCAGCTCACTGCTTTGCGCGAGCTGCAGAGCCTCGAAGCGGGTCATGATTCCTGCCTGCGACCCATCGGCCGCGATCACGCGCACTTGCGGCGCCGTGATGTCCTCATTGCGCCGGATGCGCTTGCTTGCAGTCGAGATACGTCAATCCTCCAAAATTCGGCGTCCGCGGCTATCCAGCTCAGAGCGCAGTCGCTCGACGAAAGTCTGCGCTGACATCTGACCCAGATCCTTGCCGCTGCGGGTACGCACGGACAGAAGCTCCGCTGCTACTTCCTTGTCGCCTGCCACCAATAGGTAAGGCACGCGCTGCAGCGTGTGTTCGCGAATCTTAAAGCCGATCTTTTCGTTGCGCAAGTCGGTTTCGACCCGAAGCCCCTGATTTTTAAGGAAATCGGCAGCCTTGCGTACGTATTCGTCCTGACGGTCGGTGATATTCATCACCACGACCTGCACCGGCGAGAGCCAAGTGGGCAACTTGCCGGCATGGTGCTCGATCAGAATTCCGAGGAAACGTTCGAGTGAACCGAAGATCGCCCGGTGCAGCATGACCGGCGTCTGTTTCTGGCTGTGCTCGTCGATGTAGTGCGCGCCGAGGCGTCCCGGCAGGTTCAGATCGACCTGCAAGGTGCCGCACTGCCAGTCTCGACCGATCGCATCGCGCAGCACGAACTCGAGCTTGGGGCCGTAGAACGCGCCCTCACCCGGATTCAGCGTGTATTCGATGCCGGCCACGCGCGCAGCCTCTTGCAGCGCAGCCTCGGCCTTGTCCCAGATGTCATCTGAACCCACTCGCTTCTCGGGACGATCCGAGAACTTGATACGCACGTCGTCGAAACCGAAATCGCGGTAGATGTCGAGGATGAGTTGAGTGACAGCCACCGACTCCGCCGTGATCTGATCGGGGCTCACGAAGATGTGGGCATCGTCTTGCGTAAAGGCGCGCACCCGCATCAATCCATGTAACGCACCCGAAGGCTCGTATCGATGGACCTTACCGAACTCGGCGAAACGGACCGGCAAATCACGATAGCTGCGCAAGCCTTGACGGAAAATCTGCACATGGCCCGGGCAGTTCATCGGCTTGATCGCATAGACGCGCTCATCCGGCGTCTGCGTCGTGAACATGTTCTCGCCGAACTTCTCCCAGTGACCTGAGGCTTCCCAAAGGCTGCGATCCATGAGCTCGGGACCGTTGACCTCTTGGAAGCCCGCCTCACGCTGCTTATCGCGCATGTAGGAGATCAAATTCTGGAACACCGTCCAGCCCTTCGGATGCCAAAACACGGCACCCGGCGCCTCTTCCTGCATATGGAAAAAGTCGAGCTCGCGACCGATACGACGATGGTCGCGCTTCTCCGCTTCTTCGAGACGGTGCAGGTAATCTTTGAGATCTTTCTCCTGCGTCCACGCCGTGCCATAGATGCGCTGCAGCATCTCGTTGCGTGAATCGCCGCGCCAATAGGCGCCCGCGACCTTCATCAGCTTGAATACTTTGAGCTTGCCGGTGGTCGGCACGTGCGGCCCACGACACAGATCGACCCACTCGCCCTGCCCGTAAAGGCTGATCGCCTCGTTGGAGGGAATGCTAGCGATGATCTCGGCTTTGTAGTGCTCACCCAGATTTTTGAAGAACGTCACCGCGTCATCACGCGGCATTTCGCGGCGGCTGACCGGTAGATTGGCGTTCGAGAGTTCGAGCATCCTCGCTTCGATCGCCGCGAGATCCTCGGGCGTAAACGGACGCTTGTAGGCGAAGTCGTAATAGAAGCCGTCGTCGATGACCGGACCGATCGTCACCTGTGCATCGGGAAAGAGCGACTGCACTGCCTGAGCCAGCAAGTGCGCGGTGGAGTGACGAATGATCTCGAGTGCGTCCGGGTGCTTGTCCGTGACGATCTCGAGCTTGCTGTCGTTCGCGATCGAGAACGACGTGTCTACGAGCTTGCCACCCACCTTGCCTGCGAGAGCCGCCTTGGCGAGCCCGCTGCCGATGCTCGCGGCCACCTCGGCCACTGTCACCGGATTGTCGAAGGTTCTCTGGCTCCCATCGGGCAGCGTGATCACGGGCATCTTCGCCGGGCTCCGTTACGAAAAGGGCGCTTCCGCAACGCGAAAACGCCCAATCATGAATTGGTAGGCGCGAGTGGGATCGAACCACCGACCACCACCATGTCAAGGTGGTGCTCTACCACTGAGCTACGCGCCTGCGGAAAGGTCGCGAAAGATACCCTAGGCACCGATCAGCGGCAACCGCCGCACCGGTTTACCGGTCAAAACCGCCATCGCATTGGCCAAGGCCGGGGCCAATGGAGGCACCCCAGGCTCGCCTACGCCGCCCGGCGGACGGTTGGAGGGTTGGATGTGGGTCTCGATCGTCGGCGTCTCGGCGAAGCGCAGAACGCGATACCGATCGAAGTTGCCCTCCTCGACCCGACCCTCGTTGAAGTGAATCTGGCCATAGAGTGCCGCCGAGAGCGCGTAAACGACTGCGCTCTCCACTTGTTGCTCGACCAAATTGGGGTTGATCGCGACGCCACAATCGATGGCCACCACCACCCGATGCACCCGGGGCTCTCCCTCTGGGCTCAACGAGGCCTCGACGACCTCGGCCACGATCGAGCCAAAGGACTGGTTGAGCGCGATTCCACGGGCGATCGGTGCACCGTCGGCGGCATAGCCCGGTTGGGTGTCCCAACGGGCTTTCTCGGCGGCCAGCCTCAGCACCGCCAGATGCCGCGGATGCTCACGCAGATGGCGAGCCCGAAACTCGACCGGATCAGCAAGCGCCATCCGCGCCAGCTCATCGACGAAGGTTTCCGTGAAGAACGCCTGTTGTGAATGACCGACTGAACGCCAGTAACCGACCGGCACGGGCAACTCGACGGCCCGATGCGTCACGCGATGATTCGCAAACTCATAGGGCTGATCGAACGCGCCCTCCGCCGTCGTCTTATCGGGGCCAGCGGCCGGCAAGCCAAACACGCGCTCGAACGACTGCTTCACGATGGACTGGCCACTCGAGTGGGACGCAAATGCCACGACCTGCCCCGTATCGTCCAGCCGCGCGCGCAGTCTCGCCCGGGCTGCGGGGCGGAAAAAATCGTTGCGGGTGTCGTCCTCTCGGCGCCACGAGACTTGTACCAGTCGACCGGGCGCGGCCTTGGCGATCGCCGCGGCTTGGGCAATGAAATCGGCTTCAAGACGACGACCGAAGGCACCGCCGAGATACAAACTCTCGAGGGTTACTTGTTTGGCATCGAGTTCGAATACTTTGGCCGCAGCCGAGCGAGCGACATCGGGAATTTGTACGCCTGCCCACACCGTAGCGCGATCCGTCTCGAATTTGACCGCACAGGCGAGCGGCTCCATCGCTGCGTGCGCGAGGAACGGCACCGCATAGTCAGCCGTCAGCGAGCGGGCCGTATCGCTGCGTTCCGGCAGCTCGAACACGGCATCCACATCACCCACATTCCGGTAGCGATGCCCCGCTGAGGGATCTTCGAGCGCCGTTTGCAGTTCGCGATCGATATCTGCATCGGAGAACGTGCCTGCTTCACCGGCCACCCATTGCGCAACCAACTGACCGAGCGCCCGCTCCGCTTGAAAGCGACTGCGCGCTAGCACCGCGAGACCAGGTGGGCCGCCCGCCAGCGCCGGCACCGAGACCAAGTCGACGACGCCGGGTAACTTCCGTAACGCATCTCCGTTGGAGACGGCGATGCGCCCCTCGCGATAAGGCGACCAATCGACCAACGCAAACAGCATGTCGGGCTCTTGAACGTCGAGCGCGAAGCGAGCCCGGCCCGTCACCTTGGCGAGAACCTCCTCGGGCAACCGCGGCCGCGATCGACCGATGATCCGGCGTTCGGCAGCCTCTTTGACTCGCCACTCTGTTGCCGGCTCGAGTTTGCTTCCGTTGCGCGCGACGAGCTCGCCGTAGCGAAGCCGTCTTCCGTCGGGCGCAATGACGACGCCATCGTCGATACGACACCCTTGTGCATTCGGAAGCTCCCAGGCGCGCACCGCCGCTGCGAGCAAAGTCGCGCGCGCCATCGCACCCGCTTCGCGCAGTGGATCCCACAAATCTTTGATGCTAGTCGAGCCACCGGTGACCATCACGCCAATACGTCTGACCGCTTTCGTGGTCAGACGCTCGACCTGGTGTTTGATAAGCCCGTCATCGTCGGGATGAAACGGCAACCCATCGGTAGCAACCGCGATGTTGTTGTAGACCGAGTGAATGGGGGCGGCCTCGATGCGGATGCGCTCCAAATCAACGTCGAGCTCATCGGCGAGCAGCATGGCCAAACCCGTGTGTGTTCCCTGCCCCATCTCGCAGCGCGGCATCCACAACCGGATGCTGTCATCGGCGCCGATGCGCACCCACGCATTCGGCTCAAGCAGATCGTTGCTCGAGGCCTCGTCGCCACGGCGCATTCGCGAAGCGGGGGGTAATGCACCCCAACCCACCACGAGCGCCGACACGGCGCCAAGACCCCACCACAGGACCGTACGTCGTTTCATGCTGATCAACTCGCTTTCACGGCGGGCAGGCCCAGGCCCGCCCGCTTGAGCCGCTCGATCTGGTCACGCAATCGGGCTGCTTCTTCAAACTCGAGATTGCGCGCCGCCTTGAACATCTCCGCCTCGAGCTGTTTCATGCGACGAAGCGCCTGCTCCGGTCGCAAGTCGACAGCCGCATCGGACGATGGATTGCGCCCCGCCGCCCCTCGACCCATCGGACCGCGCGCCGCCGAAGCACCGCCCTTGCCGGTGCCGCGCCCACTCAAGGCCGCCGCGAAACCCTCCTCGCGTGCGCCTTCCATGACATCAACAACGCGTTTGACGATGCCCTGCGGAACGATGCCGTGTTGCTCGTTGAACTCAAGCTGCTTGCGACGACGCCGCGCCGTCTCATTGAGCGCGCGCTGCATCGAGCCGGTGATTTTGTCGGCGTAGAGAATGGCGCGACCGTTCAAGTTGCGCGCAGCGCGACCGATGGTCTGGATCAATGAATTCTCGGAACGCAGGAAACCTTCTTTGTCGGCATCGAGGATGGCCACGAGCGCAACCTCGGGCATGTCGAGCCCCTCGCGTAGCAGGTTGATACCGACGAGCACATCGAACACCCCAAGGCGCAGATCTCGAATGATCTCACTGCGTTCAACGGTCTCGATATCCGAGTGCAAGTAGCGAACCTTGACGCCATGCTCTTCGAGATACTCCGTCAGATCTTCCGACATGCGCTTGGTGAGCGTCGTGATCAATACGCGCTCGCCGCGCGAAACGCACTGCTGGATCTCTGAGAGCACGTCATCGACCTGGGTGCGCACGGGGCGAACCTCGACTTCGGGATCGAGAAGACCCGTCGGACGCACCACTTGCTCGACCGTCTGCGCTGCATGGCGCGCCTCGTAGTCACTGGGTGTCGCCGACACGAAGATCATCTGCGGCGCCATCCGCTCCCACTCCTCGAATTTGAGCGGTCGATTATCGAGCGCCGATGGCAATCGAAAGCCGTACTCCACCAAGGTCTCTTTGCGCGAGCGATCGCCTTTGTACATGGCGCCGAGCTGCGGCAAGGTTTGATGACTCTCGTCGACGACGAGCAAGGAATTGGGCGGCAAATAGTCATACAGGCACGGTGGCGGTTCACCGGCTTCACGACCCGAGAGGTAGCGCGAGTAGTTCTCGATGCCCGCGCAATAACCAACCTCTTTCATCATCTCGAGATCGAACATCGTGCGTTGCTCGAGTCGTTGCGCCTCGACGAGTTTGTCGAGCGATCGCAACTCGATCAGTCGATCGTGCAACTCCTCGCGAATCTTATCGATCGCTCCGATCAAGCGCTCTTTGGGCGTGACGAAATGCGTACCTGGATACACCGTGAAGCGCGGTACCTTACGCTTGACCTCGCCCGTGAGCGGATCAAAAACCGATAAGGCTTCAATAGTTTCGTCGAACAACTCGACCCGCAGCGCCTCGCGCTCAGATTCCGCGGGGAAGATATCGACGATGTCACCGCGTACCCGAAACGTCCCTTGGGTGAAATCGATCTCGTTGCGGGTGTACTGCATATCGGCCAAGCGCCTCAGCAACTTGCGCTGGTCGAGGATCTCGCCACGAACGAGGTGCAGCACCATGGCGAGATAAGCCTGTGGATCACCGAGACCGTAGATCGACGACACCGTTGCCACGATGATGGCATCGGGCCGTTCGAGCAACGCCTTGGTCGCCGACAGGCGCATCTGCTCGATGTGTTCGTTGATGGAGGCGTCTTTCTCGATGAAGGTATCGCTAGAGGGTACGTACGCCTCGGGCTGGTAGTAGTCGTAATACGAGACGAAGTACTCGACCGCGTTCTCAGGAAAGAACTCGCGGAACTCACCATACAACTGCGCAGCGAGGGTCTTGTTGTGGGCCAGCACGAGAGTGGGTCGCTGCACCGCCGCGATCACATTGGCGATCGTGAATGTCTTGCCGCTCCCCGTCACGCCGAGCAAGGTTTGATGCGCAAGGCCACTCTGCAAACCTTCGACGAGCCCTGCAATCGCCGTGGGCTGGTCACCGGCTGGTGAGTAGTGCGAATGGAGACGAAAGGCGCTCATGAGTTCCCGTAATATAAACGGCGTGTCCTTTCTAGTCTCTCGGCGCGTGAAACGCGTCAAACCCTCGCCCACGATGGCCGCTACCGCTCGCGCAGCGGCGCTGCGCGCCGCTGGCCGCGACATCATCAGTCTGACAGCGGGCGAACCGGATTTCGATACGCCCGCGCACATCGCCGAGGCAGGTATCGCCGCCATCCGCGAGGGACATACCCGCTACACCGAGGTCGGCGGCACGCCCGAACTGAAGGATGCCATTCGCGCCAAATTCGCACGTGACAATCATCTCGACTACGAGCGAAAGCAGATCCTCGTCAGCACGGGAGCCAAGCAGAGCCTGTTCAACCTCTGCCTCGCGCTGCTCGACCCGGAGGATGAGGTCATCATCCCTGCACCTTATTGGGTGTCTTACCCCGACATGGTACGCCTCGCCGACGCCACGCCCGTGATCGTGCAGACGAAGGCTGACAGCGGCTACAAGATGACCGCGAGGCAACTGGCGGCGGCGATCACGCCCAAGACTCGCTTGCTGCTCATCAACTCGCCATGCAACCCGACAGGCGCTGCCTACCTGCGTCGCGAGTGGCAGGAACTCGGCGAGGTGCTGCTCGAGCATCCGCGCATCGTCATCGGCACCGACGACATGTACGAAAAGATCTGGTGGGCCGACGAACCCTTCTCGACCTTGGCAGAGGTCGTGCCCGCACTGTACGAGCGAACGGTGACGATCAACGGCGTCTCCAAGAGTCACGCCATGACCGGCTGGCGAATCGGCTATTGTGGTGGACCGGCAGAGTTGATCGCGGCGATGGCAACCATCCAGGGACAGAGCACCTCCAATCCGTCGAGCATCGCGCAGCGCGCTGCCGTGGTCGCACTCGAGGCGAGTCAGGCGTGCGTGTCCAGCATGAATGCGGCCTACCGAGAGCGGCACGACTTTCTGGTGCCCGCTTTGAACGCCCTACCCGGCGTTCGCTGCCGCCGTGGTACAGGAACCTTCTACGCGTTCGCCGACGTCAGCGAAGCGCTGCAGCGGCTGCAGATACCAGACGACGCGCACTTTACCGAGCAACTGCTCGAACGTACCGGTGTGGCCGTCGTGCCGGGTAGCGGCTTTGGCGCGCCGGGTCACATCCGACTTTCCTTCGCCACCGAGCTTGCTCAATTGGAAGCTGCCGTAGAGCGCCTCGCCGGATTCCTGCGCCCGGCTTGACGCGCGGGGGCACTTTCCAGAGAATGCGCGCCTCTTTAAGAGACTCTGTTCCCCGGTAGCTCAGTCGGTAGAGCGTCGGACTGTTAATCCGCAGGTCCCTGGTTCGAGTCCAGGCCGGGGAGCCATCTCCCGCGGAGTCTCGCAAGAAATTTGCCTATCCATGTTGAATGGCTACACTGCCTGTGATGTCGGCCATCTCTTCTAATCAACTGTTCATTCGCTTGCCGGCGCCGGTGCAGGCGGCGCTGTTGCCGCAGCTCAAAATCGTCGAGGTGGTCCGCGGCCAACTGTTGATCGATGAGCAAGAACCGGTGACACAGATCGGCTTTCCGCTCACCTGTGTCGCTCGTATCGATGCCCCAATGGGTGACGGGCGCTACGCCCACACCGGCGAACTCGGTCGGCATCACATGGTGGGAACCCATGTCGTTCATTCACAGTCGTTTGCGGCTCGCCGAGTGACGGCACTCATCCCAGGTTACATCGCGACCTGCGATATCGAGTTGTATCGAGATCAATTCAAACGCTCGACTGCGCTGCGCGACACGTTCATCTGGTTGCAGATGCACGCACATCGACGCGTCGGTCAGCTCGCCGCCTGCAACGCAACGCATGATCTGAGACAACGTCTGGCCCGCCTCTTATTGCAGCTCCATTACATGCAGGACATCACGGTACTGCCCATCGCGCAGGCCGATCTGGCGCACATCCTGAGTGTTCGCAGAGAAGCGATCACGCGAGAACTCGCGGAAGTCGAGAGTGCGGGACTCGTGACATTGGCCCGCAATCGCATCGAACTCGTCTCGCTCGAGGGACTGGTGTCGCGCTCGTGTCCCTGCCACACCGAACTCATGTTCTCGGGTCGATACGATTACTCGACGCTGAACCCGCGACGGCGAGCCTAGGCGCGGCAAAGACCTGCACTCGTCGATCAGAAGTGCGGCTTGTCCGGGGCGACATTGAATCGCTGTACCGACTCACTGATGATCGCGCGCGCCTGCGCCGCGTCTCCCCATCCTTTTAGCTTCACCCACTTGCCCGGTTCGAGATCTTTGTAGTGCTCAAAAAAATGGCCGATACGTTCGAGCCAGTGTTTCGATACGTTGCCGATATCCTGCACGTGGCTGTAGCCATTGAAGATCTTGTCGACCGGCACGGCGAGCAGCTTCTCGTCGGCACCGCTCTCGTCTTCCATCAGCAGCACACCAACCGGACGGCAGCGAATCACCGAACCCGGTACAAGCGGTAGCGGCAGAATCACGAGCACATCGGCAGGGTCACCATCGCCACCCAAGGTGTGCGGGATGTAACCGTAGTTGCAGGGATATCGCATCGGCGTCGAGAGAATACGATCAACGAAGATGGCGCCGGTCGACTTGTCGACCTCGTACTTCACGGGGTCGGCATCCTTCGGAATTTCGACGATCACGTTCACTTCATTCGGAACGTCAGCGCCGGTCGGAACCAAATCGAGAGCCATCCTTAGCCTCCTGCGCTCAAACCGAGCGAGCGATCAATTCTTTCATGATTTCGTTAGTGCCGCCGTAGATACGCTGCACACGCGAGTCGGCAAACATGCGGCAAACGAGATACTCGTTCATGTAGCCGTAGCCACCGTGCATCTGCACACACTCATCGAGCACTTGCTGCTGCGTGTCGGTCACCCAATACTTAGCCATCGAGGCCGTTTCATTATCGAGCTTGCCCGCCATCAACTTCACGATGCAGTCATCGACGAAGACGCGCGCAACGCGCGTGAGTGTGGCCACTTCTGCCAACTTGTGACGAATGGTCTGCATGTCGCCGATGGTCTGACCAAAAGCCTTGCGCTCTTTGACGTATTTCGAGGTCTCCACCAACGCGCCTTCCATCGCACCCACACCACAGAGCGCGATCACGAGGCGCTCGTAGGGCAGATCGCCCATCAACTGGTACATGCCCTGCCCCTCCTCGGGACCGAGCAGGCAGTCGGCGGGCACCAGCACATCCTCAAAAAAGAGCTCGGCCGTGTCTTGTGCCGGCATCCCCATCTTGTCGAGCACCCGACCGACGCGATAACCCTTGAGGTTCTCCGTCTCGACCATGATCAGCGACAAGCCGCGCTTGCGCTCGGTCGGATTGGTGCGCGTGACGAGCATCAACAATGACGCACTGCCGCCGTTGGTGATGAAGATCTTGGAGCCGTTGATCCGATAGTGATCCCCCTCGCGTACGGCACGCGTGCGAATCCCCTGCAGATCGGAGCCTGCACCGGGCTCGGTCATCGCGATGGCACCGATCAACTCGCCCTTGGCGAGTCGCGGCAACCAACGCTGCTTCTGCTCCTCGGTGCCATAGTTGTAGACGTAGTGCGCACACATGCTGTGTACGCCCTGGCCGAAGCCCGAGATCGCGCGACGCGAGAGCTCTTCGTACATCACGACTTCGTGTCGGAAGTCGCCGCCGCCGCAGCCATACTCGGCAGGTAGATCGAGGCACAGCAGGCCCATGTCACCCGCCTTTCGCCACAGATCGCGATCAACGTGGTGTTGCTTTCGCCACTTCGCATCGTGCGGAACCATTTCGGTTTCGATGAAACGCGCAACGTTCTCGCGGAACAACTTCAGGTCTTCATCCAGCCAAGGCGACTCGTAAGCGAGCATGTTCACTGTCTCCGACTCTTCGCAGGGGTTTTGACAACATTCTTCAAATGACGCCGAAAATCGGTGCCCAATTGCGGGTGTGCGAGTGCATAGGCGACGGTCGCCTGCAGATAGCCGAGCTTGCTGCCGCAGTCATACCGCTTGCCAGAGAAGCGATAGGCGTAAACCGCCTCTTCCTGCAGCAAACGCGCGATACCATCGGTCAGCTGGATCTCACCACCGGCGCCGCGGCCGATCTGCGCGAGATGCTCAAAGATCGCTGGCGACAACAAATAGCGACCAACCACCGCGAGATTCGAGGGTGCTTTGTCCGGCTTCGGCTTCTCGACGATGCTGCGGATCCGTGCAGTGCCGCCGGTCGCCTCGACGGCGACGATGCCGTACTTGTCGGTGTCTTGGCGCGGCACGGGCTCGCAACCGATCACGCTCGCCCGCTTGTGCGAATAGACATCCGCCATCTGTGCGAGCACCGGCTCATCCGCGGCGATGAGATCGTCGGCGAGATGGACGAAGAAGGGTTCGTTGCCCACCGCGGGGCGCGCGCACAACACCGCATGACCTAAGCCGAGCGGCGCAGGCTGACGGATGTAGATGCAGGTTGCATAGCTTGGCAACACGCTGTGCAATTGTTTGACGAGATCAGATTTGCCCTGCGACTTCAGTAAGTTCTCGAGTTCTTGATCCGAGTCGAAGTGATCTTCGATGGCGCGCTTCGAGGCACCGGTTATGAACACGAGACGCCGTGCGCCCGCAGCGAGCGCCTCCTCGACGGCATACTGAATCAAAGGTTTATCGACGACGGGCAGCATTTCCTTGGGGCTAGCCTTGGTCGCAGGCAGAAAGCGCGTGCCACGTCCGGCAACCGGAAATACGGCCGTTTCAATGAGGGGGCGTTTCGCCATCATCCACTCCGGGAAGGGCCGCCATAGCGAGGTCTACAGCGGTGATAACCCTAGAGCCGAATGTTAAATCGAAACGCCCCGTCGAGTCAGGTCAAGAGCGAGCTTTATCGTGCCGCGT
The DNA here is from genome assembly GCA_039799645.1 of Pseudomonadota bacterium. Taxonomy (GTDB): domain Bacteria; phylum Pseudomonadota; class Gammaproteobacteria; order Steroidobacterales; family Steroidobacteraceae; genus UBA964. The sequence goes on along the minus strand of JBDLSG010000018.1, from coordinate 27,767 downwards.
TGCGAGTAGGTTTCACCGCTCCGACCCGCAGCTTGCTACGGTTGAGCTCGATGGTGCGCGCACCGATCCCCTTCACGAGGGCTAAGTCGTCGATCGAGCGGAACGGACCGTGGACCCGGCGATAGTCCACGATGGCGCGAGCCTTGGACTCACCGATCCCGCGCATCTCACGCGCGAGCGTCGACGCATCGGCCGTGTTCAGATCGATCGCAGCTCCGGCGACGACGGGCTTCGCAGCAACGGCGGGCTTCACGGCAATGCTCGGTGGCGCAGCCGAAGCGACCGATAACGCAGCGGCGGACAATGACAGCAAAAGGAACAAAGGCAATTTCATGGGAACCTCCGAATGGGGTCGTGCAACCTTGGGACGGCACGAGACTAGGAGGTGCTCACGGCGCAGCGTGAGCCATCAATGACGGCGTTACGGCGACAAATTCAGTCGCGAATAGGGTGCGAGATGCTCTCGTTGACCCGCTCGCGCAGGTCTTTACCAGGCTTGAAATGCGGGACGTACTTGCCGGCCAACGCCACCGCCTCACCAGTTTTGGGGTTTCGGCCTTGTCGCGGCGGACGAAAATGCAGAGAAAAGCTGCCGAAGCCGCGGATTTCGATGCGCTGACCGGTCGCCAATGCGTCGCTCATGATCTCGAGCATCTGCTTGAGCGCCAACTCCACATCCTTAGCGGGCAGATGCTTCTGCTTGGCGGTGATCAGTTCGATGAGTTCCGACTTCGTCATGTGGGACCCCGCGAGGCCTATCCGCGGTAGTGGCGGGAGCTCGTGCTCCCGCCACCATCACGGAGTTCAGTTCAGACTCAGCTGCGATCGCGATCCGAGTTGATCTGCGCCTTGAGCAGTTCACCCAAGCTCGTACCCGCAGTCGGGGCACCCTGCTCGGAGCGGTAGCTCTGCACAGCTTCAGCTTCCTCGGACACTTCCTTCGCCTTGATCGAGAGCGAAATCGAGCGGGTCTTGCGATCGACGCCCAAGAACTTGGCTTCGATGTCGTCACCGACCTTGAGGAACTGACGAGCATCTTCGACGCGGTCGCGACCGAGTTCAGATGCACGCAACTGGCCTTCAATGCCGTTGCCGAGATCGATGATCGCGCCACGTGCGTCGACTTCCTTCACGACGCCGCGAACGATGCTGCCCTTCGGGTTGTCGGCGATGTAACCCGCGAACGGATCCTTCGCCAACTGCTTGATACCGAGGCTGATGCGCTCGCGCTCCGGATCGATCGCCAACACCATCGCTTCGATGGTCTGACCCTTCTGGAAGCTGCGCACGGCCTCTTCGCCCGGGATGTCCCAGGAGATGTCCGACAAGTGCACGAGACCGTCGATGTTGCCCGAGAGACCGATGAAGATACCGAAGTCGGTGATCGACTTGATCTGACCAGAGACCTTGTCACCGCGGTTGTAGTTCTCGGAGAACTCGCGCCACGGGTTAGCAGCACACTGCTTGAGGCCGAGGCTGATGCGGCGACGCTCTTCGTCGCAATCGAGCACCATGACTTCGACTTCCTGACCGGTCTGGACGATCTTGGCCGGATTGACGTTCTTGTTCGTCCAATCCATCTCCGAGACGTGCACGAGACCTTCGACGCCATCCTCGATTTCCACGAACGCACCGTAGTCGGCGATGTTCGTGACCTTGCCGAAGACACGTGTATTCGGCGGATAACGGCGCGAGATGCTCTCCCACGGATCGGCACCCAATTGCTTGAGGCCGAGGCTCACGCGTGAACGCTCGCGATCGAACTTCAGGATGCGCACTTCCACTTCGTCGCCAACCTTGACGACTTCCGACGGATGCTTGACGCGCTTCCACGCCATGTCGGTGATGTGCAGCAAGCCATCGATGCCGCCCAAGTCGACGAACGCACCGTAATCGGTGAGGTTCTTGACCGTGCCGCGCACGACCGAACCTTCCTGCAAGTTGTCCATGAGCGCGCTGCGCTCGGCGGAGAACTCTTGCTCCACTACGGCGCGGCGCGAGACGACGACGTTATTGCGCTTCTGATCGAGCTTGATGACCTTGAACTCAAGCGGCTTGTTTTCGAGATATGCAGTGTCACGCACCGGACGCACATCGACGAGCGAACCCGGCAGAAACGCGCGGACATGCTCGATCTCGACCGTAAAGCCACCCTTCACGCGGCCTGTAATGATGCCGATGACGATCTCACCGGCGTTGAAGGCTTCTTCGAGACGCGTCCAGGTGCGGGCGCGCTTGGCCTTCTCGCGCGAGAGGCGGGTTTCACCCGTGCCGTCTTCGACCGAGTCGAGGGCCACTTCGACCATGTCGCCGGCCTTGACCTCGATCTCACCGCGCTCATTCTTGAACTGCTCGACCGGAATGACGGCCTCGGACTTCAAACCGACGTTGACGATGACCATGTCATCACCCACATCGACGATCAGCCCGGAGAGAATTTGACCCGGGCGGATTCGCTGGCTAGCGAGGCTCTGCTCGAACAGTTGCGCAAAACTTTCAGTCATTGGTTGTTACTCGTAATGCGGTGAAAACGTCACCGCGACGTCTGGCCCGAGCAGCCTTCATCCGATGGCTCACGGGAATTGCCGAACAAGATCACGCTTCCTTGCGCAATCACCCAAAACACGATCGAAGATTTTCAAGGGGTCAGCGCCACAAGGCGCGCTCGCGTCCGAGTTCGATCACCCGCTCGACGATTGCCTCAACGGTGACACCCGTGGAGTCGATCACGAACGCGTCGGACGCTGGCCGAAGTGGCGCCACGGCGCGGGTGGAATCGCGCTCGTCGCGTTCGGCTATCTCCCGCGAAAGGGCGGCGAGACTAACACCGGAATCCTTACCTTTCAACTGGTTATAGCGCCGCAGGGCCCTTTCCTCGGCGCTCGCGGTGAGAAAAATCTTGAGCGGCGCCGACGGGAATATCACCGTCCCCATGTCGCGCCCGTCGGCGATGAGCCCGGGTGCCTCCGCGAAGGCGCGCTGGCGTTCCGTCAACGCCGAACGCACCGCCGGCCAAGCGGCCACCCGGGAGGCCCCCTGCCCGGTCTGCTCGGCCCGCACCAGCGCCGTGACCTCCATACCGTCGAGTTCGATGCGCTCGGCGCCACTCGGGTCGGAGCCAAAGCGCACCTTCATCCGGCTGGCGATCCGGCTGTGCCCGTCAATGTCGTCCGGTGCGAGACCCGCGCCAAGACCCGCCACCGCCACAAGACGATACAAGGCCCCACTGTCGAGCAAGTGCCAGCCGAGCTGGCTCGCCAAGCGCCGACACACCGTGCCCTTGCCGGAACCGGATGGCCCATCAACTGCCACCACCGGCACCGCAACCGCGGACAACGCCAAGCTCACGCCACCTCGCGAAGTTCGAGCCCACAACCGCGCGCGAGAGCCGCAAAACCCGGGAACGAGGTTGCCACGTTGGCTGTGTCGTCGATCTCGATCGGGCCTGCGGCCCGCAGCGACGCCACGGCAAACGACATCGCGATTCGGTGATCGCCATGACTGTCGATGCGACCGGACTGGAATACTGGGCCGTTGCTGTGGGCGCCCGCGAGGCGCATGCCGTCGTGCAAGAGTTCGTGATCCACACCGAGGGCGGTCAAACCTGCAGACATCACGGCAAGCCGGTCGCTCTCCTTGACGCGCAGCTCCTCGGCACCCCGCAGCACCGACTCACCCTCGGCACAGGCGGCAGCGATGAAGAACACCGGAAACTCATCGATCGCGAGCGGCACCCACTCCGGGCGCACCTCGATACCGCGCAACCGCGAAGGACGAATGATCAAATCGGCGGTCGGCTCGGGACCCGCGGTTCGCAAATCCCGCACTTCGATGTTCGCACCCATGGCGAGCAAGATATCGAGTAAGCCGGTACGGGTGGGGTTCATACCCACGCGTTCGAGATGCAACTCACCCTCGCTCGCGAGGCAGCCTGCCACCATGAAAAAGGCGGCTGACGAAAAGTCGGCCGGCACATCGACGTGACAGCCCGTGAGCTTGGTCGGCGCGCGAAGCGTGACGGTAGCGCCCTCACGCCCAAGGTCGACACCAAAACCCTGCAGCATGCGTTCGGTGTGATCGCGCGTGGGTGCAGGCTCGGTGACTCGCGTTTCACCACGCGCGTACAACCCGGCCAGCAACACCGCCGACTTCACCTGTGCGCTGGCCACCGGCATGTCGAAGTCGATTCCCGTTAAGTCGCAACCGCCTTGAATCACGACGGGCGGTTTGCCTTCGCGCGTCTCGATCGAAGCGCCCATCCGACGTAGTGGCGCGGCAGCCCGTTCCATGGGGCGTCGCATCAAAGACGAATCGCCGATCAAAGTTGAAGTGAACGACTGCCCCGACAGCAAACCCATGAGGAGTCGCATCGCTGTCCCCGCGTTGCCCATATCGAGCGCGGCAGTGACGCCTCGCAAGCCACGCAAACCCACGCCTTCGATGCGGACGGAGGTCGGCGCTGGTCGCTCGATTTTGACACCGAGTGCACTCAAGGCCTTTAGCGTCGCAAGACAATCCTCACTCGCCAAAAATCCGTCGGCGGTCGTGACGCCCTCGGCGATGGCACCCAGCATCAATGCGCGATGGGAAACCGATTTGTCGCCGGGAACACGAATGCGCCCTGCCAGACGTGTCGCCGGTGTCATCAACCAACGGCTCATAGGACGGCGCGAGGGTAAGAGCCGAGCACTCGAAATAGCGACGCGCGCGATTTGAGGCCCGCGAGCGCGCGTGCCACTGGTGCATCCGAAGCGTGCCCCTCGAGATCGATGAAAAATACGTAGTCCCACTTACGACGCTGCGAGGGCCGCGACTCGATACGCGTCAGACTGACACGGTTCTTGGCCAGCGGCTCTAGCAAGCGATGCAGCGCACCAGGGGCTTCGGTGTGACCCGTCGAGAGCAGCAAGGTCGTGCGATCGTTACCACTAGGGCCAAACGTGCGTCGACCGATCACGAGGAAGCGCGTCGTGTTGTCGGGCCGATCTTCGATATCTGCCGAAAGAATGGAGAGATCGTAAACCTCTGCAGCGGTCTCGCCGGCGATCGCCGCCGTGCCCTTCTCATCGCGAGCGCGTCGCGCTGCCTCAGCGTTTGAGGACTCGGCGATCAACTCAACGTCAGGCAGATGTTCTTTGAGCCATTGACGGCATTGCGCGAGCGACTGCGGATGACTGCAGACACGTTTGATCTCACGCAGCGACTTCATCCGACCCATCAAATTCTGACGGATACGCAACTCGACCTCACCACAGATCTGTAGCGAAGATGTCAAAAACCGATCGAGCGTGTGATTGACGCTGCCTTCAGTCGAGTTCTCGATCGGCACCACACCGAAATCAGCATGACCGGCCTCGACCTCGTGAAACACCTCATCGATGCTGGCGAGCGAAAGCGCGCGGGCCGAGTGACCGAAATGCTTATAGACCGCGCTCTGCGAGAATGTGCCCTCAGGACCTAAGAAGCCGATCTTGAGTGGCTCCTCCTGCGCAAGACAGGCCGACATGATTTCACGAAACAAGCGCACGATCTCTTCGTCACGTAACGCGCCCTTGCCCCGCGCTGCTGCATTGCGCTCGAGCGCCAGTCGCAGCACTTGAGACTCACGCTCAGGACGATAGAAATCGACCAATCGCCCCTGCTGACCCTTCGAGATGCCAACCTGACGCGCCAGACGCGCACGCTCGTTCAGCAAATCATGCAGATCGCGATCGACACGATCGATCTGCCCGCGCAGCGATTCGATCGCTGCTGCACCCGCCTTGCCCTTAGGCTTCAGCACGGTACGACCTCGTTTTTGCGTCTTCTTTTTGGCGGCCATCGCCGACACCTGTTTAAGTTAAGCGGTTAGAGAGCTCGGGCCGAGAGTACGCCCTCGATCGCACGAATGCGACCCAGCAAGGCTTCATCGACCGTCCCCTCGGTATCGATCAGCGTGTAGGCATACTCACCGCGAGACTTGTTCAACAACTCGGCGATGTTGAGCCCCGCTGCGGCGAGCAAGGTCGACACCTGGCCGACCATGTTGGGGACGTTGCTATTGGCCACCGCGATACGACGCGTACCGACCGGGCGCGGCAGAGACGCATCCGGGAAATTCACGCTATGACGAATATTGCCGTGCTCGAGATAGTCGCGCAGCGTGTCTGCCACCATCACCGCACAGTTCTCCTCCGCTTCGCCCGTCGACGCACCGAGGTGCGGCAGCGTGATGACGCGCGGATGATCTTTGAGCGCATTTTTCGGGAAGTCGCAAATATAGGCATGCAGTCGGCCGGTATCGAGCGCCGCGATGACGGCGGCATCGTCGACGATCGGTGCACGCGAAAAATTGAGCAGCACGGCTTGCTCGGGCATCAACTGCAACCGGGTCGAATTCACGAGCCCACGTGTTCCCTCAACGAGCGGGATGTGCACTGTGACAAATTGACTGCGCGAGAACAGCTCATCCAAGGACCGCGCTTGCTCGATCGACGCGGACAACTGCCACGCACGCTGAACGGTGATGTCTGGGTCGTAACCAATGACGCGCATACCGAGACGCTCAGCCGCGTTGGCCACCTCAACGCCGATCGCGCCGAGACCGATCACACCCAAAGTGCGGCCCGGCAGCTCGAAACCCGCGAATGATTTCTTGCCCTTCTCCGTCGCCTCGTCGATCGTCTTATCGTCGCCGCTCAGGCCGCGCGCGAAATCCCAAGCCTGGCAAATATTGCGCGCCGCAAGAAACAAACTGGCGATCACCAATTCTTTGACCGCGTTCGAGTTCGCCCCCGGCGCGTTGAACACCGGAACGCCACGCTTTGAGAGTGCGGCAACCGGCACGTTGTTGGTGCCGGCACCGGCGCGCCCAACCGCAAGCACCGAGGGCGCAATCTCGACCGAATGCAAATCAGCGGAACGCAACAGGATGGCATCAGGGTGCGCGAGTGACGAGGCCACCTCGTAGCGGTCGCGTGGAAAGCGCTCGAGGCCGCGCACACTGATCTGGTTCAGCGTGAGGATTCGATAACCCATGCCCGCTTCAACCGTGGCGTTGCTGAAAGTCTTTCATGAAGGCGACGAGCGCCTCGACTCCGGAGAGCGGCATGGCGTTGTAAATCGACGCACGCATTCCGCCGACTGAGCGGTGACCTTCGAGATTCGCAAGACCCGCTTTAGCCGCTTCCGCACAGAACGTTTTTTCCAGATCCGGATTCGGGATGGTGAACGGCACGTTCATCCACGAGCGCGCATTCGGCGCCACTGGGCTCTTGTAGTAACCCGAGGAATCGATCGCACGATACAAGGTCTCCGCCTTGGCGCGATTGCGCTCGCCGATGACACCGAGTCCACCCTGACGCTTCAACCACTGAAACACGAGCCCAGCCATGTAGATGCCAAAGGTGGGCGGCGTGTTGAGCATTGAGCCTTCTTTAGCCATCGCCGCGTAATCCCAAATTGGCGGCGTCCCGGCTCGCGCCTTGCCGATCAGATCGTCGCGAACGAGGACCACACAGAGACCCGAGGGCCCGATGTTCTTTTGTGCACCGGCATAGATAAGACCGAACTGCGATACGTCGATGGGTCGCGACAGAATCGTCGAGGACATATCGGCTACAAGCGGTACGTTGCCCGTCGCAGGCACGTAGGGAAACTCGACACCACCGATCGTTTCGTTCGGGGTGTAGTGCACGTAAGCGGCGTCAGCTGAGTATTTCAGCGTCGCTTCGGCAGGCACGGTCGAATAGTTGGAGGCCGACTCATCCGCCAACACTTCAACTTTGCAGTAGCGCTTGGCCTCACCGATCGCCTTCTTCGACCAAGCGCCGGTATTGAGGTATTGAGTGGTGGAATCGGGCGTGGCGAGATTCATGGGAATCGCCGTGAACTGACCCGTCGCACCGCCCTGCAGGAACAGCACCCGGTAGTTAGACGGGATCGACATCAACTCGCGTAGATCGGCTTCAGCCTGCTCGGCGACGGCGACGAAGGCCTTGCTGCGATGGCTCACTTCCATCACGGACATTCCGCTGCCCTGCCAGTCGAGCATCTCGTTACGAGCCTGCTCGAGTACTTCGAGCGGCAACGTCGCCGGACCTGCCGCGAAATTGAATACGCGCATCGTGACTAACCCCGTTTATGAAACCCGCGAAAGATCAGTGCGTGGTCGGCGATTCGCCTGCCTCATCGGCCGATGGCAGCACGGCAGTCTCATCGACCACCTCACCTTCCTCGGTCGCCAGCAATCCCACGCCTTCGACGCCGGCTAGCCGCTCACCCTCATCGAGACGGATGAGGCGCACGCCCTGCGTGTTGCGTCCGACGATCGAGATCTCGCTCACGCCTGTGCGTACGAGTGTGCCATTGGAACTGATCAGCATGATTTCTTGGTCGGCCTGCAATTGCAGCGCCGCCACCGTGCGACCATTTCGCTCCGTGGTCTGCAAGGCGATCACGCCCTGTCCGCCGCGGCCATGTAGCGGGAAGTCTTCGAGCGGAGTCAGCTTGCCGTAACCATTCTCGGACGCCGTGAGGATCAAACCATCACCAACGACGACCAACGAGATGACTTCCTGACCTTCGGCAAGCTTGATGCCGCGAACACCGGTCGCATCGCGACCCATCGGTCGCACTTCTTCCTCATTGAATCGGATGGCCTTGCCACCGCTCGAGCAAAGGATGATGTCGCGCTTGCCATCGGTCACGCCGACGCCGACCAAACGGTCACCATCGCGCAGATCGACCGCAATGATGCCCGAGGGACGCGGACGAGAGTACGCCGACAATGGCGTCTTCTTGACGGTGCCATGGCTCGTCGCCATGAACACGAAACGTTCGTCGTCGAACTGCTTGATCGGCAGAACCGCGTTGATCTTCTCGCCCTCTTCGAGCGGCATGAGATTGACCAAGGGCTTGCCACGAGCACCACGACCTGCCTGAGGCAGTTCGAACACCCGCAACCAATAAACGCGACCACGACTCGAGAAACACAGCAGCGTGTCATGGGTATGCGCCACAAAGAGCTTCTCGACGAAATCTTCGTCTTTGACCGCAGTTGCGGCTTTACCGCGACCACCGCGCCGTTGCGCCTGATACTCCGACAAGGGCTGGCTCTTGGCATAGCCCGCGTGCGAGAGCGTCACGACGACGTCTTGCGGTTCGATCAAATCTTCGGTGGCCAGATCGATGTGATCGAGATTGATCTCGGTACGACGCGCATCGCCATATTCCTCGCGGATCGCGATCAACTCGTCGCGCACGACCTGCGTCAAGCGCTCGGCACGCGCAAGGATGTCCGACAGATCGGTGATCTCAGCCAGCAACTCGGCGTATTCGGCAACGATCTTATCTTGCTCGAGACCCGTCAACCGGTTCAAGCGCATCTCGAGGATGGCCTGAGCCTGCTCCTCGCTGAGACGATAACCGCCGCCCTCACGCTGCAGGCCAAGTTCGACCGCAAGATCTCTCGGTCGCGTAGAGACATTGTTAGCGCGCGCCAGCATCTCGGGCACCGCGCCGGAACTCCACACCTTCGAGAGCAATCCGACTTTGGCTTCAGCCGGTGTCGGTGACGCTTTGATGAGCGCGATGACCTCGTCGATGTTGGCAAGCGCGACCGCGAGGCCCTCGAGCAGATGGGCACGAGCGCGAGCCTTGGCCAGATCGAACACCGTACGACGAGTAACGACCTCTCGACGGTGGCGAATGAACGCCTCGAGCATCTCCTTGAGGGAGAGCAACCGCGGCTGACCATCGACGAGCGCCACCATATTGATGCCGAACACCGTCTCGAGCGGCGTTTGCGCATACAGGTTGTTGAGGATGACCTCGGCGTTCTCGCCCCGCTTCAACTCGATGACGATGCGCATGCCGTCCTTGTCGGACTCATCGCGCAAACCGTCGTTCGAGATGCCCTCGATCTGCTTGTCGCGCACGAGATCGGCGATACGCTCGATCAAACGCGCCTTGTTTACTTGATAAGGCAGCTCGGTCACGATGATGGCCTGCCGATCACCGCGACTACCGACTTCTTCGAAGTGGGTGCGCGCACGGATCGAAAGGCGACCCCGACCGCCCTTGTAGGCGCTGACGATTTCGCGAGCACCGTTGATGATGCCCGCCGTCGGGAAATCTGGCCCTGGCACGTGCTGCATCAACGCAGGCAGTCCGATTTCCGGATCGTCGATCACCGCGATGCACGCGTTGACGACCTCCGTGAGATTGTGCGGCGGAATGTTGGTTGCCATGCCGACGGCGATACCCGAAGACCCGTTGACCAACAAATTCGGAATGCGCGAGGGCATCACCGCAGGTTCGGTCAAAGAATCGTCGTAGTTCGGAACGAAGTCGACGGTCTCGCGATCAATATCGGCGAGCAACTCACCGGCCAATCTCGACATGCGCACTTCGGTGTAACGCATGGCCGCCGGCGTGTCGCCATCGACCGAGCCGAAGTTACCTTGACCATCAACGAGCAGGTAACGCATCGAGAACGGCTGCGCCATACGGACGACCGCGTCGTACACCGCCACGTCGCCGTGCGGGTGGTACTTACCGATGACGTCACCGACGACGCGCGCCGATTTCTTGTACGGCTTGTTGTACTCGTTGCCGAGTTCACGCATCGCGTAGAGCACGCGGCGATGGACAGGTTTAAGGCCGTCACGAACATCCGGGAGCGCTCGCCCGACGATCACGCTCATCGCGTAATCAAGATAGGACTGACGCATCTCGTCTTCGAGATTGACGGGCAAAACTTCGCGTGCAATTTCGCTCATAAAGAGCTTGAAATAGTACCATACGAGGCCCGTCAACGCCGTGGTTCCCGCATGTCCATCGAGACTCCTTTCGACGCCGCCGAAGTGGCCAAGTTCGACGCCCTCTCGCACCGGTTTTGGGACCCCGCTGGGGAGTTCAAACCACTGCACAACCTCAACCCGCTACGGGTGGAATTCATCGCCGAGCGTACGAGCCTGAGCGGCGCTCGCGTGCTCGATGTCGGCTGTGGCGGCGGCTTATTAGCCGAATCGCTCGCGAAGCGCGGCGCCCGCATGACCGCGATCGATCGCGCCGCGGGCATGATCGAAGTTGCCCGTCTGCACGCGGCTGCCGGCGGTATCGACATCGACTACCGACTGCAGCCGGCTGAAGAGTTGGCGCAGCGTGAGCCGGCCGCGTTCGATGTGGTCACCTGCATGGAGATGCTCGAGCACGTACCCGACCCGGGCGCGACCATCGACACCCTGGCGAAGCTTTGTCGACCGGGCGGGACGATCTTTCTCTCGACGATCAACCGCGATTGGCGATCGTTCCTCCTCGCTATCGTCGGGGCGGAGTATGTGACCGGCCTGGTTCCCAAAGGCACTCACGAGTACGAGCGCCTGATCCGACCGGCCGAGATTGCCGCTTGGGCGCGCGCAGCGGGAATCGAACTGCTGGAACTCGCGGGGCTCGAGTACAACCCACTGACCCACGCCGCCACGCTCGTGAAGCAACCCAAGGTCAATTATCTCTGCGCATTGCGTAAACCGGCCGAATGACTCCGCAGCTGCACGAGGCGGGTGCGACGAGTCGCGAACTGGTGCTGCGCTTCTCCCCGCCAGCCGATCGGCCGCGCTTGCAGGCGCTATTCGATATAGAGCACGAGATCGCCACCAGTCTTCGCCCCGATCTCGATCACAACGTGGCGCACACCCGTTTGGAGTGGTGGTCTGAGGAGTTCCTTCGGCTCCGCCAAGCCAGCCCGCGACACCCCTCCACCCGAGCCCTCGCCGAAGCGTCGCTGACGGCGGGACTGTCTTTGCCCGATCTGCGAGGACTCGCGGAGGCGACGCGCATCGATCTGGCGACGGTGGCCTTTCTCACCCAAGCCGAGCTGGACGACTACCTCGCGCTCTGGGCCGACAGTGTGTTCGCCGCGCTCTGCCGACCGGCCTCAGATCGTACTCGCGCACTTGGCCGATGCATTCGCGAGATCGAACTGCTCGCAGACTGGCCACAGCATGCGCATCGCGGTCGTCTTTACCGCGCACTCGGTGATCCGCCAGAAGCACACGCATCTTGGGTTTGCCATCCGTTGGGCGAGCAGGAGTACCGACAGTTGGGTAGCCGCTTGCACGCGCTCGCATCTGAAGTGCAAGAGCTGGCGAGTCTGTGCCTCATCGACGAATTACCCACGCAGGCGCCGGCGCTGCTGTGGGCCTCGCTCGCGCACGGCACGGCGATACGTCTGCATCGCCGCTTGCCCGATTTCTCGATCACTCGGTTCGAGCCTTTGTCGCGTACGATGCGCGCCTGGCGCGTCGCCGTGTCTTTGTCGCGCGGCCGTTTGCCGAGCGCCTTGCGGTAGAACCTCTTGCAGGAGAGACGATGAGCCCGACTTCCTTCGACCCGACGCGTGTCAGCCTGTCACCCGGAGAGCTACGCGGGCGTGTGATCGCCATCACCGGACCGACAGCCGGTATCGGCCATGCACTCGCCCTCGAGTGCGCTCGATACGGCGCCGAGGTATTGCTGCTTGGGCGCAACGTCAAAAAACTCGAGGCGACCCATGACGCGATCCTCGCTTTGCAGGCCCACGACGGTGGTGCCATCGCAGCTCCGTCGATCGCGCCGCTCGATCTGGAGAAGGCTGTTGCGCAGGATTTCGACACGATCGCACGCGCGGCCCAAGAGCGCTGGGGACGCCTCGACGGTCTCGTGCTCAATGCCGCGCTACTCGGTCAGCCGATGCCCATTGAGGAATACGACATACCCACCTGGGTGCGCGTGATGCACGTCAACGTGACCGCGAACGTCGCTCTCACCCAAACCCTGTTGCCCCTGCTGCGCGCCTCGAAAGATGCATCGATCATCTGCACCTCCAGCGCCGTGGGTCGCAAGGGACGCGCCTACTGGGGCGCCTACGCGGTTTCGAAGTTTGCGCTCGAAGGCTTCATGCAGGTGCTGGCCGATGAGCTCGAGAAGTCGACGGTACGCGTGAATTCTTTGAACCCGGGCAAGGCACGCACGCAGATGCGTCGACAGGCCTATCCTTCGGAAAACATCAACACGTTGCCGGACCCGTCGACACTGACGACGCCTTTCATCGCACTACTGGGACCACAGGCGCGCGGCGTCACCGGCGGGGCCTTCGACGCTCAATCGGCGTCGTCTTCCTCATCGCCGAGCGGCACCTGACCGGCCTCACTGCTCTGCAGCGCCTGCGATTCCTCATCGGTCAGCTTGCGAAAATGACCGCGATTCAGATCGCGTGTCAGCGCGAGTGCGCCTAGGCGGGTGCGCAGAATTCGACTGACGAGCGCACCTTGTCGCTCGAACAACTGCCGAATTTCCTTGCCGCTCGCACCCTCGACTTCGATGCGGTACCAGCGATTGGCGCCCTCGGTGAACTCGTCCGATCCTTCGACGGCCAACACCGTGAGCTTTCGACCATCGTCCAATTGACCGCCCTTGATCGCATCGAGACTTTCCGCGGTCAACTCGCCGCGCACGCGAATCAAGAACTCGGTCAGCCAGCGGCGCACGCGACGCTGCAGACGCGTCGCGAGCGCACCATCGGTAGTCAGCAGTTCCAAGCCTCCATCGACGTTGGGCATCGGCGAGACAGCCAGAAAACGCTTACCCGCTCGCCGTGGCAATTTGGGAACGAGTTCCTCGCTCAAAGATTGCCCAGGCGATCGATTGCACAGGAAAGTCGACGCGTCGACCGCGAGCTTCTCGGGATTACGAGCTCGCCTGAGCACGCGACCATCGATCCGGATTTCGTCGCGGCCCTGAACGCGTTGCCCGAGCTCTGCACGCACACCATTGATGGTCACCCGACCCGCAATGATCCACTGCTCTGCTTCACGTCGCGACGCAAGGCCGGCCTGGGCCAACACTTTTTGCAAGCGATCACCCGGCAACTCCGCGCTGCCTGTTCGAGAGCCGGAGCGCGGATTCGAGCCAGAGCCCGATCGCCGAGGCGGACGACGACCCGTCACGCCTCCGTCCGATCGACGACGTAAACCGGCTCGTCATCCGATGGCGCAGGCTCAACTACTGGGGCGGATACCTCGGCCGCAACGACTGCCGAAGCTGTAGCCGTCTCGACCCTGCTCTCGAGACTGTCAGAGCCCTCGACGCTATCAGTGCCCTCGATATCCTCAGCGTCACCGGCCACCGGCAGCGTCAACTGCGGATTAAGATCCGCCATCGCCTTGAGCTCGGCGAGCGGCGGCAACTCGTCGATGCTGCGCAGACCAAAGTAATCGAGAAACTCGCGGGTCGTACCGAGCAACTCCGGATGACCCGGCACGTCGCGATGACCGACGACGCGAACCCAATCACGCTCCATCAGTGTCTTGATGATGTTCGGGTTGACCGCAACTCCACGAACGGACTCGATTTCGGCTCGGGTGATGGGTTGGCGATAAGCCACCAATGCCAAGGTTTCGAGCAGCGCACGTGAATAGCGCTGCGGACGCTCCGGCCAAAGCCGCGACACCTCTCGACCGTAGCCCTGTTTGATCTGGATGCGCCAGCCGCTGGCGGTTTCTTTGAGCTCAATACCACGATCGGCATATTCGCTCTCCAACTGCTGCAAGGCCGCGACAAGTTGCGACTTCTCCGGACGGCCATCTTCATCGAAGAGCTGCGCGAGATCCGCAACCGGCAAAGATTTCCCGGCAGCCAACAACGCGGCCTCAACGACATTACGAATGTGATTCTCGCTCATGCTGTTCCTTCGTCCTGAGATTCGTCATCGGGCACCGCACGCAGACGCGGCGATTGCGCGGCGCGCACGTGCAGCGGCCCATAAGGCTCGGTCTGCACGAGATCCAGCAGGCCCTCGCGCACCAATTCGAGGATCGCGATGAAGGTGACGGTAACGCCCATACGCCCCTCCTCCGGCTTGAACAGCCTGCCGAAATCGACGAAACCGCCGCCCTCGACCGCCGCCAGCACATCGGTCATGCGAGCACGCACTGACAAGCGCTCACGCTGCACGTGGTGATGTTGGAACATCGCCGCGCGCGACACGACATCGCGGAACGCAACGATCATCTCCTGCAACGTGACGGTCGGCAGTTGTGTCAGCGGCCGACGATGCTCGTTGTGTGCACTTGCCAACCAGATGTCGCGCTCGAGTCGCGGTATGCGATCGACGCTTTCGGCAGCCTGCTTGTAGCGTTCGTATTCCTGCAGGCGCCGCACGAGATCGGCGCGCGGATCAATTTCTTCAGCGGTCACCTCGCTCGAGCGCGGCAACAACATGCGGGATTTGATCTCGGCGAGCGTGGCTGCCATCAACAAATATTCACCCGCAAGCTCAAGCTGCATGTCTTGCATCAGCTCGATGTAGTTCATGTACTGACGGGTGATGTCCGCTAGCGGAATATCGAGGATGTCGAGATTCTGGCGACGGATCAAATACAGCAGCAGATCGAGCGGACCCTCGAACGCCTCGAGAAACACCTCGAGCGCCTGCGGCGGAATGTAGAGATCGCGCGGCAGTTGCGTGACAGGCTCACCCTGCACCACCGCAAAGGGCATCTCCTCCTGTGTCGGAACGCTCACTGCATTCGCCTCGGCCGCATCCGCAGGCGGTGGCACGAGACGCAATTCGGGTTTGGACATGGCTGTTCAGTCTCCGCGCAGATGCATGGCGCGACGAACTTCGTCGAGCGTCTCGCGTGCTGCCTCACGCGCCTTCTCACTGCCCTCGGCGAGGATCGCCCGCACGAGCTCGGGATTCTGTTCGTACTCTTCCGCACGCGAGCGCATGGCCGATGCGTCGGCAACGACCTTGTCGATCAGCGGCTTCTTGCACTCGAGACAACCGATACCGGCCGAGCGGCAACCAGCGGCAGCCCAGGCACGCGTGGGCTCATCCGAATACACTTGGTGCAACGACCAGACCGGGCATTTCTCGGGATCACCGACGTCCGTGCGACGCACTCGCGCCGGGTCTGTCTGCATGGTCTTGAGCTTCTTCGCGATCGAATCCGGCTCTTCGCGCAGACCGATGGTGTTGCCGTAAGACTTAGACATCTTGCGGCCATCGAGTCCGGGCAACTTCGGCGTCGGCGTCAGCAATACCTGCGGCTCCGGCAGGATAGATACGCTGCTGCCCTCGAGGTAACCGAGCAAACGTTCGCGATCCGCAACGGTGATACGCGTGTTGCTCTGCACGATCGCTCGCGCCTGCTCGAGCGAGGCCACATCGCCCGTCTCTTGAAACTTGCGACGCAGCTCGCGATAGATCTTGCTGTTCTTGCCGCCGAGTTCCGCGACGGCCTTTTCCGCCTTCTCCTCGAAGCCGACTTCCCGGCCAAAGAGATGATTGAAGCGACGCGCCACTTCGCGCGTGATTTCGACGTGCGCGACCTGATCTTCCCCGACGGGCACAAAACCCGGCCGATACAGCAGGATGTCGGCCGACTGCAGCAACGGATAACCGAGGAAGCCGTAGGTTGCGAGATCCTTCTCCTGCAACTCAGCTTGTTGATCTTTGTAGGTGGGTACCCGCTCGAGCCACGAGAGCGGTGTGATCATGGAGAGCAATAAATGCAGCTCGGCGTGCTCCGGCACATGCGACTGCACAAACAGCGTGGCAACCCCGGGATTGAGGCCGGCGGCCAGCCAATCGATCACCATCTCGTGAGTGAACTCGGGCAAGCGACTGGTGTCTTCGTAACCCGTGGTCAGCGCATGCCAGTCGGCGACGAAGAAGAAGCAGGGGTACTGGTATTGCAGGTCAACCCAGTTTCGCAGGGCGCCGTGGTAGTTACCGAGGTGCAACTGACCGGTAGGACGCATGCCCGAGAGCACACGATTGGCTTGCGGAAGACTAGACAAGATCACAACACCCTGTTTTTTATGGAGTTTTTCGAGGCGCCGAGCGAATCATCACCGCTGGCACCACGGCAACCCGCGATTATACCGACTCGTCGTCCGGCAAACCGAAAGCCGCCGTGCTTCCACGCCCTCGCCGCACGACCACCGGAGGGTACGCCGCCAAATCGATCACCGTCGTTGGCTCGATGCCGCATGAGCCACCATCGAGCACCGCATCCACGCGACCCTGCAGGCGCAGGGCGATCTCGTCGGCGTCGTTAAGAGGCAGATCGTCGCCAGGCAACATCAACGTGGAACTCATGATGGGTTCGCCGAGCTCTTCGAGCAGCATTTGGGGCACCGGATGATCCGGTACTCGAATGCCGATGGTGCGGCGTTTCTCGTGCTGAAGCCGGCGTGGCGTTTCCTTGGTGGCCTCCAGCAGAAACGTGTACGGCCCGGGAGTTGCCGCTTTCAGTAAGCGAAACTGCGGTGTATCGACGCGTGCGTACTTCGCGATCTCGGTCAGATCACGACAGACCAGTGTGAAGTGATGATGCCGATCCGCCTCGCGTATGCGTCGAACGCGCTCCAACGCGTCCTTATCACCGATATGACAGCCGAGCGCATAGCAGGAGTCGGTTGGGTACGCGATAACCCCGCCCGCACGCAACAGATCTGCCGCCTGCTTGATGAGGCGACGTTGCGGGTTCTCGGGGTGAAGGTCAAAGCGTTGCATGCCACGAGTATGATACCGGCATGACGACTCGCATCGACCGTTTACGAACTTGCTTGCAAGAAGCCTTGCAACCGGAACTGCTGGAACTTCGCGACGATAGTGCCTTGCACGCAGGCCATGCCGGCGCGGGCTCAGGCGGTCATTTTCACGTCACGATCAGTTGCATGCAGTTTGTCGGATTGCCGCCGCTGCGCCGTCATCAACTCGTCTATCAAGCGGTAGCGCACCTGATGCAAACGGATATCCATGCCCTGTCCATCGACGCCCGCTTGCCCTCATAATCCACCCCTCCATTCTGACCGAGACCGTTCACATGAAGATTTCTCGATTTCTGACCGTCGCCGCCGTCGGCATTGCCCTCGCCGCCTGCCAACCGAAGGGTGATGCAGCCGACGCGGCCAACGAGGCCGCCAAGAAACCGGTTGCCACGATCAACGGCAAGGCCATCACGCAGGGCACCTTCGATGCCTTCGTTCAGTCGGCCACGGGTCGACCGGCCTCGGATCTCGATGCCGAGCAGCGCAAGCGTGCGCTCGACTCGCTCATCACGATGCACGTGGTGGCCGGGCAAGCGCAGAAAGACGGTCTCGACAAGGAAGGCGCCCTCGCCGCCGAGCTCGAGTTGATGCGTCTGAATATGCTGCAGCAGGCTGCCGCCGAGAAATACCTCAAAGACAAGACGCCGACGGACGAAGAACTCAAAGCCGAGTACGACGCGCAGGTTGCCCAAATGGCACCGAACGAGTACCGGGCACGCCACATTCTCGTGCCGACGGAAATCGCTGCCACGCAGATCCTCGAGCGTCTCAATCGCGGCGAGAAATTTGAAACGCTCGCCAAAGATTCACTCGACTCATCGCGTGATCGCGGCGGCGATCTCGGCTGGTTCAGTCCGGCGAGCATGGTGAAGCCGTTCGCCGATGCCGTGATGGCGCTGAAGAAGGGCGAGACGATTGCCAAGCCGGTACAGACGCAGTTCGGCTGGCACGTGATCCGCCTCGATGACATCCGCCAAGTCGAGCCGCCGCCGTTCGAGCAAGTAAAAGCGCAGCTCAACCAAGCGGTGCTCGCCAAGAAGTTCCGCACGTACAGTGAAGAGCTCGAGAAGGCCGCCAAGGTCGAGCGCAAGCTCGAAGAAGCCAAGGCCGACGAGAAGAACGAAGAGAAGAAGTAAGACTCGAGTCGTTTCGAGTACGAATCAAGGCCGCCGGAGAAATCCGGCGGCCTTTTTCGTTACAGATCACCCGCGAGACGCGCGCTTAGGGCGCGCGCTTTTCCCGCAGTATGGTCAGCAAGGCCTGCTCATCGAGCACGGTCACACCCAGCTCACCCGCTTTGCGTAACTTCGAACCGGCATCGCTGCCGGCCACGACGTAATGAGTCTTGCGCGACACACTACCCGACGTTTTTGCGCCCAGTGCTCGCAACGCCTCTTCGGCCTCTTCTCGCGACATCGCTTCGAGTGTCCCGGTCAGCACGAAGCTCAAGCCCGCAAGCGGCTGCTCGCCCGCCGGCTGCATCAGCGGTGCGGGCCAACTCACACCCGCAGACTGCAGATCGATCACGAGCTTGCGATTGAGCGGATCGGCGAAAAACGCCTGAATATGCGCCGCGACCACGGGTCCGACATCCGGTACTTGCTGGATGGTCTCGAGATCGGCATCCATCAAAGATTCGATGGCACCGAAGTGCTGCGCGAGTGCTGAGGCGGTCGCCTCGCCTACTTCACGGATACCGAGCGCGAACAGAAAACGCGCCAGCGTCGTGCTCTTCGAACGCTCAATCGCCGCGAGGATATTGTCCGCCGACTTCGTGCCCATCCGCTCGAGCGCGGCCAATGCAGATTGGGTCAAAACAAAGAGATCCGCCGGCGAGCGCACGAGATCCGCCTCTACCAGTTGATCGACCAACTTCTCGCCGAGACCCTCGATATCGAGCGCCCGCCGCGCGGCGAAATGACGCAAGCGCTCCTTGCGCTGCGCACTGCAACGATACCCCCCCGTGCATCGCGCGATGGCCGCATCGGCATCGCGCAACACCGGGGATGCGCAGACTGGGCAGACACTCGGTAATGAAATTCGCCCCGCCTCGGCAGGACGTCGCTCGAGCAGTACGCGCGCCACCTCGGGAATGACGTCACCTGCGCGTCGCACGACGACGGTATCGCCGAGACGTACATCCTTGCGCTCGAGCTCGTCCATGTTATGCAGCGTTGCGTTGCTGACCGTGACGCCACCAACGAATACCGGCTCGAGTCTCGCCACCGGCGTCAGTGCACCGGTACGACCGACCTGGAACTCGACCGCGCGCAGCACCGTCAGTGCCTCCTCGGCCGGAAACTTGTGCGCAACGCTCCAGCGCGGTGCGCGCGAAACGAATCCGAGCTCACGCTGCAAGGCCAAGCGATCGACCTTGTAGACGACGCCGTCAATCTGATACGCAAGTGAGGGGCGCCGCTGCGCCATGTCATCAAAATATTCGAGGCAGCCCTCGGCGCCATGCACTTGCTTCACCTCGGGTGAAACGCGCAAGCCCCAGTCACGCAGCATCGCCAGCACCTCAGTGTGTGTCTGCGGCAGTGCTGCCCCTTCCAGTACGCCGAGGGCATAGAAAAACACATCGAGCGGACGCGTTGCGGTGATCGTCGGATCGAGCTGCCTTAAACTTCCGGCCGCTGCATTACGCGGATTGACGAAGACTTTATCGCCGCGCGCCATCGCCTCGGCATTCAGCCGTTTGAAGCCGGCGTTGGAGATGAAGATTTCGCCGCGTACCTCGAGCAGTGCCGGTGCCACTCCTCGCAGCCGCAGCGGGATCGAGCGGATGGTGCGAACGTTAGCCGTCACATCCTCACCCGTGCTGCCATCGCCGCGAGTCGCCGCACGAACCAGATGACCGTTCTCCCAAGTCACCGAGATCGCAAGGCCATCGAGTTTGGGCTCGGCCGAATAATCGAGTTGCGAATCAGAACCGAGTCGCTCTCGGATACGTCGGTCGAAGGCAAGCACATCCTCGCGGCTGAACGCGTTATCGATCGAGAGCATCGGCACACGATGCCGAACCTCTTGAAACTCATCGCTCGGCGCGCCGCCCACGCGTTGTGTCGGGGAATCCGGAGTGACGAGTTCGGGGTATTGGGTCTCGAGCTCGCGTAATTCGACGAGCAGCCGATCGAACTCGGCATCCGGAAGTTCCGGATCATCGAGGACGTGATATCGGTAGTTGTGATATTCGATGCTGCGCCGCAATTGCGCAGCACGTTGCGCCGGCTCGTGACCGTCTCGGTCCGCGCCCATCTCAGCCGTCGCCCGCAGCGGCCTCGCGACGCATCTCGGTGAGTCGCGCTTCGGTCAAGGCTTCGCCACGCGCATCGCGCAACTCGCCACGCAAACGCTGCGCCAAGGTGTGCCCGGCGATCAACAATTTATCGACCGTATCGCGTCCCGGCAGAGGACCTGGCAAAACGGCGAAGAGGTTCAAACCCAGAAAGAGCCCGGAATCCATCGTCGCTAGATCAAAATTGCCAGGCTTGGTGAGACTCGCAGCGCTCAACAACACCCGACCGTCCGACATCGGACGATGGAAGATCTCGAGCTCGCCGTGCTGGAAGCCCTCACCCAGCAGCGCCTGACGCAGACTGACACCCGTGAAACGCTCGCCGTTTCGAGCGATGACGCGCACCCCGATGATGCGTTGCTGCTCGGGCGGCGGCCAATCGAGGCGCATCGTCACCGGTTCGTGAGCTCGGGATTCGGCGACAGTAGGCTCGGTAGGCTGTGGCTGGGTGGGCTGTACTGAGCTCGCGGCCACACCAACCGGGTCACTCAACGTCACCGAGTCGAGCACCG
The DNA here is from genome assembly GCA_039799645.1 of Pseudomonadota bacterium. Taxonomy (GTDB): domain Bacteria; phylum Pseudomonadota; class Gammaproteobacteria; order Steroidobacterales; family Steroidobacteraceae; genus UBA964. Next base: position 6,377 of record JBDLSG010000018.1, on the reverse strand, counting down.
GGATTCCGAGCGACGGCTCCTTGGCAATCGCGGCGTCAAAATCGACCAGAGTCGGCTCGATAAGACGATCGCGAACGTGCATTTCCGGAAGCGTCAGCGAGGGATCTTCACGAACGTCAGAAGTCTCATCCGGTTGCAACAACGGATCGATCGCAGGCGGCCCCGCCTGATGCGCGGCATCTGCTTGACTGGCACGACGTCGCTGCAGGATCTCCCACACGACGATACCCATGAGCAACACAGCTCCGACGAGCAGTAACGCTAGTCGCAAATCCGCCGTTAGCAGTTCGATGATCGCCATTGAATCAACTCGCAGCCAGACGCACCGCCTCATCGACATCCACGGCGACGAGACGCGAGACACCCGGCTCATTCATGGTCACGCCGAGCAGCTGCGAAGCGAGCTCCATCGTGACCTTGTTGTGGGTAATGAAGATGAACTGAACCTGACTCGCCATTTCACGCACGATGTCACAGAAGCGACCGACGTTATTTTCATCGAGCGGCGCATCCACTTCGTCGAGCAGACAGAACGGCGCGGGATTCAGATCGAAGATGGAGAACACGAGCGCGACCGCAGTCAGTGCCTTCTCGCCACCCGAGAGCTGCGAAATCGTGACGTTACGCTTGCCCGGCGGACGAGCCATCACCGACACGCCAGCGGCGAGCGGATCTTCTCCCGAGAGTTCGAGATAGGCATGACCGCCACCAAACAGACGCGGGAACTTGGCCTGCAAGCCCGCATTGATGCGGTTGAAGGTATCTTCGAAACGAGTGCGCGTTTCCTTGTCGATCTTCTGCATCGCCTCTTCGAGTGTCGAGAGCGCTGATGTGAGATCGGTGTACTGACGATCGAGATATTCCTTGCGCTCGGTGCTCTGCTGCAACTCGTCGATCGCAGCAAGATTCACCTGACCCAACTTCTCGATGTCGGTGCGCACTTCTGACAGCTGCACTTCCCACTCGGGAACGGCCGCCTCGGGCGCGAGATTCTGTAGAACTTCGGTGAGATCGAACTGAGTCGCGGCAAACTGCTCGGCGATCGCTTCGCGACGCACGCGGGTTTCTTGCGCGGCCAGCTTCGCTTCATCCATCGCCGATCGGGTCTGCTCGACGCGCTGCTCGGCGCCCTGACGACGCTCCTCGAGTGCACGCAGATCGGTATCCGCCTGCTCGAGTGAACGCCGCGCCTGACCGAGATCGGCTTCGACTTCGAGCCGTCGCGACAGCAAACCCTCGAGTACGCCCTCGAGTTCGAGGATGGGACCCTCACCACCCGCCAGCTCGGACTCGAGTTCGGCCACCTTCGTAGTCAACACCGAGCTCTGTTCGCTCGCGCGCTGGATGCCGACGGTCATCGAGGATTCGGCAGTACGACGCCCCTCGGCACGTACCAGCAAATCGCGCGCGGCAAGCTGCGCCGATTGGGCGGCTGCACGAGCACTCGAGACGGTATCTCGCGCCTGCTCACGCTCGGCATCGAGTTCCGGACGACGACCATCGAGCTCACCGACTCGGGCCAAACCACGTTCGAGTTCGACTCGCGCGCGTGCGATGGATTCGTCCGTCACACCAATCTCACGCGCTACATCGGCCGATTCGAGTTCGAGTCGTTCGCGTCGCAAACTCGATTCCTGCAAACGCGCACGCGACGCCTCGAGTTGACCCAGCAGATCGGCATGCTGTCTATGCGCTTGCTGGATGCGGCCTTGCACCGAGTCACGTTCGGACTCCGCAACACCAATCGCGGTACGCGCCGTCTGTAATGCCGCTTCGACCTCGCGGTATCTCGTTTCGGCCTGATCGAATTCGCCACGCAAAGTCTTTAAACGCTGTTCGCGCTCGATGACACCCGAGTGCGGATCACCGCCGCGGGCCACGCGCAACCAGCCACGACCGACCCACTCGCCGTTGCGCGTGATGACGGACTCTCCGCGCTCGAGAGATCGACGCATCGCGAGTGCAGCACCGAGACTATCGGCGACACGCACGGTAGCCAGTACATCCAGCACCGCTTCGGGACCGTTGGCCTTCGAGGCCAGCCGATCACCGTTTGCCGAACTCGAAGCGATACCGCCTTCGAAAATGGCCAGCTGCGCGCCCTCGGCTGCGCCTAACGTATCGAGGAGGGAGTCGAGGCCATCCACGCACACCGCTTCGAGGTAGTCGCCGAGCACGGTCTCGACCGCGCGTTCGAATCCACTGTCCACCGACAGCAGTTCCGCCACGCGCTTACGATCGGCGAGACCAGCGGACTTCAACCAACTACCGGCTTTCGAATCTGCCTGGCCGAGTGCCGCTCGCTGCAGCGCTTCGACCGACATCATTTCGGCACGAGCACGCTCGCGATCCGTCCGGGCGCCCTCGAGTCTCTCTTCCAAAGAGAGTTGCTCGCTGCGCAACCCCTGCACCTTGGCGAGCGCTTCGTTGAGGCTACGCGAGAGGCCTTCAGCGGTCGTGCGAGCCTGCGACTCGCGCTCACCGAGCTCGAACAACTGACCTTGGCTCTCTTGAGCCAGCAAGGCATCGCGCTCGACGTCGAGCCGATCGCGTTGGGCGCGCAAGCGACGCAGTTGATTCTCGAGTTGCTCGATACGAGCGCGCTCGACCTGCACCGTTTGATTGACTGAACCGAATTCGCTGTTGAACGCTTCCCATTGCTGCTGCCACGAGGCGAGCGACTGCTCGGCCGCTTCCAGTGCGGCTGCAGCCGAACGCTCGGCTGCTTGCGCTCGCTCGAGATCGGGTGCTAGTCGCGCAAGCTCATCGCGGATGGCGAGCAATTCCTGTTCGTCACGCGCCATCTGCGCCGATAACGCCTCGAGAGTACGACGCGAATCGGCCAGATCCGCCCGCTTTCGATCACGCGTCTCACGGGCGAATTGAATCTGCTGCTCGGTACGCGAAATATCGGCACCTACAGAATAAAAACGCGCCTGCACTTGCGAGAGTGCATCGGTCTGTTCGGCGTGATAGCCGCGCTGCGTCTCGATCGCCGCCTCAGCGGAGCGCAGATCGGCGAGCGCTGCCTGCATGGCGAGCTCTTTCTCTCGCACCGCCGAATCGTGCACTTCGGCGCCGCTGTCGAGATCGCGCAAACGCAAGGCGAGCAACTCGGCCGTGAGGCGTCGCTCCTGCTCTTTGAGAGTTTGATACTTGCGTGCGCTCGCTGCCTGGCGCTGCAGGTGCCGAATCTGCTTGTCGACCTCGTCACGCAGATCCTGCAGACGTTCGAGGTTTTCACGCGTATCGGCGATGCGACTCTCTGTTTCCTTGCGCCGCTCTTTGTATTTGGAGATTCCAGCGGCCTCTTCGATGAACGCGCGCATCTCGTCGGATTTCGCCTCGATCACGCGCGAGATCATGCCTTGCTCGATGATCGCGTAACTGCGCGACCCCAGACCCGTACCGAGAAATAGCTGCGTGATGTCCTTACGACGGCAACGCGCGCCGTTGATGAAATATCCACTCGAACCATCGCGCGACACTTCGCGACGCAGCGATACCTCGGCATACGCGGCATAGTTGCCACCGATCTTGCCGTCGGAGTTATCGAACACGAGCTCGACCGACGCCTTGCCGACCGGCTTGCGCGAACTTGAACCGTTGAACACCACATCGGCCATCGAGTCGCCACGCAAGTGCTTGGCGGACAATTCACCCATCACCCAACGCACGGCATCGATGACGTTGGATTTGCCGCAGCCGTTCGGGCCCACGACGCCAGTGAGGTTACTCGGGAAGGAAACGGTGGTCGGATCGACGAACGACTTGAACCCGGCCAACTTGATCTTGGTCAAACGCATCTTGTGAAAATTCTCCGCGGTGACTGACCACCGCCTGCGGTCGCTAGTGTAAATTAATCGGCTTCATATCGTCGTCACATCCGGCCCGTGAGTAAGCTTCCATGACCACCCTGCCCTCAACTCAAGTTGACACCTTTCCGAATCCGCAACCGGAAATCGACTACACCATCCGCATGACGATTCCGGAGTTCACCTGCCTGTGCCCGAAGACGGGGCAGCCTGATTTCGCCACCTTCGAACTCGAATACGTCCCGGATCTCGCCTGCGTCGAGCTGAAATCGCTCAAGCTTTACATGTGGTCGTTCCGCGACCGCGGAGCTTTTCATGAAGCCGTCACAAACGAAATCGCTGACCATTTGGCCGGCGCGACGAAGCCCCGGTTCATGCGTCTGACAGGCAAATTCAATGTTCGCGGTGGCGTTTACACCACGGTTATTGCCACTCGTCGCAAGGCGGGCTGGGTGCCGGAACCGGCAGTCAATTTGCCCTGAACATTGGGCTGCACCATCTGAAAGTTTGCCGGTATACTCCCGCGTCCCGCAGAGCCCCTTGAGTTAAGGAGCGCCTGATGCCGGCTAAGAAACCCGCGGCGAAAGCTGCGAAGAACGTCAAATCCGCGACCCCCACTGCGCGCAATAAAGCATCGCCGTCGGTCGCCTCGAACTCCGCGAGCAAAACCTTGCCCAAGAAGAAAACCGGCAAAGCCACCGAATCGGCAGCTGCCGTCGAGACCACCGCAGTCGTGCAGCAAGCGACTGAGAGCGCTCCTGCCAAGCCCGCCCCGGCCAAGAGCAAACCGACCGGAATCACGGCGACTTTCGTGCAGCGGAACCCGCGTCCGATCGTACCCGTTCAGACCGACGGGGATGACGACGAGAACAATCTGCTGGCGGGTCCCCGCAACGTACAGCCGTATATCGCCAAACGCGGCGAGCAATACATGAGCCGCGAGCAGCTCGATCACTTCCGGCAAATACTCGAAAGTTGGAAGCGCGACCTGATGGTCGAGGTCGACCGCACGGTGTCGCACATGAAGGATGAAGCGGCGAATTTTCCCGACCCGAACGATCGAGCCACGCAAGAAGAAGAGTTCAGCCTCGAACTGCGCACGCGCGATCGCGAACGCAAGTTGATCCGCAAGATCGAAGAGGCGCTCAAGCGCATCGAAGACGGCTCGTATGGCTATTGTCTCGAGACCGGTGAAGAAATCGGTATCAAGCGCCTCGAGGCGCGGCCTGTTGCGACCCTCAGCATCGAGGCTCAGGAACGGCGTGAGCGTCGCGAAAAGCAGTACGGCGATCGCGACGATCGTTATCGCTAAGTTGTGACGCACGGCGCTACAGCGCTGCCCTACGTCGGTCGTTTCGCCCCCTCGCCCACGGGCCCGCTGCATGCGGGTTCTCTGCTCGCCGCCGTTGCAAGCTGGCTCGATGCTGCGCATCGATCAGGCGAATGGTTACTGCGTATTGAAGATCTCGACTCGGCACGCAGCCGAGAGCAATGGCGACGATCGTTCCGCTCCGATCTCGCGCGTTTCGGCTTGCGGCCGTCGCGGGAGCCTGTCCTTCAATCTCGGCGAATCGCCCTCTACGAAGATGCCATCGAACGGCTTGGCGCCAAGCGCCTGCTATTTCGTTGCGCCTGCACACGACGCGAACTCGCCGCCGAGGGTGAGCCCTGTTGCCTTCGAGATTGCCGCCATCGTGAACTCGACCCGCGCGAATCGGCACTGCGAGTCGACCTTGGCACACTGCCGACGATCACCGTGCAGGATCGAAGCCTCGGCCCGATTGTTTTCAACCCGAAAATCCATCGGGATGTCGTGATCCGACGACGCGACGGCATCATCTCGTATCAGCTCGCCGTGATCGTCGACGACGCCCTGCAAGAGGTCACGGATGTGGTGCGTGGCGCAGACCTACTGCCGAGCACTGCGTGGCAAATCGCGCTGCAACACGCGCTGGATCTCCCCGCGGTCAACTACCTGCATTTACCGGTGCTCGTCGAGGCGGACGGCAGCAAGCTGGCCAAATCGCGCCATGCGGCTCCGGTGAGTGCAGCGGCGATCATCCCGGCCTTGCAGCAAACCCTGCGATGGTTGCGACAAGACTTGCCATCGCCCGAAACGACACAGCCCGACGAATGGCTCCGTCGGGCTGCGTTGAGTTGGGATCCGGCGCGATTCGCCGGCATCACCGAGATGGCGATCGAGAACTAGCGCTCCTCGACGTCCTTCATCGACAGGCGCACGCGGCCCTGACGATCCACCTCGAGAACCTTGACCTTCACGACATCGCCCTCGTTGAGCTTGTCCGAGACACGCTCGACGCGCTCGTTCGAGATCTGCGAGATGTGCACGAGACCATCGCGACCCGGCAGGATCGTCACGAAGGCACCGAAATCCATCAAGCGAGCGACACGACCCTCGTACACGCGACCCACCTCGACTTCCGCCGTGATGAGTTCGATGCGGGCCTTCGCTTCGCGACCGGCCGTACCGTTGACCGAGGCGATCTTCACCGTGCCATCGTTTTCGATGTCGATGGTCGTTCCGGTTTCTTCGGTGATCTG
>JBDLSG010000017.1:0-50134 GCA_039799645.1 Pseudomonadota bacterium | reverse complement strand
CGCCGAAAGTTGAAGGTCGAATGGAATGAAGCCAGTGCAGCAAAAGACGACTGGGCGGCGACGAGTGCGCAGTCTTTGAAGCTCGCTGACAGTGAGGGCGCTGAGATCGTCGCCGAGCGAGGTGAGATCGCCAACACTTTCACTGAGGCTGCTCATCAACTCAACTCGGTCTACCAATACGCTTTCGTGTCGCACGCACAGCTCGAACCACAGGTGTGTGTCGCGCGAATGACGGCGGAAGGTGGCTGTGAGTTATGGCCACCGAGCCAAACACCGCAAAGAGCGCAAAAGAACGTCGCGAACGTTGCTGCGATCGCGCAGCGCTTGGGTCGTCCTGTGAAATTGCAGTGGATGCGTGAAGATGACATGACGCACGATTTCGTGCGAGCCGGTGGAACGATCGGTTTACGCGGGGCCATCGACAATCAAGGGCGCGCTAGCGCGTGGCAGCAGCACTTCGTGACTTTTACGCGGGATGGTCAGAAGCCCGTGTTAGGCGGTGATTTGCGAGCGCAGGAAGACTTCTCTCAGCTGATACCCCACTTTCGCTACACGCGAACCCAATTACCGTGGGGTTCTCCCACAGGCTTCTGGCGTGCACCCGGGGCCAGCGTATTCGCTTTTCCGTTACAGAGCTTCCTGCATGAGCTGTCTGTTGCTGCAGGGCGTGATCATCTCGAGTTTCTCCTCGAGATTCTGGGTGAGCCACGCTGGCTGACGCCCGGTAATCGCAATACGCTGCACACCGGACGAGCCGCCGGTGTGCTGAAACTCGCCGCTGAGAAAAGCGGCTGGAACACCGCGCTACCTAAGGGGCGTGCGCGTGGCTTGGCTTTTTATTTTAGTCACACCGCCCATGTGGCCGAGGTGGCTGAGGTCAGTGTGAGCGACGATAAAGCCATCACGGTACATTCGGTCACCGTGGTTTGTGATGTCGGTCCAATCGTGAATTTGAGTGGTGCTGAATCGCAGTGCCAAGGCTCGGTGATCGATGGCTTGAGCGCCATGCTCGATCAAAAACTCGATTATCGAAATGGCCGAGTGCAGCAAACCAACTTCGATCGATATCGTTTGCTGCGGATGGGGCTCGATCCTCGGATCGATGTGCATTTCATCGAGAGTGACTTTGCTCCGAGCGGTCTCGGTGAGCCCGCACTTCCGCCAGTCGCGCCAGCGGTTTGCAATGCCGTGTTCAGCGCGAGTGGTCAGCGCATTCGGCGCTTACCGATCAGCGATGAGGGCTATCGCTTCACCAAGGGATGACTTTACCGTCGTAATTGATGGCAGCGCCGTTATTGTCGAGCGTCATGCCGTCGATGACTTTGATCATGCCGGCGACGCTTTCGGTTGGTGTGATACCGCGCCCTTGAAAGCCGGATGCGCGCAGTAAGTCGGTCTCGACCATGCCCGGCGCGATGATGCCCACGATGATGCCTTGATCGCGCCAGTCTGCTGCCAGTGAGCGAAACACGATGTTGAGCGCTGCCTTGCTCGCCCGATAGGCATAAAAGCCACCTCGACGAGTCACCATGGCAGAGGATCCAAGACCACTCGACATGCCAAATACTTTCTTTTGCGTGCTCGCAGCGAGGTTTGGCTTGAACGCCTCGGCCATTTTCAGAGCGCCATAAGTATTGGCGTTGATCACATACAAAAACTCGGCCTGATCGAGCGAGCCGATCGATTGTTTGGGTACATCGCCCAGCGTGCCTGCGTTGTTGATCAGGATATCGATGGGCTTGCCACGATACTTCAGTGCGAGCGCCTCAATCGCAGCAACATCGGTGACATCGAGTGCTTCGATCGTCACCTTCGGATGCTGCGCAGCGAGCGCAAGCAGCTCTTTTGCCTCGCTCGGACGTCGAGCGGTCGCGATGATGGTGGCGCCGCGTTCGGCATATTGCTTCACAAATTCGAGACCGATGCCTCGGTTGGTTCCCGTGATGAGAACAGTTTCGGCGAGGGCCGAAGTGATCGACAGTACCGAGAGCAATGCACCGATGACGATTTTCATGGATATCAACCCTTCAGTGGCGAAGCCTTCAAATCGTAGGCATCGGCTGCGGTGATTCGAACTTTGGCGAAATCGCCGACCACGAGATGGCCGCCCCGGACCACGCGGACGATACCGTCGATTTCCGGCGCATCGCCACGCGATCGCGCGATCGCGGTGTTGCCTTCGATCGCATCGACCAGAACCGTCTCTTCGCGACCGATCCGTGCTGCGAGCCGCTGCGCACTGATGTCTTGCGCAACTTGCATGAAGCGCTCGAGCCTTTCCTCTTGGACTTCGGGCGGCACATGCGGCCCCGCATCGTTGGCTCTCGCGCCTTCGACGGGTGAATATTTGAATGCACCGACGCGATCGAGCTGTGCCTCTTCGAGCCATTGCAATAATTCTTCGAATTCAGCCTCTGTCTCACCTGGGAAGCCAACGATGAATGTACTGCGCAAAGTCAGATCAGGGCATTCGCGACGCCAAGCATGAATACGGTCGAGTGTATTCACGGCGTGGGCGGGGCGACGCATCCGCTTGAGCACACTCGGGCTGCCGTGCTGGAACGGGATATCGAGATAGGGTAGTACACGACCTTCGGCCATCAGCGAAATGACATCGTCGACGTGCGGATAAGGGTAGACGTAATGCATACGCACCCACACGCCGAGTGAACCGAGCCCTTGGGCGAGATCGAGAAAGCGCGTTTCCCAAGATCGATCATGCCAGTCCGCCTTGGCGTATCGGATATCCGAGCCGTAGGCGCTCGTATCTTGTGAAATCACCAATAATTCTTTGACGCCGGAGCGAACCAGTTTTTCAGCTTCTCTGAAAACCTCGTCTATGCGACGACTTGCGAGCTTGCCGCGCAGATCCGGGATGATGCAGAAACTGCATTTGTTATTGCAGCCCTCGGAAATCTTGAGATACGCATAATGCTTCGGGGTTAGACGAACACCTTGCGCAGGGACTAGATCGACGAAAGGATCATGCAGCGGTGGCAGATGTTCATGCACTGCTGAGAGCACATCGTCGTAGGCGTGAGGTCCTGTGACCTTGAGAACGCTCGGATGTTTCTCGAGAATACGTTGCGGGTTGGCGCCGAGACAGCCGGTGACGACCACCTTGCCATTCTGTTCGAGTGCTTCACCGATGGCATCGAGCGATTCGTCGATGGCTGAATCGATGAAGCCGCAGGTGTTGACGACCACGAGATCCGCCGATTCGTAATCAGGCGCGACGACATAACCTTCGGCACGCAGTTGAGTGAGGATACGTTCGGAGTCGACGAGTGCTTTGGGGCAGCCGAGACTGACGAAACCGATTTTCGGGGTATTCCCGTGGATGTTTTTGGCAGGCACGGGCCATTTTACCGCCTCGTGGCCAGGCTTGTCCGCAGTCTGGACGAGGGTGCCATGGTTCTTTGGTGCGAGCGAGTGCTCAGGCTGAATACCCATCGTGAAAGCAGCAAGTATCGGCATCGTGGGTGGCGGAATCGGCGGTTTGTCCGTCGCGTTGGCATTGCAACGCGCGGGCTTCAAGCCGGTCGTGCTCGAGCAAGCCCCCCATCTAGCCGAAGTAGGCGCGGGTCTTTCATTGAGTCCGACGGCGGCACATGCACTCAATCATCTCGGCCTACATCAGACGTTGGCAGAGAAGGCCTACCATCCGGAAGATCAGTGCGTTCGCCACTACCAGGACGCTCGTCCGCTCGTATGGATCAATCGCGGCGCGCGCTTACAAGAACTGTATGGAGAGCGCTACTACCTCATCCATCGTGCCGATCTGCACGACGCCTTGGCGGTTGAAGTCCGGCGTCATGATTCGGCTGCCATCGAACTCGATCGGCGTTGTGTTGCGATCGAACCGACGAGTGCGGGTGTCACGGTCGATTTTGTCGATGGCACTCGACGTCGTTTCGATGCGCTGATTGGCGCCGACGGGTCACGCTCGATCGTCCGTCATCAAATTTTTGGGGCACTTGAGCCGCAGTACACGGGCTATATAGCTTGGCGTGGCCTAGTCCCGATGGCACGTGTGCCACAAGAAATTTTGCAGCCGGCTTCCGGCGTGTTCGTGGGACCTGGGCATCTCGTGAATCGATATCCGGTACGTAATCGACAGCTGCTGAACTTCGTCGCATTCGCCGAGCGTAAAGAGTGGGCTGAGGAAGGCTGGTCGATTCGATCGAGTGTTGAAGAGCTTTTGGAAGAGTTCCGTGGTTGGACGCCGTGGGTCACCCGCTTCATGGAGCAGGTGCCGCCTGATCAATTGTTTAAATGGGGCCTCTTTGACCGCGAGCCTTTGAACCGATGGTCCGAGGGGCGCGTGACCCTATTGGGAGATGCCGCCCATCCGGTACTCCCGTTCCTCGGGCATGGCGCAGTGCTCGCGATCGAAGACGCCGTGGTGCTTGCACGGGCTTTCGTGGAGTCCGACTCCATCGAAGAAGCGTATGTACGTTACGAGGCCGGTCGCCGTGAGCGAGCGGCCTTCGTCGTTCAGGAGTCGCGGCGGGCCGGCAAGATGTTCCACGCGCCTGATGCCGATACTTACAAAGAGCGCACCAAAGGCAAGGCTGCGGACGAGGGGTTGGGTCTCTTCGCTTATAATCCGGTCACACAACCGATATGAGCACCACCCCTGAAACTTTGCCGCCGCTTGCGCGGCGATCTGACGCTGCCTATCTCGACTTCGTCGAGGGGCTGCGCGAATTCATTTTGGGTAAAGGCGCCGATTTCGAGGAGCGATTAAACAGCGCACTCGAGCAGAGTGCGTCGAGTCGCGGTCGTCCTTGGGGCGATGTCGAGGAGATTCGCGAGTTCGTCCACGCTTCGCCGCTCGGTCGCTTGCGAGATCGGCTAGCGCGTAGCCAGCAGGAAATGAAATGGCATGCGATCGAACGTAGCTTCGATGAGCAGCGCGCACAACTGACGGCTGAGCTTTCGAAGTGGGATGAGCGTGGCCCTGGTCGCTTGCTGCTCGACCCGGCATTCGAGCATCCGACTTACACCAACGTGCATTTCCATTTGCAGCCAGCCGGTTATTACAAGGACGAGCTATCGGGCTTTCTTTATCACTACGGAACGAAAGTATTTTTCCGTGGTGATAACGATAAAGACGAATTGCACGCCAAGTTAGTCGGTACTGTGCCGGCGCCGAGTGACGGTAAAGTCAACCGGATTCTTGATCTCGCCTGTTCGATCGGGCAGAGCAGTACGGCATTTCACCGTCGCTACCCCGAGGCCGAAGTCTGGGGTATCGATCATTCGGCGCCGATGTTGCGTGTGGCGCATCGGCGCGCGGCGATGCAGGGTGATGCCGTCAATTTCGCGCAACGACTCGTTGAGCGCACGGGCTTTCCGGACGCCCACTTCGATGTGACCTTCGCATTTATCCTGTTTCACGAATTGCCGCTGCGTATCATTCATGAGACGGTACGTGAGGCCGCCAGAGTCACCCGTCGTGGTGGCATCTTTGCGATCTATGATTTCACCGGCACGGAAGGTAAGTCGCCTTATCAGCGATATCATCGATGGTTCGATGCTCGCCATAACGGCGAGCCGTATTCGCAGGATTTCTGCGACTGCCATCTCGGTGATATTTTGGTAGCGAATGGTTTCGAGGTGGCCGCAGCACCGCTCGCTAAGCGCGCGGGTGGTACGGGCTACATGCAGCATTGGTTTGCGACTCGTGTCTGATCGGACGCAGACTCCTGAGGGTGGCACACCCATCGTCGGCGATGATCCGGTTTATCTACAGGATCCGATTCAGGATGCCACCGTGCGTATGTTGCTCGAGTTGGCAGCGCAGGTGTGGGTCGAGCGCGAGCGTCGATTAACGCTCGAAGCATTGCTCGAGAGTAAAGGTATCGTCGCTCACGACGAGATCGAGCGCCATGTTCCCGACGCCGTCTTGACGTCCCGGCTTAAAGACGAGCGAGCGCGATTCCTCGAAGACGTATTCAAAGAATTGCGGCGCGTACCGCTCAATCACAAGTTTGTCTGACAGATCTCGGCCTAGCGCTACTTCTTATTATCCCAGCTTGCTTTGTTGCTTGATGATGGCGGCAGGCGGCCGCAATGCAGGCCCGCGTCTACCATCAGCACTTCACCGGTAACGACGCTCGCGCCTTCGAGAAACCAGACGAGAGCTTCGGCGATCTGCTCTGCCGTCGGTACCGTCTTGAGCGGGACCATCGCTGCGGCATTCACCAGGAAGTCCTGATATTGCTCAGGCGTCATGCCGCCTTGCAGCCAACGAGTCTGGATCGCGCCCGGTGCAATGGCATTGATACGAATTTCGGGGCCCAGTACGAGCGAGAGCGATTGCGTCATCATATTGAGAGCCGCTTTGCTCGCCGCATAAGCCATCGATGAGGCGATGCCCGTGACGCCACCGATGGATGAATTGTTGACGATAGCGCCGCGTCCTTGTTTCTTCATCTGCGGCGTGACGGCCCGAACCATCTGATAAGCGCCAACGACATTCACCTTGTAGATCGCGAGAAAGTCGTCTGCCGACAGTCCGTCGAGATTTTCATAGGGATTGAATTTGGTCTTGGCTGCGTTATTGATCAGGTAGTCGATGCGCCCCCACTTTTCGATGGCAGCGGCCGCCATACTTTGGCAGGCGACATCATCGGCCACATCGCCTTGAAAGACGATCGTCTCGGCACCTTTGGCCTCGCACTGCTTTGCGGTCTCGAGCGCCTCGGCTTCACTGCGGGTGTAGTTGATGACGACATTACAGCCGCGCTCGGCCAACATGATCGCTGCCGCGGCGCCGACCCCCGTGGCCGATCCGGTGACGATGGCAACTTTACGGGTGGATTCGGACATGGGGCGTACTCCTGCGGATGATTCGAGTACGTGATCATGCGGTGTGAGCCGCCGCCGTGGCGGTGGCACGGCCTGGTCTGTCCGACCTAGGGACATGGCGAGTCGGTAGCGCAGCTTGGGCTGGTGCAGGATGGTCGCTGGGCGGTAGGCTCGCCGCTAGGGGATCAATTCAAGAGGGGTCATCATGGCGTTCAAGGACATGCGCGAATATCTCGCGCTACTCGAGCAAGAGGGTCAACTGAAGCATATCGACGTGCCGTTCGATGGGCGCCGGGGGACCAACGAGCTGCAGTCGTTGATGAACTACATCTGCGCCAAAGACGGTCCGGCCTTGATGCTCAACAATGTCGATGCCGTAAACACCAAAGGCATCCCGATTCTCTTCAATCCCTTCGGTACCCGTGAGCGTACGGCGATGACCATCGGCTTTCGCGATTGGCGTGAGGCCAAGCTGTATCACGCCGATGTGCTCGCAGATCCCGCGCGTTGGCATGCGCCGGTAGTGATCGATAAATCGAAAGCGCCTTGCAAAGACGTGATCATCAAAGGCGATGATGTTTCGCTCGATAAACAGTTACCGCACGTCTGGTTTGGCAAAGAAGGGCCCGCCTACATCACCAATGCCATGACGTTCTCCAAGGATCCGGAAACCGGTGGTCGCAATTGTGGTTGGTATCGCTTTACCCAGTTCCTCGATGCGACACATCCCCAGGGCGGCACTTATCCGCCCGAACGAGCGAAGCGCGATCTTGCCGCGTTTTACTGGTGGAATCCCCCATTCTCTGACATTGGTCGTCACACCTTTAAAGCGTCGCAGATGGGTAAGCGTCTGGAAGTAGCGATTGCCGGTGTTTGCGATCATCACCGATGAACTTGAGGCGATCGGCTGGCACTCGAACCCGGTGGGCTATTACGACCGGGTCCAGGTGTTCCCGATGGTGCGTATCAAGTGCCTCTCCTATCGCAAGAATCCGATCTGGCACGCCACCATGGAAATGGTGCCGCCCTTTGATCACAACTACATCGCCTTATTACCGGTTGAAGGCGAAGTGCTCTCCGATCTGCGCAAGAAGATTCCCGAGGTGCATGACGTCGCCGTCACGCCGAACATGTGCTACGTAGTGCAACTGTCGGTTGATGGCTGGCAAAAGCCCCATCCGAACTTCGGTAAGTATGTGATCCATGCCGTGTGGGGCTCTGCCGGTCGCTGGGGGCGCACGGCCAAACTGGTGATCGTCGTTGGGCCCGATGTCGACCCATACGATCTCAAGCAAGTCGAATGGGCGATGATGACCCGTTGGCAACCAGTCAAAGATTCCATCATTCAGCCTGATGGCATTCCCATGATTCTTGATCCCTCTTGCGAGAAGTCGGCGCAGTTCGGCGCCTTCCGTTCGGATCAGATGGGTATCGACGCGACGATCAAAATTCCGGAGCGATTCACGGAGTATCCGGAGGTATCGAAGGCCGATCCCGAACAGGTTGCCGCGATCGCGCGTAAATTGGCGGGCATTGTTTGACGACGGAACGCTTCGGGCGCGATTACTACCAGCGCTTTTATCGCAACGCGCGCAGCTCCGTCACCTCTCAGGCCGAGATGACGGCGCGCGCCAACTTGATCGCGGCCTATGTTAAGCACATCGATTGCCCGGTCGGGAGCGTGCTTGATGCCGGTTGCGGTCTTGGCCTGATGCGAACCGCTTTATTGCGTGCATTGCCCGGTGCGACTTATGTCGGTTTGGAATACAGCGAGTATCTCTGCCAAAAATACGGCTGGCTGAATGGCAGTATCGCGGATTATCGACCGCGCCAGCCCTTTGATTTGGTCGTCTGCTACGACGTACTGCAATACCTCGACGATGCATCTGCAGCGAAGGCGATGCGGAATTTCGCGAATCTTTGTCGCGGTGTCTTATTTTTCAGCGCATTGACGCGCCGAGACTGGCGCGAGAATGCCGATCAGCGTCGCACCGACCCCGCTGTCACGATGCGCACCGCCGAGTGGTATCGCACACGTCTGCGACGCCACTTTCGGCAGATCGGCGCGGGCTTTTGGATCCGTCGCGGGGCGCCGCTCGTGACCTGGGAACTGGAGGGCGTTTAGAGTAGCGCCCCGGATGCGTCCGGTTGATTACCCCGTGCGAGATTCTTCGGCTCATGCCCGGCAGGTGGGATCAACTTGTACATCACCGGCGTGACGAGTCGCGCAAGTAGTGTCGAGGTGATCAAACCACCGATGATCACCCAGGCCATCGGCGAATAGAGCCCGATGTTCTGTACGGCGAGCGGCAGCAGGCCACCGATCGCCGTCGCCGACGTCAGTAAGATAGGCAGAAAGCGAATCTCGCCGGCTTGCTCGATGGCCTCATCGAGTGGCACACCTTCTTCGCGCAATTGATTGGTGAAGTCGACCAATAGGATCGAGTTTTTGATCTCGATGCCAATCAAGGCGATGAAACCGATGGCAGCCGTGAACGAAATGTCGTTATTGGTGATGAGCAGCATCAACATGCCGCCAAATACACCAAGTGGTACCACGGTCAACACGATCAGAGTCGATCGGAAGCTACCGAACTCAAGCACTAGAATGGCAAAGATACCGAATATGGCGACGATGATGGCGGTGCCGATACCGCCGAAAGCGTCTGCGCCGGCTTCGGCGTCGCCACCGAGTACATATCGATAACCGCGCGGCCACTCGAGTTTGTCGAGTTGGCGCACCACATCATCGGTGATCTTCGCGATGTTTTCTCCACGCGACACCTCGGCATTCACCGTCACTGCTCGCTCTCTTAGATAACGCGAGATCAACACGGGAGCCGGCTCGAACTCGACCGATGAAATTTGGTCAAGCGGCACAAGCTCACCGGTGACCGACATCGCGCGGGCGGATTCCAGCGCCTCGTAGTCAGCTCGTCGATCTAGCGGCGTTCTGACCACGATCGGATACTGTTCACCATCGTCGTCCTTGAAAGTGCCAGCGGGCAAGCCCGAGATGGCCAGACGTGCAGCGCGATCGATTTCGACCGCCGGAATGCCGAGCAAAGCGGCTTTCTGAGTGTCCGCTTGTAGAGCAATATTAGTCCGCGGAAACTTCAGTGGATTTCGTACATCACGGGTTCCGGGTGTTTTCTCGATCAAGGATTCGACTTCGCGCGCAAGTTGATCGAGTACCTGCAAATCCGGCCCCACGATACGGATGGCAATCGGTGCCGAGACCGGCGGACCGTTGATGAATTCTTTGACCGAAATCCGTGCGCCCGGGTACTGATCGAGTCGGGTGCGCAAGTTGTCCAGTAGCTCGGGTGTTTTTCTCGTGTTGTACGACTCGAGCGTGACGAAGATCTCGCCATAGCCTGCCGACTCGTTGCGCTGAATGTGGTTGTAGTAGATCTGCGGGTTACCACGACCGAGATTGGTAAAGACGGACTGCACACCGGGCAGCTTTTCGAGTTCCCCTTCGACGAAGCGCAGAGCGCGGTCGGTTTCAGCGAGGCTCGTACCCGTTGGCGTATCGACCTGTACGAGAAATTGCGGTGTATCGGCTTTCGGGAACAAGCTCGATCCGAGTACCGGTACGAGCAGGAACGAGAGCAACAAAGAGCCGCCGATGGCGGCGACTACCGTCGCTTTGGGTCTGGCGAGGCAGTAATGCAGCGCGGGTCGGTAATATCGATGGATCGCATCCATGATGCGCTGCAGCAGGCGATTCGAGTGACCGGCATCCTCGTCACGCAGCATGCGCGAGGCGAGGAAGGGAATGATGAACAGTGCAATCAGCAACGAGCCAACGACCGTCGCGACGACAGCTGTGGGCAGCACACGAATGAATTTACCTGCTGTACCGGGCAGCGCCATCAGTGGCAGAAAGGCGAAGATCAGCGTAGCCGTGCAGCCGAGAATCGCCAGAAAGATCTGCCGCGTACCAAGAATGGCGGCGCGAGTACGGTCATAACCAAGGCGCAGGTGCCTCGCGATGTTTTCGACCGCCACGATCGAGTCGTCGACCAACAGGCCGAGCGCTACCACAAAGCCTGCGATCGACAGTTGGTTGAGTGAGTAGCCGAGAAAGTGCAGCACCGCGATGCCGAAAGCGAGCGACAGCGGGATCGAGATCATCACGATACCGGCTGCGTGCAGGCCGAGTGGCAGCAAGGTAATCAGCACGAGGGCGATGGCGATACTGAAGTCGATATAAAGACGGTTGAGTCGAGATTCGACGTTGCGCGATTGGTCGAAGCCGAGCTCCAGTTTCACTCGCTTGGGCAAACCAGATTCGTAGCGTGCAACGGCGTCGCCAAGTGCCCTGCGAACCTGCAGGATGTTCTGGCCTTCTTTCATGTTGGCCGTGACGAATACGGCGCGCTGACCGTTGTATCGACCGACATGACCCCACTGACCCTCGGCCCAACGCACCTCTGCGATATCGCGCACTCGCACGATACGACCGCCATCAGAGGCGACGACCGTGTCGCGTACCTGTTCGAGATTCTCGTACGATCCGGTGCTCTTGACGGTAAAGCTGCGCGAACCGACATCGATGATACCGGCAGGGATGTTCGCGTTTTCGCTATCGAGCGCTTGGATGATTCGGGCCGCATTTAGCTTGAGATCGGCTAGACGCTCCATATTCACTTCGATCCGCAACTCGCGTGGCGGATAGGCCCAGCTTTCGGAGGTGCGAATACCCGGTACGCCTTTCAATACGTCTTTTAGTGCGCGCGCATGGTCTTCGAGTTCGCGGTAGGGAGCCTCCGCCGAGACCAATGCGTATTGAACGATATTGACGAGTCCTGGGCTGAACTTGCGGATGCTGATTTGTCGAAGTTCAGCAGGCAGATTGGGTCGCAGCGCGTTGACCTCACGCAAGACCTCGTCATATTTCTTGTCTGCGTCGGCATAGGCCTCGAACTCGACGATGGTGAACGACACGCCATCGGCGATCACCGTTTCGAGTTGTCGAACATCGTCTAGTTCAGATAGTCGATCTTCGAGAGGCTTGGCTACGAGACGCTCCAGATCCTGTGGGTCTGCACCCGGCATGATCGCGGCGATGTCGAAACCCGAGATGCGAAATGAGGGGTCTTCTTCGCGTGGCACGGAAATGAACGCGTAAATGCCCATCGCCACGAGGCAAAGAAAGGCCACCAGAGTGAACTGATAGCGCTTGATCGGAAACTCGAGTATCGACACAGCGCGCCCCTAGTTGGCTTCGGTCGTGATGGGGCTGATGCGTTCGCCATCGACGAGATAGAGAGCGCCTTCGGTGACGAGAACAGTGCCGATGGCGAGTCCGCTAGCGAGCGCGACCGTATCGCCATCGATGAACGCGACTTGGACTTGGCGTTTTCTTGCCACTGCGCCGTCCACGACGAAAACTTGAGCAATATTTCCGTCGCCTTCGACGAGAGCGGCGATAGGGATATAAGTTAAGTTCGAAGCAGTCGCGGCTGCCGGTGTGACTTGCAACTTGGCGACGAAGCCGGTCGCCAATTTGGTATCAGCGGGAACCTCGAAATGCACTTCGATCGGGAACAGGCCGTTACGCGGATCTGCGGCAGCCGACACCTCGTGCACCTTGCCCGTGAAAACTCGCCCGGGATACGCATCGAGACGAATCTCTGCTCGATCGCCCACATTGATGCGGACGAGGTCACGATCCGAGACTGCGGCGCGAACAACATGCCCGCGCTCGCTGCTGCCGAGCACGATGATGGGCTGCCCTGGGGGAACGAGTTCGCGCTCCTCGGCCAATTGACGCAGGATCACGCCGTCGCGGGGTGCCACGATGGTCGATTGACCGAGATTGAATCGAGCTGCATCGCGCGCCGCGTTTGTGACGGCTGCCTGCGTACGCAGATTTTGTAGGGCTTCTAGACTGATCACCTGATCCGCATGCAAACGTTCGCCGCGCTCCAGATCGCGAGCCGCCTTGTCGGCCACTTGCTTAGCTTGCTGAAACTGCGCGTTGATTTCGGTGAGCTCGAGCTCCGCGAGAAGCTGGCCTTGTTTGACGAGCTGTCCCTCTTGCACCGTGATCCGACGGATGATGCCACCCGTCTTGAACGAGAGACGTGTCTCGTCGCGTGCCGCAACGATGCCATTGGTCTTGAGGCTGGCGATGGCAGGTCCGCTCGACGCGCTACCTGTACGCACCGGTGTGCCCTGATCGGCGGTGGGGTTCGATGGCGCAACGCCACAGGCACTCAAGAGCAGAACGAACATTAACAGTGTCAGATGTTTCACGAGCGAGGGGCTCCAGTGGCGTAATCGAGGTCGGCTTGTCGTGCGAGTAACTCGAAGCGCACGGCATTCAGATTCAACTCGGCGGCGGTGAGGCTGGTACGCGCATCCAAAAACTCGACTTGACTGATCACGCCTTCGTCGCGTTTACGACCCGCGATGCGAAAGGCGGCGCGGGCGGCAGCGGCGCGCGCTTCAGCAACTTGCAGTGAGGCCTCGCTCGTCTGCAGTCGATCGAGCGCCTGTTGTACTTCGAGTGCGATTTGTTGTGCGAGCTGCAGTCGCTGCGTTTCAATTTGGCGCAGAGCGAGCTTGGCTTCGCGCTCTTCGGCACGACGCGCGCCGCCATCGAACAGGGTCCAATTCAGCAGCAGCGAGACCGTGGCGTAATTACGGCCGCGCCCGAATTCGTATTTCTCGCCCTGAGTGCCGCCATCAACGGCGAGACCGAGTGAGGGGAGCCTTGCTGCTCGGGCGATCGCTAGGCGCGACTCCACCGATTTGACGTTGCCCTCAAATTGACCGACATCGGGTCGTTGCGTGAGAGCGAGAGAACGCAGTTGTTCGAGATCGCGCGCAGTTCGCGCGAGTTCACCGTCGATGACGGCATCGTCGAGCGCGGTGTCGAGCGGTCGGTTCAACAAAAAATTCAGATAGCTACGTGCTTGATCTCGCAGTTGGCGGGTTTCGGTTAGTTGCTGTTCGACGGCGAGCAATTCGGCGCGGGCACGCAGCACCTGATCCTCGGTGATCGTACCGTTACGAAACAGCGACTCGTTGATGCGCAGATTCTCCTGCAACAAGGCGCGACTGGCGGTAACGATGTCGCTACTGCGGCTCGCGCGTAGCCAGTCGAGGTATCCGACCGACACATCCCGCCGTAGACGCTGCTCGAGGGCGAGCCTCGCGTAGCTTGTCGCTTCCATCACGGCTCGCTGCGCACGTACGGCTGCCGGGATGGCTGGGGCGAACAGGGGCTGGCGGAGGCTAATTCGCGAGTCTTGCTCCCGTTCCCGCTGCAATAGGAAGCGTGGGTCCTCGATGCTGCCGAAGCGCGGCGCCTTGCCGTCGGCGAGCAACAGTTCATTCAGGGTCGCATAGACCGGGTTGAAGGCGACTCCGAGCGGCAGCGATACCTCGCGGCCGCCTTCGGCACGGGTATAGCGGGCACTCAGGTTGGCTTCTGGAAAGAAGCGCGCCCGAGCGGCATCGAGCAAAGCTTGGCTGCGCTCAACTTCGAGGCCAGCCGCTTGCAGCGCCAGGTTCGAGCGCAGGGCTTCGGCCACGTAGGCATCCAGCACCTCGGCGACGGTCCGCTCAGTCCGGGCTGGTAGCGTCGCTGCCGCCTCGACAGTTGGCCCTGCGATCAAACCCGTCGCCGCGCCGGCGCTACCGGGCATAGCAATGAGCAGTGCGACGCAGAGGCTGGAGGTGGGTCCTACCCAGGCCCTGATCAGGGGATCCCTCATGATCGAAGCGCCGACGAGCTCGCGATAGCCCGGGCTGCAAAGACGAAGCCTTGCTCGATGAGTTCGACCTGACTCACCCCGGCTGACTCGAGACTGCCCGACTTGTGTTGGGTGAGCTGCAACACCCCGTGCATCAGACCCCAGAGGGTTAGACCGAGCAGTGCCGACGGACCGGCATCCGGGCGGATGGAGCCATCGGCTTTGCCACGTTCGATGGCCTCGACGAGGATGCTTTGCAGCTCATCGCCTGCCTTCAGTGAGATATCGAGCGAGGGGTCGTCGGCGATCGGTGTGTGGGCTTCGACCTGCGCCAGCGCATCGAACAGGGTGGGGTGGTCGGAGGCAAAGCGGACGTAGGCTCGACCGCAGGCTTCAACTTGTTTGTAGCCCTGGGTCTCTGCAGCGACCGCCGTCGTGAACCGCTCACGCAACACCTCGAGTGCCCGGATGCACAGGCCGATCAGCAGGTCGTGCTTGTCCTTGAAATAGACGTAGACGAGGGCGCGCGACAGACGAGCCTTGCGGGCGACCTGCTCCATCGTCATGGCTTCGAAACCCACGACTCCAGCAACTTCCGCCGCGGCCTCTAGGATCTCGAGTCGGCGGCGTTCCTTTTCTTCGAGACGGCGTTCGGCGAGGTAGCTCATGCGGCAAATCTGCCGCTACATTGACATTTTGTCAATGAATATACGGGCGTTTTATCTTTGGATCATTGTTTCAAGCGAGCATGGGCAGCCAGAAATGCAGCAGCCAAAACGCGATCATGCCACCCGCGATTGTTCCAATAATGCTACGAGTAAGCGAAAAAATGCCGATACCGATGCACCCAGCAATCAATTTATGATTACTAGCCTCGATTTTGAGGTGCCCCTCAACGAAGGCGAGATCGGCGGCGACGATCGCTGCGAGGGCGCAGGCAGGCGCAAATCGCAGCGCTGCCTCGACCACCGGGGGGAACTGAACCCGCGCGCCGAGCACGAACAAGCTCGAGCGAGTGATGAACGTCGCGGCGGTGACCCCGAGGATCGCAAGCCAGACATACGGGTCTATGGTGTCGAACAGGTCCGTCATGAGGATGTTCTTTCCGAGGTGTCACTCGGCCTCGACTGACGATCCCTCGATTGGTGGTCGACGACGAGTGCGACCGCGATGCCGACGACCACGCCACAGAGCAATCCGAGACGCAGCGGTAGAGAGTGTGCGAGCACGGCGACAACCGCCGCCGCGACCGCTCCGGCGAGCGCTGGCCACTGGCGGCAGAGCGGGACGAGCAGCGCCACGAGGGCGAGGGTGCCGGCGAGTTCGAGTCCCCAACTGGCCGGGATGGCCGAGGCGGCGAAGATGCCGATCAGGGAGGACACCTGCCAGATGACCCAGTTGGCGAGCGCACCGCCCGTGTAATAGGCGACCTTGTGCGGATGATTCGGCTCCTGCTGGAGCAGGCTCGTGAACCGCACGAACATGATGTCGCCGACGATGTAGCCGAGCCACAGGCGTCGGCCCGCCGTTAGGTGGGTGAAGTGCGGGCGCAGCAGCGCCGTGTACACCACGAACCGCAGGTTCACGATGATTGCCGTCAGCGTCACGAGCCAGAGGGGGGCGAGGGTCGCGATCAGCGGCATTGCCGCCAACTGAGCGCTGCCGGCGTAGGCGAGTAGGCTCAGGATCGTCGCATCGAGGGTGCTCAGACCCGACTTGACCATGGCAACGCCGGTGACCAAACCCCAGGCGAAGATGCCGGGGCTGAGCGGCAGCAGCTCCCGCGCTCCGCGCAGGGCCGCGTCTCGGCGTGAGGACTCAGACAAGATCGATGGCGTGGGCTTTGAGATCGGCGAGTGCGATGAGCTCGAGGGCCCGCCGATGGGTGGCCTTCAACAAAACCTTCGGTGCCTTGCCCGCCTGCAAGGCTTCCTGCCAGCGAGCGGCGCACAGACACCAGCGATCACCAGGCTTCAGGCCGGGGAAGCCGTAAGCCGGCTGGGGCGTGGAAAGATCGTTGCCGCGCGAGCGCGAAAATTCGAGAAACTCGGCGGTCATGACTGCGCAGACGGTGTGCGACCCGGTATCCCGAGACTCGGTTTCACAGCAGCCGCTGCGGAACCAACCCGTCTTGGGCGCGAGACTGCATGACGCGAGCGGTTCGCCGTATACATTCACTTGAGGGTTGTTGCCACCGCCGCTTCCGTCCATGGGGGCAAGGGTACCGCATGGCCCTTATACTCGCTCGTTGTGAATGAGAATCTGTCACCGTCGCTGCGCCCGCTGTCGGCCTTGCCGCTTGGCGAGCGCTCGGTCGTCGAGGTCATCACCGATTCGGCCGTACTCTCACGTCGCTTGTTGGAGATCGGCTGCATCGAAGGGGCGGCCGTCGAGGTGGTTGCCGTCATGTGGCCGGGGCAGGATCCGCTCGCAGTGCGTATCGGCGGGTCGACCTTCGCCTTGCGCCGACAAGAAGCCGATTTGGTGATGGTGCGATGAGAGTGGCTCTGATCGGCTTGCCGAACTGCGGTAAGACGGCTTTGTTCAACCGTTTGACTGGCAGTCGCCAGAAGGTGGCCAACTATCCGGGCGTCACGGTTGAGCGCAAGGAAGGCGTTTTCTCTGATGCAAAGGGCGAGCGTCATCAGTTGCTCGATTTGCCCGGTCTTTACAGCTTCAAGCCGACGACACTCGATGAGGCGATCACGCGCGATGTCGCCCTCGGTCGTCTATCTGGCGAGCCACGTCCCGAGTTGATCGTGCTCGTGGCCGATGCGATGCACCTGTCGCTTTCCTTGCGTCTGGCGCTTGAGGCGCGTCGTCTCGGATTGCCCATGATTCTGGCGATCAATCGCAGCGACATCGCAAGACGCCGAGGATTTCAGCTGGATCTTGCAGCGCTAGCGCGCGCGCTCGGGATCCCGGTCGTTGAGACGGTGGCGACCCGGCCGGGTGGAGCGGACAGCGTGGTCAGAGCGCTTGAGCAGCGCGACTGGGCGGCATCAGCCGCGCTTGAGTGGCAGGAGCCAACGGCCGAAGACGTGATCACGGCGCATCGCGAGGTCGCACGACTTTTGGAGCTCGCCCAGCATCGCGAGCCTGTGCGTAGCGCCATGGTCGCTGCCGCTGATCGGCTGCTGCTGCATCCCATCTTTGGGATGTTGTCTTTGGCAGTCATCCTGTTTCTCGTGTTTCAAGCCGTGTTCAGCTGGGCGAGTTTGCCGATGGATTTGATCGATGCCGGCGTCGCGAGACTCGGCGAGCTGCTGGCAACGCAGATGCCTGACGGGGCTTTGCGCAGTTTGCTCATCGACGGCGTCATTGCCGGCCTAGGCAGCGTCGTGATCTTTCTGCCGCAGATCTTGATTCTGTTTGCCTTCATCCTCGTGCTCGAGGACAGTGGCTACCTGCCGCGCGCGGCCTATTTACTCGATCGACTCATGGGTAGCGTGGGCCTATCGGGTCGCGCCTTCATTCCGCTGCTCTCGTCGTTTGCTTGCGCTATTCCCGGGATCATGGCGACTCGCACCATTCCGAGCATTCGCGATCGCATCGCAACGATCATGGTTGCGCCTTTGATGACTTGTTCCGCACGTTTGCCTGTTTATGCTCTTTTGATCGCAGCGTTCATCCCTGATCGCGACGTTGGCATCTTCAATCTGCAGGGTCTCGTACTGTTTGCTCTGTATTTCACGGGCATCATCTCTGCACTGCTCGTTGCTTACGTGATCAAGCGTTGGCAAGGCGCGAGCGACCAACACCTGCTGATGCTGGAGCTACCGGATTACCAATGGCCGAATCCACTAAATTTGCTCGTGGGTCTCTATGATCGAACGCGCATCTTTCTCGAGCGCGTCGGCGGCATCATTCTCGCCATGGTCGTTTTGTTGTGGTTTCTATCGACTTACCCGGCCCCGCCGCCAGGGGCTACCGCGCCGGCAATCGAATACAGTTTTGCCGGTCAGATCGGCAAGGCGCTCGCCGTCGTGCTCGAACCCATCGGCTTCAATTGGCAGATCGCGATTGCGTTGGTGCCGGGTTTGGCAGCGCGCGAAATCGCCGTTGGCGCTCTCGGTACGGTCTACGCTCTCTCCGGTAGTGAAGAGGCGGTCACCGGGGCGCTTGCCACCACGATCTCGGCAGAGTGGAGCTTGGCGACGGCATTAGCGTTGTTGGCTTGGTACGTGTTTGCACCGCAGTGCCTTGCGACCTTGGCCGTGGTCAAGCGCG
Source organism: Pseudomonadota bacterium (assembly GCA_039799645.1). Classification (GTDB taxonomy): domain Bacteria; phylum Pseudomonadota; class Gammaproteobacteria; order Steroidobacterales; family Steroidobacteraceae; genus UBA964. The sequence goes on along the minus strand of JBDLSG010000017.1, from coordinate 31,376 downwards.
AGACGGGCGGTTGGCGTCATCCTTTGATGATGGCGACTTATCTTTTCGCGCTGGCTTACGTGGCGGCGTTCGTGACCTATCGGCTCACTCTGATTTTGATGGGAGCTTGAGTCGCATGTGGCAGAACCTCATCGTGATCGTCGCCGTCAGCGCCGCTGCGTTATATGTATTTTGGTCGCTCGCACCTAAGTCATTTCGAAGTTGGGTCGCGAACCGCTGGGGTGGGCGTATCACTTGGCTGGCACGGTACGTCGATCAGAGCAGCTGTGCCGATTGTGCGGTGCGTAACAACACGAGGTCATCTCGATGAACCTACTATCGCGATGGTTTGTGACGGCGCTAGTGGCCGGATTCTTCGCGAGCTCGGGTCTTGCCCAATCGCCTGCGGTCACCATAATCGACGATGCCGGCAAAACAATATCGTTGACTAAAAAGCCAGCTCGTATCGTGAGTTTATCGCCGGGTGCGACGGAGCTGCTGTTTGCAGCAGGCGCTGGAGATCGGGTTGTTGGCACGGTCATCGGTGCCGATGCGCCGGAGGACGCCAAGAAAATCGAGCGACTCGGTGATGCCAATGCCCTCAAATATGCGCGGCTACAAGCGCTCAAGCCGGACGTGATCGTGATCTGGCGTGACATGACCCATGAACTCGTTCTTGAGAGTCTGCAGAAATTACGCTTACCGATTTATCAGGTGAGTTTGAGAAATTTCGACGATATGCCGCGCTCGATCCGACGACTCGGCCAACTAGCTGGCACTGAGTCGGTGGCAGAGGTGGCGGCAAAAAAAATTGAGGGGCGCATCGCTGCGCTACCAAAACGACCGGCTGCGAAGGTGGCTGAGACGACTCCAGAACTGTTCTTCATGATGTGGGACGTACCGCTTTACACCGTAGGCAGCCGACATCTGATGAACGATGCGATCTTGCGTTGCGGTGCGCGTAACATTTTCGACGACATCGACTTCCCAGCGCCGATCGTCGAGTTCGAAGAAATCAAGAAGCGCAATCCGGACGTCATCTTGATGGGCGCGCCGCCCATCACGTCGCGTGATTGGCGTGAACGCTGGAGCCAGTTTCCGGCGGTGACGGCGGTAGCTGCGCGGCAGCTGATTAATTTCGTCGATATTCGCCTAACCCGCATGGGGCCCACGGCGATCGATGCCGTGCCCGCTCTTTGCGAGCAACTGAAACCCATGCGCAAAGGAGCGCCGCGTCGATGAAGAAATTACGCCTGATCTTCGCGACATTACTGATCGTATGGACGAGTGCACTGGCTCATGCCGACGACATCGATGCTATCGATCGGCTTTCGCCGAGTCAGTTCGAGGCGTTTGCCGATGATCTCGTGGCAGCTCTCAGTTACAAGTCGAGCTCATCCGCAGAGCCACTGGGCGTTCTCGGTTTTGACCTTGGTCTCGGCGTGTCACTGATTCGACTCGAGAACGCGGAATCTTGGGGTGTCGCGACGGGAAGCACCACTGAGTATTTGCCCATCCCGAAGGTGTCGCTATCGAAGGGTCTGCCGTTCGATGTCGATCTCGGTGCGTTCGTCGCAGCGGTGCCAGGCAGCAATATTTTGGTCTACGGTGGCCAAGTGCAGTACGCACTGATGGCCGGCAACCCCGTGTTGCCTGCGGTCGCCTTGCGTGGTGGCATTACGCGTCTCTCTGGCGTCGAGCAGCTGGCACTCGAAACGCGCAGTGTCGAGCTCGTTGTCTCCAAGGGTTTGTTCGCGTTCACTCCCTACGCGGGTGTTGGTCGCGTCTGGGGAGATGTCACGCCGAACTCGGCAGCCGCTGTCACATTGCAGAATTTGTCACCGACACTGGATCGCGTTTTCGCTGGATTACAGTTCGGGCTCGTGATCGGCAGTCTTTCTATCGAAGTCGACAAGACTGGCGATGCGCTCGGAGCGTCGACCAAGCTCGGCTTGCGGTTCTAACTCGCCATGTCCGGGCTCAATCGCGGTTTGGGATTATGGGCGGGCATCGCCGTCAACGTAGCTAACGTCATTGGCACGGGTGTCTTCCTCAAAACGCGGGTCATGACCTGCAACGTCGACGATCCGATGATCGTTATGGCCGTGTGGCTTGCGGCGGGTCTGTTGTCGCTGCTCGGTGCGTTCTGCTACGCCGAACTAGCTTCGATGATGCCGGCAGCGGGTGGTGACTACGTCTTTCTGCGACGTGCCTACGGCAAGCCGACGAGTTTTCTCTATGGCTGGACTGTCTTCGCGATCATGAAGACCGGCTCTCAGGCGGCGCTTGCCGTTGGTTTTGCCATCTTCATGAACGCGGCGCTTGGCGGAGTGCTTGATCAAGCGTGGCTGACGCTGCCTCTCGGTGACGGTATTTCTTTTACAGGGCTCACTGTGGTGGCACTGTCGGCATTGTGGCTCGTCACGCTGTTTAACTGCGCGTCGGTATCTACCACAGGCAGTGCCGCGACGGTGCTCACGGTGATGAAAGTGTTGACCGTACTCGCCGTCGGTATCGGTGCCTTCATGTTCGGTCAGGGTGATCTGTCGCATCTGTCCAGTTCAGCGAGCGGTGGCAGTTGCGAAGGCGTACAAGCGAGTGCGATGGGCGGTATCGCCGGTATCGGCGCCGCCATGCTCGGTGCCCTGTGGGCTTACGACGGCTGGAACAACGTCGCGCCGCTTTGTGGTGAGGTGAAAGATCCGCAGCGCAACCTGCCACGAATGTTCATCTGGGGAACGCTGCTCGTAATCGCGCTCTACGTCGGTGTCAACGCCGCTTACTTTTACGTCCTCTCGCCGCAGGAAATCGCAAGCGTTTCGGCGACGTCGTCTGTCGCCACCGAGGTGCTCAAGACGTTTGCCGGGCCCGCCGCTGTGACCTTCATGGCTGCCGCACTGATGCTGTCGTCCTTGGGTTCGTTGCATGCGTCGGTGCTCGCCAATTCGCGCGTACCTTATGCGATGGCGAGCGACGGCATGTTTTTCAAGCCCTTGGCCAAGGTATCGGAGCGCACTCGGGTACCTGTCAATGCGGTACTCGCCCAAGCGGGCTGGGCGAGTGTGCTCACGCTCTCGGGCACTTACGACACCCTGACCGATTCGGTGGTATTCGCCTCTTGTCTCTTCTATGCCTTGAGTGCCGCCGCAGTCATCGTGTTCCGACGCACCGAGCCGGATCTGCCGCGCCCGTTCAAGACCTGGGGATATCCGTTTACGCCGATCGTATTCGTGCTGGTTTCAGCGGCCTTGCTGATCAGTGCGCTCATCGCTACGCCGAAGCAGGCACTGCTCGGGATCGGTGTGATTCTGCTCGGTGTTCCGCTGTACTTCTACTGGAACAGAAATCGATCCGAAAAAAGAATCGATTTTTAAGTTCTACTTTTTCTCGAAAAGAAAGGACGATTTCTTTGCACTGATGAGGGCGTCGATGGTGTGAGAATACGCCGGGTTTTTTCACCATGGTTCGACAATGCGGAAGGCGCCCCTCCCACAACCGCTGAAGAACGTCGTGCACGTTCCAGCCTTGCTCTTGGCTGCGAGGCACGGGCCATTGACGGTCGGCGATCTGGTCTTGCTGTTCCGCTTGTACGGATTCGGTGGCGAGAGCGCGTGCAAAAAACTGGTGCATCGCCTTTCGACGCTGGCGTTGCTGAAGGTCGAGGGTGGCAAGAGCAGTGACGGGCGCGAGAAACTCGTCAGCGTGACGCCCGAGGCGCTGCGAATTCTCGGGGATTTTCGCCAGTTGTTGGATCAGCTCGATTCCAAGCACTGAGCTGCGCGCAGCTCGCCCCCGACGTCAGTCCCTGAAGTTGTCGTACGACAGCGGTCGATCGAATTCCTGCTTGCGGAGCAAGGCGATGGCATCCTGCAGGTCATCGCGCTGTTTACCCGTGACGCGCACTTTCTCGCCGTGAATGGCGCCTTGCACCTTCAACTTAGACTCTTTGAGCAGCTTGACGATCTTCTTGCCGCACTCCTGATCGATGCCGTGGCGCAGCGCAACATCCTGCCTCGCTTCAGCCAGATTCGTCAGCGCATCTTTCAAGTCGATACACGAAACATCGATGCCTCGTTTAGTGAGCTTCAACTTGAGAATGTCCAGCATCTGTTTGAGTTGAAATTCAACTTGTGCCTTCATTTGCACTACGAATTCTTTTTCCTTGAATTCGTACTTACATCCGGTGTCTTTGAAGTCGAAGCGTTGTGACAGTTCGCGGTTAGCCTGATCGATGGCGTTAGCGAGCTCGTGACGATCAATTTCCGAGACGACGTCGAAAGAAGGCATGCCTTTATCCTCGGAAAGCGGGGCTTAAGCCGCCGGCGGTGCTGCTTCGGCGAGTAGCACATTCACCGTTTTCTCGAATTCATCGACGAGCTTTTCGTAATGCACGCCGGTGGCAGGACCCGAGAAACCGGTATGGATCTTGCGTACCTTGCCGCTGCGATCAACGAAGATCGTCGTTGGGAACGCAAAGACCCCGTTCAATTGCGGCAACTTTGATGCTGCATCATCTTTGTCCGAGATGCCGGCAATCAATGTGGTGTATTCGATCTTGTAACGATCGCGGAATCGATAGACTGCTTCAGCCGCCTGCGGAAAATCGCCGAACTGTTCGAACATCAGTGAGACGACCTCGAACCCTTGCGACCGCTTGCGTCGGTGCAGATCTGCGAGGAAAGCTGCTTCGTCGTGACAATTCGGACACCAGCTTCCCGCTAGTGCAACGACGATGACTTTGCCTTGGAAGAACGAGTTGTTCAGTGAAATCGAGCTTCCGCCGAGATCCGGAAATGTGAAGTCGAGTTTCTCTGCACCTCCGATCAGCGCAGTCTTTTCAGCCGCATTACCGAGCGAGGCGGTCTCATCGCGCTGACCACTGAATTTTTCGGTGTGTGCCGTACCCGACCAGAATTGGCCGTCGAGTGAGCCGTCTTCTTTGACAGTGGCGTGATAGAGAAAGACATGCCCGCCGTCGAACTTGGATAAACGCAGTTGATTACCGCGCAGTTCGCCCGCAATGAATCGATGATCGCCCGTTGGCGTCATCACCGTACCGGTGATGATCGCGTCACGCTGTTTGAGTTCGGCGACTGCTGGATAGGTTTTATCGCCATCCACGAATTGCCAGGCCCACCGACCGGTGAGTTCGGCCGCCGGGGCCGTGGCGGATTGTTTCGGCGCCGTGAAACGCCAATCTTCGCCGTACCGCGCCGTGAGCGGAATGACCTGCGGTTTGCCACCGCTTTTGATCATCGTGAGCGTACCTTCGAGTGAATCGGCTTTGAACGAGGCTTCGATGCGATTCTCGTAGCCCGGCATACGCAGCGTGATCCGTTCGCCCTCGATCTTGATCTCGTCGATACGTACCCGATCATCCCCGTTGATGAGCACGGCATGACGACGCCCCTGGTCGGTCGCAAACTCGAGGCCAAACGGCAATTCACCGCCTGGTACTTGCAACACGGCGCGCCACAGACCATCACGAGGAGCATCGATAGTGCTACCGCCGCCACTACAGCCGAGGATGCCGAGTGCAAGCAGACCGGGGAAAGCCCTTACGGGGTGAAACGGCTTGTTTTTCATGCGCTGATTATAGGTAATGCGTTACGTTAGGATGCAGATATGGATGCGCTTTCCCCCGAGTTTTGGCCGCTGGTGCTCGTCGGCTTCTTGGCGCAATTGATCGATGGCGCTATGGGAATGGCTTACGGCGTATCCGCGAGCGCGTTTCTGACAACGATGGGGCATCCACCCGCATTCGTCAGTGCGACGGTCCACGCTGCCGAGGTTGTCACCACGGGTGCATCGGGTCTTTCGCATGCGTGGTTTCGGAATCTCGACCGCAGTATTTTCATCAAGCTCGTGCTGCCGGGTATGGTGGGTGGCGCGGTAGGTGCTTATTTGCTGAGCTCTCTCGATGGCGACATCTTGCGCCCCTTCGTCTTCGCGTACCTTCTTGTGATGGGCGTGCTGCTGCTGCGTCGTGCTTCGCGTCGCACCGAACCCGAACTTGCGCGCGCACCGAGTCATGCGCTCGGCGGTGCGGCAGGCTTTCTCGATGCCATCGGCGGTGGCGGCTGGGGGATGGTCACGACCCCGTCACTGATCGCCCGTGGCGTGCCACCCCGCTATGCGGTCGGCACGTCGAATGCCGCCGAGTTTTTCGTCACGCTCGCTATCTCGATCACCTTTTTGTTCACATTCGATTGGCGACACTACGACCTCGTCATCGCCTTATTGGGCGGCGGTGTGATTGCAGCCCCTTTCGGTGCGTGGATCGCTAAGCACGTTCCCTCGCGTATCGCCATGACTGCTATCGGTCTGATGGTGATGGGGTTATCCGGCTACGGACTTCTCAACTGGTGGTTATCGAATCACACGTGAGCGGCAGTCCTTGACGCCCGTTTGGCTCGACAGCGATACTCCGATGCCTATGTTCGCTGCCTCGCAAACCAATCTGATTACCCGCCGCTGGTGGGGTTGGCGCCGCTCCTGACGGAGAGGGCGCGGGGCGCTGTCGACCTAAAAATCCAAAGAGGATGAGCCACCCAAACCCATCTCCGGACACAGCCGGGATGGGTTTTTGCGTTTATGAAACCACCATTCGACATAGCCGGTGATCTGGATACGCCCGTATCGGCGTTCCTGAAGCTGCGCGCCTTCAATCCGACTTTCTTGCTCGAGAGCGTGGAGGGGGGCGAACGACTCGCGCGCTATTCCTTCATTGGTTTTGGCGATACGAATTTTGCTATTCGTCTTGCTGCCGATGGCTTCAAGCAGGGAACTCAGGCACTGGCTGTTCCGCGCGACCAGCAAGAGTTGCTGGCCGCATTGCGACTCGCACTCTCGAAAGCGCCGCGACCGACCGCTCCTGGGGCGGGACCTGATTTTCCCTTGGCCGGTGGCTTGGTGGGCTACGCCTCGTACGACGTTGTTCGATTCTTTGAGCGGTTGCCGCCGTTTACGCCGGATCCAGCTGGCGTCCCCGATTTGCACTACGTCGCGCCGGGGTCCTTGCTCGTATTCGATCACCTGACCCGAGGCATCGCCTTGCTGCATTCGGGTGATGAGGCTGAACGCCAATCGTTACGTCGTGAAATCATGCTCGCCCTTCGTGGGGGTGTTCCGTTGCCAACCGCGCGCGGCAAGTTCAGTGCGCCGGTAGCGTCGATGTCGCAGAGCGATTTTTTGGCCAAGGTGAGTCGTACGCAGGAGTACATCGCGGCGGGCGATGTTTACCAGCTTGTGTTGTCGGTGCGTTTCGCTGGGCGACACGATGTAGATCCATTCGAAGCTTATCGCGCGCTACGCCTCATCAACCCATCACCGTATATGTATTACTGCGCTCTCGGCGATGTCACGGTTGTCGGGTCTTCGCCCGAAGCGCTGGTGAAGCTCTCGCACGGGCAAGCGCAATTACGACCGATCGCAGGAACCCGACCGCGATCAGCAGATGATGTCATCGATCGCGAGCACGAAGTCGACCTGCTCGCCGATCCAAAAGAAAACGCCGAGCACGTCATGCTCGTTGACTTGGCACGAAATGATTTGGGGCGTGTCGCCAAAGCCGGTAGCGTGCACGTGGCGCCCTACAAATCCATCGAGCGTTACAGCCATGTCATGCATATGGTCAGTGGTGTGCGCGGCGAGCTTGCGCCGGGTCGTGATGCGTTCGATCTGTTTGCCGCTGCGTTCCCAGCGGGCACGTTGGTCGGAGCGCCGAAGGTGCGTGCGATGGAGATCATTGATGAGCTCGAGCCGATCAGGCGTGGTCTCTACGGCGGCACCGTTGGTTATTTTGGCGCTCAAGGCGACATGGATCAGGCCATCACCATACGAACGCTCGTGTTCCGTGGCGATGAATACTCCTATCAGGCGGGCGCCGGCATCGTTGCAGACAGTCAGCCCCAGAGCGAGTACGACGAAGTGATCGCCAAGAGCAGCTCTGCTGCGCGCGCGCTTGCGATGGCAGCGGAGGGCCTGTGACCATGACCGCGCCGCGTCTCCTGCTGATCGATAACTACGACTCCTTTACCTACAACCTGGTACAAGCATTTCTGATTTTGGGTGCCGAGATCGATGTGCGGCGCAACGATGCCGTGACCATCGAAGAAGCGCTCGCGAGCGCTCCGACCCACGTTTGTATCTCACCGGGTCCGGGCACGCCGTACGATGCAGGCGTTTCGATGGAGATGATTCGGGCCTTTGCCGGCAAAGTGCCTATTTTCGGAGTTTGTCTCGGGCATCAGTCCATCGTCGAAGTTTTTGGTGGCAAAGTGGTTCGTGCCGGCCGCTTGATGCATGGCAAGACCTCCGAGATCACACACGACGGCCGGGGTTTGTTCCAAGACTTGCCGAACCCTTGTGAGATCGGTCGCTATCATTCTTTGATTGCCCAGCCGGAAAGTCTCCCGCCTTACTTGCAGGTCACCGCACAGACCGCCGAGGGAGAAATCATGGGTGTACGACATCGTGAGCTCATGGTCGAGGGCGTGCAGTTCCATCCCGAGAGCGTGCTGACACCAGATGGTCCGCGATTGATGCAAAACTTCCTTTTGCAGACCGGAGGGCGGCGTGACTAGTACCGTCAAAGAAATGCTCGAGTACGTTCTCGATGGTCATCATCTGAGCGAGCAACAGAGTGCGAGTCTTCTCAAGGCCCTGACGGATCCGTCGTTAGCGCCCGCTGTCGCAGGCGCCACTCTTGCCGGTCTTCGGGCCAAGGGCGTCGTTGCATCTGAACTGCGGGGCTTTGCGAGCGCTATGCGCGAGTTGGCCAGGAAACCCAACGTAGACGTCGATCTGCAGCATCGCTCCATCGATATCGTGGGCACGGGCGGCGACGCTTCTGGCAGCGTGAATATTTCAACCGGCACCGCACTACTCGTGGCGGCTTGTGGTGTCCCGGTCATCAAGCACGGCAATCGGTCCATCTCGAGTCGCAGCGGTAGTGCCGATGTGCTCGAAGCCCTCGGTTTACCTTTGCCGCTCGATGAGCAGCGTGCCGGCGAGTGTTTGCGCGCGACAAGCTTCTCGTTCCTATTTGCTCCGCATTACCACCCGGCAATGAAGGCGATCGCGCCGATCCGACAGGCGCTTGGCATTCGGACGATTTTCAATGTTCTCGGACCCCTGACCAACCCGGCGGCGCCACCGTTTCAGCTCGTCGGTGCCTACAGCGAGCTAATGGCAGAGCTCATGGCGGAGACTTTCGCCGGTTTACCAGGTTTGACGCGTGCGTTCGTCGTGCACGGCGCCCTAGGTTGGGACGAGCCGACCACGGCAGGGCCTTTTGTGTTATTCGATGTACGACCCGGCGTGGTAATGCGCAGTATCCGAAGTCCCGCTGATTACGGGATGCGCGTCTGCGAACCATCCGAGCTTGCAGGCGGTGAGGCCGCTAGCAACGCGGCGGCTCTACGTGCCGTTTTCGAAGGACGCGACGTCGGTGCGCATCGCGATACTTTGTTGATGGGTGCCGCATTGGCGCTCGAGTGCGCCGGAATCGTGACAAGTCCGATGGATGGTGTTTCGAAAGCTGCTGCCGTTATCGAGAGCGGTGCCGCAAAGCAGACGTTGCAGCGCTTGGCGGAGTTTGGACGTGGCTGAAGACTTTCTCGCCACGATGGCTGCGAGTAGTCGACGTCGTGTCGAAGCGGCCAAAGTCCAGCTACCGCAGTCGGAGCTCGCGGCATCACTCGTGGATCTCCCGCCCCCGCCGGCCTTGTCACTTTCTGAGCGAGGCTTCGATGTGATCGCCGAGATGAAGCTGCGCTCGCCGGCGCTCGGGCAGCTCGGCAACGCGACGGATGAGTCTGCCGACGCGAGGATCCGCTCCTATGTTCAAGGCGGTGCTGCGGCTATTTCCGTACTCACTGAACCTGACCGCTTCGATGGCTCACTCGATCATCTTCGAGCCGCGTCTGCCTTGCGCGTGGTTCGACAGTCGGCAGATGGACGCACGCGGCGCATTCCGACGATGCGCAAGGATTTTTTGGTCGATCCCTATCAAGTTATGGAGGCGCGGGCCGCGGGCGCTGGTGGAGTGCTGTTGATCGTACGGATGCTCGACGATCATGTCTTGAGCTTACTCTGCGAAACGGCACTCGCTCAGCGGCTTTTCGTGTTGATCGAGACATTCGATCGTGCCGATATCGATCGTGCCGAGCGCTTGATCGAGCGCTTTCGGTCGGCGAGTGCTTCGTTGCTGATCGGAATCAACAGCCGCGATCTCGTCAGCCTGCAAGTCGTGCCGGATCGCTTGGAGAGCTTGGTGTCTGATTTGCCGACGTCGGTGCTCCGCGTTGCCGAGAGTGGTGTCGTCACGACGGCGGATGCCGCGCGTATGGCGAGTGCCGGTTACGATCTGGCTTTGGTCGGGGGTGCGTTGATGCAAGCAGCGGACCCTGAGGCCCATCTAGCGGCAATGCTGGAGTCAGCTCGTTCGGCTGTTGCGCAGCGTCGACCATCGTCGCGCTCTTGAAGATCATGAAGTCGGTGTGGATCAAGGTGTGTGGCTTGACGGATGCAACGGCGGTTTCGGTTGCCTTGGAGCAGCAAGTCGATGCCATCGGCTTCGTTTTCGCGCCATCACCGCGCGAGTTGAGCATCGATCAAGCGCTGCGTTTGGCAGAGCCAGTGCGACGCAAAGCGCTGTGTGTAGCGGTCACCTTGCACCCCTCTGCGGCACTCGTCGCGACACTGCTTCAGGAGTTTCAACCGGATTTGTTGCAGCTGGATTTGGCGGATCTCGCATCGCTGCCGCCGCTCGATCCGGCTCGTATACTGCCTGTCGTTCGTCAGCAGCAGATTGCGCCGACGCAGTGGCCCGCGCGAATCTTGTTCGAGGGACCTCGGAGTGGTGCGGGCGTCACGGCTGATTGGCGGCAAGCCGCGCAGGTTGCCCTTGCGACCGAGTTGGTCCTGGCGGGGGGGTTGTCGCCCGACAATGTCGCAGCGGCGATTCGCGAAGTGCGCCCTTTCGGCGTGGATGTGTCGAGTGGTGTCGAGGCGTCACCCGGGTGCAAGTCGCCGCAGAAGATGATCGAATTCGTCGAGGCGGCCCGCCGCGCCTCTGCAGGAGTGTGAAAGATGAATGCCCATGTGAAATTCAGTACCGAGGAGCAGCGTCGCATGCTCGATGCCGAGCTCGGCGGTCAATATCCGGATTTACGCGGACGTTTCGGTCCCTACGGTGGCAGGTACGTTCCTGAGACTTTGATTCCCGCGCTCGAACGTCTTGAAGCCGGCATGCGCGAGCATCTGCACCGCGCAGATTTCCAAACCGAACTGACTGAGCAGCTACGTCATTGGGTCGGGCGGCCTACGGCGTTGAGCTATGCGCCGCGTTTGTCGGCTGCGTGGGGCGCCGAGATTTGGTTCAAGCGCGAGGACCTTGCGCATACCGGCGCTCACAAGATCAATAACGCGCTGGGTCAAGCGCTGCTCGCCAAACGATTAGGTGCCAAGCGTATCGTCGCAGAGACCGGCGCCGGTCAGCATGGCGTGGCGAGCGCCGCAGCGTGCGCTCGCCTCGGCTTGCCGTGCATCGTTTATATGGGTGCCATCGACATGGAGCGACAGGCTCCTAACGTCGGACGTATGCGCTTGATGGGTGCTGAAGTTGTTCCGGTCACGGGTGGCGATCAGACTTTGCGTGCGGCGATCGATGAAGCGTTGCGTGATTGGGTCTCCGATCCAATGGGCACGTTTTATTTGCTCGGTTCAGCCGTAGGCCCACATCCCTATCCTTACCTCGTGCGCGAGCTGCAGGCGATCATCGGTCGCGAGGCGCGCGCTCAATATTTGGAGCGTAACGGTCGATTGCCGGATGCGGTGTTCGCTTGCGTTGGCGGTGGATCCAATGCCATCGGCATGTTCCATGCTTTCGTTCCCGATGCGTCGGTCGAGATCATCGGTGTCGAAGCCGGTGGGCGCGGCGTGAACTTAGGTGAGAATGCGGCGAGCCTTAGCTACGGATGGCCTGGCGTATTGCAGGGCTGCTACTCGTTGTTACTGCAGGATGAAAACGGCCAGATTCACGAGACCGACTCCATCTCGGCGGGCCTCGACTATCCGGGCGTCGGACCAGAGCACGCTTTGTTGATGTCAGCAGGAAGAGTGACGTACGAATCGGCTACTGACGACGAGGCCTTGTCGGCGTTGACTGAATGCTCGAAGCTCGAAGGTATTCTTCCTGCACTCGAAACCGCTCACGCACTACATGGCGTGAAGCGTTGGGCCAAGACTCATCCGGGCGCTCAAGTCATTCTCTGCATGTCCGGGCGTGGCGACAAAGATATGCCGACCTTACAAAGAACCCTCCTCGCGGAGAAGGCATCGTGAAGCCGAGTGAGCGTTTGGCCGCCGCAGTGCGCGCCGCATCGAAGCGGGGTGAACCCGGTATCGTGGCTTTCATGACTGCCGGCTTCCCGCGCAAGGAACAATTTCGCGAGCACCTATTGGCCGTCGCGAGCGAGTCGGATGTCGTCGAGATCGGTGTGCCGTTCACCGACCCCATGGCCGATGGCATGACGATCCAGCGGTCGAGCCAATCTGCTTTGAAGCAAGGCGTCAGTCTGAAATGGATTTTGTCTGAACTGCGCAGCATGCAGCGGCCCGCCACACCGCTCGTGCTGATGAGCTACCTGAACCCGCTGCTGCAATATGGCTATGCCACACTGGCTGCCGACGCGGCTGCGGCCGGCGTATGCGGCTTCATCGTGCCGGATCTGCCTTTCGATGAGGGTGGTGAACTGCGTACAGCACTCGCCGCCGAGGGCGTTGCACTCATCCAAATGGTCACACCGGTGACGACATCGGCGCGTTTACAGCAGGTCTGTTCTGCCAGCGAAGGCTTCGTGTATGCCGTGACGATGACGGGGACCACCGGCAAGAATGTCGCGGTACCCGACACGGTGATCGACTATCTCAAAACGGTTACGGCGATCTCGCCCGTTCCGGTCTGTGCGGGTTTTGGTATCCGCTCACGCGAACAAGTCGAAAAGCTGCGTGGTCATGTCGCAGGGGTCGTCGTCGGATCGGCGTTAGTCGAAGTGCTTGAGCGCGGAGAGGATCCGCGCCCGTGGTTGCGGGAGCTGCGAGGATGAGTCTCGCGACCGCGCCCTCTAAGCCTTGGTGGACCGCACTGTATGCGCAGGTCCTGATCGCCATCGTCGTGGGAGGGGCGCTTGGACATTTCGCCCCCGACATTGCTGTTCAACTCAAGCCGCTAGGCGATGCCTTCATCAAGCTCGTCAAGCTCGTTATTGCGCCGGTGATTTTTTTGACCGTTGCCAGTGGCATTGCGAGCATGTCTTCACTGGCGAGTCTCGGTAGCACGACCGGCAAAGCGTTACTTTATTTTGTCGTAGTGTCGACCGGGGCGCTCGTGATTGGCCTTATCGTGGCCAATGTGGTCAGGCCGGGCGATGGCATGAATGTCGATCCGGCCACGCTCGATGACGGTGCTGTGGCAGGCTATGTGGGTAAGGCACAAGAGCAGGATATCGTGTCCTTCCTGCTCGCCATCATCCCCGATACTTTTCTCGGTGCATTGACGAGCGGCCAGATCCTTTCTGTGCTCTTCATCGCGATCATCTTCGGTATCAGTGTCGCTAATCTCGATCAAAACCGAAACCGAATCGTCGAGGGCTTGCATGTAATCAGCGAAGCCTTCTTCAAAATGGTGACCTTGTTGATGCGCTTCGCACCAATTGGCGCTTTTGGTGCATTCGCATTCACCATCGGAAAATACGGCATCGACTCGATCGCCAACCTTGCTGCCTTGATCGCCACTTTTTACTTGACGTCGGCTTTCTTCATCTTGGTCGTGTTGGGTTTGATCGCCAGAGCATCCGGCTTCTCCCTTTGGCGACTCCTCACGTATCTGAAAGAAGAATTGTGGTTGGTTCTCGGCACTAGCTCGTCCGAGTCGGCGCTGCCGTCTTTGATGCGCAAACTCGAGCAAGTGGGCTGTGCCAAATCGGTGGTGGGGCTTGTCGTGCCGACCGGTTATTCGTTCAATCTCGATGGCACTAATATCTACATGACTTTGGCAGCGCTCTTCATCGCACAGGCGACCGGTGTAGATTTAAGTCTCGGCGATCAAGTCTTGTTGCTGTTGGTCGCGATCATCAGCTCCAAAGGCGCCGCCGGTGTCACCGGCGCTGGCTTCATCACCTTGGCCGCCACGTTGGCCGTCGTGCCTGCCGTCCCAGTGGCCGGTATGGCCTTGATTCTCGGCATCGACCGTTTCATGTCCGAATGTCGCGCCATCACCAATTTTGTGGGCAATGCCGTGGCAACCATCGTGGTGGCGCGTTGGGAAGGCGCTCTCGATACCGAACGCCTCTCACACGAACTCAAAGGACAATGACTATGTCGAACCGTCAGACGTCTGCCTCGACGTTCGCAATTTGGGCAGCCTCGTTGCTGGCTTTGTTCTTGCCGCTCGCGAGTCACGCGGGGCTTGCCGGTATCGACGTACCGGGTTCGAAGCGTCTGACGGTGTCCGACTGGGGTGGCGCGCCGATCACACTCTGGTATTTGCGTGGAGCCGACGCGAAAGCGGATGCGCCGATTGTGTTTGTCATGCATGGGGTGGGGCGCGATGCCGATCGCTATCTCGCCGAATGGCGCGATATCGCTTTGGCTAATGACATCGTGGTGGTCGTACCCGAGTATGCGCAAAACTATTTTCCGGGCAGCGAAGGCTATAACTTTGGCGGCGTATTCGACGAGGCGGGCAACTTGCAGCCGAAGGCACGCTGGGCGTATTCGTCGATCGAGCCGTTGTTCGATGCACTGCGACGTCACGAGAATTTAAGCGCCGAGCAGTATTGGTTATTCGGACACTCGGCCGGCGCCCAGTTCGTCCACCGATTCGTGATGTTGGGTGTCGCGCGGCGGATGGTCGCTGCGATCTCCGCCAATGCCGGTTCCTACATGTTTCCGGTGGGCGACGTCGATTGGCCGTTTGGCTTGCGTGGTGCACCCGCGCCAGCTGAGGCGGGTGTGTTTGCATCGCCTATGGTTGTGATGCTCGGTGATGCAGATTCCGATCCGAATCATCGTAGTTTGCCGAGACAGCCGGCCGCGATGGCGCAGGGGCCCCATCGCTACGCCCGCGGCCAAAATTTCTATGACACCTCTCGACAAATTGCCGAGCGGACTGGTCAGAGTTTCAATTGGTCTTGCATCATCGTTCCGGGGGTTGCACACGATAACGCTGGAATCGCGCGAGCGGCTATTCGTATCATCAAGGGATGGAAACCGACTCCCGGCGCCGCTTGCGTACGCTGATCCCCTTGCTCGTGCTCGCCACTACCGGGGCGATGATCGAGACCAAGGCCTCTGACTTCAGTATTTTTGGGCGGCATGCGATTGATACGCCCGCGAGTTCGCTCGCAGGATTTGAAGGCGCGGAAGTTCGAATCTTGCGGCACGACCCGCAGGGTCTCGTGGCCGAGGTCAAGCTGCCGATCGGCGTGACGGTCAGCGCGCGTTACGCCGACCGAACCGCTGAAGTCTTCGTGCTCGAGGGGCAATTGCGTCTAGAGCAAGACTCGCGGCGCGAGATGCTCGCCAAGCACGACTATCTGCATATCCCCTCGATCGTACGTGCGGTGTCGCTGCGCGCTATCGAAGCGTCGACGTTGTTGATATTTTTTGATCCACCGCGTTCGACTGATGGCAACGCGCTTTCTGTAGTTCGAACCGCAGCGAGCGATTGGGTGGCCGGCATGGTGTCGGTGCGGGATACCGGTATCGCTCTGAAGTTGCAGGTGCGTGATCTTTACCAAGTGCCGCAAAGTGGCCAACGTACTTGGTTGCTTCGAGCAGGAGCTGACCTGACGTTGCCCTGGGAGCGTCATCGAACGATCGAAGAGGGCTATCTCGTCTCGGGCGACTATCGCCTATTCGAGTGTCTCGAGGGTCGTGAAAAGCGATTCGATTATCGTGCAGGCGGCTATTTCTACCGGGCACCCGGCATCGTGCACGGCGGACCAAGCTCAGGTAGCAGCGGCGAGATCGTCATGTTGCTGCGCACCCCGGATAAATTGACGGTCGAATTCCTACCGACCTGCTCGACGACTGCCAACCCATAGCACGACAACGGCGGCGATCAGTAATAGCGGGCCGAGGCCTGCTGGCCACAACTCGAGACCGAACCACAGCAAGGAAGTAAATCCGAGCATGGTCGCCACGAGAGTCGCGTTGCGGCGCTTTTCGCCGGCACGAATTTCTTGACGCAACTTTTCGATATCTTCGGGCTGAACGCCGATATGCAGTTTGCCGTCCTGCCATTTCTGAACGGCCACTTTCAGCAGCGGCGGCAGTGCTTGTGTCACTTCGATCATGGCGGGCAAGTGATCGCGCAGCTGACGCAGTTGAGCGCGCGGGCTCAAGCGATCACGCATCCATTCGCGCAAGATGGGCGCAGCCGTCTGCCAGATATCGAGTTCTGGATAGAGATCGCGACCCAGACCTTCGATGTTGAGTAGCGTTTTCTGCAGCAGGATCAACTGCGGCTGGATACGCATGTCGAAGCGTCTGGAGATATCGAACAGGCGAAGCAGAATGGTGCCGAAGGAAATGTCTTTCAGCGGCTTGTTGAAGATCGGCTCCAGTACGGTACGGATCGCCGATTCCATCTCATCGATTCGAGTGTTCGCGGGGACCCAGCCGGACTCCACGTGCAGCTCGGCCACACGACGATAGTTCCGATCAAAAACCGCGAGGAAGTTCTCGGCCAGATAATGTTGATCGCGAAGATCGAGTGTGCCGACGATGCCGAAGTCGACGGCCGCGTAGCGTGGGCGCGAGGGGTCATTCGCCAGAACGAAGATGTTCCCCGGATGCATGTCGGCATGGAAAAAATTATGGCGGAATACCTGGGTGAAGAAGATTTTCACGCCATTGGTAGCAAGCAACGGAATATTCGTCCCTAGCTTTCGCAGTGTATCCATGTCGCTGATGGTGATGCCACGAATGCGTTCCATCACCATTACGTTCACGCGGCAAAAATCGAAATAGACTTTCGGCACATGCAGCAGATCGGAATCTTCGAAGTTGCGCCGAAGTTGCGCCGCGTTGGCGGCTTCGCGCATCAAATCGAGCTCGTCGAGGATCGTCTTCTCATATTCATCGACGATCTCATCGACGCGCAACCGACGCGCCTCATGCGAGTTGCGCTTGGCGAGTTTAGCCAGCGCATGCATCACCTCGAGATCGCGCTCGATGATTTCGCGCATGCCAGGGCGCAAAACTTTGACGATGACATCACTACCCGAGCCGTCGGATCCGTCGGCTTTGAGCTTGGCGACATGCACCTGGGCAATCGAGGCGGCTGCAAGCGGTTGCTGTGAAAACTCTTCGAAGACATCGAGCACCGGGCGCCCGAAGGCTTCTTCAACGATTCGTTTAGCAAGAGCGCCATCGAATGGCGGAACGCGATCTTGAAGCTTGCACAGCTCGGTGGCGATATCGGCAGGCAATAAATCACGACGTGTCGAGAGCGCTTGTCCGAGCTTGATGAAGATCGGGCCGAGCTCTTCTAATGCGAGACGGAGTCGTTCGGCACGCGTAACTCCCTTGCGACGCTCGAACCAGGTCCAAGGCGAGGCGAGAAAGACAAAACGCAGAGGTCGGTACAGATGCGTTTCGGCGACGAACTCGTCGAGGCCGTGACGCACGAGTACACGTTGGATCTGAATCAGTCGGGCAAGAACGCGCAGTTTCATCATGTTTCTTCGAGAGTTCGCAGACGGGCTGCAGCCCGATCGACATCTTCACGGAGTTGATCGACGTCGGCCATGAAGGCTTCGGCCTCAGGCCGAGGCACCAGCGTGTGGTTCTCGTGCGCCAGATATTCCGCGGTATTGCGCACCGTGTTCGATGCGGCGCGTCGCCCGAAAGACCAGAGCGATCGCGCCAGTCGACCGATATGGTGCGCGGGTAGGTCGCCGATCAAGCGTGAGAGTTCTTCCTCGAGATCCGGCTGCAGTAATAAGCCGAGCGCCCGGTAGCGCTGCAGGATCTCGGCATCGCCGCGTATGACAACCTGGCCGGATTGCAGCAATCGTTCGGGGTTATCGCCCGTCAGAGCGAGCAGATTGATCGGACTGCCTTCAACGGTGACGTTAAATTCGCCGACCGGCGTCCGTGATAAAGATAGTGTATCGCCGAGCGACTCAATGCTGATCTGCATACCCGTGCCCGTGATGCGCACCAGTAAGCGCTGACCTTGCAAAGCGGCACAGCGAGCCCTCGCACCCGGTGACGAGGCGAGATGGCGATTAAGCCCGTTTTCGATCGCAGCAGTCAGCACGAGAGGATCAGACTTTATAGCCGCGGTGCAGAGCGACGATGCCACCGGAGAGATTGTGGTAGCGGCATTGGTCGAAGCCCGCTGTCTTCATCATTCCGAGCAGCGTTTCTTGATCGGGGTGTTTGCGGATCGATTCGGCGAGATATCGATAACTCCCCTCATCGTTGGCAACGAGGCGTCCGAGCACGGGCAGTACCTTGAAAGAGTAAGTGTCGTAGAGCGGCTTCAGACCCGGTGCGGTCGGCTGCGAGAATTCGAGAATCAACAATCGACCGCCCGGCCTCAGTACGCGATACATCGATCGCAGTGCCGCATCCTTGTCGGTGACATTACGCAGACCGAAGCCGATCGTGACGCAATCAAAGGTGGCATCCGCGAACGGCAAGCATTCGGCATTGGCCTGCACGTAATCGACGCCTTTGACGATACCCGCATCGATCAGCCGATCACGACCGTGGGAGAGCATCGAGCCGTTGATATCCGAGAGTACGACCAGGCCTTGTTCACCGACCTGACTCGCCATCCCGCGCGTGAGGTCACCGGTACCGCCGGCGACATCCAAGGCTTTTTGACCCGGGCGCAGATAGGTTTGGGAAAGCGCGAAGCTCTTCCAAATGCGGTGCAAGCCGCCCGACATCAGGTCATTCATCAAATCGTACTTTGGTGCAACGGAATCGAAGACGCCGCGGACGCGACGCGCCTTGTCTTGCCAGGCGACTTCTTCGAAGCCGAAATGCGTAGTCTTGGATGAATCTTGGGCCGACATCGGTGGGCTCCAGGTACGGGGCTATATTGTAGCCTTGTTGGGGGGGTGACTAGTTTTTGTCTGGAAACAGGCGTAAAAGGTTTGATCAGGCGTATCGATCCTTTTAAGGGTCGGTCGAACGGGGGGATAAAAACAAGAAGGGACTGATAGGCCGGACGGGCTGTCCGGCCTTTTTTTTACGTCAGATTCCCGACCCGCTCCTCAGCCGATCCCGGACTTTTTGCAGGTAAGCAGCCCATCTCGTTGCGTGCTCCGCACCGAGCTCCCGCAGATATTTCCAGGTGTAAAGCCCGGTATCGTGTCCGTCGTCGAACACCAACCGAACGGCGTATTGGCCGATCGGCTCGACTGCCGTGATCATCACTTGCTGTTTGCCGAACACGAGGGTCTCCTGGCCCGGTCCGTGCCCTTGCACCTCGGCCGAGGGCGAGTGCACTCGCAGATACTCGAACGGCAGTGAATAACGCTCTGTCTCGCCAAAAGCGACATCTAGTACCCTTGATTGCTTGCGCAAGCGTATTTCCGTGGGTGTCGGGTGCGTTGCCGTCACGAGAGTTTTCCTGATCCAACGAGTGGTGAGCCGCGCATCCTAACCACTGCGACCGACTTGTCTACAGCGACCTTTTGCGGACGCGCTTGTGGATACTTGGGTGAGTCAGTGGAGTCGTACGCCAACGATTACAACATGGTCGAGCGGCGTCTTGTTCCGTATGTCTTTAAAGGTTAGATGGCCGGTCTCGCACGCTTATTGGCGCGCTACCGTTGAGTGTCCTACACTTGTTACTTCGATAACGGTTTAAACCAGTGGAGTGGAGCTAGATGGGCAAGGGAGACAGCAGAAGCCGTCGCGGCAAGATTTATCAAGGTTCTTTCGGTAAGACTCGCCCGAAGGATCCGGCTCGCGCCAAGAAGCAAGCAGCCAAAAAGACGTCTAAGAAGTAAAAGACACCCGGCTTTACAGGCACAGGTCGCAAGGCCCGTCGGAGCAATCCGGCGGGCTTTTTTTTGGTCGGGTTAGATCCGATCGCCGTTTTTAAACGGACGAGATCGGACCTCGTCGCAGCAGCATGATTGCGCCAGCTAGCAGCACGAAGGCAGCTGCGAAAAACGAGGCGCCAGCGAAATCGAAGCGGCTCGTGGCGATGCTGAACAGATGGGTCATCGCAAACGGTGCCACGATCGCCGTAAAGCTCACGATGCCACTGATCGCCCCTTGCAGCTCCCCTTGTGCGTTGGCTGGCACTTGTCGCGACAGCATGGCGCGGATCGATGGCATGGTGAGTCCGAGCAAGCAACCAAGCGGAATGCTGGCAAACAACATCGCCGGTGAGTTTGCGAAAGCGTAGCCAAGAAAACCGAGCGCACCACCTGTCATACCGATGATCGCGGTGTGATGTTCGCCAAGTTTGCGGGTGAATACGCTCACGAGGCCGCCTTGCACGATTGCCGTGCCGAGACCCAGCGCGGCCAGCGACAGGCCAACGTCCCGTTCCGTCCAGCCAAACTTGGCCATGACGGTCCATGTCCAGGTCGAGGGCAGCGTGTCGTGCCCGATCTGATAGAAAAAGAGCACGACTAACAACACGACGGCACCGGGAATCACGCGCAAGGATTTCAATGCACCAAGTACGTTGGCTCGCCGAACCGAGAAGGCGCGTCGCTGGGTAGTGGGTAGCGTTTCGCGTAGCACGATGATCGCGATCAGGAAGTTCAGCGCCGTGAATGCGGCCGCTGCAAAAAAGGGCATGCGTGACCCATAGCCGCCGAGCAAGCCGCCAACGACAGGGCCGACGATGAAGCCCATGCCCCAAGCCGCGCCATTGAGACCAAAATATTTGGCTCGCTCCGCAGGTGGAATGAGATCGGCCACCACGGCATTCGCCGTCGCGAACGTGGCACCCGCTATACCTGCGATGATGCGGCCGACAAACAGCCAGGCCAGCGTCGGTGCGAGACCCATCAAGATATAGTCGACGGACAACGCGGCAAGCGATGCCAACAGGATGGGTTTTCGTCCGTAACGATCGCTGAGGTTGCCGAGAATGGGTGAAAAGATGAACTGCATCGATGCGTAGGCCAGCGTCAGCCATCCCGCGATCGGTGCTGCCTCTGCCAACGTAACGCCCGAGAGCTCCATTACCAATTGCGGTGCGATCGGAATGATGATTCCGATGCCGAGCGAGTCGATGAAGAGCGCCATAGCTACTACGGGCAGCATGGCGCGGCTTGGCGTGCTCGCTGAGCTCGCGCTCATGTCAGCGTATGACCTTTGGCGCGTCGGTAACGTTGTACGAGTTCGAGTGCTGAATAAGGCGACGGCGACAACTCGATCGACGACGAACCGATGGGTTGAGTACGCGCACCCCAACGCACCAAATGCGCGCAAAAAGTGAGTCCGCCGCCAAATGCCGGCATCAACAGCAATGACCCGGGCTTGATGCGGCCTTGTTCGAGAGCCTCGCACAAGGCAACGGGTACCGTCGCTGCGGACATATTTCCATAGCGCTGCACATTCACGAAGACGCGATCCATCGGTACGTTAGCGCGCTTGGCGACATACTCGATGATGCGCAGATTAGCTTGATGAGGGATCACGAGATCGACTTCATCGGGCGTCTTACCGGCGCGTTGCAGCACGTCTTCACAGGCACCGCCCATTCCGGTGACGGCCTTCTTGAAGATCTCCTGACCTTCAAATTGCCACTCCGTCACTCCGGTGAGTCGATCTTGGTGCACGTACGCGCCGCCGATGCCGTGGATACGAAGAATGTCGCGTGCTTCGCCATAGCAGCCGAGCTTTTCCAACATGACGCCGGAATCGTCGTCTGTGGCTTGCAGAATGACGGCGGCAGCACCATCGCCGAAGAGTACCGAGACGTTGCGATCATCCCAGTTCATGTAAGGAGCGATCCGCTCACCGCCGACGACCAAGGCTGAACGCACGACGCCGCTGCGGATCATGGCAGTCGCCGTAGACAATCCGTAAAGAAAGCTGGTGCACGCGGTATTCACATCCATCGCAGCGCAGCCATCGGCGCCGATCCGTTGCTGCAAGCCCGAGGCCATGTTCGGGCACTGATCGTCATGCGTCGTCGTTCCGAAAACGATGAGCTCGATATCTTTGCCGGTCAATCCTGCGCAGGCGAGAGCCCTTTCAGCCGCTACATGCGCCATGTCGGCGAGAGGAACGTGTGAAATGCGGCGCTCACTGATACCCGTTCGAGTCGTGATCCATTCGTCGGACGTATCGAGAAAGGTCGCGATGTCGTCGTTGCTGAGTACGGCTGGTGGCAGGCATTTGCCCCAGCCCGTGATGCCTGCATTCGGCATGAGCGTCCCCTCTCCGGATCCCGGGCGTATCCCCGTGTGAGGCGCGAGGATACCCCTCGACGAGGTCTCGTTCCAACTGTCGGCCAAATAGATGAATTTTGCGGTCATGAGTGGGATGCCGCGCTAACTTTCACTTCGGCGAACAACAACATGAAGAGGGGGTTCGACATGTGGATGCCACCGCTCGATGATGCTTGGCAAGGCAAGGTACAGTTTTACGAGCTGTTGTTCGGCACTTGGACCGTTTACATTCTTCTCGTCTTGATGTGGGAGCGAGTGTTGAAAGCGCCACTAGAGGAATGGCGCTATGTATTGTTGACGTTCTTCGGTGCGGGCGCTTTTTGGGTGAACCATTACTGGCTCAAAGCACCTCCGCCGGTCTGGCTCGTCCTGATCAATCTCTATACCGTCTTTTTCGTCACGGCTTGGTGGGTGATCGGCATGCGCGGACGTCAGCGTTCGTTCGGCTGGAAGGTGTCGGCCTTACTAGGCAGTGTCGTATTTACCGTTTCCTTTATTTTCTTCGAGCAAATTGCGCGCATCGGTGTCGAGCGCTGGGGTATGCACGAATTCTGCTTTATGACGCTCAGTTTCTTTGGATTCTGGTGGCTGATCCTATGGCGTAGAAAACAGCCGCCCGCGAGCCCAGCCTAAGCGCTCGCTTAGGCGGTAGCGGCCAGAACTTCCAGCGATACCCGTTCAGCTGATTCGAGAGCGCCTTCCATGCCGCGGCTGCCGATGGCGGTGTGCTCACCACAGAAGAACAGCCGCTGATGAGGCGTGGCGATCGCTGCACGCAGTTCTCGCACTTGGCCAGGTTGAAAGATCGCCCAATCGCCGGCAGCGAAAGGATCGGCTGTCCACGAGTGAACGGCTGCAACGCTGAGCAAGCCCTTTGAAGCGGGACGCAGTCGCGCAAATTCGGAGATGATGAGCTGCTTGCCCGCTTCGGCACCGAAACGGTCGACGTAAAGTCCGTTGAGACCACGGCACCAGACGGTCAGGCTCGTGACCTCATCGTCGGTCTTGCCAAATTTTTGCGCGAGCACGAGTCCGAGTGGCCCATCGGTCCACATCGAGGGTGACAAGCCGTCCATTTCCCAGAAAGGCTTCTTGGCGATGATATGAAACTGCGTGATCGGAATATGACCGAGAGTTTGAATCGCTTTGTTCTTGACGGGTTCAGGCAGCGGTGAGATCGCAACGTGGCGCAGTGTCGAGAAAGGCATTGAACACACCACGGCCTTGGCGCGATAGCGAGTGCCGTCACTGCAGATGACCTCAGCACTGCGGTCATCGACATTGATCGCAACAACGCGCTTGTTCAGGAGTAGATCGCCCTTGAGCGCCTTGGCCATGGCGATCGGCAAGTTTTGATTGCCGCCTTTGAAGGCGCCGATGAGCAAGCCGGGCGGGGCACCAGCGGGCGGGGTACCTGCTGCGGCAGGGCCTGACGGTACGACGTTGGCAGCGCCGGTACGTGAAAATGCGGTGACCGCTCCGCGATTGACGTTCTGCCAGTTATCCGAGAACGCTTGCTGTAGCAACGACACGTCGTGCGCCGTCGTTCCATAGGCGATGTTGGTATCGAAGCCGAGGCGGATCATCGCATCGTCGGCACCGTGTGAGCTCAGAAACTCATGTACGGATATATCGTGTTGCGCATACTTGGCGTCGTGCCAATTCTCGAGATCTCGAAATGGCATGTGCTGTTTGAACATGGCATCGGCCCAACTCCACGGCGCGAGTTTTTTCATTTCGCCGCTAAAGGGGTTGCGTGTGTGAGTAGCCCAATCTTTGATCTGAATGCGCTCACCACCTAAAAAGAGTTCCTGTCCTGCACGGTTGGCGAACAGTCGCGGCGCAAGATTGACGATATCGATATTGTGGCGAGCTGCTGCTGCGATACAGCGACCGTAGGCGTTGGCAATGGTGTTGCCGCCCGCTTCCGGATGTCCGGGTATGTCAAACATCGTGAAGACTCGGCCGCCAACCCGATTGCGCCCCTCTAAGGTGAGCGTTCGTAAGCCGTTTTCTTCGAGCGTCAGGGCGGCTTCAAGCCCGGAGAGGCCCGCACCGATGACGATGACGTCGATCTCCCCTGAACCGGTTGCGCTGTGGGCGATGGGTTGAAGACCGCCGACGGCAGCGGCGACCGCCGATGAGACGACGAATTGGCGACGATTCAGCTTCATGGTGCGACCCCGGTATTCTCTGGCCTGACATTGTCGGGCAGACGACAGGCCAACACTTTGGGTTCCGTGATCGAACCGATCAGCAGTTGCCCCCCAAAAGGCGTACCTACGCTGCCAGCTGAGAGAGATTGTCCGAGGTCGAGGAACATGTCGCGGATTTCGACACGGTCGTCCACTAGCGGAGCATCAGGTCGGGTTCGATAACGGATGATGCGCGTTGGCGCAGCGTGCTCGCGGTCGGCAAAGTGACGAACGAGATCAAGCAGTTTCGGATGGGCCGCTATCCAAAGCGCGCCTTCCGGGTCGACCTGAAGGTTGTCCGGAGCACCATCGATCTCAAGGTATTCCCGCAGTCGCAAATTCCCGCTAGAGCTGTTTCGATCGAATATTGCGATGCGACGCCCGAAGGTTTCGGCGACGTACAGTGTCAGCCCATCGGGGCTCATTGCCATACCGGAAGCGCTTTTAAGGCCACTTGCGACGATACGCATCTGCTCACCATCGAAATAGACGATGGTCGAGAAGCCCTCTCGAAAGAGCAGTTCCCGCAGTCGGGTCAGTAGTCCGCCGTCGCCTTTATCGTTAGCTGCATAGAACTGGCGTGGACCAACCCCGACGATGGCGTTGGGCGAAACCAGTAACTCGTTCAGGATGGTTTCGACCGGTTGAAAGATTCCGTTTGAGCGCTGCTCCAAAACTTCGATGGTGTGCGGGGCTTCAGGCGGATGCGAGATGACAAACAGACGTTGCGCGCCATCGCCCATGCGGTAGAGCGACATCCCATGTGGCCGGAAGTTGGCCGGGAGAGCGCGCGCCGCGTTCGTCACTGGCATCGCGGTGTTGTTCAGATCCAGCTGCATGAGCTGACCGGTCACAGGGAGCCCCTCGACCAAGCCACGCCGGTCCAACACGGACAGATATGCGAGACCGCGACCGCGATCGAGTTGTAGATCTTCCGCGCTACCCGGTAAAGCCACGTTGCGACAAAGTGTGGCCGGTAGCGGCGTCAGATCACGGAACTGACCGCCAAAGCGCATGAAGTCGATGAAGAAGCCCGTCACCACCAGCAAGATGATCACGGAGGGCCAAGCATAGCGTCCGAGTCGAGACATCCGTCAAAGTTTAGCGGATGTGGGCAGCTGCTCGCAGACCTTCGATCATGGAGGTGCGCAGCAGATAGGCTCGAGCGCGAACCGGATCAGCCGCGGTATCACGCAGATCCTGTTGCCGCTGTGCTCGAACCACCGGATCTTTCTCTTCGAGCAGCTTCTTGTTGGCGATGGTTTGCGCTTGTAAGACACTTTCGGCCACGCTCCGTCGACGTCGATCATATACATCGAGACTAGAGGAGTCCGCATCACCGCGGATGATTGCTGCCAGTCGTGGCGCAAGCTCATAGGCATCATGCAATCCGAAGTTCAGACCCATGCCACCCAAGGGGTTGTTGACGTGGGCGGCGTCCCCGACGAGTACGACCCGATCACGACGATAGGTCTTTGCGACTCGTTGATGTACCGAATAAAGATTCGTGTGTACGACCGCGCTGCCGCGTGTCGCAGGCGAAAGCGCATCTAGACGATTTGCAGCACGAGCGTGATCGAGTAAATCGTCGTCGTTTTGCTCAGGATGCGTCGGAAAAACGCAGCGCCACAGCCCTTGCGGCCGATCGCCGGGTATCTTGAACGTAGCGACCCACTCGATGGGATCCATCGTGTACGAGCTGAACGCATAGCCTTGCGTGGCGAAGTCGAAATCAGTGGTGATCACCAGAAACCGTTCGTCCCACGTAAAACCATCGAAGGCGATATTTTGCGATTTTCGGACGATGCTTCGTCCGCCATCTGCGCCGACGAGCCAGCGACCGCGGATTAGACAGTTACCATTCGCCGTACGACCGTGCACGTTCACGCCGGATTCGTCTTGGCTGATTGTCTCGACCTCGACGCCATGCAGCACTCGCGAATGCGTTGATTGCAGGACGCGACGCTGCATCATCTCGACCAACTTGTGTTGTTCACACTGCAGCCGATACGGATAACGGGTGTCTTCACCGAGTGCGGCAAGATCGAATTCGGCGATAAGTCCGACTCGCCGATCTCGCAATTGCCAATGTCTGGCGATCAGGCCGCGTTGATGTAGTTCCGCTGTAACGCCAGATTTTTCCAGCATTTCGAGCGTCGGCGGATGATAGGTGGCGGCACGGGGATCGGCGTGGGGTTTATCGCTACGCTCGAGTAGCACGACATCGATACCGTGATCGATCAAAAACAGGGCTGTGGCCATTCCGGCGGGCCCACCGCCGACGATCACGACATCGGCGTCGATCGTCATCAGTATCGTTCCAACACCAAGCCACAGCCGTGGATCGAATCTTCGATGCCCGAACGGCGTAGTGCGTCCCAATAGGTGACAGCATTGATGGCGAGCACCGGCTTGTCGAGCCACCGCTCTGCTTGGGCGCAAAGCTCGATTGCGGCGAGGTTGGTTCCAACCTGCACGATCGCATCGATGTCGTCACCGTCGAGTTGCTTGAGTGCATCGATGACTTGAGTGGCCGTGGTGTGCGCGATTTGTACGGGCGACGGGCACTTCAGGCCGATCAAGCGAGGAATGACGAAGCCTGCTTCTTCAAAATAATGTCGAACCTGTTCGTCGCCACGCGGTTGGTGAGGTGTGAGCACGGCAATGCGCTTTGCGCCGAGCTTGGTGAGTGCGGTCACGGTTGCCGTCGAGCCCATCGAAACGCCGACGCCTGCTCGGGCAGTCAACTCTGCTTGCAGTTCATCCGCCGCTTTGACGCCACCCCAGAAGGCCTCTAGGGCGACGCCCATAATGACGTGGGTCGGCTGGCACGTGATGACTTGATCGATTGCACTGCGCATACCATCACGCATGGCTTGCACGTGTTCCATGAAGGCCTGTTCGCTCGTCAGCGGCCGTTCGCGGATGCTGATGCGAGCAATGTGATTAGTAACACCGCGCGGACGCAGTCGTTCGGATTCGGGTTGGCAGCTTGTGTTGGTGGAAGGGACAACGATCGCAATACGCCCGCGAGGGCCAAGTTGATCGGTCATGGACTTTTGGTGCTCCCACCGTCGATAGTGATTGAGGTGCCGGTCAGATGTGCGGCACGCGGCGAGGCGAGGTAGACGACATGCGTTGCAACTTCTTCGGCCGAGCCTAGGCGGCGCAGCGCCGTCTTCTCGAGGAATCGCGTTTCGGCTTCTGCAACGTTGATACCTTCTCGAGTGGCCGCAGCCTGCATCAGGCGATCCCAGCGCGGCGATCGCACCGGACCCGGGTTGACGGCATTAATCGAGACGCCATGTGGACCGAGCTCTTCGGCAAGACCGCGTACGATGGCTAGCAGCGCCGCATTAGCTGCAGCGCCCGGCAGCATGCGCGGCTCCGGAAACTTCGCCGAGTTGCCAACCACCACCACGATACGACCGGCGTGACGCTCGATCATTGCGGGTGCCACGGTGCGTAACGCACGAATGGCACCGAAGAGCTTGACCTCGAGATTGCTCTTCCAGGTCACATCGTCGATTTCCCAGAAGATTCCGCCTTGCGCAGCTCCCGCTGCAAATATGAACACATCAATGCCGCCCAGTGTCTCGATCGCAGTACATATGGCGTGATTCGTCGATGTTTCCGAATCGAGCTGGCATTCGATCGCGAGTGCGCCGGGCGAGCCGATGGCTTCAATTTCGGTTTTCAATGTCTTCAGCGAGTTCGAATTTCGACCGAGTAGCGCGATATTGGCGCCTTCACGAGCGAGCTCGAGCGCAATGGTTTTTCCAAGGAGGCCAGTGGCGCCACACAACACCACTTTGCTGTTACGTAACTGCAGATCCATCTTGTTCCTTCAGCGTCGACGGGCGAGCACAGCGCCTCGGCCCAAGGCGTGCAGCTTGCCGCGAGCGAGCTCCGCCGACAACGGGGCCATGCCGCAGTTGGTGCAGGCGATCAGGCGATCCGAGTCGACATGTTTGGCTGCAGCACGGATGTTAGCGGCCACTTCCTCGGCGCTTTCGAGTTTGCCTGGCAAGACTTCGACAGCTCCAACCAAGAGAGTCTTGTCGGGTAGCAGTCGCATGAGATCCGGTGGCACGCGTGAACCTGCAAACTCGAGCGATACCTGCTGGACGCCGCTCGCATTGATCCAGGGAAAGATGGTTTCGTATTGGCGCCACGCGTCACCGAGGGAGGATTTCCATTTCACGTTAGCTTCGATGCCATAGCCATAACAAATGTGAACGATGGTCGTTGCCTTCAGGCCCTGCATGGCGCGCTCTAGCGCGGCGATGCCCCATTCGCCTACCTCGTCGAGAAAAACGTTGAATGCCGGTTCGTCGAACTGGATGACATCAGCTCCGGCTGCTTCGAGCTCAAGCGCTTCTTCGTTGAGCATTTCGGCGAAACGTAATGCCATGTCGGCACGTCGCCCGTAATGGGCATCGGCCAAGGTGTCACAGATCGTCATCGGACCGGGTAGTGTGACCTTCAAGGCGCGCGTGGTTTGTGTGCGCATGAAAGCGGCATCGGCTACGTGGACGGCGGCGCGTCGTTTAAGCGGCGCAGTTACCGTCGGCACTTCCGCGATGTAACGATTGTTGCGGATCCCCATCGGCGTTTTTAGATTCCAATCGATGCCCTCGAGTGACTCGAGAAAGCCGTGCACGAAGTGGATTCGAAATTGTTCGCCGTCTCCCACGATATCGATGCCGGCGCGCTCTTGTTCGCGCAGCCATTCGAGAGCGGCCCGTTGTTTGCCATCCTGCAATTGGGCTGCATCGAGGCGCCATGCTGCCCAGAGTTTTTCCGGCTCAGCGAGCCAATCGGGTTTCGGCAGACTGCCGACGGTGGTGGTGAGAAACATCGACGCATGTTAGCGATGCCGCCGAACCACCCTGAGCCGTGATGGTGGGATTGCTCGCCAGGCGGATTGGATTTTCGGGCCCCAAAATGTCCACGGCCGGGTGGCTCTCGCCACCCGGCCGCGTCGTCCATGGACTTTCAGCATCCCTGCTGTCGGGTCATCCGTGACCCGAGAGTCGGCTTGCTCAGTTCGGCAGCAACACGCTGTCGACGGCTACCACGACGCCGTTGGCGGCGTTGTAGTCGCCCGTTACGCGGGCTCCGTCGACGCGCAGGCGACCGCGCACGAGCTCGACCTTCACGTCGTCGCCGCCTTCGGTCTTGGCGCTGCGAGTGCGCTTGAGATCATCAGCCTCGAGCGCCTTACCCGGCACCACGTGGCGGGTGAGGATCTTCACGAGCTGGTCCTTGTTTTCCGGGCGCAGCAGTGACTCGAGCTGTTCCGGCGGCAACTTCGCGAAGGCCTCGTCGGTCGGCGCGAAAATCGTGACTGGACCTTGGGCGCTGAGGGCGTCCTGTAGGCCGGCGACCTCGATGGCCTTGGCGAGGGTGTTGAAGTTACCCTTTTGCTTAGCGACATCGAGAACCGTCGGGCTGCCGGCATAAGCTGAGGCAGCCGTTAAAAATGACAAACAGGCGGCGAAAGCAGCCTTGCGAGTGAATGAGCGAATCATGGCAGTACTCCGTTTAAGTGTTGGGGCGTACCGCGATCCTGCGTACGCGAATCTATTCGACGGAGGGATAGTGACATCGTCGGGAAAGTTTGTCAAGATGTTGTACAGCTAATGGCTGTACACAACATGGACAAATGATGAACAAACCGGCAGCCATGGGATCTACAGGTCAATTCACCATCAAAGCGGTCGCCCAGGCGACAGGCCTGACGGTGGAGACCTTGCGCGCGTGGGAGCGCCGGTACGAGGTCGTTCGACCGTCTCGCGATGGGTCGGGTCGACGAACGTATTCGGCAGCTGATGTGGCCCGGTTGCGTTTGCTGCGCACGGCGACTGAACTCGGTCATACGATCAGCCGGCTCGCGGCGCTCGATGAGAGCGAGCTCGCCAAGTTGGTGGCCGATTCGGGTGGTCAAGCCCGGCCTGGCCCCGCGCGCGGTCAGTCTTTCGTCGAGCGCGCACTCGATGCGGTCACCCATTCCGACCCGTCGGGCGTCGAAGAGGTGCTGACCTCGGCGGTGGCGTTGTTGCCGCCGAACGAAGTGGTCAACACGGTCCTAGTGCCTCTCGTGCAAGAGGTCGGTGAACGCTGGCACCGCGGCGAGGTGTCGATCGCCCAGGAGCACATGACGACGGATATCGTCCGTCGTTTAATCATCTCGGTTTCGCGCGGATACCTGCGTTCGGATAACGGACCGTGTCTGGTGTTGTCGACCTTGTCGGGCGAGCGGCATGAGCTCGGTATCTTGATGTGTAGTTGGCTCGCGGCGACACGTCGTTTTCGTACGCACTATCTCGGAGTCGATTGTCCCGCCGAGGAACTCGCTCGTTTTGCGCTCGAAGTCGATGCCTGCGCGGTGCTCGTGTCTCTGGTGATGCCCGAGAACGAAGTGCCGGCGCTGCAGCAGCTACGCAAACTGGCCGAGTTGTTGGTGGGCAAGTGCGAGGTGTGGGTCGGTGGCTTCGCGGCGCGCGCCTTGTCACCCGAAGAGGTGCCGCCCGGTTGCCTGTTGTTACCGAGCGGTAACGCCTTCGAACAGCGGCTCGATCTACTCGCGGCGCAGTTTCACTCTTGATCGCGCGGCAATTCTGTTGCCGGCTTCACCAAACTTTTCGCGCTGACCTCTAGCCAAAGTTCGGCGAATCAACATAGCCTCGACACTATGAGGCGATTACTGCTTGGCTTGCTGTTTGCGGCACTCACGGCTTGCGGTGGG
>JBDLSG010000016.1:0-43792 GCA_039799645.1 Pseudomonadota bacterium | reverse complement strand
CGATTGCGAGCGCCTGTTCTCGGTCTCTACGCAGGTGAGGATGCGGGTATTCCCCAAGACTCGGTTGCCGCCATGCGCAGCGCATTGCAGGCAGAAGGAGTCTCTGCGGCAGCGAAGGGGTCCTCGATTACCGTCTATCCGCAAGCGAAGCACGGGTTCCATGCCGACTATCGCGCCGCCTATCGGCCTGAAGATGCTCAACCGGCGTTTTTTGCCGCTTGCGCCTTCTTCCGTCAGCACGGCCTCGCACTCCAGAACCCCGCATAGACTGCTCTAGAGTGCTGCTTCGATTTGATTCCGTTTCGCTGGCCTTTGGTTCGCGACCCTTACTCGACCACGTCGATCTGAGCATCGGCGAACGCGAGCGTGTTTGTATCGTCGGTCGCAACGGCGAGGGCAAGTCGTCATTGCTGCGTCTGGTTGCCCGTGTCACACCGCCCGATGATGGGGCTGTGTGGGTGAAGCCGGGTGCGCGTCTTGCGATGCTCGAGCAGGATCTCGACTTGATGACGGAGGCTAGCGTTCTTGAGGTGGTGCGCGGCGGTCTCGACGGTGCTCAAGGCGAGAGTTGGGAACACGAGCATCAAGTCGAGACAATTATTTCGCGTTTGCAGTTACCTGCAGAGCAAGCGTTCGCGGGACTTTCGGGTGGTTGGCGTCGGCGTGTACTGCTCGGTCGAGCATTGGTTTCAGAGCCCGAGATTCTGTTGCTGGATGAACCGACCAACCACTTGGATATTTCAGCGATCGAATGGCTCGAAGCGGTGATGCTTGAGTTTCGAGGCGCTTTGCTGTTCGTGAGTCACGATCGTATGTTCGTCAATCGGCTCGCAACGCGAGTCGTCGAATTAGATCGCGGGAAGCTGAGTTCGTGGCCGGGCAACTACGACGATTTCGTCACCAAAAAGGCGCTGCAGCTCGAGATCGAAGCGAAAGCCAATGCCTTATTCGATAAGAAACTTGCCGAAGAGGAAGTGTGGATACGCAAAGGTGTCGAGGCACGACGTACTCGCAACGAAGGTCGAGTGCGAGCACTCAAGGAGATGCGCTCTGAACGAAAAGCACGACGCGATCGTATCGGGCAAGTCGAATTGGCTGTTACTGAGGCAGTCGAGTCGGGCAAGCTGGTCTTCGAAGCCGAGCAAGCCTGCGTTTCATTCGGCGATCGGCAGGTGCTGCGTGGTATCACGACGCGAATCCAGCGCGGTGATCGAATCGGTATCGTAGGGCCGAATGGCGCAGGTAAGAGCACGCTGATCAAGTTGTTGCTCGGTGAGCTCGAGCCCTCGAGCGGCCGCATCAAACGCGGCTCGCGATTGGAAGTCGCCTACTACGACCAGCAGCGCGAACAACTGGATCTGAGCGCATCCGTCTCCGATAACGTCAACGATGGTAATTCTTTTGTGCCGATCGGCGGTGAGAATCGTCATGTCTCCGGTTATCTGCGAGATTTCCTCTTTAGGCCCGATCAATTACTGACACCGGCCAGTGCGCTATCGGGCGGTGAACGGAATCGCCTATTACTCGCACGACTCTTTGCGCGTCCAGCTAATTTGCTCGTCCTCGATGAGCCAACCAATGACCTGGACATCGACACCTTGGAGTTGCTCGAAGAGCTCGTTGCCAGTTTTGATGGTACGCTCTTGCTCGTCAGCCACGATCGTAGTTTCCTCGACCGAGTAGTCACGAGTTTGCTAGTTCTCGAGGGCGACGGTGGAGTCCGTGAGTTCGTCGGTGGTTGGACGGATTGGGAAGAGTGGAAGAAGAGCAGCGCTGCATCAGCTAGTGCACCGTCCGTCCGAAAGTCATCCAAGCTAGATTCGAAAAATGATGTCGTAGCAGTGATGCCCACTGCACCAATCAAGAAAAAACGTCTTTCATACAAAGAGCAGCGCGAGTTCGACGAGTTACCTGTGAAACTCGAAACAATGGAGTCGCACAAGTTGACGCTCGATGCTTTGGTCGCGGATCCTAACTTCTACGGTCGGGATCAGAACGAAGTCAAAAACACGTTGGGTGAATTACAAGCACTTTCTGAGCAGATCGATGCGGCGTATTTACGTTGGGAAGAGCTCGAGAAATTACAGACGAGTAACTGACAAGCGTGGCGTGAACAGAAATGCCGTGACGAATTGCTCGTCATGGTGTACACTTCCGTCTACAAAATAAGGGTTGCGCGGTCAGCGCCCCCATTACTCGACTCGCAACTGACCGCTACGGCTTTGTCCGTGTCGCGAGTCAAATCAACTACGGATCTCATCATCAATGCAGTTTTCTGATCTCGGGCTTCAGCCTGAGCTGTTGCGTGCCGTCGCCGAAAAGGGCTACGCCACACCGACCCCCATCCAATTCAAGGCTATTCCTGCAGTGCTGTCTGGTCGCGATATTCTCGCGGGTGCACAGACGGGCACTGGCAAAACAGCGGGCTTCGTGCTCCCCGTGTTGCAGCGATTGAACGCTGCGAGTGGACATGCACCCCGAGCGCTTGTACTGAGTCCAACGCGCGAATTAACGGCGCAGATTGCCGAGAACGCTAAGGCTTACGGACGTTACAAGAACCTCCGGTCGCTGGTGATCTTCGGTGGCGTTAGCGAAAAGCCTCAGATCGAAGGCCTGCGTCGTGGCTGCGATCTTCTAATCGCAACGCCCGGACGCCTGCTTGATCTCGTTGAGCAAGGCTATGCCGACTTGTCGAAGGTCGAGTGCTTGGTTCTAGACGAAGCTGATCGCATGCTCGATATGGGCTTCATCCATGCGATCAAGCGCATCATCAAGCTGCTGCCGCCGCAGCGTCAGAACTTGATGTTTTCAGCCACCTATTCGGACGATATTCGCGAGTTGGCATCCAGGATTTTGCGCAACCCCGTTTCAGTCGAAGTCGCTCCGCGAAACACGACAGCCGAGCGAGTCGATCAGGTGGCGTTCAAAGTTCCTAAGGAAGCGAAGCGACACCTTCTAGTGCACCTCTTCGATCATGGTGCGCAAGGCGAGGGGACGTGGCATCAAGTGCTCGTCTTCACACGAACCAAGCACGGCGCCAATCGATTGGCGCAACAACTCGAAGGAGCCGGTATCCGCGCCGCTGCCATTCACGGCAACAAGAGTCAGGGCGCGCGCGTCCGTGCCTTGGAAGATTTCAAGTCCGGCCAGATCGCGGCTCTCGTTGCGACGGAAGTCGCATCACGTGGGCTCGATATCAAAGAATTACCACAGGTCGT
The DNA here is from genome assembly GCA_039799645.1 of Pseudomonadota bacterium. Lineage (GTDB taxonomy): Bacteria > Pseudomonadota > Gammaproteobacteria > Steroidobacterales > Steroidobacteraceae > UBA964. Next base: position 40,574 of record JBDLSG010000016.1, on the reverse strand, counting down.
CAACTACGAGCTGCCGAATGTGCCCGAAGACTACGTCCATCGTATCGGTCGAACAGCGCGTGCTGGGGCGAGCGGTCGGGCGGTGAGTTTAGTGGCACCCGATGAAGTAGGGCTGTTGCGAGACATCGAAAAGACGATGGGTCGAGCTGTGCCTCTTTTGCCGACGCCGGCTTTTGAGATCAAGGCATCGCAACCGGTTAGCCGCCCGAGCGTTTCGCCGGGTAACCGAGCCGGATCAGCTCCGCGACCAGCAAATCACGCTGGTCGCCCTGGATCTCGATCACGCCGTTCCGGACGGTCCCGCCGCAGCCACAGCGCTTCTTGAGTTGCTTGGCGAGTTCTTCGAGCTGAGCCTGGGGTAGGGGCAGACCCGTAATGACGGAGACGCCCTTGCCGCCTCGGCCTGAGGTCTCGCGACCAACCCGCACCATCAACTTGCCTTGTCCGGCGAGTGGGGCGACGAGCGTGCCGGCCGCTGCTTTGCGTTTTGCGTCGATGTTCATGGTGCGAAGTCTAGGACAATCAAGGGCGCGCTAGAATCGCCCAATGAACATCACCCTCGTACTCCGTCATTGTCTTGTTTCGATCGTGGCAGTTGCCTTGTCGGCTGCGGGTCTTCAAGTCGCAGCCAGTGACTCGCCTCCGCCCGGAACGATGGCTGCGGTCCTCGCTGCATCCACCGCCGCAGATTGGCGTCCGCTCGATCCCGAAAAAACGCTCTATCTCGATCTCGACAGTGGGCGAGTCATCTTCGAGCTCGCCCCTAATTTTGCGCCAGCGCACGTTGCCAACTTGCGAGCGTTGACGCAGGCAGGCTGGTTCGATGGGCTCAGCATCAATCGAGTGCAGGACAACTTCGTTACTCAATGGGGCGACCCCGAGAGCAACAAACCTTTAGGCGCTGCCAAAGCGAAAATCGCGCCGGAGTTCGAGCAACAGTGGAATCGCAGCTGGCGCATGACTCTCTTGCCTGATGGCGATGTCTACGCGTCGCAGGTGGGATTCATCGAGGGCTTCGCGGCTGCGCGAGATGAGCGCGCTGGCAAGGTGTGGCTGACGCACTGCTACGGCACGCTGGGTGTCGGCCGCGACACCGCTTCGGATTCTGGGAATGCCGCTGAGCTCTATGCAGTGATCGGCCATGCGCCCCGACAGCTTGATCGTAATATCACCGTGATGGGTAGGGCGGTGCGTGGCATGGAGTTGCTGTCGGCATTGCCGCGCGGCACGCTGCCCTTAGGCTTCTACGCGAAGTCAGAAGAGCGCGTCCCGATCAAGCGTATGCGTTTTGCTGTAGATCTTCCGCCTGCGGAGCGTATCCCCATGGAAGTACTGCGTACCGATACGCCAACTTTTGCGGCCTTGATTGAGTCACGACGTAATCGTCGCGATGAATGGTATCTGCAGCCTGCAGGCAAGATCGATCTTTGTAGCGTGCCTATCCCAGTGCGAGACCGTCGCTGAGACTTATCCGAGATGCCCTCATCTAAGACGATCATCGTCGGCGCGGGCATTGGCGGCCTGGCTGCTGCGCTGGCGTTATTGCGCGCGGGACATCATGTTCGAGTGATCGAACAAAGTGCCGCCTTGGGCGAGGTCGGTGCGGGTTTGAGTATCACGCCGAATGCCTCGAAAGCATTGGCTTATCTTGGTTTGGCAGATGAGTTGGCACGGATCGGCAGCACTCCGACCGCCGGCAGTTTGCGCCACTACCGCACGGGTGAAGATCTCGTGAGGTTACCTCAGGATCGTAGTCGAGAGCGTTACGGATATCCGCTGTATCACGTACATCGCGCCGATCTTCATCAAGTTTTGCTCTCTGCCGTAACGGCACTCGATGTCGATTGCGTCATCACCTCGGAGGAGTTTGTCTCCCTCAAAGAAGGCCAAGATGGCGTCTCGGTTCGCTGCAGTTCCGGCTGGAGCGAGCATGCCGATTATGTGATAGGTGCCGACGGTATTCACTCGCGAGTTCGTGCGCAGTTGTTTGGTTCGGATCAACCCAACTTCACAGGGTATGTAGCGTGGCGTGGCTTGATCCCGGGAGATCGAGTGCCGCCGGGTTTGCTCGACCCGCCGCTTTGTATGACCTTGGGTCCAAGACGCATGTTGATGCGGTATCCGTTGCGGCGCGGGTCTTGGATCAATTTCGTAGCGATTGCCAAGCGTGACGCCTGGATGGAAGAGGGCTGGTCGGTCCGCAGCACGCTCGATGAGTTGATGGCGGAGTTTTTCGATTTCGAGCCGCGCGCTCTGGATCTACTAGCGCTCACGCCGCCGGACCGGCTCTACAAATGGGGTCTCTTCGATCGCGACCCATTGCCATCTTGGACGCAGGGGCGAGTCACTCTGCTGGGCGATGCCGCCCACGCTATGCCGCCGTTTACGGGGCAGGGCGCTGTCATGGCATTGGAAGATGCAGCCGTGCTGGGGCGTGCAGCGCAGGTGTGTGAAGCCGAAGATCTTTTTTTGAAGCGCTACGAGAGTGAGCGTGTTGGCAGAGTGACCGACGCGTTGGCAATGTCACGCGCACGTGCGAATCTTTACTTTGGAGACGATCCAGCGGAGCAAGTCAAAGCGCTGACTGCAGGCATGATGGAATTGCGAACGCTGTATGATTACGATGCTGGAGCAGTCGATTTCTAAACGCTATAGCGTCAATGTTTGACGCAAAGTCTCACCGCGCGCCAGTCGATCGAACCCTTCGTTGATTTCATCGAGGAGCAAGGTTTCAGACAATAATTTGTCTACCGGTAATTTGCCTGCCTGATACCACTCGATGTACCGCGGGATGTCTCTCGATGGCACACAGCTGCCGAGATAACTGCCTTTGATCGTGCGCTCTTCTGCCACGATACCGACCTGGGGTATCGAGAACATCGCCTGCGGGTGAGCCAGCCCTGCAGTTACCGTCGTTCCGCCGCGACGGGTGATGCGGTAGGCAAGCTCCATCGCTTTGACGGCGCCTGCCATTTCAAATGCGAACTCGACACCGCCTGAGGTCAAAGAACGAACCTTGTCGGCGCATTCAGGGTCGGCGGCATTGAAGGTGTGCGTTGCCCCCAAGTCGCGCGCCATCGCGAGTTTGGATTCCGACAGATCGATCGCAACCAGCGTTGTCGCCTCGCGCAAACGTGCGCCGAGTAGTGCGGCCAGTCCGACGCCACCCAAGCCGATGACGGCAACCGTACGTTCGCGTGGCAAATCGGCGGTGTTGATCACGGCGCCGGTACCTGTGATCACAGCGCAACCGAAGACCGCCGCTTCGGCAAAACCCAGTGAGCGATCGACTTTCACCAACGAGTTACGGGACACGGTCGCGTATTCGGCGAAAGCCGACACGCCGAGATGGTGATTGAGCTCGAGCTCACGACGTCGCAAGCGGCGCGCACCACCGAGCAAGGTTCCCGCTGTGTTGGCGACGAGTCCCGGCTCGCACAGAGCGGGACGACCGGAATGGCAGGGTTGGCAGATTCCGCAACTCGGCACGAAAGCCGTGACGACATGATCGCCCACGACAAGATCGGTGACACCCGAGCCGATTTCTTCGACGATACCCGCACCTTCGTGGCCGAGCACCATGGGCAGCGGTCGGGGTCGATTGCCATCGATTACCGAGAGGTCGGAGTGGCAGAGGCCTGCTGCCTTCATCTTGATGAGTACTTCGCCGGGCCCGGGCGGCGCCAGATCGACATCGGCGATCTCGAGCGGGCGAGATTCGGCATAAGGCGCAGGTGCACCCGTTCGAACCAGAATGGCAGCGCGAGTTTTCATATATCTCAACGCTACGCCGTCGGCGCCAGTGCTGGCAACTGTCGGATTGGCGGGCGACAATGCAGCGGTCATGAGTACCCGCCCAGTGATTCCACAGCGCAACGAGTTCCCGTATTTCCGGCCGATGATCACTCGTTGGCTCGACAACGACGCCTATGGACACATCAATAACGTGGTGTACTACGAATACTTCGACACCACGGTGAATGCGTTTCTCATCGAAGCAACTGGCACCGACACGCGATCACTCGGTCAGATCGGCATCGTCGCCGAGACCGGCTGCGTGTTTCACTCTTCGCTGTCTTTTCCGCAGCCTCTCGACATTGGTCTTGCCGTCGAGCGCTTGGGTCGCAGTAGTGTCACCTACCGTTTGGGTGTGTTTGCACGCGGCGCCGACTCGGCAGCGGCTATCGGGAAGTTTGTACACGTCTATGTGGACGCCCAAACGCGTCGACCGGTGGAGATACCAGCGCTGATCCGCGCTGTTCTGGAGCCGTTGACCCGATCTTCAGTCTCGGCGTGAGCGCTGTGCGCGCGCGAGTCGACTGATTCCCAGTGCGCCACTGCGCACGACTTCGACGATTTCGGCGCCTTTGCCGAGATCGATGACGAACTGATCGACCTCCTGCTCACTTGCCGTCAGTTCCACGATGAAGCCATCACTGGCGGGATCGAGTACGCGACCTCCGGCGCGAACGACGTAGCCGCGCACCGCATCCGACTGCTCGAGCCGTACCTTGAGTTTAAGCAGTACCAGTTCTCGCTCGATATGTTCGCCCTGCGTCATATCTTCGACGCTGACCACATCGATCAGCTTATTGAGCTGACTAATGATCTGCTGGACAACCGAATCCGATCCGCGTGTCACTAGCGTGATACGTGACACGGTGGCGTCATCGGTTGCAGCTACCGAGAGTGACTCGATGTTGTAACCGCGCGTGGAGAAGAGACCCGCAACCCGTGTTAGGGCGCCGGCTTCGTTTTGCAGATGGATGGCGATGATGTGTCTCATGGGCGTGTCGTGGAGCATATTGCACGAAGCGGTCAAACTGGTAGTCTGAAAGACCCCCTGCCGGCTTTTCTCTCGGGTTTTACCTATGTCTGAGTCCACTGCTCCCAAGACCGTTTCCAGACGCCATCCGAAGGCGGGCACGGTGATGACCGGAGCTGAGATGATCGTGCAGGTTCTCGTGGATGAGGGCACCACCGCCGTATTCGGCTATTCGGGTGGCGCGATCCTGCCGACCTACGATGCCGTCTTCTTGCACAACCAGGCCCAGGTTGATCATGGTGGCGAGCAGATGCCACTGATCGTGCCTGCCAACGAGCAAGGTGCAGGCTTCATGGCAGCAGGTTATGCCCGTGCTAGCGGACGAGTCGGCGTTTGTCTGGTTACTTCGGGTCCTGGCGCTACCAACACAGTTACGCCGGTGCGCGATTCGATGGCTGACTCGATCCCGATGCTCGTGATCTGCGGGCAGGTTCCTACCGCTGCCATCGGCACCGATGCGTTCCAAGAAGCGCCGGTCTCCGCCATCATGGGCTCGGTCGCCAAACACGTGTTCCTGGTGACCGACCCCGAAAAACTCGAGGCAACAGTTCGAACAGCATTTGAGATTGCGCGTACCGGTCGACCAGGCCCAGTCGTGGTCGATGTGCCCAAAGACGTTCAGAATTGGTCGGGCACTTTTTCTGGTGAGGGTACCTTGCCCGTACCCGGTTATCGAAAACGACTCTTCGCGACGACACATGCCGGCGTTGAAGATGATGAAGCCGCTGCGCTTTTCGCGATGCTTCGCGATGCAAAGCGTCCGCTGATCTACGCGGGCGGCGGCGTGATCAACGGCGAGGCATCGACCGCGCTCACGGAATTTGCTGAAAATTTCGGTATCCCAGTCGTGACAACCTTGATGGGTATCGGCGCATTCGATACTACGCATCGCTTGTCTATGCGCATGCTCGGCATGCACGGTGCGGCCTTCGCCAATTATGCAGTCGAAGATTGTGATCTGTTGCTCGCTATCGGTGCGCGCTTCGACGATCGCGTCGCGGGCGTGCCCAATAAGTTCGCGCCGCGTGCCAAGAAAATTGCTCATATCGATATCGATCGGGCTGAGATCAACAAGGTTAAGAAGGTCGACTGGAGCCATGTTGGGCAATTACCTGAGGCCATTCATGCCTTGACTGCATTCGGCCGAAAAACGGGGTTCTCTGCTGATTATTCGCAGTGGCATCACGAGGTCGAGGCACTACGTACCCGACACGCAATGAACTACGACCGCAACAGTGCTTTGATTCAGCCGTACTACGTCATCGAAGAAATCAATCGTTTGACGCGAGGGCAGGCCATCATATCGACTGGTGTGGGCCAGCATCAGATGTGGGCGGCACAGTATTTCGATTTCTGCAGGCCACGGTTGTGGCTGACGTCGGGGTCGATGGGAACGATGGGGTTCGGTCTGCCCGCAGCCATCGGTGCACAATTTGCCGATCCGAAGGCACTGGTCATCGATATCGACGGCGACGCTTCGATTCGAATGAACTTCGGCGACCTCGAGACCGTGACGACCTACAACCTGCCGGTCAAGGTTGTCGTGCTGAACAATTTTGGCGACGGTATGGTGAAGCAATGGCAGAAGCTATTCTTCAAGGGCCGATTGTCTGCCAGTGACAAGTCGCTGCATAAAAAAGATTTCGTCAAGGCAGCACAGGCTGACGGCTTTGCATTCGCTGTTCGCCTCGATCGCAAAGAAGATGTCCCCCGCGTCGTGGAGGAGTTCATCCGCTATCCTGGTCCAGCATTCCTCGAGGTCATCATCGATCCCGATGCGGGTGTCTATCCGATGGTGGGTCCGGGACAATCGTACGATGCCATGATCACGGGCGATCATATCGTCGCGCGGCATGCGCCCGTGAAAACTGATGCGCCCGGCCCCTCGGAAATGTTCTAAATGAAATATCTGCACACCATGGTGCGAGTCAGCGATCTTGATCGTTCACTGGCCTTCTATCGTGATGCACTCGGCCTCGAAGAGGTTTCGCGCAAGGACGTGCCGCAGGGGCGATATACCCTCGTATTTCTAGCCGCTCCCGGCGACCATGCTGCGCAGGTCGAGCTGACGTTCAATTGGGATCCCGAGAATTATCAAGGTGGACGCAACTTCGGTCATTTGGCCTATGGCGTCGACAATATCTACGCCAGTTGTCAGCGTCTGCTCGATCACGGCGTGACCGTTTTGCGTCCGCCGCGCGATGGTCGCATGGCGTTCGCACGCTCGCCCGACGGTATCTCGATCGAGTTGCTACAGCAGGGCCCTGCATTGCCTCCAGCCGAACCGTGGGCGTCGATGCCGAATAGCGGAACTTGGTAATGATGGACGTCCGAAACATCGCCCATGTTGGTTTGTTGCTGATGTCTCTGGTGATGATGAGTCACGCTCTGGCTTCTCCAAGCGCAGACGCGTCAGCCGAGTATCGGGCTGCGTTAGCGGCCGTGCCCGATGCACGTCGTGGCGACCAGATCTTTGCAACCTGCGCAGCGTGTCATGGTGTCGATGGCTCCGGTCTACCGGATGGCTCAGTCCCGGTGATCGGCTCTCAGCACTACTCAGTATTGCTGAGGCAACTCGTCGATTATCGTCACGCTGAGCGTTGGGATATCCGTATGGAGCATGTGTCACGATTGAACGTGATACAGACTCCCCAAGATCTAGCCGATGTCGCCGCACTCATTGCTTCGTTGCAACCGATGGGCCGCACTGTCCAAGGTTCCGGTGAGTTTTTGACTGGCGGTGTGAGGGTGTATTTCGAGCGTTGCCAGACCTGTCACGGTGCAACGGGTCAAGGTAATGCAGATCGTGGAATCGCTCGTTTGGCGGGTCAGCATCCCGAGTATTTGCTTCGCCAGTTCATCGATGTGGTTGAGGCGCGTCGTCCGAGACTGTCTAAGACCCACACGCCACTCATGCGCGAACTGCAGCGAACCGAACTCGAAGGCATGGCCGATTACCTATCGCGCACTCGACGATCGCGAGGTGATATTGCTCCGTAACTTCGCCGTTCTCGTATCGGTGCTGCTGTTGCCGTTTCTGGCGGCTTGCGCAACGCCAGGCGCTTATCTTGGCGACTCGATTACTCAAGTCGACGAAAATAACGGATACCGGCTTGCCAGAGCAGTGGCCGAGCGCCCCAAAGATGATCTGCTTGTTATCGTCAGTTTGTCTGGTGGTGGCCTTAGAGCCTCGGCAATGGCTTTCGGCATTTTGGAGCAATTAGCTACCGATCGAATTCAGCATGACGGCCGTCTGCGTCGTATGCTCGATGAAGTCGATGTGATTTCAGCAGTATCAGGTGGCGCGATTCCGGCCGCTTATTTCGTGCTGCATGGCGACAAAATTTTCGATCGGTTTGCGCAGGATTTTCTGTATCGCGATTTCGCCACCGAGATGCGTCGGGAGATCCTATTTGATCCACGCAACTGGTTTCGACTGCAATCTCGTCATTTCGATCGCGGCGATCTCTACGCTGAATATCTCGACGAGAATTTATTCAATGGCATTAAGTATGGCGCGCTGATCAATCGAACTGATCGACCTTTTCTCGTCATCAATGCTACCGATATTGCCATCGCAGGCCGGTTTGAGTTCACACAAGACACGTTTGATTTATTGTGTCTCGATCTTGCCCGATATCCGATTAGTCGCGCAGTTGCCGCGTCCTCGTCTGTGCCAGCAGTGCTCACGCCGATCACCATTCGAAACAGTGCTGGTCGCTGCGGTTATCGAGTGCCAACTTGGACGCTCCGCGCCATCGAGTCTGGAGACCATAGTTCCCGAGAACATTTTCGGGCAGCGACCATGCTAGCGCGTAGCGATTCGAGAACCTATGGCTATTTGCATCTGATGGATGGAGCGCTCAGCGATAACCTCGGTGTGCGCTCGACATTGGATGCGCTCACCGACGGTGATGATGCGTTGCACTTCCAGAACACGCTACAACGCAGCGGGATTCGGAAATTGGTTTTCATCACGCTGAATGCATCCGATACCCAATCAGCTCGTATCGCGGGCAGGCGCAGCCCACCCGATGTGCTCGACATGTTGAAACTGGTGGGCACCGTGCCTATGGATCGATATTCGGTCGAAAGCAAAGCCTTGCTGAAAGAGACCTTGGCCCGCTGGGCTAGCCGGCTTTCGCCTGAAAACTCGAAGGAGGCGCTTTACTTCGTCGATCTCAGTCTCGACAGCCTGCGTGATCATCCTAGGTTCAAGGAAGTCACGCAGATCGAGACCACGTTCAGCTTGAAACGAGCTCAGGTAGATGAGCTGCGATGTGCTGCCAAACTGCTGCTCAGTGGCGATCCCGAGTATCAGCGATTGCTGAGCTCGCAGGGTGGTGGGGCCACCGCTCCGGCCGCTTGCTCGTGGTGATGAGCTTTCTTCACCACGTCATGGAGATGCCCTTGGTCTTGAGGTAGGGCTCGAGACCTTCCTTGCCGAATTCTCGACCCCAGCCCGATTGTTTGTTGCCACCGAAGGGCATAGCCGGGTCGAGAGCCGCATGCATGTTCACGCTGACTTGTCCGGAGTCGATCTTGCGGACCATCTGCATTGCAATCCCGAGATCGCGCGTCCAGACACTGCCAGATAGACCATAAATGGTCGAGTTAGCCTCGCGGGCAACCTGATCGAGATGGTCATCACCGAATCGGTGTACACAGAGCACGGGCCCAAAAATTTCGTTCTTGACTGGGGTCATTTCTGGCGTGGTCTGGGTGAGCACTGTCGGCTCGAAAAAGTAACCGGGGCGAGTGGGTGATTTACCGCCGCAAACGATTTCCGCACCCTCTTTTCGACCCGCGTCGACGAAGCCTTCGACGCGTTCGCGCTGTTTAGCCGAGATCAGTGGTCCGAATTCCGAGGTCGGGTCGAGACCTGGGCCGAGCTTCATCGAGCGGGCGATGGTCGCAATGCCCTCGACAACCGCATCATGAATTTTTTCGTGGAGAAAAAGTCGAGTGCCTGCCATGCAGTTCTGGCCTTGCAGGAAGAAACAAGCGCGTGCCGCACCGGGAATTACCTGCTCCAAATCGGCATCAGCGAACACCACCACCGGCGACTTTCCACCGAGCTCGAGTGAGACCTTCTTCAAGTTACCTGCGGCTGCGCGCACGATCGAGCGACCAACTTCCGTTGAACCGGTGAAGGCAATCTTATCGACTCCCGGATGAGCGGCGAGTGCAGCACCGGCGGTTGCTCCATAGCCATTGACGATGTTGACGACGCCATCTGGAACACCGGCTTCCTGGCAGATTTCAGCGAGGCGCATCGCCGTTAACGGCGTCAGCTCGGCGGGCTTCAATACCACCGTGCAGCCAGTAGCAAGTGCGGGCGCCAGCTTCAACATCACCATCGGTAACGGTGAGTTCCACGGTGTGATGGCTCCGACGACACCGATCGGTTCGCGCAGTGTGAAAGAAATCGCCTCACCGGGGAGTTTGCCTTGCGGTGCGGCGGGCAGGGTGGCGCCTTCGATTTTGGTTGGCCATCCGGCGTAGTAGCGGAAAAACTCGGGCACTACCATGCCGCAGACATATTGCGCGAGAGGCGTCGGCAGCCCGTTATCTAGAATCTCTAGTTCGCACAGTTGCCGAAAATTCGCTTGGATCAGATCAGCGATTTTCCACAGCACAACGCTGCGCTGCGCGGCGGTGAACTTCGACCAGGGCCCCTCGAACGCAGTTCGAGCCGCTTTTACAGCGGCGTCGATTTCCGCTGCGCCACCGGCACTGCATTGTGCGATCCGCAAACCCGTCGCGGGATCATGAATGTCGATAGGCTCATCCGAGCCGCCATGCTCTACATGACCGTTGATGAAGTGGCCATGTTTTCTCGCCAAAAACGCCAGCGTTTCTTGGGAGAGCTGCGGATAGGTCTTGAGCAGTTCCTGCATGTGACACCCTTGATCGAAGTACCCGAGTTAGGACTACTCGATCGTAAGGTGCGGGCGCCGGCTTTGGCGCCGAGGTAGCAGGCGTGCGACCAATGTGTGGCCGCACGCCTACCTTGAGCGGATCAATCGACTTTGTAATTCACCGACAGCAAGTATTCACGCGGACGGATCGGAATGAATCCGCCGAGGAAGCCGCGTGATCCGGTCTGGATCACATACTCGTCAGTGAAGTTCTTAGCGGAGGCTCGTACGGACCACGCTTCGCTGAAAGCGAGATTCACGAATGCATTGCCTTGGCCATAGCCCTTGACCCGAAAGTCGTTGGTTGCACCCGTGATGTAGTCGTCCGTCTGGAACCAATCGGCACCGAAGCTTAAACGTCCGAGCTCTGTATCGAGGCCATAATCGAAGCCGATCGTGAATGAGCTCGAAGGCGTTTGCGGTACCGTCGGATTGACGCCGAAGTTTTTCAGCGAGTTTGCCGGTGCGCTACTTGGGGCAACCTCATCGTACTTTCCGTCCATGGCGAAGGTGCCACTGAGGAAGACGGTCAGCCCATCGGTCGGAATGGCGGTAATTTCGACTTCGAGCCCGCGTACGGTTGCTTTACCCGCGTTCTGTACCGGGAAGGTAGCCGTCCCGTTTGGCAGAATGACGGTCGCGTTCAGCGTCAGGTCGTCAGCCTTCTGCAAGAAGTAGTTGGCGTTGACGCGCAGTCGGCTGCCCAGCAAGTCCGTCTTGATACCCGCTTCGTAGGTCGTGTTGGTCTCGGGTGCATAGGGCGTAAGCGCATCGTTGAAACCAAAAATTGCGATGCCGTTGTAGCCACCCGACTTAAAGCCGCTCGCCGCCGAAGCGTAGAGCAGCATGCTGTCGATGTTGTCGTTATCGCTTGCGACCTTGTAGTCAATACCGATACGCGGAGAGATCTCCGAGTAGGCGTTGTCGAGATCGACGAGTCCTGTGGCCGGCGTGATGGGCGGTAACAAACCGCGGAAGAGCAGATCGAAGCGCTTCTCGTCCTTCGTGTAGCGGATACCGCCTGTCACTTTCAAGGCATCCGTCAGCATGTAGTCGAGTTGCGTGAAAGCCGAGACCGAGGTGGTCTTGATCTTCAATGCGCTAGTCGAGACCGGCAGAACAGGTAGCACGCCTGGCAGATACGAGTTCCAAGCGAAGTTTTGAGTAGCGTCTTCGCCGAAGAGGTAGACACCGAGCAGATAATTCAGCTTACCGCTGAGTGCACTGCCTTGAATCTGCAGTTCTTCACTCAATTGTTCGGCGTCTGCGATGTTCGATGCCATAACGTTGCCGTTACCACTGAAGTCGTTGGTAAAAGCGTCTTCTGTCTTGACGAAGCCAGTAATGGATCGGAACAGCATGTCACCAAAATCGTAGGCTACATTGATCGATGCGATCTGCTGCTTAGTTTTTCCGTAGGGATAATTAGCTAGATTCGGTCTTGCGATGTTCGGTGTGTTCAGTGCGTAACGACCGAATTGCGGAACGAGATCATCCGAAGTGAATTGTTTGTTCGATGGAACAGAAGGCGTTGAAGCCGGAATCAACTGACCGCCGTCGTTTTGAGCATCCGCATACGACAGCGATGCTGTGACGTCGAGATTCTCGATGCCCGTGTAGCGCAACTTGACGCGACCGGCATAGTTGCGCTCGAGGCCGGTTTCCTCTGCCTTGGTCGGATGGACATTGCGGAACTGTCCGTCTTTGTTCGTATAGAGACCGGAGAGTGAGGCGGCCCAGCCATCGCCAATGGCGTTACCAACGCTGAAGCTCACTCGTTGTTGGTCGTAGTTGCCTCCGCCCACGCTGAAATTAGTCCAGCCATCGGCGTCTGGTGCTCGCGACATGAATTTGATCGCGCCGGCTAACGTATTTCGACCGTAGAGCGTCCCCTGCGGCCCACGTAACACTTCGACACGATCGATATCGGCCAGTGTGATGTTGTTGCCGTTCAGGCGCGCGATATACACGTCATCGACATAAATACCGAAGGGGGATTCTGCGACGACGAGAGAGGCATCTTGTTGTAGCGAGCCGCGCAAAGACGGCGACAGATTGGTCGGGGTCGTGATGTTGTTGAACATCTTGAGACTTGGCGCATAGCGCGCAAGATCTTTTGCTTCAGTCACTTGCTTGTTCGCGAGCGCTTCGGCCGTGATTGCAGTCACGGGGACGGGCACTGTTTGCAAGGACGCTTCGCGGCGCTCTGCAGTCACCACGATTTCTTCGAGCGTTGAGGAGGAGTTTTCATTTTGAGCAACGGCGCTGATCGGAACCGCGACGAGCCCAAAGACCAAAGGCAGCACACGACGATTCGACATTGAATGGGTCCCTTCTAAGTTTTGTTGATCCCGTTTACGCGACAGGCAGATTCCCTCGGAAAATACCTATTGCGCTTCCGTAATCTAACAGAGGGCGCGCCCGATACAATGTTGCTTCGTTGCTACAGTGCGACCACGACCTTTCCTTGGTTGCGACCTGCCAAGAGGTGCTCGGAAGCATCGGCCACCTGCGTCAGGCCTGTGAAAGGGGTGGGATCAACCCAGGCTTGTAGGCGCCCGCGGTAGTGTAGATCGAGGATGCGATCGGCGGCTTCCGCAAAAAACTCGGGGAAGGTCTGATTTTGGAAGCCACGAATCGAGGCGGATTTCCAGTAGAGCTTCCGGTATACCCGCGGATGGGGGACGAATTCGACTTCTTTGTCGAAGTCGGAGGTGTGACCACTGACAACCAATCGCCCTCGCATCGCCAGATGATCGACGAATGTATCGAAGATGGGGCCGCCCACGGAGTCGTAGGCCACATCCAAACCTTTTGGATATTCGCTGCTCAAAACATCAGCCAGATTTTCTTGTCGATGATTGACCACTCGATCTGCGCCCAGCTGTCGTAGGGCTTGGGCTTTGGCATCGTCGGAAGTGATGGCGATCACGTGACAGCCGGCGAGCTTGGCGAGCTGTACGACGAAATGCCCAAGGCCGCCAGCCGCAGCGGACACCGCGACGACGTCGCCCGAGCGGACTTCGCCAATGCGTTCGAGGCCGACCATTGCCGAGATACCAGACGGAATCAGCGCGAGGATCTGGGGGCTCGCCTCGCGCACCTTGATTACCCGCGAGACATCGGCGAGCTGATATTCCCGATACCCTGTTCCGAGCTTCGACGTTGCAATGGCATCTCCCTCGACTAGCCCCGTTACCCCTTCGCCTACGGCGACGACATGCCCCACTGATTCGATTCCCATGTCGAACGGAGGTTTGACGTCGACATAGCGCACCGAATTACGGCAGAGGTTTTTATCGAAGATGGCATTACAACCCGCGTAGCGATTTCGAATGACTACCTGACCACGACCCGGCTCCTGCCATGTAGCGGTAGCGATTCCCGTTGAACTGCGGAAGTCGCCCGTGAGTTTTTGGATGACCAGTTTCGGGTAAGTCGCAGGGTGGCTCATGGCAACGAGATCTCGTGACGTTCAGGGGGCGGCAAGCGTAGATTCGCCGGATCGATTCGTCCATGGGTGATCATCAAAGTGCCAAGTTTGCTCATCACGGGTGCCTCGCGAGGGCTCGGTCTCGAACTTGTACGACAGTATCTGGCCGACGGCTGGGAAGTTCATGCCGGTATGCGCCATCCTGCTGCGGCCAGCGAGGATATGCAGGCGTTGAAGCGTACCTACGGCGATGCGCTGCAGTTGCAGCGCGTCGATGTGGAAGACCATGAATCGATAGAACTTTTGGCTGCACGATTAGAGAATCGGTCCATCGATGTTCTCATCAATTCAGCCGGTACGATGGGTAACGGGAGTTTCGCCGAGCAAGGTTTGCAGTTCGGCAAGTTCGGCAGCTCTGATTATCCAGACTGGGAGCGAGTGTTTCGCATCAACGTGTTGGGCCCGATGAAAATGGCCGAGGCGTTCGTCGAGCATGTCGCACGGTCACCGCAGAAAAAGATCGTGACGCTGACCAGCATTCTGGGCTCGATTGAGAAGAACCGGATCGGCGGTCTCTACGCGTATCGCGCGAGCAAAGCCGCGGTTAACGCGATCATGCGCTCGATGGCGATTGATTTGGCGCGTAGTCATGGCATCAAAGCGACCGCTCTGCATCCCGGTTGGGTACGAACCGATATGGGTGGCCCGCATGCCGATATCGATGCGCCGACGAGCGCGCGTGGCATGAAAGCACTGATCACGCGTCTAGATGAGACGATGGTCGGTCGCTATTGGATGTTTGACGGGAGCGAGCTGCCTTGGTGAGAGGAAATGGTGATCGGTGTTATCGATCGCGAAACATCGTCGCCATGGTTTTTCGAGACGGGTCGTAAGCCGAGTAGGTCTTGCCGATCGTGGCTGGATCGCCGAGAGAATCCGCGACGAGCTTAGCGAGATCCGCCCGTGCGATGAAGCTGAACGTCGCCGGATCGTCAGCTAGAAACGCCTCGCCACTCGGTGCGCCGTCGGTCAAACCACCTGGGCGAATGATCGTGTAATCGAGTCCACTCGCACGTAGATGGTTCTCGGCGCGAGTTTTTAATTCGATGACCTCGGCGAGAAAGCGGCGCGATGGTAGTGGCGCAGCGTCGATGGAATCGCCGGCACCGATAACGGTAACAAGCAGTACCCGTCTGATACCGGCTGACTTAGCGGCATCGATCACATGACGATTACCGATGAAATCGGGGCGTTGGGTTTGTTCGCCTCGCGAGGTTCCTAGGGTGGAAATGACGGCGACGAATGGCCTTGCACGCAGAGCAAACTCTACGGTGTCTGCCTTGAGGGCATCCGCCACGACGACGTCGACGCCGAGGGTCTCTAGTTCGGTCGTATTCGATGAGCTACGTACGGCGACCGTCACCGCTTCGCCGCGTGCCCGCAATTCCTTGACGATGCCGAGGCCCGTTCCCCGATTGCCACCGAAGACCAGAATCGGCCCGTTAGCAGTCTGGTAGTTCTCGAATCGGTGTACACCGGTGGGCTCGTGGGCCGAACCGCTCAACCAGAATACGTAAGCGACGATGGCAATGATTGCCAGAGCGATAAAACTTCCGATCCATTTGAACAGTGCAACGATCCAGCGCATGACGTCAAACCCCCGACGTTGCTGCCCAGCGAAGCAACACTTCGCGTTCTCGTTCTGGAGAAATGCCGCTGCGAAGTTTTGATCTCTCCGCTTCCGGGCGTGACAGGTGCCAGCGCAGCGTATCAGTCGCCGTTTCCAGTGCGGATCGAATACGCATGCCTGCGCTCACTGCGCGGGCAGCACTGACGGCGGCAAAGCCCGCGCTATCGCCCTCCGAAGGCACCCAGACCGGCATATCCGACCAAGCCGATACCTTTTGCTCGTCCAAAAAGCTGGCAGGAATCCAAACCGGATCGGCATCCGCCATAGCGATTTTCTTCGCAGCTTCTACCGATGCGCTAATGACGTCGCCTATGGAGTAGCGACCGGGAGGTGAGAGTAGATTGAAAGTGCCGCTCAAATTTCTTTCGACCGATTCGATGGTGAACTCCGCCAAGTCACGTACATCGATGAATTGAACCGGATCGCGTGGGCTTCCCGGCGCTACGAACTTGCCCCCGCGAGCGGCGCGAGCTGGCCAATAGGTGAAGCGGTCGGTGTTATCGTCAGGTCCTACTATCAGGCCCGGGCGGATGATCAACGAGCGTTGGTCGCCATAAACATGACGCGCCGCTCGCTCGCACAGGGCTTTGAGCGGGCCGTAGGTGGTGCCGTCGACCTTGTCGGTCGTTGGATCCGTCAACGTTCCGAGCGGCGAATTCTCGTCGCTCGGTTTGTCAAAGCTGGCGTAGACGGAGACGGTCGAAACGAAGACATAGAGCGGCGTTGTCGGATGCAGCAGCTCGGCCGTTGCGGTGACTTGTCGCGGTACATAGCCGGAGTTGTCGATCACAACATCCCAGCGCCGCCCCTTCAGTGCGGCGATATCACCGTTACGATCGCCTGTTAGACGTTCGACTTCGGAAAAACGGGAGGTATTGGTCTTGCCTCGGTTGAAGAATGTGACGCGATGGCCACGACTCAACGCAAACGAGGTCATATGCAGACCCAGAAAACGCGTTCCGCCCAAGATGAGAATATCGAGAGGCTTGTGCGTCTTGGCTACAACGGCTGCGTGACTAGGTAGGCTGGCCAGTGCCGCTAATGCCATGCCCGATGACAAAATCTCGCGACGCTTCATTTAACGAGCGCCCGGTGGTGCGTACGACTCGATCCAGCTTTTGACGCTCTTGTACCAATGTAGCGAGTTCTGTGGCTTCAGTACCCAATGATTTTCGTCTGGGTAATAGATGAATTTGGAAGTGATGCCGCGCTTCTGCAGCGTGTTGAAGAGCTCAATTCCATGATTCACTGGTACGCGCATGTCGAGTTGGCCATGGATGACGAGCGTTGGCGTGACGAAATTGCCTGCGCTCGTGTGTGGTGAATAACGCGCAAAATCTTCCGGCTTTTCCCAGAACTCAAAAAAGCGATCGCGTTCTGCACCATAGTCTGCGCCGATTTGCGTGAACGAATTATAGACGGCCGCATGCGCGATGAGCGCCTTGAATGGATGCGTGCGGCCTAAGAGCGTACTTGCGAGGAAGCCGCCATAACTGCCGCCGCCAGCGACCATTCGATCGGCATCGACGAAGGGCTGAGATGCCAGCCAATCAGCAGCCTTAATGGTGTCTTCATAGGGTTTACTGATGCGATCTGGATTGATTGCGTCTGCAAAGTTTTGACCAAAACCGCTCGAGCCATGGAAATTGTGCCATGTCACGATATAGCCCCAGCTAGCAAAGACATGCGCATTCCAGCGCCATTGCACGGCATCCTGAATGGCATTGTGAGGCCCGCCGTGTAGCAGCATGAAAACAGGGTATTTTTTGGTCGGGTCGAAATCTGGCGGGTAAACCACCCACATCTGGATCGGCTGCTGATTGCTGCCCGCGTAGGTGATGCTCTCTACTTTGCCAAGAGAGGTTTGCGCGAGAACCGACTCGTTCAGACGGCTGAGCGTCCGTACGTTTCCGTCATCGAGATCAAGCGCGATCAAGGTCGGTGGTTCGGAGAAGCTTTGTCGGATGGCCACTGCAGCGGGCTTCTTGGTCTGCGCTGTGGCGAGTGCCAAGCTGCCGAAACTCGGGTTGCGCGTAATGGCAGTCGGAGTACTAGGCTTGGACAAATCGAATCGATAAATTCGGTTGGTCGCCGCATCATCGATTGCGCTGAAAATCGATTTGGAATTCGGATGCCAGATTAGCGTGCCTACGGAGCGATCCCATGTACCCGAGAGATCTTGAACCGAGGAGTCACTACGCGATCGAAGCATGAGTTTAGAGCGATCAGCGTAGAAGCCTTTGATCGATTGTGCCGCGTAGGCGAGCCAGCGACCATCCGGGCTATATGACGGCGAACCATCGTCGGCGGGGTTGCCTTCGGTGATGTTGATGGCAGGCTTGCAGCCGCAGGCCGCAATGATCATCACATCGTAATTCGGATCGATTCCGGTTTGGTCGACGTTGGTGACAAAGGCGACCTCCGCACCGTCCGGCGAAATGTCATAAGAGGAAGTCGAGTAATCCGCCTTGGATAAATGACGGCCTGACTGTCGAGTGATAGCGGTTAGCTCGCCTCCATCGACAGGTATGGAGAATAAATGCGGCTGGCGATCGTCGAGAAATCGATCCCAATAAGAAATGGGTGCGCGATCCCACTCTTTAGCGCTCATCTTACTGTCGGCGCGATCTTTCATGCGCTTGGCTTGTGCTTTCCATTCGGCGAGGTCTGTCCAAATCGCCGATACAAATGCGATCTTGCGTCCGTCAGGAAACCACTTTGGCGCGTTAGCGCCGGTCGGTATGGCCGTCAGTCGTCGTGCTTCGCCACCGTCGGTCGGAATCAGGTAGATCTGCGATTCTTTGTCATCACCGCGTTTGGATACGAATGCAATCCACTTCCCATCAGGACTAAACGCTGGGGAGCTGTCGGCAGCAGCGTCTGTCGTCAACTGCCGTCCCGCAGTGCCGTCGGTTGGATAGAGCCACAGATCTGTATAGCCCCGATTTTCGTCTACATCGAACCGGGTGACTGAAACGACAGCGAGTTTTCCGTTAGGCGAGATATCTGCGTCACCGAGACGAACCATCGACCACATGCGTTCAGCGGAGAGTTTTTCCGCTCCAACAGCGAACGGCATGAGCATGACGACAGCGATGCACGACAGAATCGCGCGGGTGATTCGATTCATGGCAACCTCATTCAGTCAAAGATGTCATTCGACATTGGTGATGCATACCGGGCAGTCCGACGTGGCAAGTGGAGCCGGCGCATGCGCTGCGCCAACCCAGGCGGATACCATATCGGGAATCAGGCTGATTCGTTTTGTCATTGCCCTAGTCGATACGGATGAGCCTGCTTGATCGCCAGACGCTAACAGACGCAGACCGCTGATGGCTCCGTCGATGACGGGTATGGGGCAGCGTTTCGCTAGGGCTTCGGCGATCGGGGACATACAAGTGCAGCCGAGCACGATGGAATCGGGCCTATGCTGTGCGATCAGCTCTTCACAGGCAGTGCCGAGCGCCTCGATGATGTCTTGTTCGTGTCTGGCCATCCGTGCCATGACGCTGGTATCGCCGGCGAGTCGTGATAGTTCGTCCTCTGCCGAAAAATGCCGTATGGCCAGACAGCGCGACACCATCTCCAGTGATCGCAGACGTTCGTCATACAGAAAGCCCATCGACTTTGGCCAGACGGTCAAGATGCAGAACTGGCCGGCTCCCGTCACGCTCGCCTCCCGTAACGCCGCTTCACCTGCTCCCATGATGGGTACCGGCACAGCAGATCGTGCTGCATCGATGCCGTAGTCGGCGAAAGAGTTGATCAGGATGGCATCGCAGGCTGCTTGTGCGGCACTTTGCGCGGCATCGACGTAACCGAGGTCGACCAAGAGTCGTTCGTATGGGGTAAAGGCGAACATCGAGAGCCTAGGCTGTATGAGTGTGATCTCAGCGCCGGCCCATTGAGCGGCTTCAGTGTGGAAATGTGGGGGCAGTTCAGTGCTGGCCGAACCGCTGCCGATGATTCCAATTTTCATGATACGAAGGCTAAGGCATGCGACCGTGTATCGGCTACCGTCATCGGGCATACTTCGGCCATGGGATCCTCATTAACCGATGCAGGTATCGTCGTCGGAACGGCTCGAACCGAACGGGCTGATGCGATTGCCCTGGTGCGCCGCTGGTTCGACAACATGTCGGCACGGGATCTTCCGGGCGCTTCCAAGCTGATGTCTTCCACGATGTCGATCGTGATCTCGGGCGGGTATCGCTTTTCCCGCCTCGAAGACTTCGCCGCTTTCGGTGCAGATCGATACGCCTCGGTTCACAAGCAGACGGATCATTTCGAGGTCTGTGAGGCTGCAGGTGGCGTCGCTGTTTATGTGCGCGGCGAGATGTCGGGGGCTTGGAAAGACGGTAAGGCGTTTGCTGGCGTGCGTTGGTGCGACCGGTTTCTGGTCAGCAGTGGAGCGATTGTCGATCTGCAAACCTGGAGTGATTTAGCCGAGACGCGGCTGCGCTGAATCTAGTGGAGTTTTGATCTTGAGCATCAGCAAATTGGATCGTTATGCCGCGTTGGCGCTGCAGATCGATTGCGACGGCGTTCATCCTGACACGACGCGTGAGCAATCCGCTGCGCGCATGCAACGATCGATCGCAAGAATCGATCAGGCCGTAGCGGGCGCTCGTCGCTGGATTGGCCCTGACCTGAAGCTGGTGGTACTGCCTGAATACATCCTGTCGGGTCCGCCTTGGGGTGAGACCATTCCGGAGTGGGCTGCCAAGGGTGCGTTGCATCCGCGAGGACCCGAGTACGAAGCGCTCGGCGCGCTAGCTCAGAAACACGCTGTGTACCTCGCCGGTAACGGCTACGAGACCGATGATCACTTTCCGGGTCTCTACTTTCAGGCGTGCTGGGTTTTTGATCCGTCGGGAAATCGCATACTCACCTATCGGCGCTTGATCTCGATATTTGCGCCGACGCCGCACGACGTATGGGATCGCTATCTCGACATCTATGGACTCGAGGCTGTATTCCCGGTCGCCGACACATCGATCGGTCGGATTGCCGCTATTGCATCGGAAGAAATTCTCTATCCTGAGATTGCGCGTGCCCATGCTATTCGCGGTGCGGAAGTATTTTTGCATTCCACCAGTGAAGTGGCATCGCCGAATCTGACGATCAAACAAATCGCAAGACGCGCTCGCGCACTTGAGAATTTAGCCTACGTCGTATCGGCAAATACTGCGGCTTTACATGGCATCGACGTGCCTGTCGATTCCAGCAATGGTTACTCCGATGTCATCGACTATCACGGCAATCAGATGGTGGTAGCGGGTCTCGGTAACTCATCGGTCGCTAACACGTTCCTCGATATGGCGGGGCTGCGCGCTTACCGCCGGCGTCCTGCCATGAGCAATATGCTCTCGAGACAGGCTCTCGACCTTTTTGCCGAGTCCTACGCTAAGGCAGATCTGCGCCGTCGGAATGGCTTGCTACAGGGTGACAAAGTGATGATCCCGGATCGCGCCTACTTCCAGCAGCGTCAAGCGGACGCCATTGCTCGGATGACCGAGCGCGGTATTCTTTGACGTCTGCTCGCTTTCGTAGGGCGTTACACGAGCGCTTTGGTGACCCTCGCGATGTATTGCGCGTAGTCGAGGTCGACGAGGAATATCCGGCTGCGGATGAAATCGTCATCCGAATGGAAGCGGCGGCGATGCATATCGCTGATCTGCGCACCATCGAGGGCGCGGATATGTTCCGAAATCCGTTGCCGCGTACCCCAGGGTTCGAGGGGGTCGGCCGCGTCCTGCGCGTGGGCGCAGCCGTTTCCGCTTATTCGATTGGTGACCGCGTCTTTCCTGGGCTGGCGTCGGGTACTTTTAGTGAGCAGGTGCGATGCACCGCGAGTCGTTGCATGCCTGCGCCCGAGGGCGATGCCGCGCAGCTCAGCCTGCTGACCGTCAATGGCCCAACTGCTGCCGTTCTTCTTGACGATTTCGTCGCGCTCAACGCAGGCGACTGGCTGATCCAAAACGCTGCTAACTCTAATTGCGGTCGCTTCGTACTGCAGTTGGCGCGTCAGCGAGGTATCAAAACCGTCAATGTGGTTCGTCGCGCCGAGATGGTGGCCGAATTGATCGAGATGGGCGGTGATGTCGTCTTGATCGATGGGCCTGATCTTGCCGATCGAGTGACTGCCGCCACCTCAGGCGCTGCGATTCGATTAGGTATCGATGCCGTCGCAGGATCTGCAACGCGACGGATCGCGGAGTGTTTGTCGGCTGAAGCGCAACTCGTTTGTTACGGTGCCATGAGCTCGCAGCATTGCGAACTCGACTTCTATCGCCTCTTTCGCTTGGGCATCCAATTCCATGCCTTGAGTTTCGTCAGGCAACTGTCGAAAAGGAGCGCGCCGGAGGTGCGCGCTCTTTATGCTGATCTAGCCGGGAAAATCGCAACCGGTGCGCTCTCAGCCCGGATCGCTGGGCGCTATCGGCTGGAAGAAATCATCGCTGCGTGCGAGCACGCAGCGATGACCGGTTCTGAGCGGGATGGCAAGGTCGTTATCGTCTTTTAAGGATTGACCAAAACGACTTTGCCATAGTGAGTGCGCGCATCGACCATACCGTGCGCTTCGACCAAGGCGCTCATCGGCAGCGTTTTGTCGACCACCGCTTTAAATTTGCCGCTGGCAAAAAGCGGCAGAGCGAGCTCACGGAAACTGCGCATCGATTCGGGGATGAATCGCGCACTCGATGAGATGCTCATCGCCAGCAGTTGCAGATTGCGCATGCCGATATTCAAGTTGAAGCACACCTGTCGTCCGCCGGTGCTGCCGTACATGATGATGCGTCCTTCGGCCGCCATCGAATCGAACAAAGCTGCGGCCGTTTCTTCGCCAATAGTCATCAGGCCGATATCGATGCCATGCCCATTCGTATCGTGGCGTACGAGTTCCGGAAGATTACCCGTTTTGTAGTTGTAGGCGGCATCGGCGCCAGCGGCGATGCCACGTGCGCATTTATCGTTACGGCTTGCAGTGCCGGCAACCCAGCAGCCTTGCCACTTGGCAATTTGCAGCGCGGCACTGCCGACGCTACTCGCGATTGCTTCGATCAATACTTTTTCGCCGGCACGCGAACGCGCGACGGTGACAAGGGCATGCCATGCCGTGAGCCAGCCAACTGGAATCGCGGCACCTTCGACGAAACTCAACGAGTCGGGGAGGCGCAGAGTATGTACCTCATCGAAAAGCACGTGAGTCGCGTGCGAGCCACGGGCTCGACCGAAGACCCGATCGCCTACGGCGACGGAGGTCACTCCAGGCCCGACAGCCTCGACGATGCCCGCCGATTCCATTCCCATGACGAAGGGCAATGCTTGGCCAATGTAGGCTCCCGAGCGCATGCGTGTCTCGGCAAAGTTGATTCCTGAGGCCTTCACGGCCACACGCAATTGGCCGGGGCCCGGAACGAGCTCCGGCATTTCGACCCACTCCATGACCTCTGGTCCGCCGAAGACCGCTACGCGCCAGCCGAACATTTAGTGACGGCTCCGCAGGAATCCGCGGAAACCCGCGTCGTATTCCTTGATCCAGCCCTGTGTAAGTGGATTTATCTGCATCGAGGACCACCACTGCGCGATTCTTGGGTAGTCATTGAAGTTCTCTTCGACGCCGCATAGATCCGTCACGATGACCATCATCTGCAGGCAAGGAAGAAGAGCGCAATCGGCGTAAGCCGAGGGAGCCATGAAGTGTTCGAGTTGGGCTAGGCTTTTCCGATAGGCCGTCGTTGCCGCCTGTACCGAATCGGCATTTCGCTTCTCCGGGTTGAGATTGCCAAAGAAAGCGTTACCTTGCGGCATGACGTAGAGATCGACGATACGGCCGAGTAATCGTGCGCGTGCACGCTCGGCGGGATCAGCCGGTAGTAAGGGCTTCTGCGGGTAAGCGTCCTCGAGGTAATCCAGAATTACCATCGATTCCGCGATCGCTTTGTTGCCGATGTCGAGAGCCGGCATTTTCCCGAGCGGATTGATCTGCAGATATTCCGGTGACTTGATGCCATTCGCCGGCATCTCCGCTTCGAGATCCAATCCCTTCATCCGAGCCGCATAGACGACTCGGGCGACGTAGGGAGAAATGATCGATCCGTACAGTTTCATGTGGTCTCCGGTGATGGTTTCTGCGGTCGATGCAGGGCGAGAAGAACGAAAATCAACAGCGGCAGAGCGACCAGGTTCAGGGTTTTCCAACCGAGAGTCTCGATCGCAGTGCCCGCCAGTAGCGAGGCTACGGCCTGCGAGCCAAACACAGCAAGATCATTGAAGCCTTGGGCGCGAAAACGATCGGCAGGTTCATAGGTGTTTGCAAGCATGGCCGTTGCCGAAACGAACATCAGATTCCAGCCTACCCCTAGCAGCGTCAGCGCAGTGAAATAGTGGATGAAATCTTGTCCCACGTATGCCGCAATCCCGATGCAGACGATATTGATGAATATGCCGATCACCATCATTCGGCGAACACCCAGAATCCCGATCAACCAAGGGCTCACGAGTGAGGGGAGATACATCCCAAGCAGATGAGCCGTGATCACGAATGTGGTCTGCGCAGTCGAGAAACCGTCATGCACATGCATGCTGAGCGGCGTCGCCGTCATGATGAAGCTCATGACCGCATACGAAGCGAGACCCGCGAGCAGGGCGAGTCGGTAGTCTTGTTTCAACAGCAATCGCGCAATGGAAGTGCCACGGGTTGATTCGGTGCGGGCGGCAACGGTTCCGAATGGCAGCTTCAGCAGCACAACAGTGGCACACAGGCAAAGACCGGAAAGAACCACGAACGAGCCAGTGAACTGAGGCCAACCGCCAAGGTCGGCGGCAAGCTGCCCAAGAGCGGGTCCGGCAATTGCCGCGCCGAGCGTGCCAATCATGACGGTCGAGACGGCACGCCCAGCGAGTTCGGCTGGGACGAACTCCATCGCGGCGAAGCGATACTGTTGTACGAACGCCATATTGCCGCCGATGAAAAATGCGGCAGCGCACAAGGTGACGAAGTTCGCAGTGGCAATGCTCCAGGCAATGACCAGCGCGGCCGTCGCTGCCACAAGGGCACTGCCGATGAAGGCCGGTTTTCGGCCGATACGTTGCATGAGCAGGGCGGCCGGTAAAGAGCTCGATGCAATGCCGAGGACGGATAAGGACAGCGGCAGGGTGGCTAGGTAGGGTTCCGGCGCCAAGCGCGTGCCGACGATGCCGCCGAAGGTGACGAGAATGATCGTGCCGCAGGCAGCGAAACCCTGGGCCAAGGTCAGAATCCAGACGTTTCGCATCGAAGTGATCACAGAATCGGCATCTAGTATGCTTGAAGCATGAGCGATTCCAAGCCCGTCCGCGCGCCAAATCCAGCCTTTTTCGACCACTCCGTGATCGACAATCTGATCGCTGTGACGATGGAGCTCGGCGCGGAGTTGTGGGTACAGCGTGAACGCATGCGCGTCATCGAGCAACTGCTCGCTGAGCAGGGCGTCGTCACTCGTGAAGCCATCGAACGGCATGAATCGACTCCCGAGGAACAAGAACGCGTGCGCGGTGAGCGTGACGCATTCGTGCAACGGCTATACGGACTACTGCTGCGGGATACGGTCAAGGCCACCCCGGGCAACGGTTAACTGAGCGCTGTCGTCCGGCATGTCTGCTCATCGTGATTACATCGAGCGCATCCTGCGAGCGAAGGTCTACGACGTCGCTATCGAGTCGCCGCTCGAAACCGCATCACGCTTATCGCGCCGACTCGATAATCGAATCGAGCTGAAGCGGGAAGATCTGCAACCCGTTTTCTCTTTCAAGTTGCGTGGCGCGTACAACAAGATCGCGACCCTTTCCTCGCAGGTCGCATCTCGTGGAGTCATTTGCGCGTCGGCCGGTAACCACGCTCAAGGTGTCGCGCTGGCGGCCAGTCGTCGCGGCATTCCGTCGGTCATCGTGATGCCGGTCACCACGCCTCAGATCAAGGTCTCGGCCGTTCGTGATCTGGGGGGCGAGGTCGTACTACATGGCGACGATTACGACTCCGCTTACGAGCATGCGCTCGGTCTAGCCCGCGATCGAAACCTCGTTTTTGTACATCCTTTCGATGATCCGGATGTGATCGCAGGGCAGGGCACGATTGGTATGGAGATTGCGCGCCAAACGGGCGGCGAGATCGATGCGGTCTTCATTCCAGTCGGTGGTGGTGGCTTGCTCGCTGGCATAGCGGTTTACCTCAAACATCTTTATCCGCGTATTCGCATCATCGGGGTGAATGCAGCTGATTCGACAGCCATGCACGATTCGCTGGTCGCCGGGTCGCGCGTCAAGTTGGCACGGGTCGGTATTTTTGCCGACGGCGTTGCAGTGCGCCGAGTGGGTGAAGAAACGTTCAGGCTCGCGCGTGATCTGGTCGACGAGATGATTCTTGTCACTACTGACGAGATCTGTGCAGGCATACAGGATATTTTCGAAGATACACGCTCGATCGTGGAGCCAGCGGGCGCATTAGCTGTCGCGGCTATCAAAAAATACATTGCTCGTGAGAAGTGTACGGGTAAGCGACTGATCGCGATCAATTGTGGCGCCAACATGAATTTTGATCGCTTGCGGCATGTTGCCGAGCGTGCCGAAGTGGGCGCTCATCGCGAGGCTTTGCTGGCAGTCGAAATTCCCGAGCAGCCCGGTAGCTTTTTGGCGTTGTGCCGAACGCTTGGGTCTCGCAGCGTGACCGAGTTCAATTACCGATTCGATCAGCAGGACCGTGCTCGTATATTTCTCGGGTTTGCTACGGCTACGGGTGATGGTGAGCGCTCACAGATGATCGATCATCTGCAGACCGCCGGTTATCGTGTCACGGACATGACTAGTAACGAGCTTGCCAAGCTGCACATTCGCTATATGGTCGGTGGACGACCGACGGGTCTCGCTGACGAGTTGCTACTGCGATTCGAGTTTCCTGAGCGACCGGGGGCTCTGTCACGATTTCTGGAGGCGGTAGGATCGAGGTGGAACATCTCGCTCTTTCATTACCGCAATCATGGCTCCGATGCAGGTCGGGTGCTGGCAGGGATCCAAGTTGCGATGAGCAGTCGCACGGAGTTCTTCGATCATCTCACGGCGTTGCAATATCCCTGGATAGATGAAACGAGCAATCCAGCATATCGCTTGTTTCTCGGTGGCTCAGAATCATGACGCCCTATGTGCCCGAGGTATCACCGACGGAGCGATTCGTGTCGTTGCGCGGCTGTCGTCACAGAACTTTGCATTGGGGGCCTGAGGGCCAGCCGACCTTTTTTTTGCTGCACGGATTTCAGGATTGCGTAGATACCTTTCAGATGTTGATCGATGCGCTGCCGCGAACGTGGCATTTCATCGGGCTTGACTGGCGTGGTTTCGGCGGTAGCGAATGGCAGAACTCGCCATATTGGTTTCCCGACTATCTCGCTGATCTCGATACGCTGCTAGAGCTGATGGCTCCTAATTCGGCGGTCAATTTGATCGGTCATAGCATGGGAGGCAACGTCGCTAACCTCTATGCGGGGATTCGACCTGAACGTGTAGCTCGTCTGATTTCAATCGAAGGTTTCGGTTTGCCACGGACGCCCCCCGAGCATGCGCCCGAGCGCTACGCTAAGTGGCTGGAGCAGTTACGTGCGGGCCCGCAGCCGTCTCGATACGATTCGGTCGATTTGCTCGCGACGCACCTTCGTCAGCGAAATGCGAGACTGTCCGAGGCGAATGCTGCTTTCATTGCGCAAGCTTGGATGCAGCGTCAGGAAGATGGGTTGCCGCGCATGCATTTCGACCCTTTCCATCGCTACGTCAACCCCGTGCTGCATCGGCGCGAAGAAGCGGAGGCTTGTTGGCATCGAGTCGACGCGGATACGCTGTTATTGCTCGCAACAGAATCGGAGTATCGCCGTCGTCTTGATCACGAGGGCGACGTCGAGCGCATGCATCGATGTTTCAAGCGTCTGGCGGTCGAGGACATGCCGGGGCTCGGGCACATGATGCATCATGAAGACCCGGTCAGAGTGGCCGAGGTGATTTTTCGCTGGTGGTCATTGAGGAGTGAATAGCGATGAAACAAATTGTTGTTTTGGCGGCGTTTTTGGCGGTCGGTGCAGCGACTTCAGCCGCGGCTGCCAACCTGGTCACGTTTGATCCATCGCGCTATTCGCAGGACGTAACCGAATGCGATCGTTTGGCATCTCACCCCGACGACCCGTTTAAGCTCGCGCCCGGAATTTCGGAAGGTAAGGTCGATTTGGCAAAAGCCGTTCCGGCCTGTCTTGAGGCCGTAACACGTGATCCGAAAAATCCGCGGCTGAACTATATGTATGGTCGTGTGCTGGGCTACGTCGGTCGTGGCGCGGAGGCCTTGCCATATCGAAAAGCAGCAGTCGATGGCGACTACCCGCAGGCTCTGTTCGTGATCGGTTACATCACACTTTACGGTTACAACTTCCAGCCCAAGGATGTTTGTCGTGCCGGTGAGCTGCTGCATCGTTCGGCCTTGCACAACCGGATTGCCGGACAACTCGGTTTTCCAAGATATGCGCTGGAGGGTCGATTCGACGCCTGTCCAAACGTTCGTCGTGACCCAGCCGAGATGCTGGAGTTCGTCGCAGCAGCACGCAAGCAGTTTGGTAGTGACTACTATAAGGGCTTGCTAGCCGATGCCCTCGAAGAAGATCTGAAGCGCTTGATCAAATAAATCGTACTTCACTTATGGTTGAACCCGATCGCACTGACCCTGTGTTGCGGCCCATGGGGCTGCATCCTGCCGCTATATGGGCGGGCTATCTTGGTCTGCTGCCTTTCGTCGCGGCCTTGCTGTGTGCGGTGTTCGGCCATGGTCCTCTCTGGTGGCAAGTGAGCGAGCGTCTTGCGCTGGGGTGGGGCGCGGCGATTCTCGGCTACGTATCGGCAGTGCACTGGGGGCTGGCTTTGGCTGGAAGATGGCCGTGGACTGCCAGTATCGTCCTAGGCAGCACTTTGCCCTCGGTGCTTGCCGCCGCTGCGGTGTTGATCGGCGAGGGTCGTGGCTTGGCGTTGCTCGTCGTTGGCTTCGGTTTGTTCTGGTTGTATGAACATCGCCAACATCAACAGGATCTGCCCGCTGATTATCTCGCGCTGCGGCGAAACCTTTCCTTGACGGTGTGCGTATTGCTGGCTATGACTGCAATCGCGCTGGATAACGCCAGGATGCTCTCATGATGCTCGAAGATCTTGCCGAGGCGAAGTGGCTGCGCGCGTTGATCGTCGCGTTTTCGTTGATCGTGCTGGTGCTATTGGCTTTCCAGGTATTACAGCCATTTTTAGTGCCCGTGGTTTGGGCGGTCATCTTGGCGTATGTCACATGGCCGATGCACGAGCGAGTCGTCTTGTTGTGTCGCGGTCATCGGGAACTCGCAGCGCTTATCATGACGCTCACGTTAAGTGCCGCCATCATTCTGCCGATCGTCTGGCTGATCATTCTCGTCCAGGCCGAAGCCCTGCCGATTTATCGCGAGTTGGCACCTTTGCTCGCCAAGGTCGAATTGCCAGATTCCATCAAGCAGATACCTTTGCTCGGACCGCGACTTGTCGAAATCGTCGAACAATTTCAGCGAGATCCATCGAGTATCGATACTGCGATTCGCGATTTCTTTTCGCAATCATCGGGTGAAGTGAGCGCGGTCGTCGGTGGTGTCGGGCGGAACGTCATCAAACTGGGCCTTGCCATGTTCTCGTTGTTTTTCATGTATCGAGACGGTGAGCATGTGGCTGCACAAGTCGAGCGCATGCTGCAGCAGTTCTTCGGCAAAGTGCGCGTTTCTCATTATCTGGATGCGATCGGCAGCACGGTCAAGGCTGTCGTTTATGGTCTGGTATTGGCCGCCTTGGCGCAAGGTACGCTGGCTGGTATCGGCTATGCAGTTGCCGGTGTGCCCGCGCCAATTATCTTCGGCATCATGACTTTCTTAGCCGGGCTCATTCCGTTCGTCGTGCCGTTTATGTGGATGGGCGCGAGCATTTATCTTTTCCTGACCGGTAACACGGTTGAGGCGATTGGTTTGGCGATCTGGGGTGCCACAGCCGTTAGTTGGATCGACAACATCGTGCGACCACTCGTGATTAGTGGCGCGACCCGCATCCCGTTTCTGTTGGTGTTGTTCGGCGTGCTGGGCGGTCTTGCAGCGTTTGGTATGGTGGGTCTTTTCATCGGACCCGTGATACTTGCCGTGCTGATGGCGATCTGGCGCGAGTGGATCGCAGAGAAGCGTTCGCAGGCCGATCCGACCTGATCAGGTTTGCGAACGGTTCATCCAAGCTGGCGTATCCGGCCCGCGATATTGCTGCATCGTCTGCAGTAGTCGGGCGGTATCATCATCAATGAGTAGCATGTCGCGCACGCCCGGACGCAGAAATCCTTCCTGCTGCACATGGTTTAGGAAGGCGCCGAGACCTGAATAGAAGCCGTTGACATCAAGCAGGGCGCAGGGCTTGCGATGCAAGCCTAAGTGGGCCCACGTCCACACTTCAAATAATTCCTCGAGTGTACCGACGCCGCCGGGTAACGCGATGAACCCATCTGAGAGCTCAGCCATCATGGCTTTGCGCTCGTGCATCGACTCGACGACGCGCAAGTCCACGGCGCCGCGGTGCGCAACTTCAAGCTTGACGAGATTGCGGGGAATGATGCCGATGACTTCGCCGCCTTCGGCCAACGCGGCATCGGCTACTGCGCCCATCAGGCCGATACCTGCGCCGCCATAGACGAGCCCAATGCCCGAGCGGGCGAGAAGTCGGCCGAGCTCATGTGCCGCAGAGCGATACGCATCATTCGCGCCGGAATTGGCGCCACAAAAAACGCAGAGACGCTTCATGTCAACTTTTGCAGCAGAGCGTGCGCCCAGTCTTGCGGCTCGCGGGGTAATTCCACAAACAGAAGATGGGGCATCTCGGAGGCCGCTTGTACTGCAGCCGGTTTCAAGGGATCACCCATTGGCGCAGCCAATAAAACTGATTGCCGGGCTTTGGCGAGTTTCTTTTTCCAGGGGTACGTGAAAGCAGCCTGGTGGGCGTGACGCCACATTCCATGAGAGCGGAATAGATCGAGCAGGCGACCTTGGAGGTGGGCTGGGTCGAGTTCCGTTTCGTTATGAATGATGTTGTTACGTCGTTGGCGGAACCAGGGCCAGAACAAGCGCTGATCGCGTACGACATACCATGCTTCGACCAGATGTCCGCCGTACCAGAGCGGCTTGATGTCCGGCGTATAGTTTTCGATCAGTTCATCGCGCAGTGTTTCGTCGACCAGCATGGCGCCTAGCATCACGGCGTGTCGCACGCGATTTTTCGCGAGCGAGGCGAGCTCGAACGCGATGAATGCGCTGCTTCCCACACCGATCACATCAACTTCATCTATATCGAGACTCTGCAGCGCAGCTTCGATAGCCTTGGCAAAACCACCGACCGTCACTTTGCCGCGCGGTAGGGTGTTGTCCGATTCGCCATGACCTGGCAGGTTGATCGCGAGCACCGGACGACGACCAATGAATCCCGAAGCCAAGCTCTCGATGCTCTCGGTTGAACCGCCAGCTTCATGCAAAATGAGAACGGGTCGACCGCCAGCGTCTGCATTGCGGCGAATTCGGAGCTGTCCACCGTCAACATCGACGTAGTCCTGCCAAAGGCGTCCGCGCAGACCGGAATTCACCGTTGATTTAGGCATTTTTGGCGGCTTGTGGCGCTTGATGTAGTCGCGGCAAAGATCGAGGGTTTGATCTGCCGGGCCACCTCTTGCGACGGTGACGCAAGCGGCCGGATGCCGCACATTATCGAGATCGGCCGAGAGAACGTCGGTGTCTGCAGCGGTGACGAGCATCGGCGTTTTCGTTTGACGCAATGCTAGATCCGATCGCATCGTGAATGCAGCACGATAGCCCACGCGATAGTGGTCACCAGCCCGCATGAAATCGAGCAATGAGTTATGCAGCGCCTCTGCCGGTGGAACGTCGAACGACAGACGAGCGGTGGACGATTTTCGATACCAGGGGAAAAAAATCAGTTGCTCGCGCATGCGAGCCCAAAGCCAGGTCAGATGAGAGCCATCCCACTTGGGTTGTAACGGTGGGAGATAGTGCTCGATGAAGTCTTGTCGGTCTGTCTCCGTCATGATGACGTAGCCATTGGCTGCCGCGCAGACGATGCGATCGGGATACGCAGCAGCTAGCGCACCCGTGATCATCGCGCCGGTATGAAAGCCATAAACGGCCGCACGTTCGATGCCAAGGGCATCCATGAATTCGACGACCGCCTCGGCGAAGTCACTGGCTTCGGCACGATTAACGCCGAGCGGATCTGAAAGCCCGAATCCAGGAGTGTCGGGAGCGATGCAAGTGAAGTGCGTTTTCCACCGCTCCATCGTGGCGAGCATGTCGCGTGAGGACAGCGGAGATTGGTGCAGGCAAAGCACCACTGGCCCTGAACCGATACGACGGTAGTGCACCTGTCGCGGGCCCCATCGCCCTTTAGTGATGGAAGCGAAATGCCGCGTGATGCTGGTCGTCATGTATAAATCCCGCCGATTTAACCCGCGAACAAACTACCATTGACCCATGAATCAGGCGAGTGGTGTGCGCGCGGCTCTCCAGCACGCAGATTTTCGGCGGTTTGCTTTCGGCAGATTTTTCGCGACTCTCGCTTGGCAGATGTTGGGTGTTGCCGTTGGTTGGCAGGTGTATTCGATCACCCGCGATCCGCTCGACCTCGGACTCGTCGGCCTTGCACAGTTTCTGCCGTTTTTCCTGTTGGTATTGCCGGCCGGTCAGTTGGCCGATCGTATGGACCGGCGCTTATTGATCGTGATCGCTTATGTGATCGAGATTCTCTGTGTGCTGGTTTTAATCGGCTTCACCTGGTCCGGAAGCCGCGAAATTCTGTGGGTGTTTTTTGCGATGGGCCTATTCGGTGCCGGTCGCGCATTGTGGATGCCAACCTCGCAGGCGATGACCGTCAACCTAGTGCCCCAGAGCGCTTTCCCGGCTGCTGTTGCATTCAACTCAACCCTGTTCGAGTCGGCCGTCATTGTCGGACCGGCGTTGGGTGGTTTGTTATATGCGTTTGGCGAGTCAGTGACTGTCGACCACGGGGCGATGTGGGTTTACGTCAGCGCCTTATTCATCCTCGTTGTCGTACTGTGGTTGATGTTCGGTATTCGACCGGTGCGAGCGCCTCCAACAGAGGCGAAATTCGCTTGGCATGAATTAGCTGAGGGCTTTCGCTTTGTGCTGCGTCGCAGATCGGTCCTCGGCGCGATATCGCTCGACTTGTTTGCCGTGCTGTTTGGGGGCGCGACGGCGCTATTACCGATGTTTGCCGCGGATATCTTGCACGTTGGGCCAGAGGGCCTCGGCCTATTGCGTACCGCACCGGGTGTCGGTGCGGCACTGACGGCCATATGGCTTGCCCGTCAACCGATTTCGAGGCATGCCGGACGCTGGATGTTCGGCGGAGTCGCGGTGTTCGGCGTGTCTACCGTTGTCTTCGGCTTATCGACCTCGTTTTGGTTGTCGTGTATCGCCCTGTTTTGTCTCGGTGCGGGCGATATGGTCAGCGTGTTCGTTCGCCATTTATTGGTGCAACTCGAGACCCCGGATGCGATCCGAGGCCGCGTCAGCGCCGTCAGTTCGATGTTCATCGGAGCCTCGAACGAGCTCGGCGAGTTCGAATCCGGCCTGACGGCCAGCTGGTGGGGTCCGGTGACGGCCGTGACGGTGGGTGGGGCCGCTTGTCTGGTCATCGTGGGGGTGTACTGGCGGTTGTTCCCAGAGCTGCGTCGACTGGACCGTTTCCCGCAGCCCGGGAGTTGAGATCCGCTGGCTGATCCGTCATATCGGCATGGCATACTCTGTCCTCTACCGGAGGAAATGATGCGTCACCGAGCTTCAGCTTCCTTATCACTCGTCTGGATACTGCCGTTGACCCTGGCTGGTTGCATGAGCGCCACCATTCAGGAGAGTCGCGAGTTACCGACCCAAATCGTCGATGGCGAAGCCGTGGTCATTCTGGCCAAGCCTCAGATCGAGGGGGTCGCCGCGGAGGATGAATTCATCGACTGCGTGGGTCGGGGGCTCGCCAAGGGCGAACGGCCGATCACTGTGCGCGACAACAATGGCTTCGTCGACGAACTGTTCCCGTGGTTTGAGCCCGGCACCGCGCCGACCCGACCCGAGGCAGTCACGCAACTTTTGGCGCGTCCCGGTGTCGGTGAGAGAGTGTCTGCGTCTGGCGTGCGTTATCTGGTTTGGTTGGACGGTGGCACTCGTCGAACCGATGGTGGCGGTAGTCTGGCTTGCGGGGCTGCGCCCGGCGCAGCCGGTTGCATCGGCTTCGGTTGGTGGGAAAAGGAGTCGGACTACGAGGCTACCGTGTGGGATTTGAAACAGGCGAGATCGGCAGGCAGTGTCGAGACGAATGTGACTGGAACATCGGCAATCGTGGGTGCCGTCGTGCCGCTGCCATTTATCGCGCGGGTGCAGGGTACGGCTTGCGATCGCTTGGCCGAACAACTACAGAGCTTTTTTCAAGGTGACGGCAATCCATGATGCGTACGAAACACGGCTTGCTCGCCATCGTCGCGATAACGCTTTCGGCATGCGCGACACCGCCCGTCGACCAACCGCCGAGTTTGCCGTCGCCGATGCCTCCGCCAACAGGCGGCATTCCTTCGCCGCCCAGCGTGCCTGCGCCGCCCAGCATGCCTGCGCCGAGCGCACCGGCACCCGATTCTGGAGCTGGAGAAGCGACGACGGCTGATGAGCGACGCGACGTTCTCGACAAATCTTTGGATGAATCGCTCGGCGAGTTCGATAAGACTCTCGAGAAAGAGCAGCAGCGAACCGCAGCGGAGCGTGATGAGCGTACCGCATCAGCGGGCAGTGGTTCGAGCGAAGGCGCTGGGCGCACCGCAGCCGAGCCTGGTTCGCGCGAAGGAGATCTTCGTTCCGAGCGCGGCGTGGCTGCCAGTAATGCCGAAAACCAAGCCGGCGATCGACAGGATCGTGGCACGGTGGGTGCTGGCAGTGGTGCTCCAAATCGCGGAGTCGAGTCGGGCGACGATGATGACATCGTTGCTAGAAGGCTACGAAGAGCGGCAGAACAGGAAACCGATCCCGAGCTCAAGGAAAAGCTCTGGAAGGAATACCAAGACTACAAACGTAACGCCAAGGGCGGGTAATGCCGGTAATGAGCGTAGCTAAGGAGCAGCAACGCATGAACAGGATGGTCATCGCCATCGTGCTGGGTTTTTCGGCCGTGCTGAGTGGTTGCGTGGTCAAAGAAACGCGACCTCTCGCTAAGTTGGAGGCGGTGCAAGCTAAGACGCAGATTCCGGAAGCGGAATTGCTAGACGTCGCACTGCGACATTTCGATCCTGGTGTGCCTGTAAACCTAGCTAACGACGAAGAGGCGCTCGACAAGAGGCGAATTTATCCTGATGTTCGTTCCGCCGAGTCGAGACTGTTGCCGATGCGGCTAAGGACGACGCTCGAAGCCTCCGGTCAATGGGGTGCGGTGCGCGTCGTACCGGAAGCAGTTCAGTTCGTGGACGTCATCGTGACCGGCAAAATCGTCGAGTCGACCGGCTCTCGTCTAGAGCTTGCGATTACGGCCGTCGATGCGTCTGGCCGAGTTTGGATCAAAGAGCGCTTTTACTCGAGCGATGCCGATCTCGGGGCGTACAAGACCGACGCCTCCTTGCGCGCTCGCGATCCATTCCAGAACGTCTACTCTCAGATTGCCAATGACCTCGTGACAGCTCGCGATGCATTGACGGCGGTTGAGAAGCGCGAGTTGCGTCACATCGCTCAACTGCGCTTCGCCCAAGATCTCGACCCGCGTTCATTTGATGGTTATCTGCAGAGGTCTGCTGATGGGCGCTATCGCCTGACGCGGCTGCCGGCAACGGATGATCCGGCGGTCGTGCGTATCACGAAGATCCGCGAGCGTGACTCTGCAGTCATCGATACGCTCGACGGTTACACGCAGGAATTTGCGGACCAGCTCTTTGATCCTTACGGGAGTTTCCGTCGTACAAGTCGTGAAGCGATAGAGCGCGAAGACAAAGCTCGTACCCAAGCCATGACTCGCACGGCCCTCGGTGCGGCCGCTGTTCTCGGTAGTATTTTCGCTGGCAGTAATTGCGCTTCGACGGATTACAACTGCCGTCGTATCGACAGTGCGGTTAGGACAGCCGGTGCTGTGGGTGGCGTAGCGGCCGTCATGTCGGGTATCCAAAAGTTCTCCGATGCCAAAGTCGCCGCTCAGGAAGTCAAGGAATTAGCTACCAGCTTCAGTAGCGAAGCGGCCGCACAAACCGTGGAAGTCGAGGGGCGTACCTTGAAGTTGACCGGTACCGCCGAGGAGCAGTATCGCGAGTGGCGCCGTCTGCTCGCTTCGATCTACCGGGAAGAAAATTTGCCCGAACCCAATCCTTGAGCGGGGCTTGGACGTGATCGTACTCGTCAAGGGCCAGAGGCTCATCGATCGATTCGTACTGCTCGAGCCACTTGCTCAGGGTGGTCGCTTCGAGATCTGGCGCGCGCTTGATGAGAGTCGCGACACCCAGGTGGCTCTGAAAGTCGCTACTGGCGAAGATACGGTGCGTTGGGAGAGTTTGCAGCGCGAGTATTCGATCTCCCAACGACTCGATCACCCAGGTGTCCTTCGTTTCGACGAGCCCGCACGTGATGAGACGGTGATGGTCTTGCCGATGCTGCTAGCTGCGGGCGACCTTCGACCGCTGCGAGGTAAAGCCTATACACAGATCGTGCCGTTGTTGATCGAGCTTTGCGACGTACTCGATCACTTGCACTCACGCGGCATCATTCATCGCGACTTGAAGCCTTCTAACGTGCTACTCGATTTCGCAGGCCACATTCGTTTAGCTGATTTCGAAATCGCCGCGATCGACGGAATGGCGCCACCTGGAGCGATGGGCTCACCGTTTAGCGCGAGCCCTCAGCAACGTCGAAATTCGGAGCCGTCGACTCTTGACGATATCTATGGGCTCGGCGCACTCGGCTATGAGCTTCTCTCTGCGTACCCGCCCTATTTTCCCAGCAAGCCTGGCGCGATAGAGCAGCAGGTTCCTGCGTTAAAGCCAGTTCACCCATTACCGCCGGTTCTGCACGCGTTGCTGCAGCGCTGCCTTTCGACCGATCCTTTGCTGCGGCCCGCTACTGCGCGCGAGTTACGCGAAGATTTGGCGATGTTGATCCGATCGCCGGAGGGTATTCGGGCGATTCGTGTCGAGGCGGTGCCGCTCGAGCAGATCCTCGAGGCAAGTAGCTCGCGTCGTGGCTGGTTGCCTTGGGTAGCTGGGATCGCAAGCGTGGCACTGCTTGCGGCCACCTTCTGGTTTTTGCCGCGTCTGGCACCCGGTACGGCCGAGATAGCAGTGAGTCGCAGTAGTGCAACGGTGAATTCCGGGCTTTCGCCGATCATCAGCGACGAAGAGAAACAGCAACAAGTCCTGTTCAATGAGCGTTACACGCAGTTTTCGCGCGCCCTTGAAGAGCTCGAATCGCAAGCGGCTGGTGTGTGGGGTGGTGAGTCGTTCGGTGCCGCCAAATCCATGGGCGAGTTGGCTCTTGCCGCTTCTTCGACACGGGATTTGTCATTAGCTCTCGATCGCCTCGGCCTCGCAATGCAGCGTCTGACTCGCGTGGCTAACGAACGTCCCGCTATGCTAGCCAAGCTGCTCGATACAGCCAATACGGCGATCGATGATGGTCGTCTGGAGATTGCACGGCAGTCTTCGGAGCGCGCATTGTTGATCGACCCGGAAAATACGGCCGCGATACGCACGCTTGCTCGCATCGTAGCCTTGGGTCCGCTTTTGCCAGCGTTGGTAGAAGCCGAGACTGCGCAATTAGCGTACGACAATTTGCGAGCGCTGACCTTATACGAACAAGTACTTCGTGCCGATCCCGAAAATATAAAAGCGCGCGATGGTGCAGCGCGAGCTCGTCGTGCGCTGAG
Source organism: Pseudomonadota bacterium (assembly GCA_039799645.1). Classification (GTDB taxonomy): domain Bacteria; phylum Pseudomonadota; class Gammaproteobacteria; order Steroidobacterales; family Steroidobacteraceae; genus UBA964. The sequence continues at coordinate 2,694 of JBDLSG010000016.1, read as the reverse complement.
TTCTGATCGATATGCTGCTGCAATCGGTGAGTCTCTAGCTGCACTGCGCTCTGGTCGACCTGAGGTAGCGCGTGATGCTCTATCACGCGCGCGTGCGTTGCGGGGCGATGGTGCCGAGATCGGTGCGTTGCAGGCTGAACTCGCTGCTGTCGGTGAGCGAACGGATCTTGAGGGGGAGCGCAATCGGATCCGCGATCTCGAGCAGGCGGAGAACTGGGGCGATGCGCTCAAGGCGTATGAAGGCTTGCTGGCAAAGGATCGTAGCCTGGAGTTTGCGCGCGCAGGTCGCAATCGAGTGGTGCCGCGAGCCGAGCTCTCACGACGGCTCGACGGTCTGATTAGCACGCCATCGCGATTGTCCGCTCCGGAAGTGCGCCGTGAAGCGGAGCGTTTGTTAGCGGAAGCAGCCAGAGTGAAGGGCGACACTCCGGTCTTACGCAGTCAAGTTGAGCAATTGAATACCGCATTGCAGATTTATGAGAAGCCGATCAGAACTGTATTTCAGTCAGATGGGCAGACGCGGATCGTGGTTCAGAGAATCGGTATCTTTGGCACATTCACTCGTAAAGAATTGCAGCTAAAGCCCGGCCGATATGTCGTCGTGGGCACTCGCGAAGGTTTCCGCGATGTACGTCGTGAGATCAACGTCACGCCGAGCGGGCCGCAAGTAGTGATCGATGTGCGCTGCACCGAGGTGATTTCGTGATCACCAGTGTGTTGGTACGCGAGCCTGCAGGCGATCGATCAATGCAGCTGCCGCTGCTGATCGGCTCGATGAGTCATTGTGATATCCGGGTGCCTGGCTTTGTCGATGATGAGAGCGTTCGTCTCTTTGCCGAAGGCGAGGCCATTTATCTTGAGGCACTTACGCCGACGACGGCGTTGATCGATGGGCAAAAACTCGAGCAGGGCGCCATTCGTACCGTACAAACGGATTCAGTTTTGGCGATCGGCGATACGCGAGCCGTTTTTTCCCAAGAGACCGGATCGATAGCTCTATCGATACGTCATCTTGAAGGAAACCGCACGATCGCACCGTTGCGATCTACATCGAGCGTATTTGACGATCATGACCAGCAGGATGTGCCGATCAAAGTCACCGTGGCCTCGTCGGCCGGGAGGTCAGAACACCGAGTGGCAAGCGATTCACTTGGCAGTCGATCATGGTGGTTCTTGCTCGCTACCGGTGTATTCATGCTCGGTTTGCTCGCGTTGTTGTTTCAATTCGAGCGACTCGAAATCGAAGTCGAGCCCGTCAGTGCTTCGGTGAATGTAGACGGCCCAGACTGGTCATCGGCTAACAGTGTGTTTGCGCTGCCGGGCAAGCGACGAGTTCAGATCGCTGCTGAGGGATATCGCAGCATCGAGCGTGAGATCGAGATACAGAGCGACTCGATGCTGAAGCTGCAGTTTCGCTTGGAGCCGCTGCCAGGTGTGCTGGAGGTCGATACTGGCGGAGTCGACGCCGTCGCGTACGTCGATGGCGTAGAGGCGGGGCGCGTACCGGGTGAATTACAGATCGCTTCGGGAACCAAAACCATATTGCTGAAGGCAGATAGATACCTCGATTTTGTTCAATCGGTTGAGATCGCGGGGCTCGGTAAGAAACAATTGCTAACCGCGACGTTGCAGTCCTCGTGGGGGAAAATTGACGTTGCAACAGATCGCGCTGCCGCGACCTTGCGAATCAACGACCAGCCTCCGGTACCACTACCGCGCGTCGCCGACCTGCCCGCGGGTGTGCATCGCTTAGAGATTGCTGCTGCTGCCGCTAAACCTTGGCGTAGCGTCGTTCTCGTCAAGGCGGGAGAGACGCTGCGCATCGGACCGATCGAGTTGGGTGCGCCCGATGCCACCGCACGAATTCGCTCGACACCGTCAGGAGCGGACGTGACCGTCGGCAGCATTTATCGCGGTAAGACGCCGTTGCAGGTGGACTTAGCGCCGGGCGTTGAGCACGAGTTGCTGGTGGTGTTGCAGGGATACGAGCCGGTCTCACGACGTGTCCTCGCTGAGCCATCGGGTAAGATCGACTGGAGCCCCTCGTTGAAAGCCATCTTGGCGGAACTGTCTTTGCAGGGTGAGCCGAGTGATGCAGAAGTTCTCCAAGGCTCGGCGCGTCTCGGACGTACGCCTGTGACACTCAAGTTGCCCGCTCGCGAGCATCGGTTAGAGTTGCGCGCCGACGGTATGCAGTCGCAATCACTGCGCATCGACTTGTCCAATGGCGAAGCTCGTCGTATCGAGTATCGACTGACTCCCGTCGGGCGTTCGCCCGATTGGCAGCCGCCGGTCGCGGCGCTTCGATCATCGACGGGAACTTTGCTGCGCCTGATGCCAACGGGCAAAGCCACTTTGGGCAGTGAGCGCCGAGAGCAGGGGCGACGAGCGAACGAGTTCACGCGGCGAGTCGAACTCACGCGGTCCTTCTATCTCGGGACGCGAGAAGTGACGAATGGGGAGTTTCGTCGGTTCAGACCGACGCATGCCTCGGGTTTCATCGGCAAGCGTACGCTCGATCTCGATCTCCTACCGGTCACCTCGGTAACTTGGGCCGACGCCGTTGAGTACTGCAACTGGCTGTCGGAACAAGAGGGCTTGCCACCGGCTTACGAAAAGAAGGATGGCAAGTGGACTCTGCGTCGCCCGGTCGGCACGGGTTATCGCCTGCCGACGGAAGCCGAGTGGGAGTTC
>JBDLSG010000015.1:0-44873 GCA_039799645.1 Pseudomonadota bacterium | reverse complement strand
CGAATGACCGCACCACCCTTACCGATGACGTCGCGGATCTTCTCCGGATCGATCTTCAACGTGATGATGGACGGCGCCCACTCCGACATTGTCTGCCGCGGCGACGAGAGAACCTTGTTCATCTCGCCGAGGATGTGCAATCGACCGGCCTTGGCCTGTTCAAGAGCGACTTTCATGATCTCAGGCGTGATGCCCTCGACCTTGATATCCATCTGCAAAGTCGTCACGCCCGTTGCGGTGCCCGCGACCTTGAAATCCATGTCGCCGAGATGATCCTCGTCACCCAAGATGTCGGTAAGAACCTTGTAGCGACCACCCTCGAGCACGAGGCCCATGGCAACACCGGCTACCGGCGCCTTCAACGGTACGCCAGCATCCATCATCGCCAGTGAGGCGCCGCAGACCGACGCCATCGACGAGGAACCGTTGGACTCGAGAATCTCCGACACCACGCGGATCACGTAGGGGAACTTCTCCATATCCGGCATGACGGCCTGTACACCACGACGGGCGAGATTACCGTGACCGATCTCGCGACGCTTCGGGCCAGACATCATGCCCGTCTCACCCACCGAGAACGGCGGGAAGTTGTAGTGCAGCATGAACGGCTCGCGACGCTCGCCTTCGAGCGCATCAATGATCTGCGCATCGCGGCCCGTGCCGAGAGTCGTCACGACGAGAGCCTGTGTCTCACCACGAGTGAAGAGCGCCGAACCGTGCGTACGCGGCAGCACGCCCACCTTGATCGTGATCGGACGAACCGTCGTGGAATCGCGACCGTCGATGCGCGGCTCACCATTGAGGATGCGCTCGCGAACGATCTTGCTCTCAAGCTTGAAGAGTTGATCATCGATCTGATCAGCCGAGAACTTCGGCGACTCGCCCGCGGTGAGCTGCTCGATGACCGACTTCTTGATCTCGCCGACGCGACCGTAACGCGCCTGCTTCTCGATGATGCGATAAGCCTCAGACAGCGGCGCGTGCGCCACATCGGCCACTGCCTTCTCGAGCTCGGCCGTGGTCGCACTTGGCTTCCACTCCCAACGCGGCTTGCCGCATTCTTTGACCAGCTCGTTGATCGCCTGGATGGCAACCTGCATTTGCTCGTGACCGAACACGACCGAGCCCAGCATGACCTCTTCCGAGAGGCCATTGGCTTCCGACTCGACCATCATCACGCCGTCCTTAGTGCCGGCGACCACGAGGTTAAGAGCCGAGGCCTTCAATTCTTTGGCCGTCGGGTTCAGTAGGTACTTGCCATCCTGATAACCCACGCGAACGGCGCCGATCGGCCCGTTGAACGGAACACCCGCCAACGCGAGCGCAGCCGATGCACCGATCATCGCCGGAATGTCGGCGTCGATTTCCGGATCGAGCGACACTACGGTCGCCACGACCTGCACTTCGTTGTAGAAGCCGTCCGGGAAGAGCGGACGAATCGGGCGATCGATCAGACGTGAGGTCAGTGTTTCCTTCTCGGTCGGACGACCCTCACGCTTGAAGAAGCCGCCCGGGATACGGCCGGCCGCGTAGGTCTTTTCCTGGTAGTTGACCGTCAGGGGAAAGAAGTCGCGGCCCGGAGCCGCTTGCTTGGCAGCGACTGCGGTGCACAGCACCACGGTGTCGCCGAGCGAAGCCACGACCGCTGCAGAGGCCTGACGAGCCATCTCGCCCGTCTCGAGCTTCAGAGTGTTGGAACCGAACTGAAAAGATTTTTTGAACACGGTCACGGAGTAACCCTCGCGAAATAAAGGACAGAAGCAAAAAGGCCGCGCTCAGGAGGCGCGGCCTTCGCTGCGGACTGCTTAACGGCGTAGTCCGAGGCGCTCGACGATTTCCTGATACTTGGCCGGCTTGCTGGCCTTCAGGTAATCGAGCAGCTTGCGACGTTGATTGACGAGCTTCACGAGGCCGCGACGCGAGGAGTGGTCACCCGCATGCGAGGCGAAATGCTGGCCGAGACCGCTGATGCGCTCCGACAGCAAGGCAATCTGTACTTCAGGCGATCCGGTATCTGAGGGACCGCGGCGGAACTCCGTCATCACTCCGCTCTTTTTCTCTTGGCTCAGAGGCATTATGAAAAATCCTTTGAATCTTGATAGTTACAACTAGTTTAAGGGGGCGCATTCTACTCATGCGACCCCTGCCTCACAAGTCGTTTGGCAGCGATCCGCCCCACCCCCGCCACGCGGCCAAGGCCGAGAAACCGCGCGGCAGCGTCCTCTAGCCTCAGCACCTGATCCATCGGCGGTGCCAAGCCGGGGACGACGACCTCCTGTCCCTGGCAGATCCGTCGCGCACCGGCTTCATCGAGCCTGACGAGTGGCAGGTGGGCAACCGCCTCGGAGAGCCCCACCAGAGCCAGCGGTAACCCCTGACGAGCGCACTCCTCGACGGTGGCAAGATCGACCATCTGCGCCGACTCGAACGGCGCCACGCGTTCGCGGCGCAGTAGGCTCACGTGCCCGACCGTACCGAGTTTGCGGGCGATATCCTCGGCGAGCACCCGCACATACGTGCCCTTGCCACAGGTCACTCGACAATCGAGGGCGTGGGGCTCCGGCTGACCGACAAGATCAAGACGCTCGATACGAATCGGGCGAGGCTGGCGTTCTACGGTCTTGCCCGCGCGCGCGAGCCGGTAAAGGGGTTGTCCATCCTGCTTGATGGCCGAGTACATCGGCGGAGTCTGTAGCGACTCGCCGACAAAGCCTTCTAGAACCCGTGCGATTTGCGCTGCGTCGAATAGCGGAACAGGCTGCGTCTCGATGATCTCGCCCTCACGGTCGCCCGTAGAGGTAGCCGCACCGAGACTGATGGTGAATCGATAAACCTTGTCGCCTTCGAGGATCTCGCCAGCAAGCTTGGTCGCCTCACCGAGACACAGCGGCAACATGCCGCTCGCCAACGGGTCGAGGCTGCCGACATGTCCGACTTTGTCGATTCGCAGCAAACGACGCACGCGCTGCCCGGCCGCCGTCGAGGACATGCCAAGCGGCTTGTCGAGCAGCAACACGCCGTCGATCGAAATCGGCGTCAAGCGGGATCGTCTTTGTGTTGATCGTCGCGTACCGCGCGATCGATCAAAGAGGTGAGACGGATCGCCTCGCCGATACTGGAATCGAACACGAACTCGAGCCGCGGCGCGTGACGCAGGCCGAGTCGACGACCCACCTCGCCGCGCAGAAACCCCGCCGCGCGCTCGAGACCCGCGCCGACTTCGTCGGCGGGATGTCGATCACCAAACGGCACGAAAAACACCTGGGCTACGCTCGCATCGGGCGAGAGCTTCACCGCCGTCAACGTGACGGTGCCGACTCGCGGGTCCTTGACCTCCCGTGAAATCAACTCCGACAGGACGCGCTGGATTTCCGCGCCGATGCGTTGCTGTCGCGCCTTGCCAGCCATCGCGAAAGAGGAAGCGGGTCCCGCTGCGATCACTCGATCGCGCGGGCCACCTCAACGCGGGCGAAGCATTCGATCTGATCGCCGACACGCACATCCTGATAGTTCTTCACGCCGATACCGCACTCGGTACCTGCGCGCACCTCACCGACATCGTCCTTGAAACGACGCAGCGATTCGAGCGCACCCTCAAAGATAACCACGTTGTCGCGCAACACACGGATCGGATTGTTACGCTTGACGGAGCCTTCCATGACGAGACAGCCGGCGACGACGCCGAACTTGCTCGACCGGAACACATCGCGAACCTGCGCCGTACCGACGATCTGTTCTTTGATCTCCGGTGCGAGCAAACCACTCATGCGTTGTTTGATGTCATCGATGGCTTCGTAAATGATCGAGAAGTAGCGGATATCGGCACCGGTCTCCTTGACCGCTTCACGAGCCGCACCATCGGCGCGAACATTGAAGCCGAGCACCAGCGCCTTCGAGGCCGCTGCAAGCTGGACATCCGAGGCTGTGATTCCGCCGACGCCGCTCGCCACGACCTTGACCGTGACTTCGTCCGTCGAAAGCTTGGTGAGGGCATCACGCAGCGCTTCGGCGCTGCCCTGTACGTCGGTTTTGATGACGACGCTGATGACACCCGCCTTCTCTTCCGTCATCTGCGAGAACACGTCGCCAACGGCAGCCGCCTGCTTGGCGAGCTTCACGTCGCGGAACTTGCCCTGTCGATAGAGTGCGACCTCACGTGCCTTGCGTTCGCTCTCGACCGCCAGCATTTCATCGCCTGCATTCGGTGCGCCCGACAAGCCGAGCACGAGCACGGGCATCGACGGAGTAGCCTCGTCGACAGACTTGCCCTTCTCGTCGAACATGGCACGTACGCGACCAAACTCTTGCCCCGCGATGATCGGATCGCCGGTACGCAGGGTGCCGCGCTTAACGAGCACCGTTGCCACCGCACCACGACCTTTCTCGACGCTCGCTTCGATGATCAGACCCGAGGCGAGCCCCGTGGCAGGCGCATTGAGTTCAAGCACTTCGGCTTGCAGCAAAATGGCCTCGAGCAACTGATCGATACCGGCACCCGTGTGCGCGGATACGTTCACGAACATGTTCTCGCCACCCCACTCTTCGGGGATGACTTCCTGCTTCGAGAGCTCGGTACGCACTCGATCGGGATCTGCCGACGACTTGTCGATCTTGTTGACGGCCACCACGATCGGTACGCCTGCAGCGCGAGCGTGCTGGATCGCCTCGATCGTCTGGGGCATGACGCCGTCATCGGCTGCCACCACCAGAATGACCACGTCGGTCGCCTTGGCACCGCGAGCACGCATCGCCGTAAAGGCAGCGTGACCCGGCGTGTCGAGAAAGGTGACCGTGCCTTTGGGCGTTTGCACCTGGTAGGCGCCGATGTGCTGCGTAATACCGCCTGCCTCACCGGCGGCGACCTTCGCCTTGCGGATGTAGTCGAGCAGCGATGTCTTACCGTGATCGACGTGACCCATGACGGTGACGACCGGAGGACGAGGCAACAGCTCGATTTCACCGCCTTCGGCACCCTGCAGACCCGTTTCGATCTGGTTCTCTTGCAGGACCTTGCCCTTGTGACCCATCTCTTCGACGACGAGCAGGGCCGTATCCTGATCGATGGGCTGATTGATGGTCGCCATCACGCCCATGTTCATCATGACCTTGATGACTTCGGTCGCCTTGACGGCCATCTTCTGCGCGAGTTCCTGCGGCGTAATCGTCTCGCCGATGCTGACATCACGCACGACTGGCGCAGTCGGTAGCTCGAAAGCGTGACGCGTCTCGACGCCGACGGCGCTACGACGCTCACGGACCTTCTTTTTCTTCTTCAGGCGCGAGCTGGCATCGGTGCTGACATGCAACTGCTCGCGGCCGTATTTCGTACGCCGATCGCGATCGCTCGCCGCAGCCGGTGCTGGTGCGGCTGCAGACGGCGCAGGACGCGAACGCGCGGCCTCAGCTTGTTCGCGCTCCCGTTGCTCCGCGGCACGCCGCGCATCTTCTGCGGCACGTCGTGCGGCCGCCTCTTCCTCAAGACGGCGGCGGTTCTCCGCCTCCATGCGCTCGGCTTCGCGGCGTTCGTTCTCCTGACGCTCACGCTCGAGACGCGCAGTCTCTTCGGCTTCGATACGCTTCGCTTCGCTATCGTCACCGCCTTGAGCCTTGGCCTGCTCCTCGAGCACGTCGCGCTTCACGTAGGTACGCTTCACGCGCACCTCGACGTTCACGGTACGCGCTCGACCAGCACTGCCGGCGAGCTTGATTTCGCTCTGCTGCTTGCGCTGCAAGGTGATCTTGCGCGGTGCTGCCGCAGCGCCGGCTTCCTCGCCGGACTGTCCGTGACTACGGCGCAAATGACTCAGCAACTCGAGCTTGGCCTCGTCGCTGATCTTATCGGTCGGTCCTGCCACCTTGATGCCGGCCTGATCGAGCTGCACGAGCAACTTCTCGACCGGAACCTTCAACACCTCGGCGAATTGGGCAACTGTTACGTCTGCCATCTGTCGCGCCCCCCTAGGCCATCAGCCGTGACCCGGGGCGAACCAGTGCTCGCGGGCCTTCATGATGAGCTTGCCGGCTTCTTCGGCCGTCAAACCCTGGATATCGAGCAAATCGTCTACCGCCTGCTCGGCTAGATCTTCTCGCGTACGAACGCCGCGCGAAGCGAGTGCCAGTGCGAGATCCGGCTGCATGCCCTCGAGCAACAACAGGTCATCGGCCGGCAACTGTGAATCAAGGCTCTCTTCGCTCGCGATCGCCTGCGTGAGCAGAACATCGCGCGCTCGGCTACGCAATTCTTTGACAATCTCTTCGCTGAAGTCTTCGATGGCGATCAGCTCGCCCTGTGGCACGTAGGCCACCTCCTCGACGGTCGAGAAGCCCTCTTGGACGAGGATCGTGGCGACGTCTTCGTCGACATCGAGCTGCTTCATGAAGTTCTCGACCAGCGAACGCGCCTCGGATTCGCTCTTGGCTTCGGCGTCCGATTCGGTCATGACATTCAGTTCCCAGCCGGTCAGCTGACTGGCGAGACGAATATTTTGACCACCGCGGCCGATCGCCTGCGACAGCTTCTCTTCAGACACGGCGATGTCCATGCTGTGCGAATCTTCATCGACGACGATGGAAATGACTTCGGCCGGCGACATCGCGTTGATCACGAACTGAGCCGGATTTTCGTCGAACGGAATAATATCGACGCGCTCACCGGCGATTTCATTGGAGACGGCCTGTACACGCGATCCGCGCATACCCACACAGGCACCAACGGGGTCGACTCGGTTATCGTTGCTCTTCACCGCGATCTTGGCGCGGATGCCCGGGTCGCGCGCTGCGCCCAAAATATTGATAAGCCCCTGACCCACTTCCGGCACCTCGAGCTTGAACAACTCGATGAGGAACTCCGGCGCAGAGCGCGTCAGGAACAACTGCGGTCCACGCGGCTCGGAACGCACTTCCTTGAGATAAGCCTTGATACGATCCTGCGGTTTGACCTGCTCGCGCATGATCATGTCCTGACGTGACACGAAGCCTTCGGCATTGCCACCAAGATCAACATAGATGCCGTTGCGATCGACCCGCTTGACGACGCCGCTGACCAGCTGGCCGACGCGGTCCCGATAGGCATCGACGACCTGCGCGCGCTCGGCTTCGCGCACCTTTTGCACGATGACCTGCTTGGCCTGCTGCGCGGCAATTCGACCGAAGCTGACTGACTCCATCGGCTCCTCAACATAGCCCCCAGCGACGGCCTTCTTGTCGACATCGAGCGCATCCTCAAGACGCAACTCGCGATCCGGGACTTCCAATTCCTTGGAGTCATCGGCAAAGACTTTCCAACGGCGAAAGGTGTCGTAATCACCCGTCTTGCGGTTGATCGACACACGCACGTCCCACTCTTCGCCATGCTTCTTGCGCGTGGCTGACGCGAGGGCGGCTTCGAGCGCCTCGAAAATGACTTCTTTATCGACGCCCTTCTCGTTGGAGACGGCATCGACCACCATCATGATTTCTTTGCTCATCGTCGTTCGTCCTCTTCCGTTGCCCGCCCGTACGCATCAAGCGACGAGGCGCGCTTTACCCACTTCATTAAAACCGATCGACACATCCTGACCATCGACATCCAGCGTGATGCCCTGCTCGTCCACACCGGAGAGTGTGCCGGTGTAACGACGTCGTCCGTCTCGGGCGACGTTCAATTCCACCCACACGCGCGTACCCTGAAATCGCTCGAAGTGCGCAGGCTTGCGCAGCACTCGATCGAACCCGGGCGATGAGACCTCGAGGTTGTAGGCACCGGCGACCGGATCCTCCACATCGAGTAGCGCCGACACCTCACGACTCACGCACTCGCAGTCTTCGATGCCGATATGTCCTTCGCGTCCAGCCGGCAAGTCGAGGAAGATGCGCAAGGTGGCGCTACGCGGCGCCGACACCCACTCGATGTCGACGAGCTCATAGCCCAACTGCTCGACCAAGGGTTCGAGCAGGGCGATCATCTTCTCCCGGACTACCGATGCCGTTGCCATAATGAAAAAGGGCCACGAGGGCCCCCTGTTATCGTCCCGCCCCGGCCAGGGGCACAAAAACAAAAAGCCCCTCGGGGGGCTTCAAAAACAAGCGCTCGCGACTCAAACTAAAAGCTTTTCGCCGCTCCCACGAGACCCGAGGAGCCTCGCGAGAGCGCGATCTTACAAGAAAAGACTCTTTTGCGCTAGTTGGCGGGCGCCGGCGGTAGCCACCGCGCCAGCCAAGCGTGCACCTCGGAGTAGAAATAACGGCTGTTCTCGCCCTTCAGGATCCAATGATTCTCGTCCGGGAAAACCAGCAGCCGACTCGGAATCTGTTGACGCTGCAAGACAGACCAATACTCGAGTGAATTATTGAGCGGCACGCGGAAGTCGCGCTCTCCGACCGTCACTAGTGTGGGCGTACGGAATTGGGCTGCGAAGCGGATCGGATTCTGCTCACGCCAAACCGGCCCCTGCTCCCAGACCGGGCCGCCGTTGTTGATCTCTCGGCCATAGATCGTGTCGCTCGTACCCCACTGAGACTCAAGATTGATGAGCCCCGCGTGACTGATAAGGCAACGATAGCGAGTTGTCGTCGCCTGCAGCCAATTGGCCAAGTGCCCGCCGTAGCTGGCACCGCCTGCGCACTGCCGCGTGGCGTCGATGTAAGCATGGTCACGAATGGCGATATCCGCCGCCTCGTTCAATTCCTCCCCTGCCGTACGCAGGGGGTCACCCTGAATCGTCTGGGCAGCCGCCTCACCGAAACCGGTGGAGCCGCTGTAGTTGGTCAACAAGATCACGTAACCCGGCGCCGCCAGCAAGTGGTAGTTCCAGCGCAGCACCCATTGATCTCGCCACATGGTGTGCGGACCGCCGTGGATGACGACGAACAAGGGATATTTCTTTGACGGATCGAACCCGGGCGGCGTCAGCAGCATATTGTGAATACGCCGACCCTTGGAGCTCGTAAACCAAAAGTGACGCAGCGGCTCGAGATCGAGCTTCGCGAGACGCTCGTCGTCGAATGAGGCTAGCGTGGTGTGCGCCGCTTTGGATGGGTCAATACGCACCACTTGTGGCGGACGCGTCGCGCTCTCGAAAGTGGCCAGCAGGACAAGCGAGCGACTGCGCTCGGCGATGGTGACATTCGTATATGCGCCGATCGACATGTCGAAGACGAGTCGCGTCGCGCCATCGCGAATCGACGTCACGAACAACTTCTCGTGCCCCGCCTCCTCGGCGGTGAAGTAGATCTGCTTCGAATCCGCCGTAATCGCAAAAGAGGCTGGCGTACGATCGACTTTTTCAGTCAGTACTCGCGCCGCAGGCAAGCTTGACCCGGCCGACCTCGTGATCGCCCACGGGAAAGCCGCCAATCGAGCTTCGTTGTATGCCTTGTCGGTCCGCGGCGTGTATCGCGCGATCAAGGTCTGACCATCGGGTGTGAACGTGGGCGACGACCAAGAATTCACACCGTCCGTCAGGCGTTGCGCTTCGCCGCCCGACACCGCGATTTGCCACAACTGCGAAGTCGTGAACTGGTATGCGGCTGCATTGCGATCCGAGCTCGCAGCGAATACCAACGATTTCCCATCGGGTGCCCAGGTGAAGTTCACACCCTCTTCACCGCCCGCGCCAAAACCGGGCTGCGCAAACAGCTGGGTCGTTGCCAACAGATTGCGCGGCTCGCCGGCTGCCGCACTACCGTCCTTCAGATCGAGGACCAGCAATACGGGTTTCAAATCATCGAGCCAACGGTCCCAGTTTCGGATCGGAAAACCATCGTACGCACGCGCGTTCCACTTCCGAGCCTTACGCTCGGCGGCGATGCGCTTGTTGTCGGCTTCCGTTTTGGCATCCGGAAACTGGCTACTGGCGAAAGCGATGGATTTTCCATCCGGAGAAAACTCGGGAGCCCGCGCGCCATTGACCAACTGCGTCAACCGAATCGCCTCACCGCCCGACAGATCGAGCAAGTAGAGCTGCGTCGCCTCATCCCCATCGCGCCGCGCCGAGAACACGAGCCGCCGGCTATCCGCACTCCAATCGACACCGCTCTCTCCGCCGGCCGTCCCGGTCAGGCGGCGCGGCGCCGGCAACGTACCGTCGCGATCCGCCGCAGTTGCCACGATCCACAGGTCAGACACCTGCGCCTTCTCGTCATAGGCGGGTTCCGTCACTGCGAATACGGCCCAGCGCCCATCCGGGCTCACCGAAGGAGAACCAACCCGCTTCATGAGCCAGAGATCTTCGTGGGTGATCGGGCCAGGCGATGCCGCAGCCGCCGATAGCGTGAAAAGAGACAGACCGAGGGCCGCCGCAACGGCTAGGAGTAGGCGTTTCATCTTCGGATTATGGCAAAAGCGTCCCGTCTTGCGAGGCTCCAGCGGCTCGTTGATAATTGCGAATGATTCTTAACTGCGGATCTCCCTCCATGCGACTTGGCGCCCGTACCCGTCTCTTATTCACCACCTTCGCGGCCGTGTTGATGTTCGCAGGTCTGCGCTCACCCGCGGCGGAGGCAGCCGAGCCTGTTGTCGTTTATTCGGCGCGCAACGAACAATTGATCAAACCGATCTTTGATCGATTCACTGCGGAGACCGGCATCCCGGTGCGTTTCACGACGGCCGATGCGGCGGTGCTGATCGAGCGACTCTCCGCCGAGGGCAAGAACAGTCCGGCGGATATGCTCATGACCGTGGACGCCGGCGAACTTTGGAACGCGGCCAATCGCGGCCTGTTACGACCGACGCGTTCGACCATCTTGGAAGCCAATATTCCGGCCACGCTGCGGGACCCGGGCAACCGATGGGTAGGCCTATCGCAACGGGCACGCACCATCGTCTATCACCCGAACCGCGTCGACCCGCGCACGCTCAGCACCTATGAAGCGCTCGCAGATCCGGTATGGAGAGGCCGTTTGTGCCTGCGTAGCTCGAAGAAGGTCTACAACCAGTCACTGGTCGCGATGATGATCAAGGCACGAGGTGAAGCCGCGACGGAAGCCACGATCCGTGGCTGGGTCGCCAATCTCGCGGCTCCCGCCTTTGCCAATGATAATCAAGTCATGGAAGCCATTGCCGCTGGCCAGTGTGACGTGGGTATCGTCAACACCTACTACCTCGGGCGAATGCTGCAGAAGCAGCCGGATTTTCCAGTCAAAGTATTTTGGGCCAATCAGCGCGGTGACGGCACGCATGTCAATGTCAGCGGCGCCGGCATCACGCGTCACGCCCGCAATCCTGCAGGTGCCCAAAAATTGCTGGAGTGGCTATCCGCTGGAGAAGCGCAGCGACTCTTCGCAGGCTCGAACATGGAGTATCCGGTCAATCCCGCCGTCGAGATCGATCCGCTAGTTCGTAGCTGGGGCAGCTTCACACCAAGTCGCATCAACATCGTCGAGGCCGGTCGTCGTCAGGCCACGGCGGTGCGCGTGATGGATCGCGCTGGCTGGCGGTAATGCTCGCGCGCTGGCGCGCCTCGCTCGTCATTCTGCTGGCCGCAGCACCGGCGCTAGTCGTGTTGGTGGGCCTCCTCGGCGCTTGGCTCACGCCCGCAGGCGATGCCTTACAACACCAGTGGCGCTACCTGCTGCCCGATGCTAGTCGTAACACGCTCATTCTCGTGATCACGGTCGCGGCAGGCGCGGCGCTGCTCGGCACTGCCCTAGCTGCGCTCGTCGCGCTCTGCGATTTTCCGGGCCGCAATTTTTTTTCGTGGGGCTTGCTGCTGCCGCTGTCGATCCCAGGCTACGTGTTGGCAGCGGTTTTCGCAGGCAGCCTAGACTACTCGAGCCCACTCTACAGTTGGCTGCGCGAGCAGCTTGGGTGGCAGTGGCCATCGATCCGCTCGGTAGGTGGCGCCGCCTTGGTGCTCATTCTCACCCTGTTCCCGTACGTCTATTTGATCGCGCGAGTTGCCTTGGAATCCGCCGCTCAACGTTATCTCGAAGCGGCCTCATTACTCGGACGAACGCGTCTGCAGGCGACTCGTGAGGTGCTGTTGCCGCTGGCACTCCCAGCCATCTTGGCCGCCACGGCTCTCGTCGCCATGGAGACGCTCGCCGACTTCGGTGTCGTCGCCGCATTGAATGTCGACACACTCACGACCGCGCTCTATCGTGCGTGGTACGGCATGTTTTCTTTGGTGACCGCGCAGCAGATTGCCGGTTTTTTGGTGATCATGGCCTTGTTGCTACTACTACTCGAACATCGCGCACGCGCATCTCTACGAATGCGTGAGACCGGCGGCGTCGCTCTGCAACGCCGGCGCCTCAATCCGCTGCAGGCCGCACTTGCCATGCTATTCGCCGGCACCATCCTCGGCATTTCCTTCCTCTGGCCTGTCGGGCACCTACTCGCTTGGGCTAGCAGCCACTTCACAGCGGATCTCGATGCCCGCTATTGGGGATATCTCGCGCGTAGCGTTGTATTGGCGGGGCTCGGCGCTTTTTTAATTGTCTCGATCAGCACGCTATTCGTTTACGCCCGGCGTGACAATGTCAGCTGGATAGCCCGCGGCATCGCACCCTTGGCCACTGCGGGTTATGCCATCCCGGGAACGGTTTTGGCGGTGGGTTTGTATGCCCCTTTGACTCAAGCCCTGCCTTGGCTACAAGGAACGTTATTCATTTTGTTCATCGCTTACATCACGCGTTTTTTCGCTGTCGGCCATGCACCCATGGCCACCGGCCTCGCACGACTACCGATCGCACTCGATGAAGCCGCTCTACTTCTCGGTAGCCGCTCATTCGAGCGTTGGCAGAAAATTCATTGGCCTATGCTCAAAGGTAGTGTCGCCGCGGCATTCGCACTGACGTTCGTCGATTTGATGAAGGAATTACCGATCACTTTGCTGACACGGCCGTTCGGCTTCGAAACCTTGGCGATCCGCGTGTTTGAACTCACCTCCGAAGGCGAATGGGAGCGTGCCGCCGTACCCGCAATCGCCCTCGTACTCGCCGGACTTTGGCCACTGAAATGGTTAGCAGGAAGAATGTCTCATGCGACTTGAACTTCGCGATATCCACTTCCGTCGGGATGCCACTGAAATCCTGCGCGGAGTCGATCTCCAACTAAAAGCAGGTGACATTGGCGTTCTTGTCGGCCCGAGCGGCTGCGGTAAGACGACGACCCTGCGATGCATTGCCGGCCTAGAATCAATCACGAGTGGCGAAATCCGAATTGGCGATCGCGTGGTGTCTTCCGTTGATCGCTGCCTTGGCGCCGAGGTGCGTCGGGTTGGCTATGTCTTACAAGACAACGCCCTTTTCCCGCACTTGACCGTCGCGGATAACATTCGCTTTGGCTTGCGCAAGCTCTCGCGCGATGAGCGCGAGACTCGCGTCGCCGACATGCTCGCGCTGCTCGGTCTTAGAGGTCTCGAGCGACGCTTGCCGCAGGATCTCTCGGGTGGTCAACAACAACGCGTAGCGATCGCCCGATCGCTCGCGCCGCAACCCGACCTTCTGCTGATGGACGAACCGTTCTCGAATCTCGATGCACGACTGCGAACGGGACTTGTCGGAGAACTGCGCGGCTTGCTCAAGAAACTGGGTATCACGACCTTGATCGTGACCCATGATCAGCACGATGCATTCGGTCTCGCCGATCAATTGGGTTACATGAATGACGGACGGTTAGAACAATGGGATACGCCGTACGATGTGTATCACCGACCCCGCACACGAGCGGTCGCTAACTTCATCGGTGATGGTGTGATGCTGCCCGCGATCGGTAAGGACGGCCATTGGCATACCGAGCTTGGGAATATCGAAGATCCAGCCGCCGACGGATCCGCCGAATTACTACTCAGGCCCGATGACCTTCTGCACGATGACGACTCACCGACGCAAGCTCGTATCGTCGGGCGAGTCTTCAGGGGCGCCGACTTTCTCTACACCGTGCAGTTACCGAGTGGTCTTCGCGTGTTGGCATTGGCACCGAGCCATCACGACCACCATGTCGGCGAGACACTGGGATTTCGTCTCGCCAATGATCACCTGGTCGTCTTTCGCCGCGACTAGTAGCGCGAACCTCGACCCTTTTTATCTGCCTTGATGCGCTTGATAGCCAGCGGTTGGCCGCGTACCACGATCCCGGCTAAGTGCTTCAATACGTGATCGGGGATTTGTGCCGGCAGACGCACGATCGTGTGATCGTCACGAATGTCGATGCCATTAATTTCGCTGCCGTGCATGTCGCCCTCATGCGCCAACGCGCCGACGATGTTGCCCGGTTGCACGCCGTGACGGCGACCCACTTCGAGGCGGAAAAACGCCTGCGGACCCTCGGGGCGACGCGGCTTTGAAACCTTTTGTGCGACGCTTTCGCGCACTTCTTCGGTGGGTTCTGCGCGCTTGGTGACGAACAACGAACGCCCCGACTTCGCCAAGGACGCGAGTGCGGCAGCGACGTCGAACACGTCTGCACCACTTTCTCGCACAAACTCCTCGATGACACCACGGTAGGCCGAGAGCTCCTCAGACTCGAGCATCTCGCTCAACTCTTTCTTGAACTTCTCAGCACGACGCGCGTTCACCTCTTGAACCGTTGGCAGTGCCATCGGCTCGATCGGCTGACGCGTAGCGCGCTCGATTATGCGCAGCATGTTCCGCTCGCGCGCCGAGATAAATAGGATCGCTTCGCCCGAACGACCCGCACGACCGGTGCGACCGATACGATGCACGTACGATTCGCTGTCGTAAGGCACGTCGAAATTGACCACGTGCGTGATGCGCTCGACGTCGATACCGCGTGCGGCAACGTCCGTCGCCACCACGATATCGATCTTGCCACTCTTCAATGCCGCAATCGTTCGCTCGCGCTGCGCTTGGAGAATGTCGCCATTGAGAGCGGCTGCGGCAAAACCGCGCGCTTCGAGTTTCTCGACGAGCTCAACGGTCGATTGTTTGGTCCTAGCAAAGACGAGCATCGCATCGAAGGTCTCGACCTCGAGTAACCGAGTTAGGGCATCGAGTTTGTGTATGCCGGCAACCAACCAATAACGCTGACGAATGTTGGCGGCCGTGGCCGTCTTGGACTTGACGGTGATTTCGCGCGGATCTCGCAGATGCTTCTGCGCAATACGCTTGATTTGCGTCGGCAACGTGGCCGAGAACAGTACCACCTGTCGCTCGGCGGGTACGAGACTGAGGATATGATCGATCGCATCGACGAAGCCCATCTGCAGCATTTCGTCGGCCTCGTCGAGCACGACGTGACGAATGGTATTGAGATCGAGCGTGCCGCGCTCGAGGTGGTCAATCACACGACCGGGCGTTGCCACCACGATGTGCACGCCGCGGCGCAAGGCATTCAATTGCGGCGTGTAGCTCTGCCCGCCATAGATGGGCAGCACGTGCAGACCCGGCATATGGCTCGCATACTTTTGACAGGCCTCGGCAACCTGAATGGCCAGTTCTCGAGTCGGAACCAACACGAGCGCCTGGGGTTCGCGCCGAGACACATCGATTTGCGACAACACCGGCAAGGCGAAAGCAGCGGTCTTACCGGTACCCGTCTGTGCTTGCCCGATGAGGTCTCGCCCTTCGAGCAACACGGGAATGGTGGCGCGCTGAATTGGCGAGGGCGTCTCGTAGCCCACAGCAGCGAGCGCGGAAACCAAGGCGGGATTCAGGCCGAGTTCGGCGAAAGTCAGATCAGTTTGTTCGTTGGCAGTCATCGCGGGATTGAGTGGCAATAGGGCCTTAGAAATCGAGTCGCGATGCAGGTCACGTCGTGACAACCCCCCGAAAGGCTCGTCTGAGGGGTCCGATAAATTGGTAGCGGGGGTAGGATTTGAACCTACGACCTTCGGGTTATGAGCCCGACGAGCTGCCAGACTGCTCCACCCCGCACCAGGAGGGCCGCGAACTATACCCGTTCGCGCCTGCTAGCTCAACACTTGTTCACAAAGGCTCAGCAACGACTGCGGGAACAGTCCAAGCACCAGCACCGCCAGAGCATTCAACCCCAAGGCCAGTCGAACGCCGGCGTGACGCTCGGTCGTCGGAAGATCACCCGGCGCATCGAAGTACATGATCTTCACGACGCGCAAATAGTAGAACACGCCAATCACAGAAACGGCGGCCGCAAACACCACGAGCGCCACATGATTGCTCGTCCACAGCGCTTCAAAGATCTGCAGCTTCGCCCAAAAGCCGACAAACGGCGGGATGCCGGCGGTCGAGAACATCAGGAACATCATCATGAGCGCCAGCAGCGGATCACGCGCATGCAACCCTTTGAAATGATCGAGTTCATCGGCCTCAAAGCCCGCACGACTCGCTAGCAGAATCACGCCGAAGGAGCCCAGCGTCATGATGACGTACGCAATGGTGTAGTACAGAGCGGCTTCATAGCCCTGCTCCGTCCCAGCAACGAAACCAAGCAAAATGAAACCGACATTACCGACCGCCGAATAGGCGAGCATGCGCTTGAGATTAGTTTGGGCGATCGCAACAACGTTACCCACCAAGGCGGACAACACCGCCACGATGGCGAGCATCTGCGTCCAGGTCTCGCTGATTCCCTCAAGCCCCCCCGCAAGCAAGCGGAAGGCCAAAGCGAACGACGCAAGCTTAGGAGCCGTGGCGACGAAGAGCGTCACCGACGAAGGAGCACCGTGATAAACGTCGGGAACCCACATATGGAACGGGACGGCGCCAAACTTGAAGGCAACACCCACCACGAGGAACACCACGCCCATGATGAGCCCGAGGCTAGCCGGTCCCTGCAACGCAACGGCGAGCTCGCTGAAGAGCAGGCTGCCTCCCAACCCGTAGACCAGCGACATGCCATAGAGCAAACAACCCGAGGCGATCGCGCCCAGCACGAAGTATTTCATCGCCGATTCGGCCGCGACACCGTTGTCACGATCGAAGGCCACCAGCGCATAAAGCGAGAGCGCCAGCAACTCCACGCCGATATACATGGTGAGCAAGCTGCCCGCGGAGATCATCACGAAAATACCGAGCAGCGCCGTCAACACCAGCACGTAGTACTCGCCTTTCAGCAAACCACGTGTCTCCAGATAGTGTCGCGAGTAAAGCAATGACACGGCCACGAACAGCATCGCGAGCAACTTCAACAGATTCGCGAGTGGATCCGTGACGTACATGCCGGAGAACAACTCGACGGTCGAGGGTACCTGCGCGAACGCCAGCAATAGCCCTGCCCCCGCTGCCAGAACCAGCAGCGTGAGCGTCGGCGTTACGCGGGTGGCGGCGCGTCCAACGAACACATCGACGAGCAACACCACGCACACGGCGATGGCGAGATAAATCTCCGGCAGTGCCGGCAGCACGGATTCGAGGGTCAATGTCGGTGTCATGTCGTTTCCCCTCAGAGCGGCAGCTTACTGGTGACGATCTGCTCAACGAGATGCTGCACGGAGGCTTGCATCAACTCGAGCAAGGGTGCCGGCCAAATGCCGAGCAGCAGCACCGCGACGGCGAGCACGCCGAGGATGAGAAATTCACGGGCGTTCAGATCATCAAGTGTGGCTACACCATCGTTCGCCACCGGGCCGAAGATCACCCGTTTGACAAGCCACAAGGTGTAGGCAGCGCCCAAGATCAAAGTGGTCGCGGCGAGGAAGGCGTACCAGAAGTTCGCCTTGAAGCTCGCGATGATGACGAGGAACTCACCCACGAAACCCGAGGTGCCGGGCAAGCCCGAGTTCGCCATGGCGAAGAGCACCATGAAGGCGCCGAACATCGGCATGCGGTTGATCACACCGCCGTAAGCAGAAATCTCTCGGCTGTGCAGGCGGTCGTAAAGAACACCGACACAGAGGAACATCGCGCCGGAGATCAGGCCGTGCGAGACCATCTGCACCATCGCGCCATCGATACCCATACCAGCGCCTTGCAAATCGCCCGTGTTGGCCGCGATGTCGAACACCAAGAAACTACCGAGCGTCACAAAGCCCATGTGAGCGATCGACGAGTAAGCAATGAGCTTCTTCATGTCGCTTTGCACGAGCGCCACAAAACCAATGTAAACGACCGCGATCAAAGACAAGACGATGATGAGCATGTCGAGTTCGCGCGCGGCATCCGGCGTCACCGGCAGCGAAAAGCGCAAGAAGCCGTAACCGCCCATCTTGAGCATGATCGCCGCCAGCACGACCGAACCGCCGGTCGGCGCCTCGACGTGTGCGTCCGGCAACCACGTGTGCACCGGGAACATCGGGATCTTCACCGCGAAGGCTGCAAAGAACGCGAGGAAGATCCAATACTGCTCTGTCAGGGTGAGCGGCAGATCATGGAAGGTCGCTATGTCGTAAGTGCCAGCCTGAACGTACATGTAGATCATGGCGATCAACATGAACACGGACCCTAGGAAGGTATAGAGGAAGAACTTGATCGTCGCGTACACGCGCCGCGGACCACCCCAGATTCCGATGATCAGAAACATCGGAATCAGCATCGCTTCCCAGAAAAAATAAAATAGCAGCGCATCGAGTGCCGAGAAGACGCCGACCATCAAACCTTCCAGGATGAGGAAGGCGGCAAAATATTGCGATGCACGCTGTTCGATCACGGTCCATGCCGCGATCAGAATCGGCACGGTGATGAACGTCGTGAGCAGAATCAAAGGCAGCGAGATGCCATCGACGCCCAGGTGATAAGTTGCGTTAAAAGCCGGGATCCAAGGCAACTGCTCGACGAACTGGAACGAAGCTGTCGAGGTATCGAAGCCCTGATACAAGGGCACAGACAGTGCGAGCGCCAAGAGTGAGGTCGCGAGCGCAACCCAGCGTCCAAGTGCCACCCGTGCCTCGCCGAGTGCGAGCACGAGGAGGCCGCCGACGATCGGCAACCAGACGAGTAGCGACAACAATCCTGAATCCTGCATGGTCATTTTCCGCCGAACATCACGCGAGGATCAGGAACCAGGCCAGCAGCAGCGCAAGCCCGATGGTCATCCAGAACGCGTAGGAATAGAGATAGCCCGTTTGCAGTCGACGCACGACGCCTGCCAGGGTCGCGACGAACTGCGCTGATCCATTGACGAGTGCGCCGTCGATGACGGCTTGATCGCCCGCCTTCCAAAAAACCCGGCCGAGCAGTCGACTACCCGCCGACAACACGTTCTCGTTAAACCAGTCGAAGTAATACTTGTTATCGAGCACCCGACGTACCGGCGTCAGCGCATCGGCAATGCGGGTAGCGGCGCTGGGGTTCTTGAGCACGAAGTACCAGGCCGAGACGACGCCCGCGAGCGCGAGCCAGAGCGGCGGATGCTTCACCGCCTCAAGTGCAAACGAGGCCGGATCGTGGAAGTGTGACGACAGCTCGGCCAGTACGTCATTCTCGGGCAGAACCTGGATGGCCTCGCCGAAGAACCCGCCGAAGAGTATCGGTTGAACGGTGAGATAACCAATCGCTAGAGACGGGATCGCGAGCAACACCAGCGGCAATGTGACGACCCACGGACTCTCATGCGGTGTGCCGCCGTGATGCCCATGATCATCATGATGCCCGTGATCGTCATCATGCGCGTGACCCTCGTGGGCATGTGCATCATGTCCCTGCTCCGTTCCCCAACGTGGCGCGCCGTGGAAGGTCATGAAGATCATCCGGAAGGTATAGAACGCCGTCACGAACACGCCGATCAGGACGCACCAGTACGCGTAAGTTGCACCCCAACGATCCGCCTCATGTACCGACTCGATGATGAAATCTTTGGAGTAGAAGCCAGACAGGAACGGCGTGCCGATCAGCGCCAAGGCACCCACCCAGCAAGTGATCGCCGTGATCGGCATCACCTTGGCGAGGCCGCCCATCTTGCGCATGTCCTGCTCGTGATGCATACCGATAATCACTGAACCGGCAGCAAGGAACAGCAGCGCCTTGAAGAACGCGTGCGTCATCAAGTGGAAGATTGCCGCGCCATAGGCCGAGGCACCGAGTGCCACCGTCATGTAGCCAAGTTGCGAGAGTGTCGAATACGCCACCACCCGCTTGATGTCGTTGTTGACGATACCGAGGAAGCCCATGAAAAGCGCCGTCGTGGCACCGATGACGAGCACGAAAGACAGTGCCGTCTCGCTTTGCTCAAAGAGCGGCGAGAAGCGCGCGACCATGAAGATACCGGCGGTCACCATCGTCGCCGCGTGAATGAGCGCCGAAATCGGCGTCGGGCCTTCCATCGAATCTGGCAACCAAACGTGCAATGGAACCTGCGCCGACTTACCCATCGCTCCGATGAAGAGCAGGATACAAATCAGCGTGATCGCCGAGACCGTCCAGGTATCGCTCAAGGCGAACTCCGCAGCGGCCAACATCGGTGCGGCCTCAAAGGCTGCGCGGTAATCGAGCGAACCGGTGTAATAAACGACACCCGCAATACCGAGCACGAAACCGAAATCGCCGACGCGGTTGACGAGAAACGCCTTCATGTTGGCGAAGATCGCGCTCGGCCGCGTGTACCAGAACCCGATCAGTAAGTACGAGACCACACCCACCGCTTCCCAGCCGAAGAACAGCTGCAGGAAGTTGTTCGACATCACGAGCATGAGCATCGCGAACGTGAAGAGCGAAATATACGAGAAGAACCGCTGGTAGCCCGGATCCTCGTGCATATAACCAATGGTGTAGACGTGCACGCAGAAAGACACGAACGTCACGACACACATCATCAGAACCGACAGATGATCGACAAGAAAGCCAACCTCCATCCGGATACCGTCGCTCACCAACCAGGTGTATACCGAGTCGTTGTAGACGCCGACTTCGCCGCTGATCAGCTGCCAGGCAACCTGTGCGCTCAACAAGAACGAAAAGCCCACGGCGGCGATGGTGACCACGTGCGCCGCAGTGCGTCCAATGAGTTTGCCGAAGAGCCCCGCAATGATGGCCGCAGCGAGCGGCAGTAAAGGGATGGCAAGCAGTACGTTCGGATCCATGTGACTCAGCCCTTCAGGGTGTCGAGATCTTCGACGTTGATGCTGCGACGCTCACGGAACAGCACGACAAGAATGGCAAGACCGATCGCCGACTCGGCGGCAGCCACCGTCAGGACGAAGAAGACGAAGATTTGACCATCGAGATCGCCGAGGTAACGCGAGAACGACACGAAGCTGAAGTTGACGGCGAGCAACATGAGCTCAATGCACATCAACAGCAGAATCACATTCTTCCGATTAAGGAAAATACCGGCGATCGACAACGAGAATAGGATCGCCGACAAGGTCAGCATGTGCTGCAGCGTAATCATTTATCGCCCTCCGCTGCCGGATCGGTCTTGGGTCCGACCCCCTTCACCAAGCGCACACGATCTTCGCGGCGTACAGCCACCTGCTTGGCGACATCCTGCGGCTTCAGGCCTGGACGCTTACGCATCGTCAGCGTGATCGCCGCGATGATGGCCACGAGCAACACCATGGCGGCGAGCTCGAAAGGGTAAACGTATTGCGTGTAGAGCACTTCACCGAGGGCTCGGGTGTTGCTGTAGTCGGCCGGCAGCGGCGCCATACCCTGCGTGGCGTCGATACCAAAACCACGGAACCAGAAAACGGCCACCATCTGCGCGATGACGGCGAAAGCGATAAACCAGCCAAGTCCGGCATAGCGCGTAAAGCCGCGTTTGATCTCCTCGACATTGATGTCGAGCATCATCACGACGAACAAGAAGAGCACCATGACCGCGCCGACATAAACGAGCACCAGTACGATGGCCAAGAACTCCGCTTCGATCAGCAGCCAAAGCGCGGCGCTCGTGAAGAAGGCGAGCACCAGCGACAAAGCCGAATACACGGGGTTGCGCGCGACGATCACCCCGATCGCTGCCGCGATGAGGATGGCCGAGAATCCGTAGAAAAGCAGTTGAACCAGCACCCTGTCGTCTCCCGGTTAGCGATAGCGCGCGTCGGCAGCCTTGTCGGCATCGATTAGCGCGGCATAGCGCTCACCGACGGCGAGCAGCTTGTCTTTGGTCATGATGTTCTCGCCACGATTTTCCATGTGGTACTCGTGTATGCGCGTCTCGACGATGGCATCGACCGGACAGGCCTCTTCGCAGAACCCGCAGTAAATGCACTTGAAGAGATCGATGTCGTAACGAGTCGTGCGCCGGGTACCGTCGGCAGCCACGTCCGACTCAATCGTGATCGCGAGTGCGGGACAAACAGCCTCGCACAGCTTGCAAGCGATGCAGCGCTCTTCACCATTAGAGTAACGACGTAGCGCGTGTAGGCCGCGGAAGCGCGGTGATTGCGGTGTTTTTTCTTCCGGGTAGTTAACCGTGACCTTCTTGCGAAAGAGTGTCCGCGCCGTCACAGATAAACCCGTGAGCAGTTCGGTGAGCAGGAAAGTTTTGACGATGCTGTGAAGAGCCATGAAATTGTGTCCGTTGACTGTCACTCGGCCCAGGGGCCAACCTGCAAGTGCACCATCACCCCGAGCACGACGATCCATACGAGCGTGACCGGAATGAGGACCTTCCAGCCAAGACGCATGATTTGGTCATAGCGATAACGGGGGAACGTGGCGCGATACCACATGAAACAGGTCAGAAAGAAAAAGAGCTTGGCAAAGAGCCAATGGAAGCCCGGCTCACCGAGTGGATGCGAAGCACCGAGCAAGCCCTCGAAGGGACTCAGCCAGCCGCCAAGGAAAAACACCGCTGTCAACGCGGAGATCAGGATCATGTTGGCGTATTCGGCGAGGAAGAACAGCGCGAAAGCGATGCCCGAATACTCGACGTGGAACCCTGCCACGATTTCCGACTCACCTTCAGCCACGTCAAACGGCGCGCGATTGGTTTCGGCGACGCCCGAGATCAGATAGACGACGAACAACGGAAAGAGCCAGATCAAAAACCAGTTTGACACGCCACCCGCTTGCGCTCGCACGATATCGCCCAAATTCAGCGTCCCGGCTGCCATCACCACGCCAACCAGTGCGAAGCCCATGGCGATTTCATAGGCGACCACCTGTGCAGCCGAGCGCATCGCGCCCAGGAATGCGTACTTGGAGTTCGCCGCCCAGCCCGCGAGGATGACCCCGTAGACACCGACCGACGTCAGCGACAGCACGTAGAGCAAACCGGCGTCGATATCCGCGATGACGAGATTCGGATCGAGCGGCATCACGGCCCATGCGGCAAAAGCTGGAATCAGCGTGATCGCAGGCGCAATCCGAAACAACCACTTATTCGAGGCCGACGGAATGACGACTTCTTTTAGCAGCAGTTTGATGACGTCAGCAAACGGCTGAAAAATCCCCGGGACCAAACCGAAGATACTACCGACTCGATTAGGTCCCTTGCGCAGCTGCATCCAGCCGATGACCTTGCGCTCCCACAACGTCGTGAACGCGACGGAGAGAATCACCGCGACGGTCACGACGAGAATCCAAAAGGTCGAACGAACGTAAGATGGCAGCACAGCCCAGGTATTGAGGATGAAGTCCGTCACTGCCCTGCCCCCTGGACGGCGCGACGCGCGATCACCGTTTCCTGCAAGGCCGGGCTACGGCGCAGCACGGCATCGATCGAGTACATCGGCACATCGAGCTCGCCGATCTCGAGATCAGCCGAACCACTGACGGCAGCGATCGCCGGAACATGCGTCGTCACGATGACCGCAGGCGCTGCGGAACCGGACGCGCCCGCGATGATCGCCTGCAACTCGCCACGAACCTCGTCGGAGCTCTCCTGCTCGAAGCCCGACAACTCCAGAAGATTACCGAGTACGCGCAGCACTTTCCAAGCGGGCCTCGCTTCGCCCGGCAACTTGGAGACAGCAGCCTGCGACTGCCAGCGACCATCAAGATTGATGTAGCTGCCCGACGTTTCGGCAAAGCTACCGATCGGCAGCAAGACGTGCGCGCGGACCAACAATTCTTTGGACGCGTACGGCGTCAACGCGACCACGCAAGCCGCTGAATCGAACGCCGACTCAGCGACGGCCGGAGCAGCCAAATCATGCTGCGGTTCGATGGCACCGACGAGCAGATAGGCTCGCTGCGCAGACTCGAGCATGGCGCTGGCATTAAGACCTATCGCGGCCGCTGTCGATCCGCCCGCAACACGATGCGGCAACGCACCGGCGATGGACGCACCGGCAGCATTACCACCTTCGGCCAGTACACCCACTGTTGCAGATGCGACACGCGCGATCTCGACAGCCAGCGAGCGCAGATCAGCCCACGCGGGATGACGCGACGCGAGAGCACCGAGCCAAACGACTCGCTTCGAACCCGCCAGCAAGGCCTCGGCAGCCGCACGCTGCTCGCCGGTCGGCACAACGCCGCGCAGCAAAGTCGAATAGCCATCGCCGACCTGCACGCCGGTCTTCTCGATGACCGCAGCCAGAACGCCAGCCAACTGCTGTGCCCAATGGGCAGGCTCGGAAGCGATCTGAATCGCGACCGGGAACCGATATTCGCGAGCGACCGCGTCGATAAACGCAACCTTCGCGCCCGCCTTGACCGCCGCTTTACGCAGTCGATGTGCGAGCAGCGGCAATTCGCCACGCAGATTCGAACCGATGACGAGCGCGCCTGACACGGCGTCGACTTCGGCGATCGGCATACCCAGAACCGGCTGCAGCGCATCGGCCGCAGCATCGCGGAAGTCGCGCTGCCGCAAGCGGTGATCCACATTCGACGAACCCAACGCCCGAGTGAGTTTGGCGGCGAGATAAGCCTCTTCCGTCGTGGAAGACGGATGGATCAAGGTGCCAAGGTTGTGGCCGGCAGCCTTCAAGCCGCGAGCGGCCGCCTGCAGCGCCACTTCCCAAGACACTTCCTGCCATTGCCCGTCTTGCTTGAGCATGGGCTTCGCGAGTCGATCGTCGGCGTGCACGCCTTCGTAGCTATAGCGATCGCGATCAGAGATCCAAGTCTCGTTGATGTCGTCGTTCGCTCGCGGCACGACGCGCTTGAGCTTGCCGCGCAGCACGTGCCCGAAGAGATTGCTGCCGAGGCCATCATGCGGCGCCACGAACGGTACCTGCGCCATCTCCCACGAGCGCCCCTGATAGCGGAACGGTTTGGAATTCAACGCTCCGACCGGGCACAAGTCGATGATGTTGCCCGAGAGCTCGTGATCCACACTCTTCTCGATGTAAGTGCCGATCTCCATGTTCTCGCCACGACCCGTCGTGCCGAGCTCGGGAATACCCGCAATCTCCTGACCGAACCGAACGCAGCGCGTGCAATGGATGCAACGCGTCATATCAGTCGAGACCAGCGGGCCGAGATTCTTGTCCTTGACGACGCGCTTACGCTCGTTGAAGCGTGCGATGTCGCGACCAAAGCCCATCGCGAGATCCTGCAACTCGCACTCGCCACCCTGATCACAAATCGGACAATCGAGCGGATGATTGATGAGCAGGAATTCCATCGTGGCTTTCTGCGCACCGATGGCGACCTTCGACTTGGTGAAGATCTTCATGCCTTCAGCGACCGGTGTCGCGCAGGCCGGCAAAGGCTTCGGCGCCTTCTCCACTTCGACGAGACACATGCGGCAGTTCGCCGCTACCGGTAACTTGTCGTGGTAACAGAATCGCGGCACGTACGCGTCATGCGCATCGGTGACATGAATGATCATCGCGCCTTTGCGCGCCTTGACCGGCTTGCCGTCAACTTCGACGTTGACGAAATCGTCCTGCGGATTCGCTGCCATCTTCCCGCGCGCGGCTTACGCCGCCTCCTTGGTTCCATCCACGAGGCTGCGGCCACCGTGCTGGATCATGTATTCAAATTCGTGACGGAACTTCGTGACGAAGCTCTGCACCGGCCAAGCCGCTGCATCACCCAAAGCGCAGATGGTGTGACCTTCGATGCGGTTGGCGACGTCGATCAATAATTGCAGGTCTTCCATTCGGCCCTGACCGTCGACGATGCGCTTGAGCACGCGATTCAACCAACCGGTGCCCTCGCGACAGGGCGTGCACTGCCCACAGGACTCGGACTTGTAAAAGCGCGAAATACGCTCGAGCGCGCGCACCATGCAGGTGCTTTCGTCCATGACGATGACGGCCGCCGAACCTACCGATGATCCGACCGCGCGCAGCGAGTCGTAATCCATGTTAACGCCCATCATGACGTCACCAGGCACGACCTTGACCGAGGATCCGCCGGGGATGACCGCCTTCAGCTTACGCCCACCGCGGACACCGCCGGCGATCTCGAGCAAATCTTTGAACGCGATACCGAGCGGCAACTCGTAGTTGCCTGGCTTATTGACGTGCCCCGACACCGAGAAGATCACCGTACCGCCGGCGTTGGTCGTGCCGAGTTGGGCGAACCACTCAGGTCCTTTTCGCAAAATCGTCGGCACAGAGGCATAGCTCTGCGTGTTGTTGATCGTCGTCGGCTTGCCGTACAAACCAAAGGCCGCTGGGAACGGCGGCTTGAAACGCGGCTTACCCTGCTTGCCCTCGAGCGACTCGAGCAGCGCGGTTTCTTCGCCGCAAATATAGGCGCCCGCACCCACAAAGGTGTAGAGATCGAAGTCGATGCCTGAACCCTGCACGTTCTTGCCGAGCAGTCCCGCTTCGTATGCCTCTTTCACAGCCGCTTCGAAGCGCGGCACCGGCTCACCTAAAAACTCGCCGCGAATATAGTTATAGCCGACGGTAGCGCCCATCGCATAAGCACCGATCGCCATTCCCTCGACGAGCGAGTGCGGATTGAAGCGCAGGATGTCGCGATCGTGACAGGTGCCCGGCTCGCTTTCGTCCGAGTTGCAGACCGCATACTTTTGGATCGGTGCGTTGCGCGGCATGAACGACCATTTAGTCCCGGTCGGAAAGCCCGCACCACCGCGACCGCGTAGGCCGCTGGCCTTGACCGCTTCAATGACCTGCTCGCGTGTGATTTCACCGGCGAGGATTTTCTTCCAAGACGAATAACCGCCGATCTTGAGGTAGCTCTCGAGCGTCCACGGGCGATCAAGCCCAAGCGGCTCGAACACCACCAGATTCATGCGATCGCGCCAAGTGTCGTATGCACTCATTTCAAGTCATCCAGGATCTTGTCGACTTTTTCGGGCGTCAGAAATTCATGGAATTCATGATCGACCATCATCATCGGGGCTCCCGTGCAGGCCGCGAGACACTCCTCTTCCTTCTTCAAGAAGATGCGCTTATCCGGCGTACTCTCACCGACCTTGATACCGAGCTTGCGCTCGCAGTGCGCGAGGATGTCCTCACCGCCATTGAGCCAGCAGCTGATGTTGGTGCACACGCTCACATGATGACGCCCGCACTCGTGGGTCTCGAACATGGAGTAGAACGTTGCCACTTCGTACACCTGGATCGACGGCAGTCGCAGGTACTCGGCGACGGCATCCATCAGCGCAGGCGTCAAAAATCCTTGGTTTTGCTCCTGCACGAAACGCAAGGCCGAGAGCGTGGCCGATCGTTGGCGCCCCTCTGGAAAGCGCGCGATCCAGCCATCGATTTCGTGCCGTGTGTGCTCGCTGAGCAGCGAGACGTTCGGACCATCGCCCGGCTCGAACACTCGACCATCACTGGTCGTCACCTGATGGGGAGCGCTCATCGATCAATTTCTCCGAAGACGATATCCTGCGTGCCAATCACCGCAACGACGTCTGCCAGCATGTGGCCTTTGACCATCTCCTCGAGTGACGCGAGATGCGGGAAACCCGGGGCGCGGCACTTGAGGCGATAGGGCTTGTTGGCGCCGTCCGAAACCAAGTAAATACCAAACTCCCCCTTCGGCGCTTCGACCGCGGCGTAGGTCTCGCCTTCGGGCACGCAGTAGCCCTCGGTCATCAACTTGAAGTGATGGATCAACGACTCCATGTCGCCTTTCATGTTCTCGCGACGCGGCGGCCGCACTTTGGCGTCGGCCACCATTACCGGTCCCGGGTTTTTCTTCAACCACTCGACGCACTGGGCGATGATGCGATTCGACTGACGCAACTCCTCGATGCGCACGAGATAGCGGTCATAGCAGTCACCGTTCACACCCACCGGGATATCGAAGTCGAGTTGGTCGTATACCTCGTACGGCTGCTGCTTGCGCAAATCCCAAGCGATGCCCGAACCGCGCAACATCGGTCCTGAGAAGCCGAGCTGCATCGCTCGCTCCGGTGACACGACGGCGATGTTGACCGTGCGCTGCTTCCAGATGCGATTGTCGGTAAGCAAGGTCTCGTACTCGTCGACCGCTTTCGGAAAGCGCTTGGTGAAGTCCTCGATGAACTCCAACAAACCCGCCGCGCGCGCCTCGTTGAGGCGATCGGCATCTTTCTGCGAGCGCCAGCGCGAAGCTTGATACTTCGGCATCTCGAGCGGCAGGTCGCGATGAACGCCACCCGGCCGATAGTAGGTCGCATGCATGCGAGTGCCCGAGACCGCTTCGTAGCAGTCCATCAGATCTTCACGTTCTTTGAACGCGAGCAAGAACACCGTCATCGCGCCGATATCGAGGCCGTGTGCACCGAGCCACATCAGGTGGTTCAGGATGCGCGTGATTTCATCGAACATGGTGCGAATGTACTGCGCACGCAGCGGCGGCTTCACACCGAGCAGACGCTCGATAGCCATCACGTACGCGTGCTCGTTGCACATCATCGACACATAATCGAGTCGGTCCATGTAACCGATCGATTGATTGAACGGTTTGGACTCGGCCAACTTCTCGGTCGCGCGATGCAGCAGGCCGATATGCGGATCCGCTTTCTGGATCACTTCGCCATCGAGTTCGAGCACGAGGCGCAACACGCCGTGGGCCGCCGGATGCTGCGGCCCGAAGTTCATGGTGTAGGACTGTATTTCAGACATGGGTCAATTTCCGCCGAGCGCCGGGTCGTAGCGGTTGTCGTGACGAATGACGCGCGGCACCAGCGTGCGCGATTCGATACTGACCGGCTCGTACACCACGCGCTGTTTGATCGGGTCGTACCGCACTTCGACGTTGCCGATCAATGGGAAGTCTTTGCGGAACGGATGACCGATGAACCCGTAATCGGTCAGCAAGCGGCGCAGATCCGGGTGCCCTCGGAACAGAATACCGAACAGGTCGAAGGCTTCGCGCTCGAACCAATTTGCCGACGCCCAGACGTCAACGAGCGAATCGATGATGGGTTCGGCGTCATCGGCGCAGAAGGCACGCAGACGCAGACGCTGGTTGTGCGAGATCGACAGCAACTGCACGACTACCGCAAAACGCTGACCGTTATGCCGGTCCTGAGCCGACGCACCGCGATTCACGCCGCGCGAAAAACCGGAACCCGTCGCCGAAAGAGTCTTCCACTCTGACTTGCCGAATTGCGAGTAATCAACGCCGGCGAGATCCATCAACATCTCGAAACGCAGTGTCGGATCATCGCGCAACACGTGTGCGACCTCGACCCACTGCGCAGCGTCACATTCGTAAGCGATTTCATCGGGCAGCGAGTCGATCCGACGCAGCTGCGAACCCAAGCGAGCCTCGATGGCTTGCACGGTGTTTTCGATCGTCATGGATTCAGCACCGAGCTCGTACGAGCGATCTTCTTCTGCAATTGGATAATGCCGTAGAGCAAAGCCTCAGCCGTTGGCGGACAACCCGGCACGTAGACATCGACCGGTACGATGCGATCGCAACCGCGGACGACGGCGTACGAATAATGGTAGTAGCCACCGCCGTTGGCGCAGGACCCCATCGAGATCACCCAGCGCGGCTCCGGCATCTGGTCGTAGACCTTCCGCAACGCGGGCGCCATCTTGTTGACGAGTGTGCCCGCAACGATCATGACGTCTGACTGACGCGGACTCGGGCGAAACACGACGCCGAAGCGATCGAGGTCGTAGCGCGATGCACCGGCGTGCATCATCTCGACCGCGCAACATGCGAGCCCGAAAGTCATCGGCCACAACGAGCCCGTGCGAGCCCAATTGACCAAGTTATCGACCTGCGTGGTAACGAAACCACGCTCAGCAAAGCTCTGCGCTTCGCTGCTGTTGTTCAATCCCACTCGAGCGCTCCCTTCTTCCACTCGTAGATGAAACCGACGATCAGGATGCCGAGGAAGATCCCCATGGCAACCAGACCGAAGGTGCCGATCGATTTGAGTGCGACGGCCCACGGAAAGAGGAACGCGATTTCGAGATCGAAAACGATGAAGAGAATGGCGACGAGATAGTACCGAACGTCGAACTTCATTCGGGTGTCTTCGAAGGCTTCGAAGCCGCATTCGTAAGCGGACAATTTTTGCGCGTCGTCAGGCGCCTTGGAGAAGTACCGACCAAGTCCGGTACCCAATAACAGCAGCACGGTAGCGAGACCGGTAGCCACTGCCAAAAAAATCAGTGCAGGCAGATAGTTCGAAAGCATGTTCACCGCCCTGGCACGAACACGGCGCAACGCCGCGTAACCCCCGTGCCGCAAGCGGCGCGAATTGTAGCAGGGTATGAATCGAGTTTGGTGCGGTCGGGGAGACTCGAACTCCCATACCTTTCGGCGCTAGCCCCTCAAGCTAGTGTGTCTACCAATTCCACCACGACCGCAACGTCGTTGTCAGACTTACTGACCCTGCTCTGGCGCCACCGGCGGTGCGTCAGACAATGTCGGCGCCGGATTCGTAGGCGCCACTTGCTCGACGGATTCGCCAAGCAAGCCTTCTGAGGTCTCAACGGTGGTGCGCGTGCCCAGCCACGCCAGCGCCAAGCTGTTGAGCATGAAAATCGCGGCGAAAATCGCCGTGGAACGAGACAACCCGGTAGTCGCGCCGCGCGCACCGAACACACTGCCCGAGGCACCCGCGCCGAAACCGGCACCGGCGTCGGCTCCGCGGCCACGCTGCAGCAGCACGAGCGCGACGATCGCGATCGAGACGAACACTTGCAAGATGGTCAGGGCGGTCAACAGCATGTGATGTTCACTTTCCAGTTGCAGCGGCTGCGGCGACGATCGCTGCAAACTCGGCTGCTTTCAGTGAGGCTCCACCTATCAGGCCACCGTCAACATCCGGCATCGCGAAAATTTCGTTCGCGTTGCCCGCCTTGACGCTGCCCCCATAGAGGACCCTCACGGAGCCGGCAATTGTAGCATCGATTGAGGCAATTCGACCACGCAGGCAAGCATGAACCTCCTGCGCCTGTTCCGGACTCGCCGTTCGGCCGGTTCCGATCGCCCAAACCGGCTCGTAAGCCAGCACGCCGCGACCGACAGCCCCTACCCCAACGGCGCTGATCACCGCATCGAGCTGACGAATCACGACGGTCTCGGTTGCGCCCGTCTCACGTTCTTGCAACGACTCGCCGACACACAGTATCGGCACGAGCCCGGCGCCCAGCGCCGATGCGAACTTGCGGGCGATGCGCTCATCGGTTTCGCCGTAGATCGCTCGACGTTCGGAGTGGCCGACGATCACGTAACGACAGCCGACCTCACGCAACATCGATGCTGAGACCTCGCCCGTGTAGGCACCGGCTTCGAGCTGCTCGCAAACATCCTGCGCGCCAAGCTCGATTGCGCTTCCCGCAAGCGCCGCGCCAACGGAGGACAGATAAACGAACGGCGGGCAAACGGCGCTCTCGACGGAACCCGTCGGCAGTATTTCACGCAAGCCGAGCAACAACTCGGCGTTACCCGCGAGCGAGCCATGCATCTTCCAGTTACCGACCACCAATGGCTTACGTGTCATCGTCACACCCCCGCCTGCACGGCATCGGCAATTCTTTGCGCAAGACTTCGCGCTGCGGCCGACTCTTCTGCCTCGACCATCACCCGAATCAGCGGTTCCGTACCCGAGGCGCGTAACACGACTCGGCCACGCCCATCGAGCTCGGCGTTGACCGCATCGACCACTTTTCGCACCGAATCACGCGAGTACGGATCGAACCGCTCCTTGACGCGAACGTTGATCATCACTTGCGGCAGCAACTGCAAACCCGCCGTCAACTCGGCAAGCGACTTGCCGGTATCGCACATGACGCCAAGCACCTGCAGCGCTGCGATCATCGCATCGCCCGTGGTTGTCTGATCGAGCGTCAGCAGATGCCCCGAGGTTTCGCCACCGAGCACTCCGCCTGTCTCGCGAAGCTTGGCGAGCACATAACGATCGCCCACGGCCGCTCGTTCGAAGCCAATACCTTTGTCACGCAACGCGCGCTCGAGGCCAAAGTTCGTCATGAGGGTGCCGACGACTGGGCCACGCAAAGTGCCCGCCGCGTGCTTGGCGAGCGCGATTACGTAGAGCAGCTGATCGCCATCGACCTTGCGACCCAGATGATCGACCATCACGAGACGATCTCCATCGCCATCGAGCGCGATACCGACCTGCGCCTTCACGCCGGGCACCGTCAACTGCAACAACTCGGGCGAGGTTGATCCGCAGCCTTCATTGATGTTGCGACCCGTCGGCGAACAGCCGATCGGCACGATCTCGGCGCCGAGGTCGGTGAGGATACGCGGCGCCACCTTGTAGCCGGCACCATGCGCACAATCGATCACGATCTTCATGCCCTTGAGGCTTTTACCCGCAGGGAACGTGGCGCAACAAAAATCTTGATAAGCCTTGCGAGTCTTGTCGACGCGTACGGCGCGACCGAGTCGCCCCGACTCCACCGTGGTGGCTCCATTGGCCAACTCGGCCTCGATGCGCTCCTCAGCCTCGTCCGTCAACTTGCCGCCGTCGGCATCGAAGAACTTGATGCCGTTGTCGTAGTACGGGTTGTGAGACGCGCTGATCACGACGCCGAAACGACAATTGAAATGGCGTGCCATGAAGGCAATGCCTGGCGTCGGCAAAGGACCGATCAGCAGCACATCGAGCCCCGCGGCGATGAACCCGGCTTCGAGCGCCGCTTCGAACATGTAACCGGAGAGCCGCGTGTCCTTACCGATGAGGACAGTGCCACCCTGCGGCGCGAGCACGCGCGCGGCGGCACTCGCTAGGCGCAGTGCGAAATCCACGGTCAATGGCTCCTGCCCCACCGTGCCGCGTACGCCGTCGGTACCGAAATATTGTCTGCCCATGTTCTGAATCAGCCCCGATTGTCTAAACGCTCTGACTGCTTAGCTGGATGTCGTCTCGTCGCGGAATGCGCGCCATACCTTGAGCGCATCAACGGTCTCGGCAACATCGTGGACGCGAATGATACGCGCACCGCCCTCGCATGCGGCGAGCGCGAGCGCGAGGCTCCCCGCCAATCGCGCCTCCACCGGCCGACCCGTGAGTGCTGCCAGCATCGACTTACGCGACAAACCGGCGAGCATGGGCACGCCCAGTGTCTTGAGTTCGCCAAGGCGCCGCAGCAGAGCGAGATTGTGCGGCAGGGTCTTGCCGAAACCGAATCCCGGATCGATCAATAATCGATCGTCCGAGATGCCAGCCGCACGACAGGCCTGCAGTCGCTCGCCGAGAAAATCACGAACCTCAGCGATGACGTCAACGTAATGCGGAGCCTGCTGCATCGTGCGCGGCTCACCCTGCATGTGCATTAGGCATACCGCCGCGTTGCTTGAGGCCACGGCCTCGAGGGCCCCGGGTTGGCGCAGCGCATAGACATCGTTGATCAGGTGTACGCCGAGCGCGAGACCCGCGCGCATCACCTCAGGTTTGCTGGTATCGAGGGAAACGAAGGCTCCCCGTTCGAGCAAACGGCACAGGATGGGTTCAACTCGCTGCCACTCCTCATCGGCTGAGACCTCGGCAGCCCCGGGGCGCGTCGACTCGCCGCCCACATCGATGATGTCGGCGCCGGCAGCGCGCATTCGTTCGGCAGCAGAAATAGCTGCCTCCACATCGACGAAGCGACCGCCATCGGAAAAGGAGTCGGGCGTGACATTCAGCACGCCCATGACTCTCGGGAGACGCAAA
Organism: Pseudomonadota bacterium; assembly: GCA_039799645.1. Taxonomy (GTDB): domain Bacteria; phylum Pseudomonadota; class Gammaproteobacteria; order Steroidobacterales; family Steroidobacteraceae; genus UBA964. The sequence continues at coordinate 11,122 of JBDLSG010000015.1, read as the reverse complement.
TCGAGGACTCGATCTGCGCAGCGAAGCGACATCAGCCGGCGCTGCCCTCACCGGCTGGCGTCGTACCAATGCCGCCCGACGGTGCCGGACGCGGTGGCGTATCGCCTCCGGACGGACCGCTCGACGCAGAATCATCCCAGCCAGAGGGCTCACGCGGCGCGCGGCCTTCCATGATGTCCTTGATCTGACCGTCGTCGATCGTCTCGAACTTCATCAAGGCGTCGGACATGGCGTGCAGCTTGTCGAGGTTCGTCTGCAGGATGTCCTTGGCGCGCTGGTAGTTGCTCTCGATGACGCGACGCACTTCCTGGTCGATCGCGTGCGCCGTCTCATCCGAGACCTGTTTGGTCTGCGTGACCGAGCGCCCGAGGAATACTTCGCCGGACTCTTCGGAGTAGGTTAACGGACCGAGCTTGTCCGAGAGGCCCCACTTCGTGACCATGTTGCGCGCCAAATCCGTCGCGCGCTCGATGTCGTTCGAAGCACCGGTCGTGACCGAATCGACGCCGAAGATGATCTCTTCGGCGATACGTCCACCGAAGAGCGTCGTGATGCTCGACTCGATGCGACGCTTGCTCATGGAATAACGATCCTGCTCCGGCAGAAACTGCGTCACGCCGAGAGCTCGGCCGCGCGGAATGATCGTGACCTTGTACACCGGGTCATGCTCGGGCACGGAGATACCGACGATGGCGTGACCCGCTTCGTGATAAGCGGTCATACGCTTTTCTTCCTCGGTCATCACCATGGATCGCCGCTCGGCGCCCATCATGATCTTGTCCTTGGCGCGCTCGAACTCTTCCATGCCGACGATGCGCTTATTGGCACGCGCAGCGAATAGCGCTGCCTCGTTGACGAGGTTGGCAAGATCGGCGCCTGAAAACCCAGGCGTACCGCGCGCGATCAGCGACGGCTTCACGTCTTCCCCGAGCGGAACCTTGCGCATGTGAACCTTCAGGATCTGCTCGCGACCGCGCACATCGGGCAGCGGTACGACGACCTGACGGTCGAAACGGCCCGGACGCAGCAACGCCGGATCGAGCACATCGGGACGGTTAGTGGCCGCGATGACGATGATGCCCTCGTTGCCCTCGAAGCCGTCCATCTCAACGAGCAACTGGTTCAAGGTCTGCTCACGCTCGTCGTGACCACCGCCGAGACCCGCGCCGCGATGACGACCGACGGCATCGATCTCGTCGATGAAGATGATGCAGGGAGCGTGCTTCTTGGCCTGCTCGAACATGTCACGCACGCGCGAGGCACCAACGCCCACGAACATTTCGACGAAGTCGGAACCCGAAATAGTGAAGAACGGCACCTTCGCCTCGCCCGCAATGGCACGAGCAAGCAAGGTCTTGCCGGTACCGGGGCTACCCACCATGAGCACGCCTCTTGGAATCTTGCCGCCGAGCTTCTGGAACTTCGACGGATCCTTCAGGAAGTCGACGATCTCGCCGACTTCCGTCTTGGCCTCATCGACACCGGCCACATCGGCGAACGTCACCGCGACCTGATCCTCGCTCAGAAGGCGCGCACGACTCTTACCGAAGGACATGGCGCCGCGGCCATTACCGCCGCCCTGCATCTGCCGAAGCATCCACGCAAAAACCAAAATCAACAGCAAAGCAGGCGCGAGTTGCAGGATGAGCTGCGCGAGGAAGTTCGGCTGCTTCGGCGCACGGCCGATGATCGCAACGTCGGACTTGGCGAGCGTTCCGATGAGCGCGGTGTTATCCGTCTCCGGGTTGTAGAGCTCGAAGGTCGACTTGTCTTTGCGGGTGCCGATGATCGTATCGCCCTGCAACACGACGCTCTCGATCCGACCGTTGCGGATTTCGCTCAGGAAGGTCGAGTAGCTGATCTCGGCGACGGGGCCCGAGCGGGGCATGAATTGACTGAAGAGCACCAAGACCGCCAGCGCGATCAGAGCCCACACCACGAAATTCTTCATCAGATCATTCATTACCGATACCTCAAAGGCGCGTTCCCTCGCCCCGCCTCGATCAAACTACACGAACAGGGGCCGCCGAACCAGTCGAAACCGCTGCTACACCGCCTTTCGACCACGTGCGAGCAAGTAAAGTTCGGGGCTGCGTGAGCGTGACGCTGCAGGCTTAGCAAACTTGACCCGGGTGTAATGCTTGCGGGCCTCCGCAACGAAGACATCGAAACCCGTGCCTTGAAAGGTCTTAATGAGGACATCACCGCCCGGCTTCAAGGCCCGATTGGCCAAATCGAGTGCCAATTCACAGAGATAAAGTGATCTCGGCTTGTCGATCGCATCCACGCCAGAGAGGTTGGGTGCCATGTCGGAGAGCACCACGTCGACACCCCCCGGTGGCACTTTCGCCAGGATCGCCTCGAAGACGGACTCCTCACGAAAATCCCCCTCGATGAAGTCCACACCGGGAATCGGCTCCATGGGCAGGATGTCGCTCGCAATCAGCGTCCCGTTCTTGCCGACCCGGCGTTTGGCGTACTGACTCCACGCGCCGGGCGTCGAGCCGAGATCGAGCACCACCATGCCGGGCTTCAGGAGCTTTTCCTTACGATCGATTTCCTCGAGCTTGAAGACGGCGCGCGAACGCCAACCCTCGGCCCAGGCTCGCTTAACGAACGGGTCGGTGAAATGTTCCTTCAGCCACTCGCGGCTGCTTTGCGTGCGTTTGACCATGATCGAAGCGGGTAGAATGGCGGCCGTGAAACTAACAGAAAAACAACGCCGCTACCTGCGCGGCCTCGCCCACCCCCTCAAGCCCGTCATCCTCATCGGCAACGCTGGGGTGAGCCCGGGTGTTGTCGCCGAAACGCAGCGGGCGTTGCATGATCATGAATTGATCAAGGTTCGCATGACCGGTGCCGATCGCGAAGCACGCGACGCGGCGCTCGAGACACTCGCCCTGCAGTGCGAGAGCGCCTTGGTCGGTCGTATCGGTCACGTGGCCACGCTCTACAAACCGCGCGCCGATTTGCGCAAGATCGTTCTGCCCGACTGATCAGCCCTCGTAACGAACGGCGACGATCTCGTAAGAGCGAACGCCACCCGGGGCTGTCACATCGACGACGTCGCCCTCGGATTTGCCGATCAGCGCACGTGCAATCGGCGACGTAATGGCAATGCGCGATGCACGAATATCGGCCTCGTCATCACCCACGATCGTGTACGTGACGCGCTTGCCGTCTTCCTCCGCCTCGAGATCGACCGTGGCACCGAAGACGACTTTGTCGCCCGGAGTCAGCTGCGCGACATCGATGATCTCGGCGGTCGAGAGCTTCGCCTCGAGTTCGGCGATACGACCCTCAATGAAACCCTGCTGCTCACGCGCCGCGTGATATTCGGCATTCTCGGACAGATCGCCGTGGCTCCGCGCCTCGGCAATCGCTTTGATGATGTTGGGACGGTCCTCACTTTTGAGGCGCTTCAATTCGGCGCGCAGCATTTCGGCGCCACGCAAAGTGATCGGATTACGCTTCATGCGGGCATCTCCTGATGCAGATCCTGCAGCCGGTTGACGTCGACCTGATCGAGCGAGTCGAGAGCCTCGCACGTTGCGAGCGCCGCCGCCAGCGTCGTGTAGTAAGTCACACGACGTTGTACGGCCTCGCGCCGGATCGAGTGCGACTCCTGTACGGCCTGCTTGCCCTCGGTCGTATTGACGATCAAAACGATTTCGCCGTTTTTGATCATATCGACGCAATGGGGTCGGCCCTCGCGCACTTTGTTGACCTTGCGCACCGAGATGCCGGCCGCTGCGATGACGGCGGCGGTACCTTCGGTCGCCACGAGATCAAAGCCACGCTCGGTGAGCTGGCGCGCCAGTTGCACCACACCCGCCTTGTCGCGTTCGCGTACGCTCAGAAAGCAAGTGCCCGACCGTGGCAACACCACACTCGAGGCCGCTTGCGCTTTGGCATAAGCCTCGCCAAAGCTTCGACCGGTGCCCATCACCTCGCCCGTGGATTTCATCTCAGGGCCGAGCATCGGGTCGGCTTCTGGGAATTTGACGAAGGGGAACACCGCCTCTTTGACCGAGTAGTACGGCGGGACGCGCTCGGTGGTGGCACCGAGAGCCGCCAACGTTTGCCCAGTCATCACGCGCGCCCCAATCTTGGCAAGCGGCAGCCCAGTCGCCTTCGATACGAATGGCGCCGTTCGTGACGCACGCGGATTCACCTCGAGAACGAAGATCACGCCGTTCTGGATCGCGAACTGGATATTCATCAAGCCAACGACATTGAGCGCGAGCGCCAGCTGCTTGGTTTGCTCGCGCAGCGCATCTTGTAATTCGGCTGACAAAGAATTCGGTGGCAGCGAGCACCCGGAGTCACCCGAGTGCACACCGGCTTGCTCGACGTGCTCCATGATACCGCCGACGAGAACATGTCGACCGTCGCAAACGGCATCGACGTCGACCTCGATGGCATCGTCCAAGAATCGATCGAGCAACACCGGACTTTCGTTCGAAACTTTCACCGCATCGGTCATGTAGGCGCGCAGATCGTCCTCGTTGAAGACGATTTCCATGGCGCGACCACCAAGCACGTAGGATGGACGCACCACCAACGGGAAGGTCACCTCACGGGCGAGCGCCAACGCCTGCGCTTCCGTACGTGCAGTGGCGTTAGCTGGTTGGCGAAGTCCGAGCGCCTGCACCAATTTTTGGAAACGCTCGCGATCTTCGGCCACGTCGATCGACTCGGGAGAAGTGCCGATGATCGGCGCGCCCGCCTTCTCAAGCGCTCGCGACAGCTTGAGCGGTGTCTGACCACCGTACTGCACAATCACGCCTTCAGGTTTTTCTTTCTCGATGATTTCGAGTACATCCTCGAGCGTCAACGGCTCGAAGTACAAGCGATCCGAGGTGTCGTAATCGGTCGAGACCGTCTCCGGATTGCAGTTGATCATGATGGTCTCGAAACCATCTTCGCGCAGCGCCAGTGCCGCATGCACGCAGCAATAGTCGAACTCAATGCCTTGGCCGATACGATTGGGGCCACCGCCCAGAATCACGATCTTGCGGCGGTTTGTCGGTTCGGCCTCGCACTCTTCCTCGTAGGTCGAGTAAAGATAGGCGGTCGAAGTCGAGAACTCCGCGGCGCAGGTATCGACTCGCTTGTAGACGGGGCGAATACCGAGCGACTGACGACGCGCACGAATCTCGCTCTCGGTGACACCGACGAGCTTCGCCAATCGCGAGTCAGAGAAGCCATGCCGCTTCAGATGTCGCAGACGCGCGGCATCGAGACTCGCGAGATTGCCTTTAGCAACCTCGCCCTCGAGCATCACGATTTCTTCGATCTGAGCCAAGAACCACGGATCGATGCGAGTGAGTTCATGCACCCGATCAAAAGTCCAACCCGCTCGGAACGCGTCGGCCGTCTGCAGCAGACGATCAGGTCCCGGCATCCGCAGGTTGTGCGCGAGCGTAGCGGCGGTCTCTTCACCGAGCGGCAGCGTGGTAACGGGTGATAAGCCATCGAGTCCCGTCTCAAGACCACGCAAAGCCTTTTGCAGCGATTCTTGGAAGGTACGACCGATCGCCATCACCTCGCCCACCGATTTCATCTGCGTGGTGAGTCGATCGTTCGCACCGCGAAACTTCTCGAAAGTGAAACGCGGGATCTTCGTGACGACGTAGTCGATGGTCGGTTCGAACGAGGCCGGCGTCGCGCCGCCCGTGATGTCGTTGCGCAACTCATCGAGCGTATAGCCGACCGCTAACTTCGCTGCGATCTTGGCGATCGGGAACCCTGTTGCTTTGGAGGCGAGCGCCGAGGAACGCGAGACACGCGGGTTCATCTCGATGACGATCAAGCGACCATCTTCGGGATTCACGGCGAACTGCACGTTTGAGCCACCGGTATCGACACCAATCTTGCGCAGCACCGCGATCGAGGCATCGCGCATGCGCTGGTATTCTTTGTCGGTCAATGTTTGTGCCGGCGCGACGGTGATCGAGTCGCCGGTGTGCACCCCCATCGGATCGAGGTTCTCGATCGAGCAGACGATGATGCAGTTGTCGGCGCGATCACGCACGACCTCCATCTCGAACTCTTTCCAGCCGAGGATCGACTCCTCGATCAGCACCTCGCTAGTCGGCGATGCGTCGATGCCGCGCAATACGATCGACTCGAACTCCTCGCGGTTGTACGCGATGCCGCCGCCTGAACCACCCAACGTAAAACTCGGTCGGATGACACACGGATAGCCGAGCGTGGATTGAATCGCAAAGGCCTCTTCGAGACTTTTGGCCACCGCCGACTGAGCCGACTCGAGCCCGATCTCGCGCATGGCGTTACGGAACAGCTCACGATCTTCGGCCATATCGATGGCGTCACGCGAAGCACCGATCAACTCGCAGTCGAACTTCTCGAGCACGCCTTCGCGCACGAGATCGAGCGCGGTATTGAGCGCCGTCTGACCACCCATCGTCGGCAACACCGCATCCGGGCGTTCCTTCTCGATGATGCGAGCGACCGTGCGCCAATTGATCGGTTCGATGTAGGTGGCATCGGCCATGCCCGGATCGGTCATGATCGTGGCGGGGTTCGAGTTCACCAGGATGACCCGGTAGCCCTCCTCCCGCAGCGCCTTGCACGCTTGCGCACCCGAGTAGTCGAACTCGCAGGCTTGGCCGATGACGATCGGACCTGCGCCAATGATCAGGATGCTTTGGATGTCGGTTCTTTTCGGCATAGCGGACTCGGTTTCTCGATCAAGCCGAACGGCGGCGCTGCATGGCCGCTGTGAAGCGATCGAACAAATGGCTGACGTCGTGGGGACCGGGGCTCGCTTCCGGATGCCCCTGGAAACTGAATGCATCGCGATCGGTACGCGCCACGCCCTGCAAGGTGCCGTCGAACAATGAGCGGTGCGTCGCCACGAGATTGGCAGGCAGGCTGCTCTCATCGATCGCAAAGCCATGGTTCTGCGAGGTGATCAACACGCGACGGCTCTCGAGATCCTGCACCGGATGGTTCGCACCGTGATGGCCGAACTTCATTTTCATCGTACGAGCACCGCTTGCAAGCCCGAGCAACTGGTGTCCAAGGCAGATGCCGAAGATCGGTATGTTGGCGGTCAGAATCTCGCCGATGGCGCGAATCGCATAATCACAGGGTTCGGGATCCCCGGGGCCGTTCGAGAGGAACACGCCCTCCGGATTCAGCGCCAGCACCTCACTCGCGGGTGTCTGAGCCGGGACGACGGTAACCGAACAGCCCGCATCGACCAACAAGCGAAGGATGTTGTACTTGACGCCAAAGTCGTACGCGACGACGCGATACGGCTTGTGACCCGTGCGCGCAGGCGGAGCATCGAAAGTGGTACCGGCCGTCCAGTCGTAGCGCTCACGCACCGAGACGATCTTGGCAATATCCATCCCCTTCAAACCCGGGAACGCGCGTGCCGCTTCGAGCGCCGCCGCTTCTAGCTTCGCGACATCACCCGCCTTGCTCGCCTCACCGGTCACGATGGCGCCATTCTGAGCACCCTTCTCGCGCAGGATGCGCGTTAAGCGTCGCGTGTCGATATCGGCGATGGCGACGACACCATGATGCACGAGAAAGTCGGGAAGGCTGCGCGTGGAGCGGTAGTTGCTGAACCTCGGTGGCAGATCGCGGATCACGAGCCCCGCCGCATACGCTGCAACGGACTCCATGTCGTCGTCGTTGGTACCCACGTTGCCGATGTGGGGATAAGTGAGCGTGACGATTTGCCGCGAGTAGGACGGGTCGGACAGAATTTCCTGATAACCGGTCAACGCGGTATTGAAAACGACTTCGCCGGAGGTATTCCCTGTCGCACCGATCGATTGGCCGCGGAAGGTCGAACCATCCGCGAGCGCCAGCACTGCTTCGCTCACTCAGTCACCCGTTGCTCTGCAAAAACACTCTCCGACGCAGAGCGCGGGTATCGCATTGACAAAACGGGAGACACTCTCGCGAATGTCTCCCGCCTTGCTAGGACTAACCCGGCTATCGGATTAGAAGGAAATTCTATGTTTTCGGACCCCACTCTGTCCATGAAATTCGGGGTGAAATCGCACCGATACGAAACACCGACAGAATTTCCTAAGTCCTTGTTTTTAAATTAATTACATCACCCATTTCATAGCGACCAGGGGTCTGTTCGCACAAAAATTTCGCTGCCCGCAAGGCACCCCGAGCAAAGATTGCCCGGTCTGTGGCCTGGTGCGACAGAAGCACCCGTTCGCCCGCCCCCAAAAAAGCCACCGTGTGGTCACCGACCACATCCCCGCCCCGAACGACGGCGTATCCGATCTCACCTGTGGGTCGCGCGCCGCCGTCAGCGTGGTGCCGCACGTCCTGGGCTCGGAACGGCACACCACGACCCTCCGAGGCCACACGACCGAGAGCCAGCGCAGTGCCCGATGGCGCGTCTTGCTTGTGTCGATGATGGGCCTCGACGATTTCGATGTCGAAGTCAGCGGGCAAGGATCGCGCCGCTTGGCGTACGAGCTCGAGCAATAGGGTCACACCCAGACTGGTGTTGGCGGCGATGAGCACCGGAATATGTTGCGCAGCGACAGCAGCCGCGCTGTGCGCATCGGCATCGAGACCGGTCGTACCGATAACGATCGGCACGCCGGCATTGGCGCAAGCGGCCAAATTGCCAAGCGTTGCACTCGCCGCCGAGAAGTCGATCACGACATCGGCATCACCGAGTACGACCGCCAGATCCGTCGTGACCCGAGTGCCGATCGCGGGCAACCCGGCCAGTTCACCTAGATCGCGTCCGACGGCAGCGGCGCCCTCGCGGTCGATGGCGCCGACGAACATGACATCGCCCATTTCGATAGCGGCACGCGTAATGGCGAGCCCCATGCGGCCCGAGGCTCCGACGATCACCACTCGCATGCAATTACTCCTGACGGTTTAGTTGCCGCCGGAGAAGAAGCGTTTTACGCCTTCAAAGAAGCCCTCTTCACGCGGCGTATGGCCTTGACCATCACCGCGCAGTGACTCATCGAATCGGCGCAGCAAATCGCGCTGCTCGGACGACAGTTTCACTGGCGTTTCTACCACAACGCGACAGAAGAGGTCGCCTCGGCTACCACCACGCACCGGCTTCACGCCTTTGTCGCGCAAACGGAACACGCGACCCGACTGGGTCTCAGCCGGAATCTTGATCGACACTTCACCCTCGAGCGTGGGCACGTTCACCGAACCACCGAGCACGGCAGTGGCAAAACTGATCGGGACTTCACACGAAAGATCATCACCCTCGCGCTCGAAGATCGGGTGCGGTTTGACGTTCATCTCGATGTAGAGATCGCCCGGTGGACCCCCATTGCGACCCGCCTCGCCCTCACCGGCCAGTCGAATGCGATCACCGGTCGAAACGCCCGCCGGCACCTTGACCGACAGCTTGCGCGTGCGACGTACACGACCCTGACCGAGACAGGTATCGCAGGGATTTTTGACGATGCGCCCCGTGCCGCGGCACTTGTTACAGGGCTGCTGCAACTGAAAGAAGCCCTGCGAGATGCGCATTTGCCCGCTGCCTTGGCATTGATCGCAGCTAACAGGACTCGATCCCTTGGCACAGCCGCTGCCATGACAGGTCTCGCATTCCATCAAGCGCGGAATCTCGACCTCGGTCGTATAGCCGAAAACAGCTTGCGCCAAATCGAGCTCTAGCTCGTAACGCAGGTCCGCGCCGCGGAATACCTGCGAACGACCGCCACGACGGCCACCGCCAAAGATATCGCCGAATACTTCGCCAAAAATATCGCCGAAATCGGCACCACCGCCGAACCCGGCGCCACCAGGTCCGCCGCCTTGACGCATGGCCTCCATGCCATCGTGACCGTGCTGGTCGTAGATAGCGCGCTTCTGCGCATCGGAGAGCACTTCGTAGGCTTCCTTCGCCTCTTTGAATTGCTCCTCAGCCTCGGCATCACCCGGGTTTCGGTCCGGGTGATACTTCATCGCGAGGCGTCGGTAGGCCTTCTTGATGTCGGCCTCCGACGCGCCCTTGGCGACGTCGAGGATCTGGTAGTAATCGCGTTTGGCCATGGGAGTTCAGTCGGCGCAAGACCGATCAGGAAGCCTTGCGGTCCTGGTCCTTGTCCTTCACTTCCTCGAACTCCGCATCGAGCACATCGCCTCGATCCTTACCCGAGCCTTCGGCACCACCCGCCGCTGCGGCGGCCTCGCCGCCCTCGCCGGACTGTTGTGCATAGGCCTGCTGAGCGATCGCGCTAGATGCCTGCATCAGCGCCTCGAGCTTCTTCTCAATCTTGTCTTTATCGTCGTCTTTCAAAACGCCCTTCAAGTCGTTGAGGGCATTCTCGACCTTGACGCGCTCTTCGGTGGCGACCTTCTCGCCCAAATCTTTGAGCGTCTGCTCGACCGAGTGAACCATGCCATCGGCTTTGTTGCGCGTCTCGACGAGCTCGCGGAACTTTTTGTCCTCTTCGGCATGCGCCTCGGCGTCGCTCACCATGCGCTTGATCTCATCCTCCGACAGACCCGACGAGGCCTTGATGACGATGCGCTGTTCCTTGCCGGTCGCCTTGTCTTTGGCCGACACGTTCAGGATGCCGTTGGCATCGATGTCGAAGGTGACCTCAACCTGCGGCGTACCGCGACGGGATGCCGGAATATCCGTCAAGTCGAACTTGCCGAGCGACTTGTTATCGAGCGCGCGCTCACGCTCGCCCTGCAACACGTGAATCGTCACGGCCGTCTGGTTGTCCTCGGCGGTCGAGAACACCTGCGAATGTTTGGTCGGGATGGTCGTGTTCTTCTCGATGAGCTTGGTCATCACGCCGCCTAAGGTCTCAAGACCGAGCGACAGCGGCGTCACGTCGAGGAGCAACACGTCCTTCACGTCACCGGCGAGAACACCGCCCTGAATCGCAGCGCCGACGGCAACTGCCTCATCGGGGTTGACATCTTTGCGCGGATCTTTGCCGAAGAAATCTTTGACGTACTTCTGTACGAGCGGCATGCGCGTCTGACCACCGACGAGGATCACCTCGGAGACCTCGGCTGCCGAGAGGCCCGCGTCTTTCAGCGCGATTTTACAGGGCTCGATCGTGCGCTTGACGAGATCTTCGACCAGCGACTCGAGCTTGGCGCGGGTGAGTTTCAC